>NZ_CP108487.1:1239859-1859788 GCF_036226525.1 Kribbella sp. NBC_01245
ACCTGAGGCGCCGTCGATTCGTGCAGTTCTCCGTGGCCGCAGGGACGTCCTCTTGGGCTGGATAGCGCGGGGGACCGGTTGTGTCACTTGGTTCGCATTCACCCTCGGCCTATCGGTTCTAGGCGCCGAACGCGGACAGCCCGGCATCTACCTGGCGTACGGCATGACCGGGTACGGCGTTGGGTCCGTCCTGGCGTCCGTACTCGCCGTACGCCTGGTTAAACGGGTGCAGCCCGCGCTGCTGGCCGGAGGCGCGTGGACCGCCCTCGGGTTCTGCTGGACCGGCATGGGCCTCTGGGCAACTCCGCCCGCTATTGCGGCGTTCGCCTGCCTCGGCGGCGTCAGCGTCGTACTAGGTGTTGCAGCCATCTCTGCGGTCATAACTCGCTCATCCATTGGTGCCGAACGGCGAGCGCTCTTGTCCGGGCAGAGCGTCGTGGTCAATGCAGGCAGCGCTGCCGGCCTACTGGCGGGTGGACCGCTACTGGCCGCTTTCGGCGCGGAACACACGCTTGTCGGCGCGGGCCTGCTGACGTCCGCAGTGGCGTTCGCGGTCTTGCTGGCCAGCCGAAAACCAGAAGCGGCCGGAAATCCGCGATGCGAGACTTCGGGACATGTCGATCGAGATCACCACGCTGGCCGAGCGGCCTGAACTGGCCGAGCGCTTGTCCAGGCCAAGGGCCATCGCACGCTCTACGCCCCGGTTCGCCCGAACGGCAAGACGGACCCGAAGCTGCCGATGACGTCGTACGTCGAGCAGGTGCGGGCCGACGGTCTGCCGGTCGATCCCTGGCTGCGCGTACACGTCAAGGCCGGCGCCACCATCGTGAAGGTGGCACCGGCCTCGATGGTCGTACCCGGATCGCTGGCGCAGTGGCGCGAGTGGACCGGTCTGCCCTTCGACACCGACGGCTTCGTCGAGGTGCCGAAGGCGCTCGTCCCGGTCCACTGCTCACTCAGCCACGACTACGCGGTCTACGTCGAGCCCAACGTCTGGGTCGAGCACGACCTCAGCTGAGGGGAATGTCGGCCTTGTTCGCCTCGAGCCAAGTGCGGAACGACTGGAGTTCCGGGTTGAGCTTGCGGACCTGGTCGAGGTCGCGCCGCCCGGTGAAGCCGTCGGCGTCCTCGGCGTAGTACTGGAACATGTTGCCGAGCTCGACCGCCCCCGGGAACCCGAGCGCGCGGTAGTCGTCGAACCCCAGCGGCTGGTAGTCCACCTGCTCGCCGAGGACCTCGGTGAAGGTCTGTGCCAGCTCCTTACCGGTGACGTGGTCGCCGGCGATGCTCACGGTCTCGCCGATGAACTCGGAACCGCTCGCGAAGACGCCGAACGCGGTCTTGCCGATGTCCTCCGTGGCGATGCCCGAGATCGGCGCCGAGTCCATCGGCAGCGTCAGCACGAGCTTGCCGTCCGGCGTGCGCGCGGGGCCGAGACCCTGCTTGAACGCGTCGAAGTAGAACGTGGTCTGCAGGAAAGTCGTCGGCACGCCGAGGTCGGTGAACAGCCGGTTGGCCTCACTCTTGGCGTCGAAGTGCGGCACCTTGTAGGTCTCCTCGACCGTCGGCACGCGCTCATCCGAGCCGAAGTGGTCGCGGGTGTCCTCGAGGGTCGACCAGATCAAGTGCTGGACGCCCGTTTCCTTGGCCGCGCGAGCCGCGATGCCGGCCTGCTCCAGCTCCATCTCGGCCGGGCTCTGACCCGCCTTGGCCGGGGTCTGCCAATAGTTCGTCACCACATAGGCGCCGTACGCGCCGTCGAAGGCCTTCCGAATGCTCGCCTCGTCATCGAGGTCCGCCTCCACCACCTCGGCGCCGAGAGCCGCGAGGGCCTGGGCCTTGTCCGAGGCCGCGTTGCGCGTCAGGGCGCGCACGGCGAACCGTCGTTCGGGATCGGCGAGGATCGCTCGCACCAGGCCGCCGCCCTGGGCTCCGGTGGCACCGGCGACGGCAATGATCTTCTGCTCGCTCATCGAGGTTCTTCTTTCAGGAAGGTTTGAGTTGATGTGTCAACTCTAGCTCGCTGGGTTGATATGTCAACCCAAGCGGTACAGTGGATTTCATGGACGACGAGAGCCCCTGGCTGACCGACGAGCAGCAGTCCGCCTGGCGGGCGTACATCGAGGTCCGGCAACGGCTCGACACGCACCTGTACCGGCATCTGCAGCGGGATTTCGGCCTGTCCGGCAGTGACTACGAGATCCTGGTCAACCTGTCGGAGGCGCCCGAGGGGCGGATGCGCGCGTTCGCGCTGGGGGAGATGACCCGGTGGGAGAAGAGCCGGATGTCGCACCACATCAAGCGGATGGAACAGCGCGGGCTGGTACGACGTGAGGCGTGTGCCGGGTCGAGGTTCCCGGACATCGTGCTGACCGAGGCCGGCTGGGATGCGATCAAGACCGCGGCGCCGAAGCATGCGGCGAACGTACGGGCGTTTTTCGGTGTGGGCGTGGGGGACGAGCGGCTGGACGTCTTCGAGGCGGCGTGCAAGGGCATCGTGGCGGCGATCGATGAGCACGAGCGGATCAACTGCCCACTGGAGAACGCCGAAGACTGCTAGACCACCGCGGAACTGCTAAAAGGTCCGCATCACCTTGATGATGCGGCGGCGCAACCAGACTTTGCGGGTGCCGTCGGGATAGCGGCGCAGGCGGGCGAGCTCCCAGCCGCCGTACTCCGCGTGCTCGGCGAGCATTCGGCGGACCGCACCGCGCGGCAGAGTCCGGGAAACCTCGAACTGCTGGATCTCGTATTCGGCCATCCGCACCTCACTGACTGCTGTTAGGAAACGTCCTCCAAAGCCGCCACGATCGCGGGTGGCAGAGCGAGCTCCTCCACCCCGAGCACCGACTTCAACTGCATCGCCGTCCGGGCCCCGACGATCGGCGCGGTCACCCCCGGGCGGTCCCGCACCCACGTCAGCGCCACCTCCAACGGTGACCAGCCCAGCCCGTCCGCGGCCCGTGCCACCGCCTCCACGATGCCCGAACCACGCGCATCCAGGTAGGGGTCGACGAATCTGGACAAATGCTGGGACGCCGCGCGCGAGTCCGCCGGAATCCCGGTGCGGTACTTCCCGGTCAGCACACCCCGCCCGAGCGGCGACCACGCGAGCACCCCGATGCCGAGCCCGGCCGCCGCGCGGATCGTGTCCGACTCGGCGTCCCGGGCCAGCAGGGAATACTCCACCTGGTTGGAGACCGGTACGGCGCGACCGGGCCACGCCTGTTGCCAGGTGACGGCCCGAGCCGACTTCCAACCAGCGTAGTTGGAGACACCGACATAACGGACCTTGCCGGAGTTGACTGCCGCATCGAGCGCCGAAAGCGTCTCCTCCAGCGGCACGTCGTCGGACCAGGTGTGCAGCTGCCAGAGGTCGACGTACTCCACATTGAGCCGGCGCAGCGAGCCCTCGAGATCGCGCAGCAACGCACCCCGCGAGGTGTCGGTGATGCGCTCACCGCGGCGGATGCTGAACCCGGCCTTGGTCGCGATCACCAGGTCGTCGCGATGCACGACATCCCCAAGTAGTGACCCGAGCAGGCGCTCGCTGTCACCATCGCCGTACGCCGCGGCGGTGTCGACGAGCGTGCCGCCCGCGGAGACGAAGGCGGCGAGTTGCTCGCGGGCCTCGTGCTCGTCGGTGTCGCGGCCCCACGACATCGTGCCGAGGCCCAGTCTGCTCACCGCCAGACCGCTGTGACCCAGATAGCGCTGCTGCATGTCCCGAGCCTATTGCTCAGGTGTGGATCGGACTCGTTAGGCTCGCCTGTCATGCGACTCGGACTCAACATCGGCTTCGTGCTCGGTGGGCAGGATCACCAAGATCATCTGAAGCTGGTACGGGAGGCCGAGCAGCTCGGCTACTCCGTCGCCTGGGCCGCGGAGGCCTACGGCTCGGACGTACCAACCGTGCTGGCCTGGCTGGCGGCTCAGACCTCCACCATCGACGTCGGAGCGGCCGTGTTCCAGATTCCGGCGCGTACGCCGGCGATGACGGCCATGACCGCCGCGACCCTCGACACGCTCTCCGGCGGCCGCTTCCGGCTCGGACTGGGCGTAACCGGCCCACAGGTCTCAGAGGGCTGGCACGGCGTCCGCTTCGACAAGCCGCTCGCCCGCACCCGCGAGTACGTCGAGATCGTGAACGCCGCCATGCGCCGGGAGACGGTCGCGTACGACGGCAAGCACTTCACGCTGCCGCTGCCCGACGGGCCGGGTAAGGCGCTCAAGCTGTCGATCCACCCGGTCCGCGAGCATGTGCCGGTCTACCTGGCCGCGATCGGGCCCAAGAACCTCGAACTCGCCGGCGAGATCGCCGACGGCTGGCTCGGCATCTTCAACGATCCGTCCTACCTGGGAGAGCAGTTGTCGCAAATCACAGCGGGCCGCGCCAAAGCGGGCCGCTCCGACCTGGAAGGCTTCGACGTGGTGGCCTCCGTACCGACCGTGGTCGGCGATGATCTCGCCGCCTGTGCGGATCCGATCCGTGGGTATGCAGCGCTGTACGTCGGCGGCATGGGCAGTCGTGAGAAGAACTTCTACAACGCCTTGGCTGTGCGTATGGGGTATGCGGATGAGGCCAAGGAGGTACGGGAGTTGTACCTGGGGAAGCGCCATCGGGACGCGATGTCGGCGGTGCCGCAGAAGTTCATCGATTCGGTGTCGCTGCTGGGGCCGAAGGAGCGGATTGCCGAGAAGTTGTCGGCGTACGCCGAGGCGGGAGTGACGACGCTCACTGTGACGCCGTTCGAGTCCAGTGTGGATGGGCGGATCGCGACGCTGCGAACGGTGTCCGAGGCGCTCGACCTCGCCGGGATCGGTGACTGACAAGCCCATGTCGATCTGGGAAGCCATTGTCCTCGGCATTGTCGAAGGACTCACCGAGTTTCTGCCCGTTTCCAGCACTGGTCATTTGACCATTACGTCCAAGATTCTTGGGCAGCCGATTGATGATCCGTCGATTACCGCATTCACCGCGGTCATCCAGTCGGGCGCCATCGCCGCGGTCGTCCTGTTCTTCTGGTCCGACATCAAACGCATCGCGATCGCTTGGGTGCGGGGGTTGGCCAAGCCCGAACACCGCGGCGAGTTCGACCACCGCATGGGGTGGTACGTCATCGTCGGCTCGTTGCCGATCTGCGTGGTCGGATATGTGTTCCGCGATCTCATCTCGGGGGATCTGCGGAGCATGTGGTGGGTGGCCGGGTCGCTCATCGCCTGGTCGTTCGTGATGGTCGCGGCTGAGCGGTTGGGGAGCAAGAAGCGGCCGCTGGAGAAGATCACGTTCTTCGACTCACTGATGATGGGGCTGTTCCAGTGCCTCGCGCTGATCCCGGGTGTCTCTCGGTCGGGGGCGACGATTTCGACCGGGTTGTTCTGTGGGTTGGATCGGGTCGCGTCTACGAGGATGGCGTTCCTGCTGGGGATTCCGGCGTTGGTGGGGGCGGCGATCTTCGAGCTGCAGCACGCGCTTGACGGCGAGGTCGGGTTGATTCCGGTTCTGATCGGTACGGCGGTGAGCTTCGTCGTGGCGTACGCGTCGGTGGCATGGCTGCTCAAGTTCGTCCAGAAGCACAGCACGGAGATCTTCGCGTTCTACCGAATCTGCCTCGGCGTGGTGATCCTGATCCTGCTGGCTACTTCGACGATCACTGCTACGTAATCGTTGGGATTCGCCGCGAGGTGCCTTGTTGTGCGCGCCTTTGGCCGCTTCCGCGTGACCTCGATCGATGGCGCCAGCGGCAGGCGCTTGCGGTCTTCCTATTCCGAGGGTCGACCCTCGGAATGGGGAGTGGACTCGCGAAACTTGGAGGGTCGACCCCAAGGCCGGTTAGTTAGGCGGGTTGGTGGGCTGTCAGGGCGGTGGAGTGAGGATGTCGATGTTGATGGTGGCTTGGTAGGTGGTGCGGTTGGTGTTGGGTCCTTTGGCGGGGTATTTGGAGGTGGATCGTTTGACGGTGCGGGGGCCGAGGCGGGTTCGGCGTGGGGGTAGCAGGTTGGCCAGGACGAGTCGGCCGATGTGGCCGACGAGGTCGATTACGGTGCCGGCGATGACGCCGGTGGCTTGGATGAGTTGGTCGCGGGCGGCGTTGAGGGCGATGGTGAAGCTGGCCCGGTCGGGGTCGGTGCCGGGTTGGGTGTCGGTGGCGTCGGTCATGGCTTGGCGCAGGACCTGGTAGGTGATCAGGAGTGCGTAGACCTCTTGGGTGATGCCTTCAGGGGTGCGGGCGCGCAGGACGTGTCCGCCGAGGATGGTCGATTTGATCGCCAGGTAGGCCGACTCGATTTCCCAGCGCTGGTGGTAGAGCTTGACCAGGTCGATGGCCGGGTGGTTGCCGGGGTCGAGCAGGGTGGTGACGAGCCGGTAGGTGCCGGTGCGTCGGCCGTTGCTGGTGGCGATGGTGACCTCGGCCTCGATCACACGGACTGGAGTCGTATCCCACATCGACAGGTAGGAGCCATCGCGGTGGCGCTGCAGAACAGGGAGTTTGCGGTTGTCTTTGCAGCGGATCAGCAGGTCGGCGCCGGCGTCTGTGATCGCGGTGATGACCTGCCGGGCGGCGAAGTTCCGGTCGGCCAGCACGATCATCCCGCGGCGCAGGCTGCGGGCCAGTAGCGGCGGCGCATAGCGGGTTTCCCCGATCAGAGCTGACCCGAAGGCCGCGTCGATGATGGTGCGGGTGCCGCAACACACTACGACCATCAGCCGTAACAGCGGATAGCCCGATCCGCCGTGGCTGCCGGTCTGTTTGGTGAACACGCCCAGATTGGTGGCGGTGTCCGGCACGGTCATCGTGGTGCCGTCGATCGCGGTGACCAGCAGTCCCCGCCACCGCACCCCGGCAGCGGCGATCGGCGCGGACGGGCCACGGAGCAGGTCGAACAAGGCCTTCAACGGTGCAGCACCGAGTCGCCGCCGGGCATGGGTCAACGCGGCCGCGGTGGGTGTCGCGACGGTCAGGCCGTGCAGCCCGGCCACCAGCCGGTGCCACACCTGGCCATAGCCACGATCGCTGAACAGGCACCCCGCCAAGACCAGATACACCACCACCCGGGCCGGCAGATCACGCACCCGGGCCTGCGTCCTGCCAGTCTGGGCGAGAGCCTCATCGACCATCTCGAACGGAATGAACTGGGTCAACTCGCCCAGATGACCAGGCGCGAACGCACCCTCAGCCACCCTGATCGTGCGAGTAATGACAGACTGAACAGGCAGCGGAGCCTCACCGGTAGCTGGTTGTCTCGCGAGGACAAACCTGTCTACCCGCGGAGCTCCGCTGCTCGATGTCCAACACGCCCACCCAGTCCTGGGCAACCACCCGAAACGCCTAACTAACCGGCTTTGGGGTCGACCCCCCAATTGGGAGGCCGACCCTCGAAAGTCGGCGGCATCCGGTCCTCGCCGGCCGGGATCGGCTGAACGTAGAGGGTTAACCATCAAGATGGTGGGTTATCCCTTCTGATCTGCAGGGGTGACCCGCGATCTTGGGGGTTAGCCACTGAAATTCTGGGGTTCGGTCCGCATATATGTCACGCGAACCCGGGAATTCGGCCGCGGACCCGCGCCGGAGGCTAATCGACGGCCCGGCGGTCAGCCTCCCGAGCGGACTGGACGATTTTCGGGCCGGAAACGTCCACTCCGCTCGGGAAGTGGCGACGCAAACGGTCAGACCTCACCCGTCCAACTGATAGCCGGCGTGACCATTCGGAAAGAGGGCGCAGCAAGGTGGAGGGGTGGGCGTAGGAAGGTGAGGGGGCTGGGGTGGGGTTAGAGCCAGCCGGCGCGGCGGAAGGCGGCGTACATGGTGGTGCAGATGGTGGCCATGAGGGCGAGGATGATGAAGTAGCCGTAGTACCAGCGGAGTTCGGGCATGTTCTCGAAGTTCATGCCGTAGATGCCGGCGATCATGGTTGGCACGGCCGCGATGGCTACCCAGGCGGCGATTCGGCGCATGTCGTCGTTTTGCTGGACGGATACGCGGGCCAGGTGGGCGTTGAGGGCGGAGTTGAGGAGGGCGTCGAGGGCTTCTGTCTGGTCGGAAACCCGGATGACGTGGTCGACCACATCGCGGAAGAACGGGGCCGCTTCGGGGTCGATGCCGCGTACGTCGCCGTGGGCGAAGAGCTCCATCGGTTCGCGCAACGGCACGATCGCTCGCCGCATTTCGAGGACTTCGCGTTTGAGGGTGTAGATGCGTTCGGCGTCGCTGGTCCGGTCCTTCGAGAAGACCGAGGACTCGATCTCGTCCACGTCCACCTCGACCGAGGCGGCGACCGCTTCGTAGCCGTCGACGATCGAGTCGCAGACGGCCCACAGTACGGCGGGCGGGCCGTGGCCGAGGACGGACGCGCGCTCTTCGAGTTCCTGGCGGGCGGTGGCGAGGCCGCCGCCTTTGCCGTGGCGGACGGTCACGACGTACCGGTCGCCGACGAAGATGCTGACCTGGCCGGTTTCGACGGCGTCCTCGGCATCGACGTACCAGAGGGTTCGGAGCACGACCACCAGCGACTCGCCGTACCGCTCGATCTTGGGGCGTTGGTGCGGCTTCAACGCGTCCTCGACGGCCAGTTCGTGCAGGCCGAAGAGCTTCTGGACGGTGACGAGCTCTTCCGGGTTCGGCTCGTGCAGGCCGACCCAGCCGAAGCAGCCCTTGTGGTCGACGAGGGCTTGCGCGACGGTCTCCGGGGTACGCGGCAGCTCCTGCCGGACACCCTCGGCGTAGACCCCACAGTCGACGATCACACCCCGAGTCTGCCACTCGGGACTTGGCCGGACCGGATAACGTGCGCACATGCCCACGGTGATTCTGGTTCGGCACGGTCGCAGCGGTGCGAATACCTCCGGCATTCTGGCCGGGCGCAGTCCGGGGGTGAAGCTGGACGAGACCGGTCTGACCCAGGTCGCCGCCGTCGCCGAGCGCCTCGCCTCGCTGCCGCTGGCCGCGATCGTCACCTCGCCGCTCGATCGCTGCAAGCAGACTGCGGCCGCCATCGCGACAGCCCAAAAGCAGCAGGAGCAGCAGTTGCGTCCGGCAACCGACCGACGGCTGACCGAATGTGGGTACGGCGATTGGACCGGCAAGAAGATCTCGGCGTTGGCGAAGGATCCGCTCTGGTCCGTCGTCCAGCAGCACCCTTCGGCCGTCACCTTCCCGAACGGCGAGTCGATGCGGGGCATGCAGCAACGAGCCGTCGACGCCATCCGCGACCACGACGCGCGCCTTGCCGAGAGCCACGGCCACGACGCCGTCTGGGTGGCGGTGAGCCACGGCGACGTGATCAAGGCGATCGTCGCGGACGCGCTCGGTCAGCATCTGGACACGTTCCAGCGCATCGTCGTGGACACCGCCTCGACCACGATCATCACCTACACGCCGCACCGGCCATTCCTTGTCAGGCTCAACGACACCGGCTCGGAGCTGGCCTCGTTCGCTCCGAAACCCGCGAAGAAGAAGCCCACTCGGCGGGCATCGGATGCCGTCGTTGGCGGTCGGTAATAGGGTCTAAGCCATGGCGCGTGTTGTGCATTCGTACGACGACCCGGACAGGTTCGTCGCAGGTACCGTCGGGGAGCCCGGGGCCCGGACGTTCTTCCTCCAGGCCCGGACTGGTACCAGGCTGACTTCGGTCGCCTGTGAGAAGGAACAGGTGATGGCCCTCGCGGAGCGGCTCGATGTGATGCTGGACGAGGTCGCGCGCCGGTTCGACCGGGAGCCGAAACCGGTGACCGAGATCGACGACACCGATCCGCTGGAGCAGCCGATCGAGGAGGAGTTCCGGGCCGGCACCATGACGCTGGCCTGGGAGGCCGACGCCGAGCGGGTGGTGATCGAGGTGTTCGCGGTCACGGTGACCGGCGTCGATCCCGAGGCCGAGGACGCCGAGGCGTTGGTCGCGGCGGCGCTGGAGACGGAGGACGAGGGCGAGGTCTTCATCGTCCGGATCAGCGAGCAGCAGGCCCGGGCCTTCGCGCGCCGGGCCGTCGCCCTGGTCGCGGCCGGCCGGCCGAACTGCCCGTTCTGCGGTCGCCCGATCGATCCCGAAGGGCACATCTGTCCACGGGCCAACGGCTACCGGCGTCACGTCTGAGCCATGACGATGTTCGCCGCCACGAGCCTCGACCTCCTGCGTGACGGGGAGCTCTCCCTGCACGGCCGGCTCGTCACGGCCTCCAACGCCACCTTCCAGGGCACGCTGAGCCGCGGCGACGACACCGCCACGGTGGTCTACAAACCCGTCCGCGGGGAGAAGCCACTCTGGGACTTCCCCGACGGCACGCTGGCCCAACGGGAGTTCGCGGCGTACGTCGTGTCCGAGGCGCTCGGCTGGTCCGTCGTACCGCCGACCTTGTTGCGCGACGGGCCACTCGGCGAGGGCATGGTCCAGCTTTGGGTGGACGAGGCCGAGCCGACCGAGGACCGGACCGAATTGGTCGACATCGTGCCGCAGGGCCAGGTGCCGCCGGGTTGGCTTGGCGTGCTGGATGCGCTCGACGGCCGGCACAACCCGGTGACCCTGGTGCACGCCGATACCGTCGAGCTGCGCCGGATGGCCGTGTTCGATGCCGTGGTCAACAACGCGGATCGCAAGGGCGGGCACGTGCTCGATGCCCAGGGCAAGGGTGTGTTCGGCGTCGACCATGGCGTCACCTTCAACGCCGACGACAAGCTGCGCACGGTGTTGTGGGGCTGGGCCGGGTCCGAGGTGCCGCGGGAGTTGCTCGACGACGTCCAGCGCCTAGCGGACGAGCTCGCGGGCGGACTTGGCGCCGAGCTCAGGCAGCTCATCACCGGCATCGAGCTGACCGCCACCCTCGAGCGCTGCCACGCACTGGTGCGGACCGGCAAGTTCCCGCTGCCCAGCGAGGACTGGCCCGCCATTCCTTGGCCAGCCTTCTAAAACCCGACGCACTTTAGCCCGGACCGCGGTGAGCGTGTGATGCTGCTCATGTTCCGAGATGCCCGCGGTGAAGCGCTTCAGCGCACTGGATAGGCTCCATCTCATGCAGGCGTGGGCTGAACCAGAGATCCCGGAAGTTCCCGGCCAGGCGCGGGTGCTGCGCCTGTTCGACACGGCCTCGAACGGGCTGGTCGAGGTGAGCCCGGTCGGCGACGACCCGGCCCGGATGTACGTCTGCGGCATCACGCCGTACGACGCGACGCATATGGGCCATGCCGCCACATACGTCACGTTCGACCTGATCGGGCGGATGTGGCGCGACGCCGGCCACCAAGTCAGCTACACGCAGAACATCACCGACGTGGACGACCCGCTGCTCGAACGTGCCACGGCCACCGGCGTCGAGTGGACCGACCTGGCCAGCCGGGAGATCGACCTGTTCCGCGAGGACATGACCGCGCTCCGGGTCATCCCGCCGCAGGCGTACATCGGTGCCGTCGAAGCCATCCCGCTCGTCATCGACATGATCGTCGACCTCCAGAAGGCGGACGCCGTCTACGAGGTCGACGGCGATCTGTACTTCGCGGTGAAGGCGGATCCGACTTTCGGCGGCGTGTCAGGGTTCGACGCCGAGACGATGCGGGCGCTGTTCGGCGAGCGCGGGGGAGACCCCGACCGCGAGGGCAAGCGGGACCCGCTGGACTGTCTGGTCTGGCAGCTCGAGCGTCCGGGTGAGCCCGCGTGGGACTCGCCGTTCGGGCGCGGCCGGCCGGGTTGGCACGTCGAGTGCTCTGCGATCGCCCTGAAGTACCTGGGGATGACCGTCGACATCCAGGGTGGCGGCTCGGATCTGGTCTTCCCGCACCACGAGATGTCGGCGTCCGAGGCGCAGGTGGCGACGGGGGAGCACCCGTTCGCCCGGGCGTACGTGCACCAGGCGATGGTCGGGCTCGACGGCGAGAAGATGTCGAAGTCCAAGGGCAATCTCGTGCTGGTCTCGAAGACGCGCAAGGCCGGCGTGGACCCGATGGCGATCCGGCTGGTGCTGCTCGCGCATCACTACCGGACGGACTGGTTCTGGACCGAGGACGACCTGACCGCGGCCCAGGAGCGGCTCGACGTGTGGCGTGGCGCGATCACTCGCGGTACGGCGGCTGAGGCCGCGCCGGTCATCGACGCCATCCGCGCGGCGCTGGCCGAGGACCTGGACACCGCGAAGGCGCTCGCGGCCGTCGACGCGTGGGCCGAGTCGAACGGCGACGACCCGTCCGCCGCCGCCGACGTGGCGATCGCCGTCGACGCTCTCCTCGGCGTACGGCTGTAAATCAGCTGTCGGGGCGGTCTGTGTTGCGTCGGCGGAGGTAGCGCTCGAATTCGGCGGCGATGGCGTCACCGCTGGCCTCGGGCAGATCGGTCGTATCGCGCTGCTCCTCGAGCGACTGCACGTACTCCGCGACCTCGGGGTCTTCCTCGCTGAGCTCGTCGGCGCCACGCTGCCACGCACGAGCCATCTCCGGCAGATCGCCCTCGGGAATCGCGAGATCGGTCAACGCCTCGACCTTGCCGAGCAACGCGAGCGTCGCCTTCGGGCACGGGCTACCCGCGATGTAGTGCGGGATCGCCGCCCACACGGACACGGACGGGATGCCCAGCGAGCTGCAGGCGTCGGAGAACACGCCGGTGATGCCGGTCGGCCCCTCGTACTTCGACGGCTCCAGGCTCCACGCGGTCGCGAGCTCGGTATCCGTGGTGGTGGCGCTGACCGGGATCGGCCGGGTGTGCGGCGAGTCGGCCAGCAGCGCACCGAGCACGACGACCAGCTGGGCGTCCGCGTCGTCGACCATGGCCAGCAGCTCGTTGCAGAACCCACGCCAGCGCATGTTCGGCTCGATACCGCGGATGAGCACGATGTCGCGGCCCGCGCCCTCCGGCTTCGCGACATACACCCTCGTGGTCGGCCAGGTCAGCGCGCGCTCGCCGGCCTCGTCGAAACCGACGCTGGGGCGATTGACCTGGAAGTCGTAGTAGTCCTCGGGATCCACCTCCGCGATGAGCTCGGCGTCCCACTCGTCGATCAGGTGGTCGACAGCGCCGGTGGCGGCCTCGGCCGCGTCGTTCCAGCCCTCGAATGCGGCGATCACCAACGGGTTGTTCAGTTCGCCCAGATCCGGCACCGGACATCCCCTCCTTCTCGTGATCGAGCCTGCAATCCATTCATCTGGCGTCCAGCCTAGCCGCGGCCACCCCCACTTCGGAGTTTGAGACGAGTGACCGGATGTCGGAATATGGACGTGGAACTGAGAGACTTCAGTGATCCACTAGTCGTTCCCCTAATGCTGGAGGTAGTTGTGCCCGATCGTCCCGACCTTCGCCAGGTGCTCAAAGAGCGCGTAGTCGTGGCGGACGGAGCGATGGGCACGATGTTGCAGGCCTATGACCTGAGCCTGGACGAGTTCCAGGGTCACGAGGGTTGTAACGAGATCCTCAGCATCACCCGGCCGGACGTCGTGCGCGCCATCCACAAGGCGTACTTCGACGTCGGCGTGGACGCCGTCGAGACGAACACCTTCGGCGCCAACTTCGCCAACCTCGGGGAGTACGGGATCTCCGACCGGATCTACGAGCTGAGCGAGGCGGGCGCGCGCCTGGCCCGTGAGGCCGCCGACGAGGCCTCGACGCCGGACCAGCCGCGGTTCGTGCTCGGCAGTGTCGGGCCGGGCACGAAGCTGCCGACGCTCGGTCACACCACCTTCGAGATCCTGCGCGACGCCTACGCGGAGAACGTGCGCGGTCTGGTCGACGGTGGCGCCGACGCGGTCATCATCGAGACCACCCAGGATCTGCTGCAGACCAAGGCGAGCGTGATCGGCGCGAAGCACGCGCTGGCCGCGGCCGACTCGACCATCCCGATCATCGTCTCGGTCACCGTCGAGACCACCGGCACGATGCTGCTCGGCAGTGAGATCGGCGCCGCCCTGACCGCGCTGGAGCCGCTCGGCATCGACCTGATCGGCCTGAACTGTGCCACCGGGCCGAAGGAGATGAGCGAGCACCTGCGCTATCTCTCTCGGCACTCGACCATCCCGCTCGCCTGTATGCCGAATGCGGGTCTGCCGCAGCTCACCGCCGACGGCGCTTACTACCCGCTGACGCCGGAGGAGCTGGCCGACGCGCACGAGACCTTCGTCGAGTCGTACGGCTTGTCCCTGGTCGGCGGCTGTTGCGGTACGACGCCGGAGCACCTCCGCCAGGTCGTCGAGCGGGTCGGCGGGCGTGCCTCCAAGGTGCGCGAGCCGAAGCCCGAGGCCGGAGTGGCGTCGCTCTACCAAACGGTGCCCTTCCGCCAGGACACGTCGTACCTGTCGATCGGTGAGCGCACCAACGCGAACGGGTCGAAGGCCTTCAAGGAGGCCATGCTCGCCGAGGACTGGGAGGGCTGCGTAGAGATCGCGCGCGCCCAGATCCGCGACGGCGCGCACCTGCTGGACCTCTGCGTCGACTACGTCGGCCGGGACGGCGTGGCGGATATGAAGCAGATCGCGAGCCGCCTCGCGACGGCGTCGACCCTGCCGATCGTGCTGGACTCGACCGAGCCGCAGGTGCTCGAGGCCGGTCTGGCCATGCTCGGCGGCCGTTGTGCGCTCAACTCGGTCAACTTCGAGGACGGCGAGGCGCCGGATTCGCGGTTCGCCAAGATCGCCGGTCTGGCCAAGGAGTACGGCGCTGCCGTGGTGGCGCTGACGATCGACGAGAGTGGCCAGGCGCGTACGGCGGAGACCAAGGTCGCGATCGCCGAGCGACTGCTGGAGACGCTCGAACGGGACTACGGGATCGCCGGTCACGACGTACTGATCGACACCTTGACCTTCACCCTGGCCACTGGTCAGGAGGAGTCGCGTCGCGACGGTATCGAGACGATCGAGGCCATTCGGCTGCTGAAGCAGCGCCGGCCGGATGTGCAGACCGTGCTCGGCCTGTCGAACATCTCGTTCGGCCTCAACCCGGCCGCGCGGCACGTGCTGAACTCGGTGTTCCTGCACGAGTGCGTCCAGGCCGGGCTCGATTCGGCCATCGTGCACGCGAGCCGGATCATGCCGATGTCGAAGATCGCCGACGACCAGCGCGAAGCGGCGCTCGACCTGATCTACGACCGCCGGCGCGAGGGGTACGACCCGCTGCAGCACCTGCTGGAGCTGTTCGACGGCGTCAAGTCGGCCGACGTCAAGGCGAGCAAGCTGCAGGAGCTGCTCGACATGCCGGTCGATGAGCGCCTGAGGCAACGAATCATCGACGGCGAGCGCAACGGCGTCGAGGCCGACCTGGACGAGTCGATGGCGGCAGGCAAGAAGGCGCTGCAGATCATCAACGAGGACCTGCTCGAAGGCATGAAGGTCGTTGGCGAGCTGTTCGGTTCGGGCCAGATGCAGCTGCCGTTCGTGCTGCAGTCGGCCGAGGTGATGAAGACCTGCGTGGCCTATCTCGAACCGCACATGGAGAAGGTCGAAGGCGACGAGGGCAAGGGCACGATCGTGCTCGCCACGGTCAAGGGCGATGTGCACGACATCGGCAAGAACCTGGTCGACATCATCCTCACCAACAACGGCTACAGCGTGGTCAACCTCGGCATCAAGCAGCCGGTGAACGCGATCCTCGAGGCCGCCGAGGAGAACAAGGCCGACGTGATCGGCATGTCCGGGCTGCTGGTGAAGTCGACCGTGGTGATGAAGGAGAACCTCGAGGAGATGAACCAGCGCGGCCTCGCCCAGAAGTGGCCGGTCCTCCTCGGCGGCGCCGCCCTCACCCGGGCGTACGTCGAACAGGATCTGGGCAATCTCTTCGAAGGCGAAGTGCGGTACGCACGCGACGCGTTCGAGGGGTTGCGCCTGATGGACGCCGCGATGGCGGTCAAGCGCGGGGTGCCGGGCGCGAGCCTGCCCAAGCCGCGCGAGCGCCGGGTCCGCGCGACCACGAGCGTGCTGGACCTTCCGCTGGAGGAGGTCCCGGCCCGGTCCGACGTCGCACTGGACAACCCGATCCCGACGCCGCCGTTCTGGGGTGACCGGATCGTCAAGGGCATCCCGCTGGGGGAGTACTCGGGCTATCTCGACGAGCGCGCGACGTTCCTCGGCCAGTGGGGTCTGCGTGGCACCCGCGGCGACACCGGACCGTCGTACGACGAGTTGGTGGAGACGGAAGGACGGCCGCGGCTGCGGATGTGGATGGACCGGGTCAAGACGGACGGCATTCTCGAGGCGGCCGTGGTGTACGGCTACTGGCCCTGCTATTCCGAGGCGAACGAGCTGGTCGTGCTGGATCCGGCCGACAAGTCCACGGAGTTGCACCGGTTCGAGTTCCCCCGGCAGCGGCGCGATCGCTTCCTCTGCCTGTCGGACTTCTTCCGGCCGAAGGACTCGGGCGAGCTCGACGTGGTCGCGTTCCACCTGGTCACGATGGGGCCGAAGGTGGCGGAAGTGACCGGCGAGCTGTTCGCGAAGAACGCCTACCGGGAGTACCTCGAGCTGCACGGGCTGTCGGTTCAGCTGACCGAGGCGCTCGCGGAGTACTGGCACGCGCGGGTCCGCGACGAGCTCGGCTTTGGCAAGGATGACGGCGATCTGGACCGGATGTTGCGGGACCAGGAGTACCGGGGTTCGCGGTACTCGTTCGGCTATCCGGCCTGCCCCAATTTGGAGGACCGGGCAAAACTGGTGGACCTGTTGAAGCCGGAACGGATCGGGGTCGAGTTGTCCGAGGAACTGCAGTTGCATCCGGAGCAGTCCACCGACGCGCTGGTGGTGCACCACCCCGAGGCGAAGTACTTCAACGCCTCGTGACGGTCAAAGCGGTGCTCTGGGACATGGACGGCACCTTGGTCGACTCCGAGCCGATCTGGGGCCGGGTGCAGATCGAGGTGCTGGGTGAGCTCGGCGGACACTGGACCGACGAGGACAGCCTCAAGCTGATCGGGAGTTCGCTGCCGGACGCTTTGAAGGTCTGGCTCGCGGCCGTGCCGGAGGGCGCGATCGAGGCGGACGCGCTGGGCGAGCGGATCTACAGCGAGGTCGTGCGCGCGCTGAAGGAATCGGTCGTGTTCCGGCCCGGCGCGCGCGAGCTGCTGGAGGCCCTGCGGGATGAGGGCACACCGTGCGCGCTCGTCTCCGCGTCGTACCGGACCATGATCGACGCGGTGCTGTCGCATTTCCCGCCGGGATTGTTCGAGGTCGTGGTCGCGGGGGACGAGGTCGTGAACGGCAAACCGCATCCCGAGCCGTACCTCACCGCCGCGCGCGAGCTGGACGTCGATCCGGCCGACTGCGTGGTCATCGAGGACACCCTCAACGGCTCGGCGTCCGGCCTTGCCGCGGGCGCTTTCGTGGTCGCCGTACCGCAGTGGGTGCCGATCCCCACGGAACCGCGTCGAGTGGTTTTGGACACCCTCGCGGGCGTTACTCCAGACGACCTGCGCAAACTAGTGTCCTGAGTCAGAGGCTCGCACCCCATCTCCGGCGCCCAGGCACGCACCTCGCGGCGTTGTCGTCGGGTCACAATCGAAAAAGATTGCTCCCCTCCTCCGCCTTGCGATGCACGCACCTGGACACCGGAGCTGGGGCACGAACCTCTGACTCAGGACACTGGCTTTGGCGACCTAACCCCCGGGGCGGTAGCGTTCCGGGGTTGGGTGGTGTGCTTTGCGTGGGCTTCGAGAGGGTGGAATGGTGATTCTGGACAAGCGCCGTACCGTGGCGATCACGGCGGCGGGTGTTCTGGCGGTGAGCCTGAGCGCTTGTGCCCAGGGTGGTACCACGGGCAGCACCACGAAGGACGTGACCATCCGGGTCGCGACCGCCGAGGGCGTCACCGCACTCGACCCGGCCGGGGCGTACGACACCGGCTCGCGGACGGTGCACGCGAACATCTACCAGACCCTGCTGACCATCATCCCGGGCAAGGCGACGCCCGTGCCGGATGCGGCCGACTGCCAGTTCGACACCCCCACGACGTACACCTGCACCCTGAAGTCCAAGCTGACCTTCCACAACGATCACGACCTGCGCGCGTCCGATGTGAAGTTCTCGTTCGACCGGATGGTCAAGATCAAGGACCCGCAGGGCCCGTCGGCGTTGTTCGCGACCCTCGGCAACGTCCAGGTCGTCGATGAGGTCACGGTCACGTTCAACCTCAAGCGCGCCGACGCCACCTTCCCGTACCTGCTCACCACGACGGCCGCCGCGATCGTCGACGAGCAGGTCTTCCCGAAGGACAAGCTGCTGCCCGATACGAAGGTCGTCGGCAGCGGCCCGTACCGCCTCACGTCGTACAAGCCGGGCGAAAGTGCCGTGCTGGAGAAGTTCGCCGACTATCACGGGGTGCGTCCGCCGGAGAACAACCGCGTCGACATCAAGTGGTACAAGGCTTCCGCCGACGTCAAGCAGGCCCTCACGAACGGATCCGCCGACGTCGGTTTCCGGGGGATCGGCCCGCAGGACCTGAAGACCCTGCGCGATACCGACAGCCTCCAGGTGGTCGAGGGGGACGCGGCCGAGATCCGCGCGTTCGCCTTCCACTTCAAGTCGGCCATCGTCAAGAAGACACCGGTACGACGTGCCGTCGCGCAGCTGATCGATCGCGCGACCATCACCAAAAAGGTGTACGACGGTCAGGTGACGCCGTTGTTCTCGTTGATGCCGACCGGCTTCGGCGGGCACACCGAGTCCTTCAAGAATGAGTACAAGGAGCCGTCGCGGGCGAAGGCGGCCGCCATCCTCGCGGAGGGCGGTATTGCGGCACCGGTGACGCTCACCCTCGGCTACACCCCGACCCACTTCGGTGGTTCGGCGGGCGCGGAGGCGGCTGAGGTCAAGCGCCAGCTCGAGGCGTCCGGCCTGTTCAAGGTGACGTTGAAGAGCGCGCCCTGGCCGCAGTTCCAGCAGCAGGCCCGCGCCGGGACGTACGACCTGTTCCACCTCGGCTGGGTGCCGGACTTCCCGGACGGTGACAACTTCCTCGCGCCGTTCCTGAAGGACGGCGGGTTCTACCAGAACGGCTACAAGTCGCAGCTGGCGAACCGGCTGATCGAGCTCGAGGTCGGCTCGCAGAACAACGTCGACCGCGACTCCACCTTCCGCGATCTGCAGACGCTGGTCGCCAACGACGTACCGGCCATCCCGATCTGGCAGGGCCGCATGAGCGTCGTAGCGGGCAAGGACGTCAAGAACGTCCTGGAGACCCTCAACCCGCTCTTCTACTTCTACTACTCCTACCTGACGAAGTAGCTCCCGCCTGACCCCTTGGCGGGACACGCTTGCAATGTCGTCGTTACCGTCTGCGAGGGGCGTGCGACGCTACGTTGAGTAGTTGATGGTGCCGCGATACCAGGAAGATTTCCCGCGTATCACGATCGGGCAACGCACTCTTCCGGCGTTTGACGCGGGCATCGTCTGAGCGGCAGGTTAAGGCGGCAGCAATCGGCGATGTTCAATGACGAACAGGCAGGGGTGTCCATCGCGTGACCACACCACTCGAGGTCTCACCCGAGGCGGCAACGGCGGATCCCGAAGCCGTCCTGAAGGGTGTCGGCAAGATCGAGGGCCGCTCACTCGGGCAGATCGCCTGGATCAGGCTGAAGAGGGACAAGGTCGCGATCGCGGGAGCGGTCGTGGTGGTACTGCTCATCCTGATGGCCGTGTTCGCGCCGCTGATCGTGAACCTGCTCGGCTCACCGCCGAACGAGTTCCACCAGGACAAGATCGACACTCAAGGTGGCACGCTGGCCCCCTTGGGCAGGTTCGGGGGCATGAGCTCCGAGCACCTGATGGGGATCGAACCGCTGAACGGCCGGGACATCTTCAGCCGGGTCGTCTACGGCTCCCGGATCTCGCTGCTGATCGCGTTCTTCGCGACCCTGCTCTCGGTTTTCATCGGTACCACCATGGGCATCATCGCCGGCTTCTTCGGCGGCTGGGTGGACGCTGTGATCAGCCGGCTGATGGACGTCTTCCTGGCCTTCCCGCTGCTGGTCTTCGCGATCGCGCTCGCGGGTGTCGTACCGGACGACGCGTTCGGCCTCGGCGGTGACACGCTGCGCATCTCGGTGCTGGTGTTCGTGATCGGATTCTTCAACTGGCCGTACATCGGCCGGATCATCCGAGGTCAGACGCTGTCGCTGCGCGAACGCGAGTTCGTGGACGCGTCCCGCAGCCTCGGCGCGCGGAAGCCGTACATCCTGATCACCGAGCTGCTGCCGAACCTGATGGGTCCGATCCTCGTCTACGCGACGTTGCTGATCCCGACCAACATCCTCTTCGAGGCGGCGTTGTCCTTCCTCGGTGTCGGCGTCCGGCCGCCGACTGCCACCTGGGGTGGCATGCTCTCCGACGCGGTGGCGTACTACACGATGCCGCACTTCATGTTCTGGCCTGGCATGGCGATCTTCATCACCGTGCTGGCCTTCAATCTGTTCGGTGACGGGCTGCGCGATGCGCTCGATCCCCGGGCTCGGTGAAGCCACACGCACGCACGCAGGACCTGCTGCTGTTGTAGCTCGTTACTAGAAGGGGTGTACCCGCACAATGACGAAGAATCGATTGAGACTCGCGGTGGCTGCCAGCGCAGCGCTCGCGCTTGTCCTTTCGGCCTGTGGTGGCGGAACGGACACGACCGGCGGAGGCGGTGGTGCGACCGAGGAGTTCAACGCGTCGCTCACCAAGGTGTTCAACCCTTCTGACAAGAAGGGCGGCATCATGAAGTTCGCCCACTCCGACCAGCTGGACACGGTCGACCCGGGCGAGACGTACTACGGCGTCTCCTGGAACTTCCTGCGTACCTACGGCCGTTCGCTGTTGATGTACAAGGTCGCACCCGGTGCCGAGAGCAACGAGTTGACCGGTGACCTGGCCGAGGGCCCGGGCGTGCCGTCCGACGGTGGCAAGACCTGGACCTACAAGCTGCGCGCGGGCGTGAAGTTCGAGGACGGCACTCCGGTGACCTCCAAGGACGTCAAGTACGCCGTACTGCGGTCCACGGACAAGGAGACCTTCCCGAACGGCCCGGCGTACTTCGAGGCGTTCCTGAACCTCCCCGCCGGCTACAAGGGCGTCTACAAGTCCAAGGGCGTCAACACGGACTCGGCGATCACCACGCCGGACGACCAGACGATCGTCTTCCACCTGAAGCAGGCCTTCGGCGGATTCGACTACATGGCCGCGCTGCCGCAGACGGTGCCGATTCCCGAGGCCAAGGACACGGGCGCGAAGTACAAGCAGCACGTGATCAGCTCCGGCCCGTACATGTTCGACAAGGTCGAAGAAGGCAAGGGTTACACCCTCAAGCGGAACCCGAACTGGGACCCCGCGACCGACCCGAACCGCAAGGCGCTGCCGGATGGTTACGAGGTCACGCTCAAGGTTGAGGGCAACGACCTCGACAACCGTTTGATCTCCGGTGACATCCACATCGACCTGGCCGGCACCGGTGTGCAGCCGGCCGCCCAGGGCAAGGTGCTGAGCGACCCGGAACTGAAGAAGCGCGCGGACAACCCGACCATCGCCCGCCTCTGGTACACCTCGATCAACCCGAAGGTGGCGCCGTTCGACAACATCGACTGCCGTAAGGCCGTCATGTACGCGGTCGACCAGACCGGCTACCAGACCGCCTACGGAGGCGCGTTCGCCGGTGGCGACCTGGCCACCACGATCATGCCGCCGATGATCGCCGGCTACCAGAAGTTCGACCTGTACCCGAACGGCGCCGACCACAAGGGTGACATCGCGAAGGCCAAGGAGCACCTGACCGCTTGTGGTCAGCCGAACGGTTTCAGCACCAACATGGTGTACCGCTCGGACCGCGCCAAGGAGAAGGCGACCGCGGAGTCGATGAAGCAGTCGCTCGAGCGTGTTGGCATCAAGCTGACCCTGAAGGGCTACCCGGCGGGTGACTACTTCTCGCAGTACGCCGGCAACCCGCCGTTCATGCTCAAGAACAAGATCGGTCTGGCCACCAACGGCTGGGGCGCGGACTGGAACGACGGCTTCGGCTTCCTGTCGCAGATCGTCGACAGCCGGGTCATCCGGGACACCGGCGGTTCGTCGAACATCAGTGTTCGCGTTCCCGAGGTCGACAAGATGCTGGACGCGGCGGTCAGCGAGACCGACACGGCCAAGCGCGAGGCGGCCTGGGGCGCGATCGACAAGCGCGTGATGGAAGAGGCCGTGATCTACCCGGGCGTCTACGCCAAGAGCCTGGTGCTGCGTGGCAAGGGCGTCACGAACGTCTTCTACAACGAGGCGTTCGGCCAGTACGACTACATGGCCATGGGCCTGCAGTAGTCCGCAGCTCTTCCACCGCATCGATCCGTTAGGCAGGTGAGGGCGCATGGCACCCGGTCCGGGTAATCCCCGGACCGGGTGTCGACGCCAGCCATTGTGGTCACTTACATCTTGCGACGGTTGCTGGCCGCAATTGGTCTGCTCTTCGTCATCAGCGTCATCACCTTCTCGATCTTCTACCTGGTGCCGCGTCTCGCCGGTTCAACGCCGGAGACGATGGCCACCCGTTACGTCGGTCGCGCCGCCACCGAGTCGACCGTCAAGGCGACCGCGGAGAAGCTCGGCTTCTACGACCCCATCGCGGTCCAGTACTTCAACTGGGCCAAGGGCGTCGTCGTGGGCAAGGACTACGACTATGGCGCCGGTGTCGAGCGCTGCCCGGCGCCTTGTGTCGGCTACTCGTTCATCACCAAGCAGGCCGTCTGGCCGGAACTGCTGGACCGAATACCGGTGACCCTGTCGCTCGCGGTCGGCGCCGCCCTCATCTGGGTGGTCGGCGGTGTCGCGATCGGCGTGCTGTCCGCGCTGAGACGCGGCAGCTTCTGGGATCGCGCGGCGATGAGCGTGGCCCTGGCCGGCGTCTCCCTGCCGATCTTCTTCACCGGCCTGATCTGTCTGGCGTTCTTCAGCTATCAGTTGCAATGGACCAAACCCGGCGGAAGTTATACGCCGTTCCAGGACAACCCGATCGTCTGGGCTCAGTCGCTGACGTTGCCCTGGATCACGCTGGCCTTCCTGTTCTCCGCGCAGTACGCACGGATGACGCGTGCGGGCATGCTCGAGACGATGAACGAGGACTACATCCGGACCGCGCGCGCCAAGGGTCTGCCCGAGCGCACGGTCGTCGTCAGCCACGGTCTGCGGGCCGCGCTGACGCCGATCCTGACGATCTTCGGTCTGGACGTCGGCCTGCTACTCGGTGGTGCCGTACTGACCGAGAAGACCTTCTCGCTCAACGGCCTCGGCAAGTACGCCGTCGACGCCATCGTCGCGAACGACCTGCCGAAGATCCTCGGCGTCACCCTGGTCGCGGCCTGCTTCATCGTCATCGCCAACCTGATCGTCGACCTGCTGTACGCCGTGGTCGACCCGAGAGTGCGGGCCTCATGAGCGAATCCTCAGCCTTCCTCGACGTTCGCGATCTGAAGGTTCACTTCAAGACCGACGACGGCATCGTCAAGTCGGTCGACGGGTTGTCGTTCCAGCTGGAGCGCGGCAAGACGCTCGGCATCGTGGGCGAATCGGGCTCGGGCAAGAGCGTGACCAGCCTGTCGATCATGGGTCTGCACAAGCGTGGTTCGGCCCAGATCAGCGGCGAGGTGCTGCTGGACGGGATGGACCTGGTCAGCGCCAGCCCGGAGGAGGTCCGCCTGCTCCGCGGTAAGCGGATGGCGATGATCTTCCAGGACCCGTTGTCGGCGATGCACCCGTACTACACGGTCGGGCACCAGATCATCGAGGCCTACCGGGTGCACAACAAGGTGACCAAGCAGGTCGCCCGCAAGCACGCGATCGAGATGCTGGACCGGGTCGGCATCCCGCAGCCGGACAAGCGGATCGACGCCTACCCGCACCAGTTCTCCGGCGGGATGCGGCAGCGCGCGATGATCGCGATGGCGCTGTCCTGCGACCCGGAACTGCTGATCGCGGACGAGCCGACCACCGCGCTCGACGTCACGGTACAAGCGCAGATCCTGGACCTGATCCGGGATCTGCAGCAGGAGTTCAACTCGGCGGTCATCATCATCACCCATGACCTGGGTGTGGTGGCCGAGCTGGCCGACGACATCCAGGTGATGTACGCCGGTCGCGCGATCGAGTACGGCGCGGCGGAGGACATCTTCGACCGGCCGCAGCACCCCTACACTTGGGGGCTGCTCGGTTCGATGCCGCGAATCGACCGGGAGCGGACCGAACGGCTGATCCCGATCCAGGGCACGCCGCCGAGCCTGATCAACGTTCCGCCGGGTTGCGCCTTCAACCCGCGCTGCAACTATTCCGAACTGAATGGTGGCGCCAGCGAGACGGAACGGCCCGAACTGCTGGACGTCGGCGACGGTCACAAGGTGGCCTGCCACCTGAACGCCGCGCAACGCCAGCAGATCTGGGAAACCGACATCCTGCCGAAGTTGTGAGCGACGGAGCTGCTGTGACGACTGCCAACACCGAACCGGCCCCGGCGCCCGCTTCCGCGCGCGAAGACCTCCTGACGGTCACCGGACTGGTCAAGCATTTCCCGATCCGCAAGGGGCTGCTGCAACGCCAGACCGGCGCCGTACAGGCCGTGGACGGACTCGACTTCACTGTCGCGAAGGGCGAGACGCTCTCCCTGGTGGGGGAGTCCGGCTGCGGTAAGACCACCACCGGTCGCCTGCTGACCCGTCTGCTCGAGCCGACGGCCGGCAAGATCGTGTTCGAGGGCCGGGATATCACGCACCTGTCCGAGGGCAAGATGCGCCCGCTGCGTCGCGACGTACAGATGATCTTCCAGGACCCGTACGGCTCGCTGAACCCGCGCCACACGGTCGGCAAGATCGTCGGCGCGCCGTATCGGCTGCAGAAGGTCAAGACGGAGGGCGGCACGAAGAAGGCCGTCCAGGAACTGCTCGAGCTGGTCGGTCTGAGCCCGGAGCACTACAACCGCTACCCGCACGAGTTCTCGGGTGGTCAGCGGCAGCGCATCGGTATCGCCCGCACGCTCGCGCTACGGCCGAAGCTGATCGTGGCCGACGAGCCGGTCTCCGCGCTGGACGTGTCGATCCAGGCCCAGGTGGTGAACCTGCTGGAGGACCTGCAGAACGAGTTCGACCTGACGTACGTGATGATCGCGCACGACCTGTCCGTCGTCCGGCACGTCTCGGACCGGGTGGCGGTGATGTATCTCGGCAAGATCGTCGAGGTCGCCGACCGCGTCTCACTGTACGAGAAGCCGATGCATCCGTACACGCTCGCGCTGCTCTCCGCCGTACCGATCCCGGACACCAAGCGGAAGGCCAAGCGGGAGCGCATCCGTTTGCAGGGCGACGTACCGAGCCCGATCAACCCGCCGCCCGCCTGCCGCTTCCACACCCGGTGCTGGAAGGCGCAGGAGATCTGCAAGACGGTCGAGCCGCCGCTGCTCCAACTGGCTCCCGGCCACCAGGTCGCGTGCCACTTCCCGGAAAACCAGCCCGGCGAAAAGCCGATCGACGTCACCTGACGTACTGAAGGACCTTGGGCATCCCAAGGTCCTTCAGTACGTTCTGCCTCAGTTCAAGGTTTCGCCGGTGGGGGCGACGAAGGTGATCTTGGCGTCGTCCTCCTCGTACGGTGCGACCGCGGCGGCGCTGGTTTCGCAGTTGCGCATGGTGAGCGAGCAGGTGAGCAGGTCGAACGGCTTACCGGGGCTGCCTGCCAAAGCCACGAAGCGCTCGTAATCGAGCCACTGGGTTACGAACAGGTACTGGTGTCCCGGGTGGGAGATCGGTATCGCCTGCGTTTTCGACAGCCGGTAGATCATGACCTTGTCGCCTGATGCGGTGGAGAGTGAGGTGGCAGCGCTGCGATCGAGCTGAGGCTGGTGCCCGGGATAGGCAGGGCTGGTCGCCGCCGGATTCTTGCTCACCACGGTCGAGCCGTCCGGCCGGAGGACCGCGAAGGTACCGTGGACGACCGCCTCGACCGCTGATGCGGCCACTCCGGTGACGAAGTTGCTTTCACCGGCCGGAAGATTCACCCGGACGAGCCGGTCCGGCGCCACCCCGACGTAGACGTTGTCGCCGTCGACGGCCACCGTGCCGAGCGGCCCCAACTTGTGCGAGCCGTCCGTCGAGCGACTGGCGACCACCGTCTGCTGGGACCGGATCTTGCCGTCGGAGTTGGCGATGACCAGCGTCGGCTGATCCCGCTGCTCCATCCAGATCACGGTCTTGCCGTCGGCGCTGACCTCCAATCGGATGTGTTCGTTGCGGGACCCGATCTTCTTTGTGCTGGTGCCGTCGGTGAAGTAGACCTCGCGCTGACCATTGATGAAGAGGAAGCCGTCGTTGGTCTGGACGAAGGCCCGGATCTGGCCGGTGGTGACCTTGAACTCGTCTTTGCCGTAGTGAATGGTCCCGCGGTCCGCCCAGGACGGCACGTTCGTCGACGCGAAAGGGCCGGTCCGCACCGGCGAGGGGGTGGTGTGATGGGCGACGGGGGGCTCTCCTTGGTCCGGCCCGTCAACCGCGCCGACGAGCCCGACGCCGACCGTCGCCACCACCGCGGCGAGGGCGGCAACACCGGCTGCGCCGACGGCACGGCGCCGGCGGATCCGCTTGTTGCCAGTGGCAACGATGGCGTCCAGGTCGAGCGCGGGTGGTGCCTGGTGGTCGGCCTTTTCGGTCATCACGTTCTTCAGCAATCCGGTCATTCCGCGATCGCCACCCTTCCGATTCTGGGGCCCGTCAGTTGCAGTACGTCGACCCCAAGGCGTTCGCGGAGTCGTTTCAGGCCGTCGGACACCTGGCTCTTCACGGTGCCGACCGAGCAGTCGAGGATCTCCGCGGTCTGCGCCTCGGTCAGGTCCTCGTAGTAGCGCAACACGATCGCCGCCCGCTGCCGAGGCGCGAGCTTTTGCAACTCGTCCCATAGCCAAGCGCGCGAGGTGACGTCCTCCGCGTGGCCTAGGTGCTCCAGCTCCGGTACGTCATCCCGGGGGCGCTCGCCCTGCCAGGCCTTCCGCCGCCACCACCCGATCGCGGTGTTGGTGATCACTTTGCGGACGTACGCCTCGGCGTTGTCGGCACGCTGCACCCGGCCCCAGGCGACGTACGTCTTGGTCAGCGCCTCCTGCAGCAGATCCTCCGCGAGCCCGCGCTCACCGACCAACAGGTAGGCGTATCGGTACAAGGCAGGCGATCTCGCCCCCGCGAACTCCACGAAGCCGCTGGTATCCCGGCCACTTCTCATCTAGTCCTCCATGATGGCGGCGCCCCTGTTGGCCCCGTCATCCCCAGAGAGGTGCTGGCCCCTGCGAATGGTTGGGCGCCGAGTCTCCCATCTGCCCAGCTGAGCCCTCCTTTGGTCGGACGCCGAGGCCTGCCGGGGGTATTTGGGCCGGTGCTTTTGGTGGGGCACCCGTCCCCCTGAGTTCTTGCGAATTGTCAGGCCGGTCCGGGCCGCGTCAAGGGCTTCATCACCTGACGGTGACGCTGACGCGCCCTTGACCCGGCCCGAACCGGCCAAAGGCAGCGGGCTATCAGGGGGACGGGTGAGGTCTGCCCGTTCGCTACAAGCACTCCCGTTCACGGATGGCCAGCTGATGCCAAGCACGGATCGTCCGGGTGCCGCCCGCGCCCGGATCGGCCGGGTAATGCCGCGCTCGGGATGCCGGGTGATGCCAGGTTCGGATTGGGCGGGTGCTGCCACGCTCGGGATGGCCCGGCGTGCCGTGCTCGGGTCGGCTGGGTGGTGCCGTCCTCGGGATGGCCGGGCGGGTGCCGTGCTCGGGTTGGCTGGGTCGTGCCGTGCTCGGGAATGGACGGGCGATGCCATGTTCGGATGGCGGGTCCTTCATCGTGCCCGGCTGCTGGGTTGATCCCGTGCCCAACTGGCGCCTTCCCGAGTGGACTGGACGTTTTCCGGCCCCAAAAACGTCCAGTCCACTCGGGAAGCGCGCGGCCGTCGCTGCCCGCGCCGAGTCGCCAGATTTGGGGCCGATCACCGTCTTTGTGACCTGGTCGGACGTCTTTTCGGGCGTGAAACGTCCAGCCAGCTCACAAAGATCGACCCGCAGGCATTCGCGGGCGCTTTCGCGCCCACAAACCGGCGGTTATCCCCTCATCTCCTGGGTTCCAGTGCCAAATAGCCGGCCCGGAACCCGGAATCTCAGACGTTAACCCTCCAAATCGGGAGCGCCACTCCAATCTGGGAGAAGCGCCGTCCATATCGGGAAGCTCCCGTCCCATTCCGAGGGTCGACCCTCGGAATAGGGAGTCGACCCGGCAAGTTTGGCGAGTCCACCCCCCATTCCGAGGGTCGACCCTCGGAATAGGACGACCGTCGGGTGGCGTCGGCGGGAGCAGTGGGGTTTGGGAGTGGCTGGCCATTCGCGAGGTGGGTTACCACCCCGGAATCCGAGGTGGGAACCCGCCCGCACGGTGGCTATCCCTCGCCAGGCGGGCGCATCTGCGACAACCCGCCAGCCGAGAACGGCACCACTCGGCCATCCGTGAACGGCATGACCCAGCTATTCGCGAACGGCACCAGTCGGCTATTCGCGAACGGCATCAGCGGGCCATTCTCGAACGGCACCGCTCGCCATCCGGGTACGGCCTCACCTGGCCATTCGTGAATGGCACCTGGCGGGCAATCGTGAATGGGGAGGCGCGAGGCAAACGGGCAGACCTCACCCGTCCCCCTGATAGCCCGCTGCCTTTGGTGGACCCGGGACGGGTCAAGGGCGCGTCAGCGTCACCGTCAGGTGATGAAACCCTTGACGCGGCCCGGGTCACCTGACAATTCGCAAGAACTCAGGGGGACGGGTGCCACCAAAAGACCCGCGGCCAAAACTCCATACCGGGCAGGCGTTTAGCGTTGATTCGTCCGAATCCGCCCGCCTACGTTCGCTTCCACTCTGACCCGCCGCATAAATGGGCGAGCGGATGCAGACGAATCAACGCATGGACACGGGCGCAGACGCCAAGGGGCAGGCGGTCGTCCACGCGAGGGCAGGGTGGGTCGTCCACGCAAGGGCAGGTGGGCGTCGGCGGGAAGGTGGCGGCGAGCGGGGAGCGGCGAGTGGCGGGCATGGAGGGTCGGGGGTGGCGTCTGGGGCAGGGGGCGGCTCGGGTGGGTTCGACAATGTCGAACGGGGTGGATTGTGGGTGGGGGGAATGGGTCTTAGGTTTCACGCAGCCGTGGTCTCACGGCCCTCAGGACGTGACTGTGCACAAGTAGGCACGTGGAAGGGAGACCAAGTTCATGGCAACTACCGAAGCGGTCAAGGCGAAGACACTGCTGGGGGAGTGTTCCGCTGAACTCGCGGGTACGTTCATCCTGATCCTGTTCGGCTGTGGTGTGGTCGCACAGGTCGTCGCCGGAGGTATCGGCGACCACGATTCGATCGCCTGGGCCTGGGGCCTGGGCGTCACGCTCGGCATCTACACGGCCGGGCGGATGACCGGCGCACACCTGAACCCGGCGGTGACGATCGCTCTGGCGGCGTTCCGCGGGTTCTCCTGGAAGAAGGTGCTGCCGTACTCGGTGGCGCAGTTCCTCGGAGCGTTCCTGGCGGCGCTCGTGGTTCGCTGGAACTACACCGAGGCGCTGAACAAGTTCGACCCGGGGCTGACCATCAAGAGCCAGGGCGTCTTCTCCACCCTGCCGGGTAACGGCAGCACGGAGCTCGGCGTCGAGATGTGGGGCGGCTTCCGGGACCAGATCATCGGTACGGCGATCCTGATGTTCCTCATCCTGGCGATCGTCGACATGCGTAACACCTCGCCGGCCGCGAACCTGGCGCCGCTCATCGTCGGCCTGGTGGTCGTCGGGATCGGGATGGCGTGGGGTACGAACGCCGGCTACGCGATCAACCCGGCTCGCGACTTCGGCCCGCGGTTGGCGTCGTTCTTCACCGGGTACGGGGGAGCCTTCAAGGATCAATTCGGGGATCTCTACTTCTGGGTGCCGATCGTGGCACCGATCCTCGGCGCACTTGTCGGTGCCTTCCTGTACGACTTGCTGGTGGGGCGGAACCTGCCGATCGCCGACGAGGAAGAAGAGCCCGGCCGGATCCCCGAGGACAGCGCGGCATGACCACCGGTACTTCAGAAAGGACCATCACAAATGGCTGACTTCGTCGGCGCCGTCGACCAGGGCACCACCAGCACCCGGTTCATGATCTTCGACCACTCCGGTAACGAGGTGGGCAAGCACCAGCTGGAGCACAAGCAGATCCTGCCGCAGGCCGGGTGGGTCGAGCACAACCCGGTCGAGATCTGGGAGCGCACCAGCTCGGTCATCCGCACCACGCTGAATGCGGGCGGTCTGCATGCGAGCGACCTGGCGGCGCTCGGTATCACCAACCAGCGCGAGACGGCCGTGGTCTGGAACCGCAAGACCGGCCGGCCGTACTACAACGCCATCGTCTGGCAGGACACCCGCACCGACCGGATCGCGTCCGCCCTGGAGCGTGAGGGCAAGGGGGACATCATCCGCCAGAAGGCCGGCCTGCCTCCGGCGACGTACTTCTCGGCCGGCAAGATCCAGTGGATCCTCGAGAACGTCGAGGGTGTGCGCGAGGCCGCGGAGGCCGGTGACGCCATCTTCGGCAACACCGACACCTGGCTGCTCTGGAACCTCACGGGTGGTACGGACGGCGGCTCGCACGTCACCGACGTGACGAACGCCAGCCGGACCATGCTGATGAACCTCGAGACGCTGGACTGGGATGACGAGCTCATCTCGTTCTTCAACATCCCGCGCCAGATGCTGCCGGAGATCCGCCCGTCGTCGGACCCGAACACCTACGGCGAGACGCTGACCAGCGGCCCGCTCGGTGGTCAGGTGCCGCTGACCGGTGACCTCGGCGACCAGCAGGCCGCCACGGTGGGACAGGTCTGCTTCGCTCCCGGCGAGGCGAAGAACACGTACGGCACGGGTAACTTCATGTTGCTCAACACCGGCACCGAGCTGGTCCGCTCGAAGGCGGGCCTGCTCACCACGATGGCCTACAAGTTCGGGGACGAGGCGCCGGTCTACGCGCTGGAGGGCTCGATCGCGGTCACCGGTTCGGCCGTGCAGTGGCTGCGCGATCAGCTCGGCATCATCTCGGGCGCGAGCGAGACCGAGACGCTGGCCCGCCAGGTCGCGGACAACGGTGGCGTCTACTTCGTGCCCGCGTTCTCCGGCCTCTTCGCGCCGTACTGGCGCTCGGATGCCCGCGGCGCGATCGTCGGGCTGTCGCGCTTCAACACCAACGCTCACCTGGCGCGCGCCACCCTGGAAGCGATCTGTTACCAGAGCAAGGACGTCGCCGACGCGATGGAGAAGGACTCCGGTGTCAAGCTGGAGGTGCTCAAGGTCGACGGTGGTGTCACGGCGAACGAGCTGTGCATGCAGATGCAGGCCGACATCCTCGGCGTATCGGTGAGCAAGCCGGTCGTCGCGGAGACCACGGCTCTCGGCGCGGCGTATGCGGCGGGTCTGGGCGTCGGTTTCTGGAACAGTACGGATGAGCTCCGGCAGAACTGGAACGAGGCCAAGCGCTGGGAGCCGGAGTGGAACGATGAGCAGCGTGACAAGGGCTATGCGGGATGGCAGAAGGCCGTCCAGCGCACCCTTGATTGGGTAGACGTCGAGTAGCCGCCCTCACCCGACGATCAGACGAGTAGCGAGTTCGGAAAGGAACATCACAGTGGGCGCAGTGGCTCTGTCACCACAAGCACGTGCGGAGGCCATCGACGCGATGGCGGATGGCCGCGAGTTGGACGTCCTGGTCATCGGCGGGGGAGTGGTCGGCACGGGCTCGGCCCTCGACGCCGCGACCCGGGGTCTGACCACCGGTCTGCTGGAGGCGCGCGATTTCGCGAGTGGTACCTCCAGCCGGTCCAGCAAGCTGGTGCACGGCGGGCTGCGTTACCTGGAGATGCTCGATTTCCGGCTGGTGCACGAGGCGTTGCAGGAGCGCGGTCTGCTGCTGCAACGCCTCGCACCGCACCTGGTCAAACCGGTGCCGTTCCTCTACCCGTTGCAGCACCGGTGGTGGGAGCGGTTCTACGCCGGCGCCGGTGTCGCGCTGTACGACGCGATGGCGGTCAGCTCCGGCCTCGGCGCGGGCCTGCCGATCCACAAACACCTGACCCGGCGCGGCGCGATGCGGCTGGCGCCGAGCCTGAAGAAGTCGGCCCTCGTCGGCGCCTTGCAGTACTACGACGCCCAGGTCGACGACGCCCGCCACACGATGGAGCTCGCCCGCACCGCCGCGTCGTACGGCGCTCACGTGGCCAACCGGGTGAAGGTCACCGGGTTCCTGCGCCAGGGCGAGCGCGTGACCGGGGTGAAGGCGAAGGACCTGGAGACCGGGCGCGAGTTCGAGGTCCGCGCGAAGCAGATCGTGAACGCGACCGGCGTCTGGACCGATGACACGCAGGCGATGGTCGGCGAGCGCGGGCAGTACCACGTGCGCGCCAGCAAGGGCATCCACTTGGTCGTGCCGAAGGACCGGATCCAGTCCAACACCGGCATGATCCTGCGCACCGAGAAGTCCGTGCTGTTCATCATCCCGTGGGGCCGGCACTGGCTGATCGGCACCACTGACACCGACTGGGATCTGGACAAGGCCCACCCGGCCGCGACCAGCAAGGACATCGACTACCTGCTCGACCACGTCAACGCCGTGCTGAACACCCCGCTGACCCGTGAGGACGTCGAGGGCGTGTACGCCGGACTGCGGCCGCTGCTGGCGGGAGAGTCGGAGAGTACGTCGAAGTTGTCCCGCGAACACGTCGTCGCGCACACCGCGCCGGGTCTCGTCGTAGTTGCCGGCGGCAAGTACACGACGTACCGGGTGATGGCCAAGGACGCGATCGACGCCGTCGCGAACGCACTCGACGGACGCGTCCCGAAGTGCACCACCAAGAACATCCCGCTGGTCGGCGCCGACGGGTATCACGCCAAGTGGAACCAGCGAAAGCTGATCGCCGAGCAGTCCGGCCTGCACGTGGCCCGGATCGAGCACCTGCTCAACCGGTACGGCTCGCTGATCGACGAAGTGCTCGCGCTGGTCGCGAAGGACCCGTCACTGGGGGAGCAGCTGCCCGGCACGCAGGACTACCTCAAGGCCGAGGTGGTGTACGGCGCGACCAACGAAGGCGCCCGCCACCTGGACGACGTACTCGCCCGGCGGACCCGGATCTCGATCGAGGCCTGGGACCGTGGCGTCGAGGCGGCCGAGGCGGCGGCACGGTTGATGGCGCCGGTGCTCGGCTGGACCGAGGCCGAGATCGAGCGGGAGATCGCGTACTACCTGCGCCGCGTCGAGTCCGAGCGCGCCTCGCAGGACCAGCCCGACGACGAGTCGGCCGACAAGGTCCGCCTCGAAGCCCCGGACATCGTCTCGCCGGCCTGACCTTTTTGAAGGGCCCCGTGTTGGGGCCCTTCAAACGCGTCCGATCACCGGCACGAGCTCGAGGCCGGCCTCGGTGAGGGCGTACGCGTAGCGGGTCGGCCGGTCCTGGTAGGCCTCGCGCCGCACGATGCCGCCTTCGACCAAGGTGTTGAACTCACCCTCGTACGGTGGGTCTTAAGCCAGGGAAGGGGAACGGCATGTATCACCGGTTCGTGGCGGGTCGGGTTCGGAAGGCGTTCGCGGAGATCAGCGCGGGCAATTGGCAGGCGATGGTGGATCACCGACCGCGAATCCGCGGCCGTATGACCCCTCTTCTTGCGTTCATCGGTCCAAAACTGCCCTCTCGGCACAGCGGACCTGTACAGGTTCAGCTGCGGGAGAGGGCAGTTTCGGACCGATGAACGCAAGAAGAGGTCAGGAGACGGTGACCCAGTAGTCGGCGCCGTCGTCGGTGTAGTGGTAGACGCCGGCCTTGTCGATCTTGATGGCGCCGAGGTTGTCGTCGGCGTCGGGCCAGTCGCCTTCCATCAGCGTCAGCACGTCGCCGGCGTTGAAGGTGACGCCGGTGATGTCCTTGCTGTCGCCCTTGGTCATCTGGGTCGGTCCCCAGATCGTGTTGCCCCCGGCAACCAAATAGGCGTCGTCGGCGCCGTTGATGTCCTCCTGGGTGACACAGGTGATGTGCGTCACGCTGAGCGCCGCGGCGGGGCTGTCACTTGCGGCTTCGGCCACAAGCGGTCCGAGGCAGACGGCGGCCGTGCCGAGGGCGGACGTGATGATGAGACTGCGTACTGCGGACATTGCTTCCTCCCGAGAATTCGTCAGTGGGCAGGTCCGAGACGCTAGGCAGCGGATATCTCACCCGGCCGTCGGCTGAATCACGGAAAAACCTCTTCGGGCAGCGCCGAAAAGGCTTGGCGAATCACCGCCGGATGTGTGTCGATTTGGTTGCGTCAGGCCCCTATCTGAAACGAATCCGGGTCGGAACGCGATACAACCCGTAAGCAGGAGGTGGGGCATGACGGCGGAGACCGCGCGGCGGCTCGTACTGCTCCTCGGCCTGCTCGAATGCCCGAGTGGTGGCGAGCAAGAGGACGACGCTCTGCTCGAGTCGTGGTTCGGCCCAACCAGCCCCTTCTGCCAGGACGGCTAAGGCAGGCGGGCCGCCCGGAAGGTGACGGCCCGCCTAGACAGCTATCCGAACATCCCGACCTTGTAGTCGCCGGCCGGCTGCTGAACCATGACGTTCAGCCGGTTGAAAGTGTTGATGACCGCGATGAGGGATACCAAGGCGACGAGCTGTTCCTCGTCGTAGTGCTTGGCGGCGTTGTCCCACGCCTCGTCCGTGACACCGCCGGCCGCGTCGGCGATGCGGGTGCCCTGCTCCGCCAGCTCCAGCGCGGCACGCTCGGCATCGGTGAACACCGTCGCCTCCCGCCAGGCCGCGACCAGGTTGAGGCGAACCGACGTCTCGCCGGCATGCGCGGCTTCCTTCGTGTGCATATCGGTGCAGAAGCCGCAGCCGTTGATCTGACTGGCGCGGAGCCTCACCAGCTCCTGCGTCGCGGCCGGCAGCGACGATTCCCCGACCACCTTGTCCGCGGCGACGATGTGCTTGAAGATCTTGGCCGCCTGCTGGCTGCCGAACAGATTCAAACGCGCATCCATGAGGTGCACTCCTTTGCCCTTGTTGGTTACACCCCTTAGGACAAAGAGACCCCGGCAAATCGTGACACGAACCCAATGTGACCCGGGACACTAATTCCGGATCCACCCGAAAGTGCGTTGTACGGCGGCCTGCCAGTTCGCGTATTCGCTGGCCCGGCGATCGGCGTCCATATGCGGAATCCATTGACCCGCGCGATGCCAGTTACTCCGCAGCCCTTCCAGATCGGGCCAATAGCCAACCGCCAAACCAGCGGCATAAGCGGCACCGAGTGAGACCGTCTCCGACACCATCGGCCGCACCACCGGCACGTCGAGCAAATCCGCGAGGAATTGCATCAGCAGGTTGTTAGCCGTCATCCCGCCATCGACCTTGAGCGAGGTCAACGCGATCCCCGAGTCGGCGTTCATCGCCTCGACCACCTCGAGCGTCTGGAACCCGGTCGCCTCCAGCACGGCCCGGGCCAAATGACCTTTGGTGATGTACGACGTGAGCCCGGCGATCACACCACGCGCCTCACTCCGCCAATGCGGCGCGAACAACCCGGAGAACGCCGGCACGATATACGCCCCACCGTTGTCCTGGACCGTCCGCGCAAGCGTCTCGATCTCCGCCGCGGTATGGATCAACCCGAGCCCATCCCGGAACCACTGCACCAGCGACCCGGTGACGGCCATCGAACCCTCCAGCGCGTACGCCGCCGGCTCGGAGCCGATCTGGTAAGCGACCGTGGTGAGCATCCCGTGCGTCGACCGGACGATCTCCTTGCCGGTATGCAAAAGCAGGAACGACCCGGTGCCATACGTGCACTTCGCCTCACCCGGGCTGAAGCACGTCTGCCCGAACAGCGCCGCCTGCTGATCCCCGAGCGCGGCCCCGATGCGCACGCCCGGCAGCACCTCGGTCGCCGTACCGAAAACGCCGGATGACGGGCGGATCTCCGGCAACACCGCGCGCGGTACGGCGAAGGCGTCGAGCAGTACGTCGTCCCACTCGAGCGTCTCGATGTTCATCAGCATCGTGCGACTGGCGTTGGTGACATCCGTGACGTGTAGTCCGCCCGACGGCCCGCCGGTGAGGTTCCAGATCAGCCAGCTCTCCATCGTGCCGAACAGCACCTCGCCGCGTTCGGCCCGTTCCCGCAGGCCCGGGGTGTGGTCGAGCATCCAGCGCAACCGGGGCGCCGAGAAGTACGTCGTGAGCGGCAACCCGCATCGGTCCGCGAACCGGTCCGCGCCGCCGTCCTCGGCCAATGCGGCGACGAGGCGATCCGTACGGGTGTCCTGCCAGACGACGGCATGACCGATCGGCTGACCGGTACGGCGATCCCACAGCAGGCTGGTCTCGCGCTGGTTGGTGATACCGATCGCGACGATCTGCTCGGGGGTCGCGCCGATCTGCCGGATCGCGGCAGGCACCACCCGGGTGACGTTGCGCCAGATCTCGGCCGCGTCGTGCTCGACCCAACCCGGCTTCGGGAAGTACTGCCGATGCTCGCGTTGTGCCACCGAGACGAGCCGCCCGCGCCGGTCGAAGAGGATGCACCGGGTCGAGGTGGTGCCCTGGTCGACGGCAACGACGTACTGCTCGGCCATCAGGGCACCGCCTGTACGTCACGGCCGATGGCCTCGGCGGCGGAGCGGACCATCGTGACCAGGTCCGGGAGGAACCGGCCGCGGCTGTCGCAGATCCGCTCGATCCGGCCGGTCAGTCCGACCGAACCGACGACCAGGCCACCCAATCCGCGAATCGGCGCCGCGATCCCAGCCAGCTCCACCGTGTGCTCCTCGAACTCCCTGGCCCAGCCCGCCGACCGCACAGACGCCAGCTCCGCAGCCAGGGCGACTGGCTCGACGATCGTGCGAGTGGTGTAGGCCTCCAGCTTGCGGGGACGAGCCGCGCCCGTGGTGTCGTACGCCAGCACGGCCTTGCCGAGGGCACACGCGTGCGCCGGCAGCGTCGTACCGACGTCGAGGTCCTGGTCGCTGTCGTCGGGCCGGAAGACGTGGTGCACGACGGTGACCTTGCCCGAGACGAGCCGGCCCACCCGGACCACCTCGCCACTGCGGGAGGCCAGTGAGTCGGCCCAGTTGATCGCGCGGCCGCGGAGCTCGTTCACGTCGAGATAGCTGTCGCCGAGCCGGGCGAGCGCCGTACTCAACTGGTAGCGGGCGCCCGCGTGGTCCTGGGTGACGAAACCGACCTGCTCGAGCGTTCGGACGATGCCGTGCACGGTCGCCTTGGCCAGGCCGAGGGCGTTACCGAGCTCGACCACGCCGAGGCCTTCCGGCGCGACGGCGAGCAACCGCAGCACTGCGGCCGCCCGCTCGATCGATTGCACGCTGCCCGGCATGTCGGCAGGCTACCCGCGCTCAGGCTTTAACGGAGCGGTTTACTCAGTGCCAATCGCTTCCAGTACGTCGAGCCGGGCCGCGCGCCGGGCCGGCCAGGCCGCCGCGAGCACTCCGACGATGGCGGCGACGACAACCGAACCGAGGATCTGCAGCAGTGGAACGTCCCGGACAGCCATGCCGTCGTCGGACATCACGGTCTGCATACCCGTTCCGAAGAAGACGCCGATCCCGGCACCGAGCAGCGCGCCCAGCAAGGCGATCGTGACCGACTCGATCTGCACCATCCGGCGCAGCTGGCCGCGGTCCATGCCGATCGAGCGCAGCAGCCCGATCTCGCGTGTCCGCTCCACCACGCTGAGCGCCAAGGTGTTCACGATGCCGAGCACCGCGATCAGGATGGCCATTGCGAGCAGCATCAGCATGATGTTGCGCATTAAGTCGATCGGCCCGCGCTCGGCCTCGGCGTACGCCGCCTGGTCCCGGACCTGCACACTCGGATAGTCCGCGAGCGCTTTGGCCAACGGTTGCTGGACCTGCTCGATCGTGACGCCTTCGTCCAGGTCGACGTACAGCACCGAGTCCGTGCCACCGCCGCCGACCTTGCCGAAGGTGTCGAGCGAAACGATCACGCCGTTCAGCTGACGGTTGGCCGCGATCACGGCCGCGACCTTGAGGTTGTGGCGACCGCTCTCGGTCACCAGCGTGAACGTCTCGCCCGCCTTCAGCCCGAACTGCCGCGCGATCGGCCGGACGATGACGGCCGCACGCCTCGACAGCCCGTCCAACGAGCCTTGTTCGACCTTGGTGATCACCGGGCCGTCGAACACCGAACGGTCGGCGCCGGTGACCTGGACCTGCTGGCCTTCGAGCTGCCCGGCCATCGCCCGGACACGGCTGACCCGGGCCACGCCGTCGACCTCGGCGACCAGCCCGGCCACCTTGCCGCTGATCGGCTCGCCCTCGTCACCGGAGACCAGGACGTCGGACGTGCCGATCGCCTGGCGTACTCCGTGATCGACCGAGGCCTCTGCCGACGCCGCGAGCACGCCCAGACCGCTGATCAGGGACAGCGAGATCATCAGCGCGGACGCCGTCGCGGCCGTACGGCGCGGGTTGCGGCGGGCATTCCGGGCGCCGAGCAGCGCGGGCGTGCTGCGGCCGAACGGCAACGTCAGCACCTGTACGGCGTACTGGCCGATCAGTGGTCCGGCCATCACCACACCCGCCACGGCCGTCGCGGCACCGAGACCCATCAGCACCGCGGCAGGCAGTCCGCGCGCCGCGATGGTGGTGACGTACGCCGATAGGCCCATCGCGATCAGCAGCAGGCCAATGATGAGCCGGGCGCGGGCCGACTTGGCCGGCAGTGTGATGTCCTGGCGCATCGCGGCGACGGGTGGCATCTTGCCGGCCCGGCGAGCGGCAGGCCAGGCGGCGGCGCAGGTGACGCCGATGCCGACGACGTAACTGGTGACAATCGTCCCGGCCCCGATCTGCAGGGATCCGGTCGGGACGTCCAGGTCGAGCTGGCTGAACGCGGCCTGCAGCAACGCGGCCACACCGGCGCCGAAGAGCAGGCCGAGCGTCGCGCCGGCTGTTCCGATCACGAGCGCCTCGACCAGAACGGTCCAGGTGACCTGCCGCCGCGAGGCGCCGACCGCCCGCAGCAGGGCCAGTTCGCGGGAGCGCTGCGCGACCAGCATCGAGAACGTGTTGACGATCAGGAAGGTGCTGACGAACAAGGCGACCGCGGCGAACAATAGCAACACCGCGCTCAAGCCGCCGAAGGCCCGATTCAGCACGGTCTCGCTGTCCTGGGTGACCTGGGCGCCGGTTTTGACGTGTACGCCGGGGCCGCCGAGCTCGCGGATCTGCTGCATCACGGCGGCCTGGTCCTGGCCGGGTTTCAGCGCGATGCCGATCGACGTCCAGCCGGGCTCGCCGAGTAGCAGCAACTGCGCGGTGGCGGAGTCGAACGCGATCAGCGGTGCGCCTGCGGCTAGACCGGCCGTACCGGGCGTGATCGTGCCGGTAATGCGCGCGGTGATCGTGCCGGTCGGCGTGACCACCCGGACCTCGTCGCCCACCTCGAACCCGGTTCGCTTGGCGGTCCTGCCGTCGAGCGCGATCTGCTTCGGCCCCCACGGCGGTGTGCCGCCGGTCAGCTGGAACGTCGCGGTCTCGGTATAACGCGGCCAACTCGCGCCGAACGTCGGTACGCCGTACGTGTCGACCGGCTTGCCCGCTTTGTCGAGCAGTTGGACGCCGCCGAGGAGCAGGGCCGGGTCCGTCGCGGCGACACCGGGCAGGGCGTCGATCCGGGTGGCCAGGTCGGCGTTCAGCGTCGGCGGCCGGGCGTTGCTGCCGCCGAGATTCACGTCCGTACCGCCGAGGCCCGATACCGGGGTGACGACGATATCCGCGGTCGCGGCGGCGAAGTTGCGCTTGATCGCGGTGGAGAAGGTGTCGGCGAAGATCAGCGAGCCGGCCACGAAGGCGACTCCGAGTACGACCGAGACCAGGCTCAGCAGAAAGCGCAGCCGGTGACTGAGCACCGTGCGCAGACCCAGCTTGAGCATCAGTCGAGCTGCTTCATCATGTCGAGCACCGCGTCCGCGGTGGGATCGAGCAGCTCCGAGCGCAGCCGTCCGTCGGCCAGGAACAGCACCCGGTCGGCGTACGACGCGGCAGTCGGATCGTGCGTCACCATCACCACGGTCTGGCCGAACTCGCGCACCGACTGGTGCAGGAAGCCGAGGATGTCGGCCGACGAGCGCGAGTCGAGATTGCCGGTCGGCTCGTCCGCGAACACCACCTCCGGACGCGAGACCAGCGCCCGCGCACAAGCCACCCGCTGCTGCTGGCCGCCGGACAACTCGGTCGGGCGATGCGTCAACCGGTTCTCCAGGTTGAGCGTACTGACGACGGTGTCGAGCCACTCCTGATCGGGTTTGCGGCCGGCCAGGTCGAGCGGCAGGGTGATGTTCTCCAGCGCGGTCAGCGTCGGCACCAGGTTGAACGCCTGGAAGACGAACCCGATCTTGTCGCGGCGCAGGTGCGTGAGGGTCTTGTCGTCGAGCCCGGTCACGTCCACGTCGCCGATGAGGACCCGGCCGGTCGTTGGGCGGTCCAGTCCGGCGAGGCAATGCAACAACGTCGACTTACCCGAACCGGACGGGCCCATGATCGCGGTGAACCGGCCCCGGCCGAACTCGACCGTCAACTCGGCCAACGCGTCGATCCGGGTATCGCCACTGCCGTAACTTTTGCCGACGGCCTCGGTCCGAACCGCATGCCCCTGCCCGACAAGATCAACCGTGCTCATGCGCGAACGCTATCCGGCCGCCGGTCCTCCTCAGCTCGACCGGGGTGGTGTGTAGCGTGCGGGCGTGCGAATTCTTGTGGTCGGTGGCACCGGCTTCCTCGGTAGGCAACTCGTTGCATCGGCTTTGGGTCATGAGGTCGTCGGCACGTACTTCAGCGGCGCCGCTCGTGATGGCTGGTATCAGCTGGACCTTTGCGACCGGGCTGCCGTCGACGAGGTGGTGGCCGCCGTACGGCCGGACGTGGTGATCAACGCGGCCTATAGCTCGTCCGACTGGAAGACCACGGCGGATGGCGCTGCGTATGTCGCGTTGGCGGCCGTTCGGTACGGCGCTCGCCTGGTGCACGTGTCGACTGACGCGTTGTTCTCGGGGAAGGACGTCGTTTATGACGAGACGGCGGTGCCGGATCCGATCAGCCCGTACGGCGCTGCGAAGGCGGCCGCCGAGACCGCCGTACGCGCCATCGATCCGGGCGCGGTGGTCGCGCGTACGTCGCTGATCATGGGCGCGGGTTCGGAGACCGAACAGCTCGTCCGGCAGTTGGTGGCCGGTGGCGACGGCGTGCTCTTCACGGACGACTTCCGTTGCGTGGTCTCGGTGGACGACCTCGCCTCGGCACTGCTCGAACTGGCCGAGTCCGACCGCTCGGGCATCCACCACCTCGGCGGCGCCGAACCCATCGACCGCTACAGCCTGGGCCAGCTGATCGCCCGCCACCTCGGCCTCGACCCGTCGGCCATCCGCCCCGGCACCCGCGCCGCCTCCGGCATCCCGGGCCCCCTCGACGTACGCCTCGACAGCACCAAGACCCAGTCCTTCCTGAAGACCCGCCTCCGGGGTGCCACCGCCTTCCTACCCCCGGCCTAGCGCCTCGGCGATCATCCGGTGGCCCTGCTGCTCGAACGACTCGTCGCGCACCTGGTACGCCCACACGGCCGTCCCGATCGCCTCGCGAGTCGGCACCAGCTGGGCCGTCGGCGTGGGCCACGACTCCACCTGCTCGCGCAACCGCCGAGCGATGCGTCACGAGCAGCTTGGCGTCTTCGTCGCCCTGAACGAAGACAGGCGCGCGGCCCCGCGTCGTCCACGGCTCGAGCCACTCGCGATGCGCACGCAACTCCCGCGCCAGGTGGTGATCGCTCTCATCGCCCGCCTTGGCGATGTACCGAGCGCCGTCGTCCCGCAATTCGAGCACGGTGGTCCCGACCAGCCCCCAACTATGGTCCTTGACCACCCCGGCCCAGGCAGCCAGTCGTCCAACAACGCCCGCTGCCGCTCGCTGAGTTGCTCAACCCCCAAAGTCATCGGCCAATGATGCCTCAGCCCGCTGCCAGGTCGGCAGACAGTTGGGCGTGCAGCCGGGCGGGGTCCAGACCGTGCGCTGTCAGGATTTCGGCAGCCGGATTGCTCGCGCCGATGCTCCATCCCAGCTGGGCCAGGTTCTTGCGGCCGCGTCGGCCCAGGCCGGTGCCGAATGGGTCAGCCGCATCTTGCAGCACGCCGTACAGCAGGCACTCCGGACCCACGTCGCGCCACCGCCGGCTGTCCGCGTACTCGGCCGCGAGGGCCAAGGCCCGTTTGGCGAAGAACGGCTTCCCGCACAGCGGGTTGCGGCGTCGACCACCACCACGCCACCACGGCCGTCGAGTGGCTCGCCAGACCGCCTCACCGAAGGCGTCGGGGCCGAAATGCGGCCGTCAGTTGACGTTCGACCTGGCCGATGTCGATCCCCACCGTGCGCAGCGTCGCGGCATCGTCGTCGCGCGACTGTGGGATGCGCCCGTCGGCCGTGAGTCGCACGAGATCGATCCGCGCGGCCGCGAGATCCAGGCCGTGCTCGTGGAGAAACCGCTGGGCCGGTCCGGCGTCATCACCCAGCAGGCCGAGCAGGACATGCTCGTCGCCCAGGTAGCCGTGGCCCAAGTCCTCGGCCTCATCCAGCGCGGCGGCCATCACACGCCGCGCCGGTGGGGTGAGCCGGTCCATCATCGACCCGGCCGGCTCCGGAATCGCAGGGCGTGCTTGTAGTGCACCGCCTGCTTGGTCACACCCAGCCGGCGGGCGATATCCCGCCAGGACCAGCCCTGCGCCCGGGCGTTGTCGACTTGCAGCATCTCGAGCACCTCGACCAGACCACGCAGCGCGACCACCGCGGCCAAGCCGGTCTCCGGATCCGGGCTTGTCGCCGCCTCGACCATCTGCCTCGCCTCATCAAGCTCGACGCCCACACCGTCAAGCTAGATTGACGCCCGGTGAATCGTCAAGGCTCTTTGACGACCCGTCAGACTCAAGGGGTTGACTCCGTAGTTGGGTCCAGGGTTGACGATGGGGGCATGCGAACCAGTGAGCTGGCCGGCCAGGCCGGGGTGAACACCGAAACCCTGCGCTACTACGAGCGCCGTGGACTGCTGGCCCAGCCGCCCCGGACACCGGGCGGGTACCGCGACTATCCGGCCGCGACGGTGGAGTTGTTGCGGTTCATCAAACGGGCGCAGGAGCTCGGTTTCACGTTGGGCGAGGTCGAGGAACTCTTGCACCTGGAGGGCGGTGGCCCGGATAGCTGCGATACGGCCCGGGCGCTCGCTGAGCACCGCCGAGCCGATCTGGCGGCGCGGATCCGGGACCTGCAGCGCATGCACGACACGCTCGCCGATCTGGTCGCGACCTGCGACCTGCCCCGCGCCGACCGCAGCTGCGCACTGCTGGAAGCGATCGAGCACCGTCCGGAGGCGACCCATGAAGCTTGAAGTTCTCCACGTCCCGGACTGCCCGAACCTGTCACCGATGCTGGAGCGGCTCGCCGCCGTCACCAACTTGCCGGTCACCACCCGCGTCATCGACAACGACGCCGAGGCCGTGCAATTCGGCATGGCAGGCTCACCGACGCTGCTGATCAATGGGGTCGACCCGTTCACCATGCCCGGTCAGGGCGAGTGCGGGGTGTCGTGCCGTTTGTACCGCGACGAAGGCGGCCGGGTCGTTTCCGCGCCATCAGTCAAGCAGTTGCGTGAGGCGATCACCGCCGCCGGGGAGCACCAGCCCTCGACGCCTGGAGAGGTACTGAGCGCCTGGCGGACCCGCGCCTTGCCGTTGGACCCGGTCGAGCGGGCAGCACACCAGGCAATCCTGCGCGCCTTCGCCGCCACCGGTCGCCCAGCCGCGGACTTCGACCTTGATCCGGTCACTGCCGGCAGCGGTCGCAGCCAAACCGAGGTACTGAACGCACTACATGAGGTCGACGCAATCCGGCTGGCCCCCGATGGTCAGATCGCGGTCGCCTACCCGTTCTCCGCCACACCGACCAGGCACCGGGTCCGGATCGGGGACCAGGTCGACGTCTACGCGATGTGCGCGATAGACGCACTCGGCATTGCTCCCATGCTGTGTCACGACACCCTGATCGAGTCCGCCGACGTGACCACTGGTCAGCCGATCACCGTCACCACGATCGGCGGCCACACGAGCTGGGAACCCGCCGGAGCGGTGGTGTTCATCGGCGCCGACGCTACCGGCGGTCCCTCGGCGGACTGCTGCTGCGACTACCTCAACTTCTTCACTGACCGAGACGCAGCCGAGGCCTGGACCAGCGCTCACCCGCACGTCCCAGGCACGATCCTCGACCAGACCGACGCCCAAGACCTCGGCGCCCGGCTATTCGGACACCTACTCAACGCCACCGACACGAGGCCTTGACCTCGGACCCCAGTACAAGGTCAAGCATCGAAACACAGCGATCCGCACGCAGCGACATCCGGAGGCAGCCGTGACCGATTCCCCTTCCCACACAGTGAAATCCAGCCTCGAGCGCAGTTGGCGCCAGATCGGTCCAGTTGGCACGGCGTCACGGCTCGCGCTGGGTGGCTACCTCGTCTGGACCCTGGTCGATTCACCTTTTCCCCAGGGAGTCTCACCGTGGTCGATCGGCCTGGGTGTTCTCGTATTGCCGGCCTTGTTCACCGGCTGGCAGTGGCTGCGGGCTCGTCGCCGCCCGGCGCCACTGGCAGCGACCGGGCCGCTGGCCACCGCGATCAACTTCGCCGGATTCCTCGCGCTCTATTTCACGCCGGTCTATGCGCCGCCACTTGCCTGGACCCAGGACGCCGCCGTCCTGTTCTACGGAGTGGCGATGCTGCTCGCCGCGATCCGCGGCTACGCCGGCTGCGAAGTGCTGGCCATCTCAAACTGGCTGCTGCGCCGCGACGACCACATCGGCTGCCTCGTCTTCTCCCCGATCGACCAGCTCGAACGCCGATGGATGCCCGCCGCCGCTCTCGCCCAGCCGCGATCGTGCTGGAAAAGACGATAAAGACGCGGGCGTTAGCCGTCGACGCCGATTAGGTCGACGTTGGCGGACTCTTGGGCCACCTCTTCGACCGAGCGGTTGGGCAAGGGCGGGGGAGTGCCGCCCCAAGCGGGGCAGAGGGCTTTGTGGTCGCACCAGTCGCAGAGCGGGCCTTTGCTCGGACGCCAGTCGCCGGATTCCAAGGCGCGGGTGATGGCCTCCCAAAGGGCGCCGACCTTGCGCTCGCAGGCGAGGAGGTCAGCCTCGTCGGGCACGTACCGCACGATCTCGCCGTTGCCGAGGTAGACGAGTTGGAGCATCGCCGGTACGACGCCGCGCAGGCGCCAGAGCACGAGCGCGTAGAACTTCATCTGGAACAGCGCCTTGGCCTCGAAGAACTCCGAGGGCGAACGGCCGGTCTTGTAGTCGACGACGCGGATCTCGCCGGTCGGCGCCACGTCCAGCCGGTCGACGTACCCGCGCAGGGTGAGACCTGAAGCCAGCTCGGCCTCGACGTACAGCTCGCGCTCGGCGGGCTCGAGCAGATTCGGATCCTCGAGGGTGAAGTACTTCCCGAGGAGTTGGTGGGCGCCGGCCAGCCAACCGGCCAGCTCCTCGCCGCTGGCGTCGTCGGCGAACAACTGGGCGGTCTCGGGCTCGGCCTCGAGCAACTGCTGCCATTGCGGCTCGACCATCTCGATCGCGTGCTCCAGCGTGCGCTCGCCGCGCGGCAGGTCGTACAGCCGCTCGAGCACGGCATGCACGACCGTGCCGCGGACGGCGGCGGAGGACGGCTTCTCCGGCAGTCGGTCGACCACCCGGAAGCGGTATTTGAGCGGGCAGCTCATGAAGTCCGCCGCGCGCGACGGGGACAACGCCCCCCGCGGGTGGCCGTGCTCATCAACAGCTGCTGTGACGCTCATGCCGCAAGGCTAGGGGAGGCCACCGACAGTTCTGGATCCGACACCGGCGAGCGCTGCCAGCGAACTCCCAGCAAACCCACAGCCGGGTCACCGACGGCTTTCGGTGAACTATCGGGTCGACGCTCAAAGATTGGTGACAAGCCAATACAAAGGAGCGGAGTAATGACCCACGAACACGACCGCGGTCTGGTCTACGACCTCGGCACGTTGATGCAGCGCCGCAACGCACTCCGCCTTTTCGCGGGCGCCGGCCTCGCCGCCCTGGTCGGCTGCTCGGCCGACGAGACCGCCGGATCCACCCCGAGCACCACCGCGACCACATCCAGCCCCAGCGCGTCGTCGACGACGACTGCGAGCTGCGAGGAGATCCCGCAGGAGACGGCCGGTCCCTATCCGGGCGACGGCTCGAACGGCCCGAACGTGCTGACCGAGTCGGGCATCGTCCGCAGCGACATCACCAAGAGCTTTGGCAGTGCCTCCGGTGTGGCCAGTGGTGTGCCTCTAACCGTCGAGTTGACCCTGCAAGACGCAGGCGCCTCTTGTGGACCTCTAGCCGGTGCAGCCGTCTACCTGTGGCACTGCGACGCCGAAGGCCGGTACTCGCTCTACTCCAACGGCGTACAGAACGAGAACTACCTGCGCGGCGTACAAGCTGCAGACGCCAACGGCAAAGTCACGTTCACCACGGTCTTCCCAGGGGCGTACGCCGGTAGGTGGCCGCACATCCACTTCGAGGTCTACGCGAGCCTCAACGAAGCCACTGCCGCCGGGAAGATCAGTGCCACCTCACAGCTCGCATTCCCGGAAGAGCCGTGTCTGGCGGTCTATGCCTCCGATGGGTACGACGGCAGCTCGCAGAACATGGAACGGACCAGCCTGTCGGACGACAACGTGTTCGGCGAGGACGACGGCGCACGGCAGTTGGCGACCGTCACCGGCAGCGTTCAGCAGGGTTATGTCGCGCGTCTGACCGTTCCGGTGTAGCCGCACGGTAGGTTTGCACCGATGTCCGAGTCGCGTGAGCCTTCCCCACCCCAGCCGCAGCCCAGTCAGCCGTCCGCCACGCCGCCCGGCACCTGGGTTCTCGGCCGTGTGCAGGGCATTCGCCTGACGATGCGGGTGACCTGGCTGCCGATCGCCGTGCTGCTCGCGGTCGGGTTCTCCTCGATCATCGGTCAGCAGTTCCCGTACCTCGGCTCCTGGCGGTATGTCGCCGCCTTCGCGTTCGTGGTCGCGTTCACCGTGTCGATCCTGATCCACGAGCTGGCGCACGCGCTGGTCGCGCTGCGGTTCAAGATCCCGGTGACGGAGATCAACCTCGGCTTCTTCGCGGCCGGCACGCATATCGAGGGCGAGCGCAAGTCGCCGTTCGAGGAGTTCGCGATCTCCGTGGTCGGGCCGGTGGCGTCGCTACTGGTCGGCGGGCTGTCGCTGCTCGGCGCCCGCTCGATGGACGAAGGGGTCGCCGAGGTCGCGCTGTACGAGCTGGCCATCGCGAACCTGATCGTCGGCGTCACCAACCTGCTGCCCGGTCTGCCGCTGGACGGGGGCTGGGTGCTGCGCGCGATCGTCTGGAAGGCCACCGGCAACATGCACACCGGCACGGTCGTCGCGGCCTGGGCCGGCCGGGGCCTCGCCATCGTCGTGCTCGCGCTGCCGGTGCTGGCCGAGGTGCTGTTCGACCGGACACCTGGCATCTTCGACTTCGTGATCGCCGGCGCCGTCGCGTTCTTCCTCTGGATGGGGTCGAGCCAATCGTTGCTGCAGGCCCGTTTACGCCGCCGCCTGCCCACTCTTCAGGTCCGTAGCCTCGCCCGCCGCGCGGTCGCCGTTCACTCCGGTACGCCGATATCGGAGGCCATTCGTCTAGCGGGCGTGGCGCAGGCGGGCGCGGTGGTGGTGATCGACGGCGAGGGCAAACCGCATGCCCTGGTCAACGAACAGGCCGTCGCCTCGATCGCGCCGGGTCGGTTGCCCTGGACGACGGTCAGCGAAGTGGCCACCCGGATCGGCGCCGGCCACATCCTCGGCATCAACGACACCGGCGAGGAGATCCTCGCTTCGCTGCGCACCAATCCCGCCTCCGAGTACCTGGTGCTCGACCAGAACGGGGACGTGTACGGCGTGCTGGCGACCGCCGATGTGGAGCGGGCCTTCCGCAACCAATAGGCTTCGCGGTCTATGTCCGAATCACAGACTCATCCCTTTCCCGACGCCGCGTTCTCCGGGGTGCACCACGGCCCCCTGCAGCCGGGCGAGTGGATCACGCTTTCCGACACCAAGGGCCGCCGCCACTCGGTCAAACTCGAGCGCGGCAAGATCTTCCACACCACCAAGGGCGGGATCAGCCATGACGAGCTGATCGACGGCCCGGACGCGGTCGTGGTGCGCTCGGTCGGCGGTGTGGAGTACCTGGCGTTGCGCCCGCTGATGGCGGACTACTCGGTGTCGATGCCCCGCGGTGCGGCCGTCATCTACCCCAAGGACACGGCCCAGATCGTCACCATGGCCGATATCCACCCGGGCGCGAAGGTGGTCGAGGCGGGTGCCGGTTCGGGAGCGCTGACCTGCGCGTTGCTGCGCGCGGTCGGTACGACGGGCTCGGTGACGTCGTTCGAGCGGCGGGAGGATTTCGCCGCGGTCGCGCGCAAAAACGTGACCGACTTCTTCGGTGGCGAGCACCCGGCCTGGACGTTGCGCACCGAGGACCTGCTCGACGGCACGGACCTTACTGGTGTGGACCGGATCGTGCTGGACATGCTGGCGCCCTGGGAGTGCGTGGACCTGGTCTCGGACGCGCTCGTCCCTGGCGGCGTGATCTGCGCATATGTTGCCACCACCACTCAGTTGAGCCGTACGGTCGAGACGCTCCGGGCCCACGGCGGCTTCACCGAGCCCCGCGCCTGGGAGTCGCTGGTCCGGGACTGGCACGTCGAGGGTCTGGCCGTCCGGCCGGGCCACCGGATGCAGGGTCACACCGCCTTCCTGGTCACCGCACGGCGGATGGCACCGGGGTTCGTGGCGCCGCGGAAGAAGTCCCGGCCGGCGCCCGGCGCGTACGGCGAGGACTATTCCGGGCCCCGTAGGTCCGATAACCCAACCGTTACCTCCAATGGGGTACCCGAAGCAAGCGAATCATCCGCAACCGACACGTGATGGGATTCGCCTTGCCCAGCCGTGTTTTCTGGGTAAGGTCCTATAGGTCGAGCCCCACATGGTGAGGTGATGATCGTGGCTGGAGACGAGAGCCCTACTGCGGCAGAGCTGCGCAATCAGGTGCGCTATCTGGAGGCGGAGGTCGCAGCGTTGCGACGCCGTCTTTTGGAGCACCCGGCCGAGAGCCGGTCACTTGAGAGCAGGCTGGCCGAAACCCAGGCGTCCTACGCGAGCGTGACCGCTCAAAACGAGCGGTTGGCTGAAACGCTGCGCGAGGCCCGAGAGAAGATCATCGCCCTCAAGGAAGAGGTCGACCGGCTGGCGCAACCGCCATCCGGTTTCGGCACTTTCCTGGGTCGCAATGACGACGACACCTTGGACGTGTTCACCGGAGGACGCAAACTCCGGGTAGCGGCCAGCCCGTCGATCGATCTGGACACGCTGAAACTCGGTCAGGAACTGATGCTGAACGAGGCACTCAACGTGGTGCAGGTGTGCGACTTCGAGGTCGTCGGTGAAGTGGTGATGCTGAAGGAGCTGCTCGCCGACGGTGAGCGCGCCCTGGTGATCGCCCAGGCGGATGAGGAACGGGTGGTGCGGCTGGCCGCGCCATTGCTGGACCAGCCCATTCGCGCGGGTGATTCGCTACTGCTGGAGCCCCGCTCCGGCTACGTCTACGAACGGATCCCGAAGTCCGAGGTCGAGGAGCTGATCCTCGAAGAGGTCCCGGACATCGACTACACGCAGATCGGCGGCCTCTTCGGGCAGATCGAACAGATCCGCGACGCCGTCGAGATGCCGTATCTGCACAAAGAGCTGTTCCTGGAGCACGAGCTCAAGCCGCCGAAGGGTGTCCTGCTGTACGGCCCGCCGGGCTGTGGCAAGACGCTGATCGCCAAGGCGGTGGCCAACTCGCTGGCCAAGAAGGTGGCCGAGAAGACCGGTGTCGAGGGCAGGTCGTTCTTCCTCAACATCAAGGGTCCCGAGCTGCTGAACAAGTACGTCGGCGAGACCGAGCGGCACATCCGGCTGGTCTTCCAGCGGGCCCGTGAAAAGGCCTCCGAGGGTATGCCGGTGATCGTGTTCTTCGACGAGATGGACTCGCTGTTCCGTACCCGTGGTTCCGGCGTGTCCTCCGACGTGGAGAACACGATCGTGCCGCAGTTGCTGAGCGAGATCGACGGCGTCGAAGGCCTGGAGAACGTGATCGTGATCGGCGCGTCCAACCGCGAGGACATGATCGACCCGGCGATCCTGCGCCCGGGCCGGCTGGACGTGAAGATCAAGATCGAGCGGCCGGACGCCGAGTCCGCCCGCGACATCTTCTCCAAGTACCTGACCACCACGCTGCCGTTGCACGCCGACGACCTCGGCGAGTTCGGCGGCAACCGGTCCGACTGTGTCAACGGCATGATCCAGCGCACGGTCGAGCGGATGTACACCGAGACCGACGAGAACCGCTTCCTGGAGGTCACCTACGCCAACGGTGACAAGGAAGTCCTGTACTTCAAGGACTTCAACTCCGGCGCGATGATCCAGAACATCGTCGACCGGGCGAAGAAGATGGCGATCAAGGCCTTCCTCGACGACAAGCAGAAGGGTCTGCGGGTGCAGCACCTGCTGCAGGCGTGTGTCGACGAGTTCAAGGAGAACGAGGACCTGCCGAACACGACCAACCCGGACGACTGGGCCCGCATCTCCGGCAAGAAGGGCGAGCGGATCGTCTTCATCCGTACGCTCATCTCCGGCAAGCAGGGCACCGAGCCCGGCCGGTCGATCGACACCGCGACCAACACCGGTCAATACCTGTAGCACCCGGCGATCGCCGGACAGTACGCCGTGCAGGGGCGTACTGTCCGGCGATCCGCTTTCCGGGCCTGTTTGGCGACGGTAAGCGCGGGGTTGGTCGGGGTCATCCCTGATGCCCGGTGCACCGTTGACGGCGTACCTTCCTCGCATGGCGACAGATGAGGCTCAGAAGGACCTGCGAGCCGCGATGGCAGCCCGGCAGGAGCTCGGTGCGGACTACGAGCCCGAGATCATCGACGCCTTCCTGGAGAAGGTCGACGCCCGGATCGCCGAGCGCGTCGCCGCCGTACCGGTCCCACAGCCGCAGTTGCCGCCCAAGGACGACCCGGGCGGCCTCGCCCTGGCCATCGTCTCGGTGGTAGCGGGTATCCCGATCACCGCGATCGCCGCCAACCAGGAGGGCACGATCGCCATCATCATCTGCTGGGGCGGCATCGTCGGCGTCAACCTCGCCCGCTCCATCAGCCGCTTCATGGGCCGCTGAGGCCCTAGCCGAGCTTGACCTCTAGACCGTTCGCGTCGTACGCGCGGAATTCGTCGTGGGCGTGCATGCGGTTCCGGTTGGCCGGCGTGCCCCAGACCGTGTAGGTGACCAGCGCGTAGCCGTTGGCGACGATCGGCGACTCGTACCAGTCCGAGGCGCCGTTGTCCCACGCACGCCGGGCCTGGAGCCGGGCGACCTTCGGCGGCACCCGGACGAAGCTGTCCGACCGCATCGTGGCGTATTCGGGGCGCTCCTTGTCCCACGCCTCCGCCAGCTTGTTCTTGCCGGCGCTCGCCTCCACCTTCTTCTTGGCGCCCACCATCAGCACCTCGCTCTCCTTGCGGCAGGAGGAGTCGGTCACGTAGTAGTACGCGTTGCCGACCGTGAAAAGCATGCCGACGGCCGGCTTGTTGAACCCGGCCATCGACGTGTACGAGTACATCCGGGCGTAGAGCACCTCGGCCTGCGCCCGCTTCTTGGTCGAGCCGTGCCAGTAGAGCAGGCACTTGTCCATGGCATTCGCGATGGCGGCCGCGTTGGCACGCCCCTTGTCGGTCGTGACCACGCGGCCGGCCTGCGCCTGTCCCGTCGTACTCGCCGGTGCGGGCTCGCCGTGCGTCCGCGCGCCGTGGACGGCCACGCCCACGCTCACGCCTGCGACCGCGGTGGCGGCCACCAGCGCGGGGGCCCAGCGTCGTGCGGCGGTCGGCTGGTGGACCGGCCGGGTCTGGTCGAGGATTCGGCGGCGCAGCCGGGCACGCGTGCCCGGCGGCAGCGGCGGAACGGGTGGCGGTTCGAGCTTGGTCATCAGGAGTTCTCCTCGAGCAGGGCGGCCTCCGAAACCAGCCCAGGCAGGCGGCGGCGGGCACGATGGATACGGGCTTTGACGGTTCCGTCCGGAACGCCGAGGGCGGCGGCCGTCTCGGCGATCGTCAGGCCGGCCCAGACCACCAGCTCGAGCGTGTGTCGCGCTCGTGGGCGGGCAGTTTGGCGAGGGCGCGCCGGACCTCGGACATCCGGCGCTCGTCGTCGAGCCGGCGAGCCACGTCGGCCGCTGGGTCAGGGGCGTCGGCGGGTGCCGATACGCGCTGGACCAGCGCTTTGAGGCGTTGCACGGCCCGGAAGTGGTTGCGGCATTCGTTCCCGGCGACGACGAGCAGCCAGCCGCGGGCCGACTCGCCGCGCAACGGGCCCGGATCGCGGCGCATCAGCCGCTGCCAGGTGCTGACGAAGGTGGTCTGCACGACGTCTTCGGCGATCGCCCACGACGCCGTACGCCGGAACGCGAAGGCGTGCACGTCGTCGGCGTACCGGTCGAAGAGTTCGCCGAGCGCCTGCTCGTCACCGGCGCGGATCCGGTTCCACAGCACGTCGTCGGGCGTTGGCGGATCGGTCGAGGTGCCGGGCTGGCTGGTGTCGGTCATCGAGGTCCTCACACAGGGGAGTGTCCGGACCCCCAGGTCAAGGTTGCACGAGCCGCGAGGTCACTCCGGCAAGACCGCTTTGGACCAGCTCTGGCCGCTCGGTGTCGAGCCCGAACAGGACCTCGTACCAAGGCCCGAGTCGGTGCCACGCGAGCGCCCGTCGCTTGACGTCTTGGTCCGGCTCGTACGACGCCGCGACCGCCTCGGCCACGATGGGTTCAGCGCCGTACAGGAGCCACGACAGGTCGAGCGCGGGATCCCCGATATGCGCGTCGGTCCAATCGATCACGCCGGTCACCGCGTCACCCGTGACGAGGATGTGGTCCGGCCCAAGGTCTCCGTGCACCAACTGCGCGTACGTCGCCTGAGCGATCTCCGCGAGTAGGTCCTCGCCACGCCGCCTGACGTCCTCCGGGAGCCTCGGGAGGACCTCTGCCGCCATACGAGCCTGTACGGCGCTCCGCTCGGCGTGAGCGGCCTCTGCGTCCTGTGCGCTGTGTTGGACGGCCTCGGCCGGGTCTACCGCGTGCAGGGCCCTGAGGAAGCTCCCGAGCGCCTTGCCGACAGGAGCGTCTTCGAGCGGCACACCCGGCAGCAGGCGGTGCCGGACACCAGTGGCCGTCAGCTCGGGCACAGGGACTGTTAGCGGGAGCTGCGGCGCAAGCCAGGGGAGTAGGGCCGCCTCAGCGAGTAGGCGCGGCACGACCTCGGGACGGCGTGGGTCGCGGTAGAGCCAGACGCCGTCGGTCCAGGCTTTGCTGTCCCAGCCGTTGTCCTGGATCGTCGCAAGTCCGTCGTCGGTCACCCGTCAGAGCATGGACCGGACGTAGTCGCCAAGCAACGCATTTGTGTCAGGCATGACCGGCCAGTCAGGGTCGTCCAGACGGGCTACGAGCTCCTTCGGGGACATCCAGGCGCCCCACTCGACTTCTTCCGGCTGGTGCCGTACAGGGCCATCCCAGACGCACTCGTAGAGGTACGCGTGGTACGCCGTGTTCTCGTCGGCGTAGTCGCCTTCCGGGAGCTTCACCAGGTCTACGCCGGTAATACCCAGCTCCTCGTCCAGCTCGCGCACCACCGCGTCGTACGGCTCCTCGCCGGCCGCGACGACACCTCCCGCGGCGAAGTCGTAGTGGTGCGGATAGACGTCCTTGGTCGGCGTACGACGGTGGACGTAGATCTGGCCATCGCTGTTACGAACGAGCACGCCGGTCGCGCAATGGCGAAGGTTTTCCCGCCGCATCACCGAGCGTGGTGCCGAACCCGTGACCACGCCGTTCTCGTCCACCAGAGCTACCAATTCGTCCATCTGGTCAGTGTTTCATCCACAGGCTGGGCGGAATCGCCAGCACGTGGGGGTCCTACCGCGTAGGCTCATTCGTATGAGTGTTCGGCGGATCATGGGGACCGAGACCGAGTTCGGCATCTCGGTGCCGGGGCAGCCCGGGGCCAACCCGATGCTGACCTCGAGCCAGGTGGTGAACGGCTATGCGCAGACGCAGCCGCTGGCCCGGAAGACGAGGTGGGACTTCGACGAGGAGCACCCGCTCCGGGACGCGCGCGGCTTCGACCTCAGCCGGGAGGTGGCCGACTCCAGCCAGCTCACCGATGAGGAGACGGGGCTGGCCAACGTCATCCTGACCAACGGCGCGCGGTTGTACGTCGACCACGCCCACCCGGAGTACTCGTCACCCGAGTGCACCAACCCGCGCGACGTGGTGGTGTGGGACAAGGCCGGCGAGCTCGTGATCATGGAGGGCGCTCGCCAGGCGCACCAACTGCCCGGGTCTCCGCGGATCAACCTGTACAAGAACAACACCGACAACAAGGGCGCGTCGTATGGCGCTCATGAGAACTACCTGATGCGCCGGTCGACGCCGTTCGCCTCGATCGTGCGGCACCTGACGCCGTTCTTCGTCAGCCGCCAGGTGGTCACCGGCGCCGGCCGCGTCGGCATCGGTCAGGACGGCAACAACCACGGTTTCCAGATCAGCCAGCGGGCCGACTACTTCGAGGTCGAGGTCGGGCTCGAGACCACGCTGAAGCGGCCGATCATCAACACCCGCGACGAGCCGCACGCGAATCCGGACCGGTATCGCCGCCTGCACGTCATCATCGGCGACGCGAACCTGTCCGAGATCTCGACCTACCTGAAGGTCGGCACCACCGCGCTGGTCCTCTCGATGATCGAGGAGGGCTGGCTGACCGCCGACCTCTCCGTCGACCGTCCGGTCACGGCGCTGCACGAGGTGAGCCACGACCCGAGCTGTACGCATCTGCTCACGCTCAAGGACGGCCGCAAACTGACTGCTGTCCAGCTCCAAATGGAGTATCTGGAGCAGGCCCGCAAGTACGTCGAGGACAGGTACGGCGACGACGCCGATCGTCAGACCCGCGACGTGCTGCAGCGCTGGGAGCGCGTGCTGGACCAGCTGTCGCTCGACCCGATGACGCTGTCCGACCAGCTCGACTGGGTCGCCAAGCTCAAGCTGCTCCAGTCGTACCGTGATCGCGACAACCTCGGCTGGGACGACTCCAAGCTGCACCTGGTCGACCTGCAGTATGCGGATCTCCGCCCGGACAAGGGCCTGTACTACCGCCTGGTCAAGAACGGGCGGATGCAGCGGCTGGTCTCCGACGAGGAGATCCGGATGGCCGTCACGCACCCGCCGACGGACACCAGGGCGTACTTCCGCGGTCGCTGCATGCAGAAGTACGCCGGCCAGGTGGCGGCCGCCTCGTGGGACTCCGTCATCTTCGATCTGCCCGGCCGGGAGTCGCTGCAACGCATCCCGACCCTCGACCCCCTGCGGGGTACGAAGGCGCATGTCGGGACCTTGCTGGACCAGTGCGACACCGCGAGTGACCTGGTTCGCACCATTACTGGGGGTGCCGCCGGGTAGGGTCGCTGTAGGAGGCCATTAGGAAGGCTTCCAGGTGTGGCCTAGGAGGTTGGCATGGCTAAGGACGGCGGGCAGCAACACAAGCAGACGAAGCGATCCGGCACGGAGGAAGAGGTCGCCGAGGTCACCGCGTCGGAGGAGGTCGCCGAGCGTAAAGAGCGGCTCGACGACGACGTGGATTCGATCCTCGACGAGATCGACGAGGTGCTGGAGGAGAACGCGGAGGAGTTCGTTCGCGGATTCGTCCAAAAGGGCGGGGAGTGAAGCACTAGATGACAACCGATGCCTTCGGCCGACTGCCGGAAGCCTTTCTGACCCCGGGCAACTCGTCGTTCGCGGACTTCCTGGCGGGGCATGCCCCCGACCTGTTGCCCGGGCGACGAGGCGTGCCCGCGGGTGATCTGTCCCAGCAGGTGCCGCACGGCACCACGATCGTCGCCGCCACCTTCGAGGGCGGCGTGGTGATGGCGGGCGACCGCCGCGCCACCATGGGCAACATCATCGCCCAGCGCGATATCGAGAAGGTGTTCCCCGCCGATGAGTACTCGGCCGTCGGCATCGCCGGTTCGGCCGGTCTCGCGGTGGAGATGGTGCGCCTGTTTCAGGTCGAGCTGGAGCACTACGAGAAGCTCGAGGGTGCCACCCTCAGCCTCGACGGCAAGGCGAACCGGCTCAGCGCGCTGATCCGGGGCAACCTGCCGATGGCGATGCAGGGCCTGACCGTCGTGCCACTGTTCGCCGGCTACGACCAGGACCTGAAGGGCGGCCGGATCTTCTCGTATGACCCGACCGGCGGTCGGTATGAGGAGCAGTCGTTCTACAGCGTCGGCTCGGGCTCGCTGTTCGCCCGCGGCTCGCTGAAGAAGCTGTACAAGGAGGGCCTGTCGGCCACCGACTGCGTGACGGCGACCATCCAGGCGCTGTACGACGCGGCGGACGACGACTCCGCGACCGGCGGCCCGGACCTGGCCCGGCGGATCTTCCCGGTGGTCGCCGTGGTCACCGGGGACGGTTACCGCCGGATGCCCGACGACGAGGTCGGTGGTCTCGTCGACACCATCGTCGGCGCGCGCCTGCAACGACCCGACGGCCCGGCCGCCTCCCTGACCTGATCCGGCCCTCGCGCCGCTTTGATTGATAGAGGACCTGAATGAGCGTTCCGTTCTACGTCTCACCCGAACAGCTGATGCGGGACCGGGCCGACTTCGCCCGCAAGGGCATCGCCAAGGGTCGCAGCGCGATCGCCCTGCAATATGCCGACGGCATCTTGTTCGTCGCGGAGAACCGTTCTCCCGCGCTGCACAAGGTGGCCGAGATCTACGACCGGATGGCCTTCGCGGCCGTCGGGCGCTACAACGAGTTCGAGAACCTGCGCATCGCCGGCGTGCGACTCGCCGACATGCGGGGCTACTCGTACGACCGGCGCGACGTCACCGGCCGTGCGTTGGCGAACGCGTATGCCCAGACCCTCGGCGCGATCTTCTCCTCGGGTGGGGAGAAGCCGCTGGAGGTCGAGATCCTGGTGGCCGAGGTCGGCGATACGGCCGCGGATGACCAGATCTACCGGCTGACCTACGACGGCTCGATCGCGGATGTGCGCGGTTATGCCGTCATGGGCGGTCCAGCCGAGCAGGTCGCGGACTACATCGGCGAGCACTACGCCGAGGGCATCTCCCTGGCCGGGGCGCTCCGGCTGGCGGTCGACGCCCTCGGTCACGACGGTACGGAGACCCGTCAGCTCACGCCGGACCAGATCGAGGTCGCCGTACTGGACCGGACCAGGAGCCAGGTGCGCAAGTTCAAGCGCATCTCGGACGAGACGCTGGCCCGGATCCTGGCCGAGTCCAAGCCCGACACGAGTTCGGCCGCCGAGACCTCCGACCACCACAAGCCGGAGGGCTACGAAAGCTCGTCTGACGTGTCCGGCTCTGGCGACACGGCTGGTGCGGCGGGTTCGGTGGACTCGGGTGAGGTCGAGGACGTGCCGATCGCGCCGCCGGTCGAGGACGACGACGCGCCGGTCGCGCCGCCGGTCGAGGACGACGACGCGCCGGTCGCGCCGCCGGAGGACCCGGACCGCCCTGCGTGAGCAACAACCCGATCGATCGGATTGACCCGATCGCCTGGGAACTGGTCGACGAGCGGCCGGCGTACGACGGGTTCCTCTCCGTCAAGGTGCGCCGGTACCGCCTGCCCGACGGCCGCGAGTGCGACTGGGACGTCTTCGGTCCCGAGGCCGGCACTGGTGCCGGGGTGACGGTATTGCCGCTCACCCCGGACGGCCGGATCGTCACGGTCCGCATGTTCCGCGCCGGCCCGGACCAGGTGGTGACCAACCTCCCCGGCGGCCTGATCGACCCCGGCGAAGAGCCCGCCGCGGCCGCCGTACGCGAACTCGAAGAGGAAACCGGCTACACCTGCGAGTCGGTCGAAATCGTCGGCTGGTGCCACGCCGCGTCCTCCTCGACCTTCCGCAAACACGTCGCCATCGCCCGCGGCTGCCGCCCCGACGGCAAACAATCCCTGGACGAATTCGAAGACTGCGTCCCGGTAGAACTAACCGTCGACCAGTTCCGCGCCCAACTCCGCACCCCCGGCGCCATGACCGGCACCGACGCCGCCTACCTAGCCCTAGACCACGCCAACCTCCTCTAGCCCCCTCGCGCCCCAGGACCTCGCGCGAGCGGCCGCGGGCGCACAGGCCTTTCCACAGATTGCGCGGATGGGGCGTAGGGGGTGGGGGCGGGGAGGTAGGTTTGGGGGTGGGCTGCGACTGGCGTTGGGGTGGAGTACCACCGGGGAGTGGTCCGGGCCGATTCGGCGATGTGCCGGGCGGTTCCTTGAGCCGCGCGCCTGGGCGACGACTGAGGTCGGTGAGCCCGGAGGCGTACGCGATGACCACTGCAAACCTGATGGACGGGACCGCCGTTGCGGCCCGGATGAACGAGACGACCGCCGACCGCGCGCGGGAGTTGCGCGAGGCAACTGGTGTTGAGGCTTGTCTCGCGACTGTGCTGGTCGGCGATGACCCGTCGTCGGCGACGTACGTGCGGATGAAGCAGAACCGGTGCCGCAAGGCCGGGATCGCCTCGCGCAGCCTGGTTTTGCCCGCGAGTACGACGACCGCCGAGCTGGTGGCGGCGATCCGGGAGCTCTCCGATGACCCGGCGGTGCACGGGATTCTGCTGCAGCACCCAGTGCCGGACCACATCGACGAGCGGGCCGCGTTCGAGGCGATCGACCCGGCGAAGGACGTTGACGGCGTGACCATGCACTCGTTTGCCGCGATGGCGTTCGGGCTGCCCGGGTTCCAGTCGTGTACGCCGGGCGGGATCATCCGCCTGCTCGACGAGTACGGCGTGGACCTGGCCGGGCGGCACGCCGTCGTACTCGGGCGAAGCCCCATCCTCGGTAAGCCCGTCGGCATGCTCCTGCTTGCGAAGAACGCCACTGTCACCTACTGCCATTCGCGCACGCAGGGTCTTGCCGAGCTCGTGGCCCAGGCCGACGTACTCGTTGCGGCCGTCGGAAAGCCCGAGTTCGTCAAGGGGGACTGGCTCAAACCGGGCGCGATCATCGTCGATGCGGGCTATCACGAAGGCGGGCGCGGGGACGTCGATCAGGCTGCCGCGGCCGAGGTGGCGAGCCTGCTGACACCGGTGCCAGGGGGAGTGGGCCCGATGACGATCGCGGTGCTGCTGGCCCAGACGGTCGACGCGGCGGTTGCGCAATCTGGACCTGGTGTCCGGGATGTGGCTGTGGACACTAGGGTTCGAGTAAGCAAGTAGGCACAGCGGGCGCGAAGGCATGGAGGCAGAGACAGTGGCGGTACGGGCGATCCGGGGCGCGACCCAACTCGACGTGGATGAGCGGGAGCATCTGCTCGAGCGGTCCGCGGAGTTGATCACCGCCGTGCTGGAGGCCAACCAGTTGAGTTCGGACGACCTGATCAGCGTGCTGTTCACGGTCACGCCCGATCTGCACGCGGAGTTCCCGGCGGTGGCGGGCCGCCAGGTCGGCCTGGTCGACGTACCGCTGATCTGTGCGCAGGAGATCGCCGTGCCGCACGCGCTGCCGCGAGTCGTCCGGATGATGGTGCACGCCGAGACACCGATCGCCCGGGAGAAGATCCAGCACGTTTACCTGCACGGCGCGGTCAGCCTCCGTCCCGACTTGACCGGCGCGCAATGAACAGACTGAAAGGTCCGGTCCGCGTCGTCGGCACCGGCCTGATCGGCGCCTCGATCGGACTGGCGCTCGGCAGGCTCGGTGTGGCCGTGCAACTGGTCGATACCGATGACGAGTCGGCCCTGATGGCCGAGCGGATCGGCGCCGGCACCAGGCAGGTCGACGGCGAGCCCCAAGAGCCGCAGGTGGTCGTCGTCGCCGTACCGCCGGACCACGTCGGTGCCGTCATCGCGGCACAACTCGCGGAGACGACCACGGCCATCGTCACCGACACCGGCAGCGTGAAGTCGAAGCCCCTCATCGACGCGGCCGCGTTGACCGACGACCTCAGCCGGTACGTCGGAAGTCACCCGATGGCCGGGTCCGAGCGTTCGGGGCCGTTGGCCGGCCGGGCGGACCTGTTCGACGGCGCGACCTGGGCGATCACCCCGCACGAGGGCAATCCGCCGGACGCCGTCGACCTGATCCGGGAGCTCGCCGAGACGTGTGGCGCCAAGACGGTCGAGCTGTCGGTGGACGACCACGATCTCGCCGTCGCCCGGGTCTCACACCTGCCGCACCTCATGTCGGCGCTTGCCGCGGGCACCCTCGTGGACGCGCCGGACTCACACCTCGAGCTCTCGGGCCAGGGCGTCCGCGACGTGACCCGGATCGCCGGGGGAGACCCGCGGCTGTGGACGCAGATCGTCGCGGCGAACGCGCCCGCGCTGACCACCCTGCTAGAGCGGATCCGCGGCGACCTCGACCGGATGCTGATCGCCCTCGGCAAAGACGACGGCTCCAGCGACATCACGAGTCTGCTGACGAACGGCGTGACCGGCGCGGTGCGCGTCCCGGGTAAGCACGGCGCGCCGCATACCGACGACGCGACCGTGCTGGTCAACATCCCCGACCGCCCGGGCCAATTGGCGAAACTCTTCGCTGACGCGGCCGCCTCTGGCGCGAACGTCGAGGATCTGCGCATCGATCACAGCCCAGGTCTGGCCATCGGCCAGGTCGAGCTCGCGGTCAAACCGGCCTCGGTCGATCAGCTGGTGAAGGTGCTGACCGAGCGCGGCTGGGTCGTCCACCGCTGACCCTTCCCTTTGCATTCATTCGTCGGAATCCGCCCGCTCAGCACCGCGGATCTGCAAAGGTCAGGCTGCGGGAGAGGGCGGATTCCGACGAATGAATGCAAAGGGAAGGTGGGCCGCTATGCAAGGAACGTCGGTGGGCAGCGGTAGCCTCTGCGGCATGATCATCGCGGTTGACGGCCCTAGCGGTTCCGGAAAGTCCAGCACGGCACGAGGTGTCGCGACTCGCCTGGGTCTGCGCTATTTAGACACCGGCGCCATGTACCGGGCGGTGACCTGGGCGGTGCTCGACGCGGCGATCGACCTGATCGATATCGACGCGGTCGCGACGACGGCCCGCGAGCTGGACATGGCCATCGCGACGGACCCGTCGGCACCGACGTTCAGCGCCGGCGGTACCGACGTCACCGCGCTGATCCGCGACCCCCGCATCAGCGAGAACGTCAGCAAGATCGCCACCAACCTCGGCGTCCGGGCCGAGCTGGTCCGTCGCCAGCAGGAGATCATCGCGGCCGCGCAGGCCGGCGGCGGCATCGTCGTCGAGGGGCGCGATATCGCGACCGTGGTGGCGCCCGAGGCCGAGTTGAAGGTGCTGCTGACAGCCGACCCGGAGGCCCGGATGGCCCGGCGCAAGGCCGAGCTGGCCGAGGGCGCGGTCACCTCTGACGAGCTGCGCGACCAGATCGTGCGCCGCGACGCGGATGACTCGACCGTCGCCCAGTTCCAGGTGGCGTCCGACGGCGCGGTGGAAATTGATTCGACCAACATGTCGTTGGACCAGGTTGTCGAAGCGATCTGCCAGCTGGCCAAGGAGGCGGCTGATGCCGTCCCTCAGGATCAGGAGTCATGACCAGCGGAGATCAACACCTGCAGCCGCCCCGCACAGATGACCTGAAACCCCTTCCGCATCGGCTGCACCTGGCGATGCGACAAGGTGTTCGGTTCTATCTCGGCCGCAAGTACGAGGTGGTCAGCCATGATGTGCACCACGTTCCGCGCACCGGCCCAGTGATCCTGGCGCCGAACCATCTCGGCATCCTGGATGGACCGCTGCTCGGCGCCTACTCGCCGCGGATGATCCACGCGGTGAGCAAGATCGAGGCGTTCACGGGTTTCCAGGGCTGGCTGCTGACCAAGGTCGGGCAGATCCCGATCGACCGATTCAGCGTGGACACCCGCGCCGTACGGCAGGCCATCCGCACTCTCCGTGACGGCCGAGTACTGAGCGTATATCCCGAGGGCGTCCGTGGCACCGGCGACTTCACCCAGGTCCGGACCGGAGTGGCGTACCTGGCCATGGTGACGGGGGCGCCGATCGTGCCGGTGGCGCTGCTCGGCACCCGGGCGCCAGGGCAGGATGTCGACTCCAAGCCGCCCAAGGGATCCCGCATCGACGTGGTATATGGCGAGCCGATCACGATAGACCCCGTATCCTTTCCCAGGAGGCAGTTCGACGTACGTGCGGTTGCCGACGAGATCGGCGCCGTCCTGAGGACACATGTCCAGAAGGCCGTCGTTGCCACCGGCAACCCGCTCCCGGGTCTGCCAGGACACAAAGGAACGTGATGACTGACCTGCCCACCGGGTACGACGAGGCCAACTTCGAAGCTGAGGCGACCGGCCCGTTGCCCGTGCTGGCGATCGTCGGCCGGCCCAACGTCGGCAAGTCGACGCTGGTGAACCGCATCATCGGCCGCCGCGAGGCGGTCGTCGAGGACACCCCGGGTGTCACCCGCGACCGCGTGTCGTACGACGCCAACTGGGGTGGCCGCCAGTTCACCGTGGTCGACACCGGCGGCTGGGACCCGGACGCCGTCGGCATGGCCGCGAAGGTGGCCGCCCAGGCCGAGGTCGCGATCATGGCCGCGGACGCGGTGCTGTTCGTGGTGGACGCCACCGTCGGTATCACCGACTCGGACGAGGCCGTCGTGCGAGTGCTGCGCAAGTCCGGTAAGCCGGTCGTGCTCGCGGCGAACAAGGTCGACGACCAGCGCACCGAGGCCGAGGCGATGAACCTCTGGAGCCTGGGCATCGGCGAGCCGTGGCCCGTCTCCGCGATGCACGGCCGCGGTTCGGGCGACCTGCTCGACGCCGTCCTGGCCGCCTTGCCGGACGCACCGGCCGAGACCGACCCGCAGCTCGGCGGTCCGCGCCGCGTCGCCATCGTCGGTAAGCCGAACGTCGGCAAGTCCTCCCTGCTGAACAAGGTCGCCAAGGAAGACCGCGTCGTCGTGCACGACCTCGCCGGTACGACGGTCGACCCGGTGGACGAGTTGATCACCCTGGGCGGCCAGGTCTGGCGCTTCATCGACACCGCGGGCATTCGCCGCCGCGTCCGTACGGCGTCCGGTCACGAGTACTACGCCAGCCTCCGCACGCATGGCGCGATCGAGCGGGCTGAGGTCGTCGTCGTGGTGGTGGACGCGTCCGAGCCGATGACCGAGCAGGACCTGCGCATCATGACCGCGGTGGAGGAGGCCGGTAAGGCGCTCGTCATCGCGTTCAACAAGTGGGACCTGGTCGACGAGGACCGGCGCTACTACCTGGAGCGCGAGATCGACCGCGACCTGATCCAGTTCCGCTGGGCGCCGCGCGTCAACATCAGCGCGTTCACCGGCCGGCACATGGAGAAGCTCGTGCCTGCCATCGAGGCGGCGCTGGAAGGCTGGCAGACCCGCATCCCGACCGGCCAGCTGAACGCGTTCCTCGGCCGGCTCGTCGCGGCTCACCCGCACCCCGTGCGCAGTGGCAAACAGCCCAAGCTGCTGTTCGGGACGCAGGCCTCCACGATGCCTCCGACCTTCGTCATCTTCACGTCCGGCCAGATCGAACCGTCGTACCAGCGGTTCATCGAGCGGCGCCTGCGCGAGGACTTCGGTTTCGTCGGAAGTCCCGTGCATGTCCAGGTGCGCCCCCGTAAAAAGAAGGTCCGCTGATGCGGTATGGTTTACCCGCTCGCTCCTCGGAGTGAGTGCTCGGGCTGTGGCCTAGTTTGGTAGGGCGCTTCGCTGGGGGTGAAGAGATCGCAGGTTCAAATCCTGTCAGCCCGACAGAGTAAATGAGGGGCACCGGACATCCGGTGCCCCTCATTTCTTGTTATACACAAGGCTTTCTAGCGGAAGTCCTCGACGTGATCGCGGGCCCACTCCGCAAACGTGCGGCCCGGTTTGCCGGTCGCGTCGCGCACACCAGGCCAGGGTTTGAGCAGTGCCGAGTAGTCCGGCTCCTCGCCCGATCCGCTCGCGGACGACCCGCCATAATCGACAAAGCCGAGCAGAAAGTCCGCGTTCGCAGCCGCGAAACCACCTTGCTCCTTGAGCAATTCGCGGGCCTCTTCGCGGCTGACCTCCTCGTAGCGAACCTCTTCGCCAAGCGCCGCGCCGATGGCCTCGACCTGCTCGCGATACGTGATCTGCGCAGGGCCGCTCAACGTGTACGCGCGACCCGCGTGCCCGTCCTCCAGCAACGCGGCGACCGCGACCTCCGCGACGTCGGCTTCATGCACAGGTACGCCGATCTGCGTCGCGAAGGGATGCCGAACCACGCGCTCGGCGCGGATCGACGGCGCCCACACCGGCTGCATGTTGGTCATGAACTCGCCGGGCCGTACGTGAGTCCACTCAAGGCCCGACGCTTCTACAGCCTGCTCAACTCGCGGGTGGTGGTAGGTGTCGAGTCCAACGGTCACAGCGGCCGCAGACAGCACCACGATTCGCCGTACGCCGGCCGTCTTAGCGAGAGCCACAACTTCCGTAGCCGTCTCTGGAACCGGGAAGAGGTAGAGGCGCTCAACGCCTTCCAGTGCGGGCGCCACGGTCTCAGGATCGGTCAGATCGCCCTGATAGACCTCAACGCCCGCTGGGAACTCCGCCTTCGCTGGATCGCGTGTGAGAGCCCGTACGGCGACGCCGGCGCCGATCAGCCGCGTGATCACCTCGCGACCGACCAGCCCGGTCGCACCTGTCACTAGAACCTTGGTCGTCATGACGTGGACGCTACGGGCAGTAGCGGCCAGGTTCCGGCCGCTACTAGGCGAGGTTGAAGGAGTCGGCGAGGGTTTCGGCTTCGGCTAGCAGGAGGGCTGAGGGGGTGAAGCCCATGCCGTTGAACTGGCCTTCGACCTCGAGGCTGATGACGCCGTGGAAGCGGGTCCAGGCCTGGATGGCGCCGGCCAGCGCCGTACCGCAGACCGCGAGGGTGGGCTTGCCGTCGAGGTAGCCCGTCACCCAGCCGCGGACCTGCTCGTCGTCGCGGACCCAGGCCGTCAGCTCCTTCACCACCGGGCGAATCGCGGCCGTGGGCTCGCCTGCCGCGAAGGCCGGAAGGAAGGGCCCGAGCGCTGCGCGTGCCCGTGCCACCGTGTCCGGCGGTGCCTCGTACCCGGGCAGGGGAGCGCCCGCGATCAGCAGGTACCGATGCGGCACGGCTTGAGCCCAATCCCGGAAGGCCGTCGCCAACGTGACCAGGCGCGCCCGGGGAGCGACGCTCGCCGCGGGTGTGGCCTGCTCGATCGCGGTGGCGAGTTCGTCGTACGAGTCGCGGATGAGGGCGTGCAGGAGGTCGTCGCGGCCCGCGAAGTACCGGTAGAGCGCCGGGCCGGACAGGCCGAGCTCCTTGGCGATCCGGGTCAGCGCGATCGACGAGACGCCACCCTCGGCCAACTGCCGAAGCGCCAGCTCCTTGATCTCGTCCCTGGTCTGCTCGCGATACCGCGCGCGCGGACTGCGCACTGCCTCTGCCATCGAGTCCTCTCCCACCAAACCTGCAACACGTTGCTACGCAGGCTAGCAAATGTTAGAGGACCTAACCAATACCCTGGAGGGCACCGTGCGTTGCCGTTTAGAGGTCGTCGGTGGACCAGGTGTCGCAGGTGGTCATGTCGCCCGTCTCCATGCCGTTGCGGAACCACTTCTGGCGTTGCTCCGCCGTACCGTGGCTGAAGTTCTCCGGGTCGACGCGGCCCTGGGTCTTCTGCTGGATCCGGTCATCGCCGACGGTCGCGGCGGCGTCGAGCCCGTTGGCGATGTCGTCGTCGGTCAGATCCTGGATGAGTGTCTTACCGTCCTTGCCGGTGACTTTCGTAGCGTGGTTGGTCCAGACGCCGGCGAGGCAGTCGGCCTGCAGCTCGGACCGGACCGAGTCCGAGCGGGGACCCGTGCGGGACTTGATCTGGCCGAGGATGCCGTACAGGTTCTGGATGTGGTGCCCGTACTCGTGGGCGACCACGTAGGCCTCGGCGAAGTCACCACCCTTGGCGCCGAGCTGGGTCTGCAGCACCTTGAAGAACGAGATGTCGAGATAGACCTTCATGTCCGACGGGCAGTAGAACGGCCCGACGTCGCTGGAGGCTGCACCGCAACCGGTGTTCACGCCGCCGTCGAAGATCTCCATCCGGGCGCGGGTGTACTTCTTGCCGCGCCGGGGGAGCTCGCCGGCCCAGAAGTTCTCGATGGAGTTCTGGTAGATCACGAACCGGCAGTCCCGGTTCTGCTGCAGATCGGCGCCACGCTTGCAGGCGCCGAGGTTGCCCGCGGCCGTGTTCGGCGCGGACGGCTCGCCGCTGTCCTCACCGCCCGGCAGGCCGCCGTTCAGCAGCAGGATGATGACCAGCACGATGATGCCGCCGATGCCTCCGCCCATCGGCAGGGCCACCCGGCCACCCGGAAAACCACGGCCGCCACCGCTGCCGCGCACGTCGTCAACGCCGCTCGTATCCAAGTCGGCGTCTGGATTGAATTTCACACTACGTACACTAGTGCGGGCCCATGATCACTGTTACCAATCTTGAGGTCCGTGTCGGGGCCAGACAGCTACTTTCTCCCGCGTCTTTTCGTGTCGGACCGGGTGACAAAGTCGGTCTGGTCGGCCGTAACGGAGCAGGCAAGACAACCCTGACCAAGATCCTCGCCGGCGAAGCTCTGCCGGCCTCCGGATCCGTTTCGTCGTCCGGTTCGATCGGGTACCTGCCACAGGACCCGCGCACCGGCGACCTGGAGATCCTTGCCCGGGACCGGATTCTGTCCGCCCGCGGCCTGGACGACGTCGTTCGGCGCCTGAGGTCCGCCGAGAAATCGATGGCGAGCGCGGATGACCGCACTCGCGACAAGGCCATGCGCCGGTACGAACGGGCCGAGGCCGACCTGCACGCGGCCGGCGGATACGCGGCGGAGTCCGAGGCGGCTCGCATCTCGGCCAACCTCGGTCTGCCCGACCGGGTTCTCGGTCAGCCGCTCGGCACCCTGTCGGGTGGTCAGCGCCGCCGGGTGGAGCTGGCGCGGATCCTCTTCGCCCAGGCGGAGACGCTGCTGCTGGACGAGCCCACCAACCACCTGGACGCGGACTCGATCGTCTGGCTCCGGGACTTCCTGAAGCAGTATCCCGGTGGCGTCATCATGATCAGCCACGACGTGAACCTGCTCGAGGAGACCGTCACCCGGGTCTTCCATCTGGACGCCAACCGCGCCGAGATCGACGTCTACAACGTCGGCTGGAAGGTGTACCTGACCCAGCGCGAGACCGACGAGCGGCGCCGCAAGCGCGAGCGCGGTAACGCGGAGAAGAAGGCCGATCAGCTGATCAGCCAGGCCAACAAGATGCGCGCCAAGGCGAGCAAGGCCAGCGCCGCCCAGCAGATGCTGAAGCGCGCCGAAAAGCTGATGTCCGAGCTCGAGGACGAGCGCGTGTCCGATCGCGTCGCGAAGATCTCGTTCCCGACGCCCGCGCCTTGTGGCAAGACGCCTTTGATGGCCAAGGAGCTCTCGAAGTCGTACGGATCGCTGGAGATCTTCACGGACGTCGACCTGGCCATCGACCGCGGCAGCCGGGTCGTCGTACTGGGCCTCAACGGTGCCGGCAAGACCACCCTGCTGCGGGTGCTCTCCGGGATCGAGAAGTCGGACACCGGCGAGGTGCTCGACGGTCACGGGCTCAAACTCGGGTACTACGCCCAGGAGCACGAGACCCTGGACGTCAACCGGACCGTGCTGGAGAACATGAAGTCGGCCGCGCCCGACCTCAACGAGACCCAGGCACGCAGTGTGCTCGGCTCGTTCCTCTTCAGCGGGGACGACGCGGACAAACCGGCCAAGGTGCTCTCCGGTGGCGAGAAGACCCGGCTGGCCCTGGCCACGCTGGTCGTCTCGGCGGCGAACGTGCTGCTGCTGGACGAGCCGACCAACAACCTGGACCCCGCCTCCCGCACCGAGGTCCTGAACGCGATCCGCTCGTACACGGGCGCGATCGTGCTGGTCACCCACGACGAGGGTGCCGTCGAGGCGCTCGAGCCGGAGCGCGTACTGCTGCTGCCGGACGGCGTCGAGGATCTCTGGTCGCCCGACTACGCCGACCTGGTCTCACTGGCCTGACGAGTAACACCGCCCAGACCTCTGGGCGGTGTTACTCGTTGGTATATCGTTCGCCGCATGACGGATGGTGGCGTGCGATTCTCGGTGGACGGGCCTGTTGCCCGCGTGGTGCTCGACCGGCCGGAGGTGCGCAACGCGCAGACGCCGGCCACCTGGCGGGCGCTGGCGAAGTTCGGCGCGGAGCTGCCGTCCGACGTCCGGGTGGTGATCGTGTCGGGGAAGGGCCAGTCGTTCTCGGCCGGCCTCGATCGGCGCCTGATCATGGGCGAGCCGATCGACGGCGAACCGCCTCTGCTCACGCTTGGCGCGAAGGCTCCCGAGGAGATCCACGCCGAGATCGCGGCCTTCCAGGGCGGATTCTCCTGGCTGCGCGATCCGTCGTTCGTCAGCATCGCGGCGGTCCAGGGGCACGCGGTTGGTGCCGGCTTCCAGCTCGCGCTCGCGTGTGACCTTCGGGTCGTCACGCCGGACGCCAAGTTCAGCATGCGCGAGCCCGCCCTCGGTTTGGTGCCGGATCTCGGTGGTACGCATCCCCTCGTCGAGCTGATCGGGTACTCCCGCGCCCTGGAGATCTGCGCGACCACTCGCTGGGTCGAGGCGGAAGAGGCCCTGCAATGGGGTCTGGCCAACATCGTCGTACCGGCCTCGGAACTCGAGTCGGCCGTTGCCGACCTGAGCGCGGCCCTACTGGCGCCGCTAGTTGGCGCGGTGCGTGAGACCAAGGCGCTGCTCATCGAGGCGCAGAGCCGGTCGTACGACGAGCAGCTCAAGGCCGAGCGCGAGGCCCAGGCCCGTCGTTTGGTCGAGCTGATGGGAAGTTTCGGCTGAAAAACGGTGTTGACTAGGTCCTGAGAGGTGGAGGGCTTTTTCAATGTCAATGCGCATGGGCTCGATGGGCGGTAGCCCGATGAGCTGGCGACGCCAGGATCTGTCGGTCGTCAACCAGAAGCTTGCCAAGGGCACGCTGAAGCGCATCCTGACCTTCGCCAAGCCGTTCACGCTGCAGATCACGTTTTTCTTGCTCTTGGTGATCGTGTCGGCCGTTCTGGTGATCGCCTCGCCACTGTTGTTCAAGAAGATCGTTGACGACGGCATCATCAAGGGCGACGCCGGTCTGGTCACCATGCTGGCGCTGATCGTCGCGCTGCTCGCGGTGGTCGAGGCGGGCCTCGGGCTGGTCCAGCGCTGGTTCTCCGCGCGGATCGGTGAAGGCCTGATCTTCGACCTCCGGACCAAGGTGTTCGCGCATGTGCAGCGGATGCCGGTCGCGTTCTTCACCCGCACCCAGACTGGCGCGCTGGTGTCCCGGCTCAACAACGACGTGATCGGCGCTCAACAGGCCTTCACGTCGACTTTGTCCGGCGTCGTCTCGAACGTGATCAGCCTGGTGCTGGTCGTCGGCGCGATGCTCGTGCTGTCGTGGCAGCTGACCATCGTGGCGATCCTCTTGCTGCCGGTCTTCCTGTTGCCCGCGCGCTACCTCGGCCGCCGGCTGGCCGCGATGACCCGGGAGCAGATGCAGCTCAACGCGGACATGTCGACCGCGATGACCGAGCGCTTCAGCGTCGGCGGCGCCCTGCTCGTCACGCTGTTCGGCCGTCCTGACGTGGAGAACGCGCAGTTCGCCGAGCGCTCCGGCCGGGTCCGCGACCTCGGTATCCGGATCGCCATGCTCGGCCGGGTCTTCTTCACCGCCCTCACCCTGGTGGCTGCGCTCGCGACGGCCCTGGTGTACGGCGTGGGCGGCAACCTCGCCGTCCGGAACACGCTCACCGTCGGGACGTTGCTCGCCCTGGTGGCGCTGCTCGGCCGGTTGTACGGCCCGTTGACCGCCTTGTCGAACGTCCGGGTCGACGTGATGACCGCGCTGGTCTCGTTCGAGCGCGTCTTCGAGGTGCTCGACCTCAAACCGATGATCGCCGACGCTGCTGATGCCACCGACTTGCCGCGTGATGCCGCGACGGTCTCCTTCGAGCACGTTGGTTTCTCCTACCCGACCGCGGAAGAGGTCTCGCTCGCCTCGCTGGAATCCGTTGCAGTGCTGGACAAACGCGCCTCCGCCGAGGTTTTGCGCGACGTCAGCTTCACCGTTGCCCCCGGCAACATGGTGGCCTTGGTCGGTCCGTCCGGTGCCGGCAAGACGACCATCACAAACCTCGTGGCCCGCCTGTACGACGTGACTGCGGGCGCGGTGCGGATCGGCGGCCACGACGTCCGCGAGGTGACCTTGCGATCCCTCCACCAGGCCATCGGGTACGTCACCCAGGACGCGCATATGTTCCACGACACCATCCGCGCCAACCTCGCCTATGCCCAGCCGGAGGCCACCGACGAGGAGATGGCTGACGCGTTGCGCGCGGCCCAGGTGTGGGACCTGATCGCGGCCTTGCCGGATGGGCTCGACACCGTGGTGGGGGATCGCGGTCACCGGCTTTCGGGTGGCGAGCGCCAGCGGCTCGCGATCGCGCGGTTGCTGCTCAAGGCACCGCGCATCGTCGTACTCGATGAAGCCACGGCACACCTCGACTCCGAGTCCGAGGCGGCCGTGCAGCGTGCTCTCGACAGTGCCCTCGAAGGCCGTACGTCGCTCGTGATCGCGCACCGCCTCTCCACCGTGCGCAACGCCGACCTGATCCTCGTCGTCGACGCCGGCGGCATCGTCGAACGCGGCACCCACCTCGAACTCCTCGCCCGCGACGGCCTCTACGCCGACCTCTACCGCACCCAATTCGCCCCGGAGCCCAACCCCGTCTGACCTCGTTCGTGAGCAATACGCGGGCGGTGTTGACGATGAGTGTGCGAGCTGTTGCTTTCCGCGACAGGTTTGTTTAGCCTCCCCGTTCAGCGCGCTGAGTACCACCCGGTAACCGCGGAGCCACCGCGGGCTGCCGGGTTGTAAGTCCATGGGCAGATACCGCCAGATCCCCGTCGACTTGCGGCCGGCGTCACCTCGCCGGTCCGGAAAGTGTGGCAGCAGATGAAGCGTCCCACCTTGCGTCTGAGCTTGCTGGCCGCCGCCAGCGTCCTGCTCGTCTCCGCACCACTTAGTACCGCCTCCGCCATCAACGACAAGCCCGCGCCGGTCAGTGCGGCCGCAGCCGTTACTGCCGCCCAGCAGGCCGATGTGACCGCCTACTGGACGCCTGAGCGGATGCGCTCGGCTACACCGATGGACCAGCTCGTACGACGTACTGGGCTGCCGTCGTCGGTAGACGTGCCTAAGGGCGCTGCGACGTCCTTTGCCCCGACAGCCTTTCCCAACGGCGGTAGCGCCTGGACCGGCGGGGGAGCGATCGTGAAGACCGAGGGCCGGGTCTTCTTCACCTACACGGGCCGTACGGCGTCCTGCAGTGGTACGGCCGTCACGAGTGCCAACAAGAGCACGGTCATCACTGCCGGGCACTGCGTCAAACTCGACGGGGCGTTCCACACGAACTGGGTGTTCGTCCCGGCGTACAACAACGGCGCCACGCCGTACGGCACCTGGACCGCCAAGAAGACGTTCGCGACACCGCAGTGGGTCGCGAGCGAGGACATCAACTACGACATCGGTGCCGCCGCGGTGAACTCGCTGAACGGCCAGTCGCTCACGGACGTCGTCGGTGGTCAAGGCGTCGCGTTCAACCAGGCGCGCGGGCAGCGGATGTACGCCTTCGGATACCCGGCGGCGGCGCCGTACGACGGGTCCAAGCTGATCTACTGCAGTGGCACGGTCTTCAACGCCTTTATCAGCAACGGAATCGGCATGACCTGCAACATGACCGGCGGTTCCAGCGGCGGCGGTTGGTTCCTCAACTTCAGTGAGACCACTGGACTCGGCACGGTCAACTCTGTGAACAGCTACAAGATCAACTTCTTCCCCAACTGGATGTTCGGGCCGTACTTTGGCACTGACGCCCAGAACGTGTACAACGCCGCCCAGGCCGCATAGTTCCATCGGAGCGGGCCCGGTCTCGGGGCCGGGCCCGCCTCGCATGTCTTCCCGAGAGTGAGGCAAATCGCCATGCGTACAGTCGTTCGCGCCACTTTGCTGTCGTTTTCGTTGCTCGCCGCGCCTATTTCGGTGCCTGCGGCAACTGCTGCCGCTCCAGCCGGAATCACGACGGTCGGCCCATCTGCGCAGGCCCAGGCCCGGTCGTACTGGACGCCGTCCCGGTTGCGTGCGGCCGTACCGGTCGAGAAGTTGATGCCTAAGGCAACTCTTCGGTCCACGCTGCCCGTCCGCCTCGGCGCTCCCGCCGTGGTGCAACCAACCGCGGCAGCCGCAGCACCAGTGAACGCCGGCTCCGCGTGGACCTTCGGTGGCGCGATCGTGAAGACCGAGGGCCGCGTCTTCTTCCTGTACGGCGGCCGGAAGGCGTCCTGCAGCGGCACGGCCGTCACGAGTGCCAACAAGAGCACGGTCATCACCGCAGGGCATTGCGTCCGCCTCGGAGGCGCCTGGCACACCAACTGGGTGTTCGTGCCGGCGTACAACAACGGCACCGCGCCGTACGGGACCTGGACTGCCCGCCTGACCAGCGCCCTGCCGCAGTGGGTCGCGAGCGAGTCCTTCAGCTACGACGTGGGTGCTGCGGTAGTCGATTCGCTAGGCGGCAAGCTGCTCACGGACGTCGTCGGCGGGCAGGGAATCACCTTCAGCTCAGCCTTGCTCAAGCAGGTCTACGCCTTCGGCTACCCGGCAGCAGCGCCGTACGACGGCACCAAGCTCATCTACTCGAGTGGCGCGGCAGTGCTCGCCATACCGCTGTTCTCCGACGGCTACGGCCTGGTGTCGAACCTGACCGGTGGTGCGAGTGGTGGTGGCTGGTTCCAGTCGTTCGACCCTGCGACCGGCAGAGGCCTTCTGACCTCGGTGAACAGCTACAAGATCGCCCTGTCAAATTTGGGCGTGCCACTGGACGTGCCGGCGATCTTCGGGCCCAAGTTCGGTGCGGACACGCAGACGCTCTACAACGCGATGCAGAAGGCTTAGGAGGTCTTCTGCTCGTCGTGCTCCAGTAGGTGCAGAACCGGTACGCCGAGGTGGCGGCGGGCCTGTGCGGACCAGTCCACGTGGAAGAACTCGGCCACGACGTGTGGCCGGGTGAGGATGATGACCTCGCGGCCGTCGACCTTCTCCACGGTCTGGGTCAGCGCGGTGATCGCCCGTTCGTGGCTGATACCACCCTCGGCGATCTGACCGAGTGCCTGCAGCCGCGCGACGCTCCGGCCACTGCAGCCCTTGGCCTCATCGTCGATCGCCCGCTGCGCCGCGGCCAGGTCGTTGCGCTGGTCGGCGATACCCGCGCCGTACAGATCGGCGGTGCCGAGTGCGGCGAGGGAGGCCTCCACTCCGGCCTCGGCGTTGTGGCAGGGGATGACAACGTGGTACTTCACTGGTTCGGGAATATCCTCGTGCAGCGTGACGACCTGTTTGGCGTCTTCTTCCGTCAGCTCTTGCTCGACGAGCAGCACAACGTCGTACATCTGAGCCACCTCCGGTGTTGCCTAGGGCGTTCTGCTTCCATCATGCCGCGAATTGGGCCTGGAGCGGCAGAAGCGGACGGTTTCTGGGGTAAGAAGGTGACATGCGACTTCCCGTGATGCCGCCGGTCGCGCCGATGCTGGCGAAGGCGGTCAAGCAGATTCCGGACGGCGACCTGAGCTTCGAGCCCAAGTGGGACGGTTTCCGGTCGATCATCTTCCGCGACGGGGACGAGGTGGAGATCGGCAGCCGCAACGAGAAGCCGATGACCCGCTACTTCCCGGAGCTGGTCGAGGCGTTCCTGGCCGAGCTGCCGGAGCGCTGCGTGATCGACGGCGAGATCGTGCTGGTCGGTGCCGACGGCAACCGGTTGGACTTCGAGATGTTGCAGCAGCGGATCCACCCGGCCGCGAGCCGCGTGAAGATGCTGTCCGAGACGACGCCGGCGCGGTTCGTCGCGTTCGACCTGCTGGCGCTCGGCGATGTCGACTACACCGAGCGCCCGTTCGCCGAGCGGCGTGCTGCCCTGGAGAAGGCGCTGGCCGGCGTCAAAGCGCCGGTCCACCTCACCCCGGCGACCGCGGACAAGGCCGTCGCGCAGGAGTGGTTCGAGCAGTTCGAAGGCGCCGGGCTCGACGGTGTGATCGCGAAGCCGCTCGACGGGCATTACCTGCCGGACAAGCGCACGATGTTCAAGATCAAGCACGAACGTACGGCGGATTGCGTCGTCGCGGGTTACCGGCTGCACAAGAGTGGGCCGGAGCGGATCGGCTCGTTGCTGCTCGGGTTGTTCAACACCGACGGCGTGCTGGCCAGCGTCGGCGTGATCGGCGCGTTCCCGATGGCTCGGCGCGAGGAGTTGTTCCAGGAGTTGCAGCCGTTGGTGACCGACTTCGACGATCACCCGTGGGCGTGGGCCAAGCAGGAGGAAGGTAATCGGACCCCGCGCAACGCCGAGGGCAGCCGCTGGCAGGCCGGTAAGGACCTCAGCTTCATCCCGCTGCGGCCCGAGCGCGTTGTCGAGGTGCGGTACGACCATATGGAAGGCGTCCGCTTCCGTCACACCGCGCAGTTCGTCCGCTGGCGCGAGGACCGGACGCCCGAGTCGTGCACCTACGAGCAGCTCGAGGAGCCGGTCAAGTTCGACCTCGACGACGTGCTGAACGCCAACATCGTCTGAACCGAGTTGACCCCGGGTTGACATGCAACCAATCGGCTGCCTATTTTGTTTAGGCAACCGATTGGCTGCCTATTGAGGTGTGATGTGGACGAGGTATTCAAAGCGCTCGCGGATCCGACCCGGCGAGCCCTGCTCGACAGCTTGAACGAGCACAACGGGCAGACGCTGAGTTCGCTGTGCGCATCCCTCGACCTGACCCGGCAAGCGGTGAGCAAGCACCTCGCCGTACTCGAAGCCGCCGGCCTGATCGCGACGGTCCGCAGCGGCCGGGAGAAGTTCCACCACCTCAATGCCGAGCCGATCAACGCCATCGCCGATCGCTGGATCAACCGCTACGACAAGCAGCGGGTCCAGGCGCTCGCCGACCTGAAGATCGCATTGGAGCAACCTATGACCGCACCGGAATTCGTCTACGTCAGCTACATCAAGACCACGCCCGAGAAGCTTTGGCAGGCGCTCACCGAGCCGGCCTTCACCGAGCAGTACTGGGGCGTCACCCTCGACTCCGACTGGAAACCCGGCTCAACCGTCACCTTTACCCAGGCCGGCGTGACCATCGAAGACCCGGAGCAGGTCGTGCTCGAGGCCGAGCCGGGCAAACGCCTGTCGTACACCTGGCACACCTTCACGCCCGAGTTCGGCAAGGCCTTCGACTTCGACGACGAGTGGATCGCGACGGCCGCCGCCGAGCCGCGCTCCAAAGTCACCTTCGACCTCGAGCCCAGCGGCGACCTCGTCAAACTGGCCGTCACCCACGACGCCTTCCCGCCCGGCAGCGTCGTCCTCGCCTCCGTCTCCCAGGGTTGGCCACACCTCCTCAGCTCCCTCAAGTCCCTCCTGGAAACCGGCCACCCGCTCCCCGAACCTGCCTAAACTCCCGGGATGACTGGTGAGCTGGGGACGCGATTGGTGGTCCTGCGGGGGAACTCGGGGTCCGGCAAAAGCACTACGGCGCAGGAGTTGCGGGCGCGGCTCGGACGCGGCGTCGCGTGGGTAGAACAGGACTACTTACGCCGAATTCTCCTGCGCGAGCACGACTTACCGAGCGCGCCGAATATCGGCCTGATCGATCAGACCGTGCGCTATGCCTTGGATAGCGGGTACGACGTGGTCCTCGAAGGCATCCTCAACTCGCAGGCGTACGGCGAGATGTTGCGGCGGTTGATCGGCGACCACAAGGGCGTCACCGGCACGTACTACTTCCAGCTCTCGCTCGAGGAAACCCTGCGACGGCACGCCGGGAGACCGCTGGCCAAGGTGGTCACGCCTGACGCGATGCGGGGTTGGTATCAGCCGTACGACGTGCTCGGCGTACCGGGTGAGCACGTGTTCGACGAGACGAGCAGTCTGGACGCAACGGTCGAGCGGATCCGCGCCGACCTCGATTGGAAGCAAGGCGCCGTACTCCGGGGTCTGCTCGACGATTAGCGCGGGTCGAGTACCACCGGGTGGGCGTCCGGGTGGTCCGCCCACCAGGGCCGCACGGCGGCGTGGGCCGCGATGGTCTCGCGGTAGGTGGCGACGAACGCCTCGTGGATCAGATCCGCGTCGGTCTGCGAGATGCGCTCCGGCCGCCAGCGCAACGCACGTCGCCAGAGGACCGGCTGACCGGTCAAAGGCAGAATGACCGCGTTCGGGATCGGGCGTGAGGTCGGCGCGCACAGGCAGACGCCGCGCCCCGCGCCGATCAGCTGCTCGATCTCGACGCTGTCCAGGTTGCCGTACCGGAACTCCGGTTCGAACCCGGCCGCCTCGCAGGCCCGGCGCAGGTCGGCCACATCGCCGTCCTCCTTGCCGGCCGGTGGCGTGATCCAGATATCGTCGGCCAGCTCGGCGAGGTTGATCTCGTCCTGACCGGCCAGCCGATGCGCGGTCGGCAGCGCGATCGCGGCCGGCTCCGGGTAGACCATGGTCTGCTCGACCACGCCGGTCGGGCAGGGCGCCGCGTGGCCGGTGTCGCCGCGGCCGAGCATCACCACATCGACGACCTCGACGGCGAGCAGCTCGTTGAGCGCCACCCAGGAGGCGTCCACCTGGGTGATGATCTCGCGGTCCGGCAGGAGTTCTTCGAGCCTGGCAAGCCAACTGCCGAACATCACCATCCGCACCGATCCGAGCCGCAGCGGCCGCGGTCCGGCGGCGTACCGTCTGCTGCCACCGATCAACTCGTCCATATCGGCCAACAGGATTCGCGCCCGGCCAAGCACATGTCTGCCCAGTGGTGTGGCCCGCACGCCGCTCGGCCCGCGCTCGAACAACGGCCCGCCGATCGCGTCCTCGATCCGGTGAAGCTGTGCGGTGAGAGCCGGCTGGGAGACCCCGCAGGCCGCGGCGGCCTTCGAGATGCTGCCGGTGTCGGCCAGTCGGCAGACGACCTTCAGATGGCGAAGTTCCAGCTCCATAAGGTTCAGGTTATGCCCTGTCGGGATAAGACGCGCCATACCGCGGACTGCGACTCTCAGGGGAATCCGCCCTGAGATTGGAAGTTTCCCGTGAAGAACCGAGCCCTCCGCCTGACCGCGGCCGGCTGCGTGCTGGGTCTGGCCGTCGCCGCCACGTCGGTCGCCGCCCGCATGTCGCCCCCAGCCGCCGCGGCCTCAGGCGGTGCCTCAGTCGGTACCTCCGCCGGTGCCGAGGCAGCCGCCGTACCGCCCAACGACCCACGCGCCGCCATGCAGGACGTGCTGGCCAAGGTCGAGCGTTTGATCGCGACTCGTCCCGCCGAGCTGAAGGCCGGTTCCGCCGACCGGTTCGTACGCCGCGGCGCCATCAGCACCCCGTGGGGTCTGCGCTACGTGTCGTACGACCGGACCTACCAGGATCTGCCGGTGGTCGGTGGCGACTTCGTCGTGACGACCGATGCCCAGGGCAACAGCCGGGGTCTGACCGTCGCGCAACAGCGGCCGATCAAGGTGTCCCGCAAGGCGACCGTCAGCCAGGACCGCGCCAAGAACGTGGCCCGGACGGCGCTCGCCGATGGACGGGTCCAGCAGGACAAGCCGCTCCTGGTCGTCTATGCGGGCGGTACGCAACCCGCGCTGGCCTGGGAGACCGTTGTCGAGGGCAAGGACCGCGGTGAGCCGAGCCGCAAGAAGGTGTACGTCGACGCGCGCACCGCCAAGGTGCTGGGCGCCATCGAGCAGATGGCCGCAGGCACCGGCACTGGCGCCTGGAACGGCGCCGGCCTCACGATCGGCACCACGCAGTCGGGGTCGACGTACACGATGACTGATCCCGCCCGACCGAACCTCAAGTGCGCGGACCTCAGCACCGGCGCGGTGTTCTCCGGTGCGGACAACGTCTGGGGCTCCGCGGTGAAGACCAGCAAGGAGGCTGCCTGCGTCGACGTGATGTACGCCGCCGCCGGCGAGTGGGACATGCTGAAGGACTGGTTCGGCCGGAACGGGCTGGACGGCCAGGGCCGGTGGGCGGACGCGGTCGTCGGACTCGGCGACACCAACGCCTTCTGGGGCTCGGGCCATAACCCGGACGGGGTCGTCTTCGGGTACAACATGAATCGCGAGTGGATCACCCAGAACGACGTGGTCGCCCACGAGTACGGGCACGGTCTGGACGCGAAGACGCCGGGTGGTCTCTCGGGCTGGCCCACCCAGGAAGCCGTCGCGGATATCTGGGCGACGCTCACCGAGCAGTACCTCAACAACCCGAACGACGTGCCGGACTATGAGATCGGCGAGAACGTCGACGTGTTCGGCGATGGCCCGATCCGCTATATGTACGAGCCGGCCAAGGCCGCCGGGCACCCGAACTGTTACTCCGCGAACCTGCCGCAGTCGGTGCACGCCGCGGGTGGTCCGATGAACCACTGGTTCTACCTGTTGGCCGAGGGATCCGCGCCGGGCAATGGCAAGCCGAACAGCCCGACGTGCAACAACGCCGTACTGACGGGGATCGGTCAGAAGGAGGCCGGCCGGATCTTCTACAACGCGATGCTCGCGAAGACCACCGGTATGACGTACCCCAAGTGGCGCCTCAACACGCTCGCGGCGGCGAAGAGCCTGGACCCGACCTGCGCCTGGCACGCGAAGGTGAAGGCGGCGTGGAACGCGGTCAGCCTCGGCGCCCAAGCCGGTGAGGTCAGCTGCGTGGCGGCCGCCGACGACTACACGCTCTCGGTCACGCCGACGTCGGCATCCGTCCAGCCCGGCGGCTCCACGACCGCGACGGTCAACACGACGATCGGCAACGGCTCGGCCCAGGCCATCCAGCTCACCGCGTCCGGCCTGCCGACCGGCGCCACGGCCACCTTCTCCCCGGCGTCGCTCCAATCCGGCACGTCGTCCCGGCTGACCATCACCACCAGCGCGACCACACCCAACGGAACGTACGACGTACGCCTCGCCGCCGATGGAACGTCGTCCGACCGTACGGCGACCTTCCGGCTGACGGTTGGAGCGGCAACGACCGGCACCGTCACGGTCACCAACCCGGGTGCGAAGGCCTGGTTCACCCGAATTGCCATCTCACCGCTGAAGATCGCGGCCACCTCGAGCCGTGGTCTGCCGATCACCTTCAAGGCGACCGGGTTGCCGCCCGGACTGATGATCAGCGCGACGGGCGTCATCTCCGGAACGCCCACCACCGCAGGCGTCTACACCGTCACGGTGACGGCGACCGACAGCGGAGGCGCGAGCGGTACGACGACCTTCAAGTACACGATCTACTAAGTACTGACCCGCCCTGATGCCAGCGAGCGGCCCGGCTTCCGTCCCCCGGGCCGCTCGCTACTTCTACGGCACCAGGACGACTTTGCCGGTGGTTTCGCGATCTTCCAGGGCTTGGTGCGCGTCGGCGGCTTTGGCCAGGGGGAAGCGGGTGGTGAGGGGTTTCCAGCGGCCGTCGATCGCCTCCGCGAGGGCGGCGGTTTCGAGGCCGCGAAGACCGCCGGGGCGCTGGAAGAGCTTGGGGCCGATCGCCCAGCTCACGGTCAGACCCCGGGCCACGATGTCGTCCGTCGTCAGCGCGGTCGGCTTGCCCGCGGACCAGCCGAACATCACCAGCCGACCGCCGATACCCAACTGCTCGAAGGCCGCCCGACCGGATTCACCGCCGACGCCGTCGAGGACGACCGTGACTGCTCGGCCGTCGAGTTCGGCCCGGACCTGCTCCGGCCAATCGGAGTCGCGGTAGTCGATCGCGATCTGCGCGCCAAGTGAACGGACCTCCTCGACTTTCGCGGGACCACCCGCGAGGGCCACGACGGTGGCGCCCGTGTTGCGGGCGGTTTGCACCAGCAGGTTGCCGATTCCGCCCGCGGCGGCGGTGATCAGGACCACGTCGTCCTTGGTCAGGCGCGCATCGGCGAGAACGCCCATCGTCGTACGGCCGGTGCCGATGATCGCCACGGCATCAGCCGCATCGAGGTGATCAGGTATCGCGTGTACGGCCTCCGCCGACGCGACGGCCAGTTCGGCGTAGCCACCGGGGACCTGACCAAGATGTACGACGACCCGCCGGCCGAGCCACGACTCGTCGGTGCCGGGGCCGACGGCGTCGACGCGGCCTGCCACCTCGCGGCCGGGGATGGTCGGGAGGTCGGGTGGTGCGACCGGTCCGCCACCGCTGGTACCCGCGCGGAGGACGGTGTCGAGCAGGTGGACGCCCGCGGCCTCGACCCGGATGCGGACCTGGCCCGCGGCCGGTTCGGGATCCGCCGTCTCCTCGTAGCGAAGATTGCCGGCCGGACCGAACTCGTGCAGGCGGATGGCGTGCATCGTGGGACCTCCTGTTGTCGTGGTGCCGCTCACGCTAAAAGCTCCAGTGGACTTGAAGTCAAGCCCGCTCGTGCCGGGGCGTCGGACCGGGCTGAGTAGGCTGTGCGGCATGCCGATCCGCCTCATCGACCGCCGGCCGGACGTCAGCCCGGACCGGCTGTTGTCCGAGTGCGTGCCGCCACCCCGGTTCGCGCCCGTGCGGTTCGAGACCTACCGCCCGGACCCGTCCGAGCCGAGTCAGGCGGCAGCCCTCGCGCTGCTCCGCGAACGCGGTACGACGCTCGCCGGGCCGCGTACGGAGACCCGGTCGTGGTGGCGTTTCGGCCGGGGCTCGCAGGAGGTGCCGGGGAAGGCGGGCGTCTATCTCGATGGCGGGTTCGGTGTGGGCAAGACGCATTTGCTCGCGTCGCTGTGGCACGAGTCGTCGGGCCCGAAGATGTACTGCACGTTCGTCGAGCTCACCAACCTGGTCGGCGCGATCGGGATGCGCCGGGCCGTCGAGGTGCTCACGCCGTACCGGTTGATCTGTATCGACGAGTTCGAGCTGGACGATCCCGGCGACACCGTGCTGATCTCGCGACTGCTCGGGCAGTTGGTCGAGGGTGGCGTGCAACTCGCCGCGACCTCGAACACGTTGCCGGATCGGCTGGGGGAGGGCCGGTTCCAGGCGACCGACTTCCTGCGCGAGATCCAGGGATTGGCCGCGCGGTTTGACGTACTGCGGATCGACGGGCAGGACTACCGGCACCGGGGTCTGCCGACAGCGCCCGCGCCGTTGACCGATGACGAGGTGGCGCGGTTGGCGTCGGCGCGGGAGGGCGCGTCGTGCGACCACTTCGTCGACGTCCATCGGCATCTCGCGGAGTTGCATCCGAGCAAGTACGGCGCGCTGCTCGACGGGGTGACGGCCGTGGGGCTGGTGGACATCCGCGAGATCACCGACGAGAACGTCGCGCTCCGGCTCGTCGTACTGGCCGACCGGATGTATGACCGGGATATCCCGTTGCTGGCCAGCGGTGTGCCGTTGGACCGGATGTTCGACGAGCGGATGCTCAAGGGCGGCTATCGCAAGAAGTACCTGCGCGCGTTGTCGCGGCTGATCGCGCTGGCGCGAGCCGGGATGGGGCAGGATGGCGGGCATGGCGTCGAAGAAGAACGAGAAGAAGTCTGAGGGTTTGTCCAGCGCACTACGGGTCAAGGCCGGTCCGGTCGACCTGAGTTCGTTCGACCCGCGGGCCACGACGGGCTTCAGCGGTACCAAGGAGGAAGGCCGCGAGGCATTGGCCGCGCTGGCGCCCGAGGTGTCGGACTGGCAGGAACGCCTGTTCGCCGAAGGCCGCAAAGGCGGCGAACGCAGCGTGCTGCTGGTGCTGCAGGGTATGGACACGTCCGGCAAGGGTGGCGTGATCCGGCACGGCGCCGGCCTGATGGACCCGCAGGGCTTGCGGATCACGTCGTTCAAGGCGCCGACGCCGGCCGAGAAGCGGCGCGGCTTCCTCTGGCGCATCCGCCAGGCCTTGCCGGCACCGGGCCAGATCGGGATCTTCGACCGGTCGCATTACGAGGACGTGCTGATCGCGCGAGTGCGGAATCTCGTCGCCGCGCCGGTGTGGAACCGCCGGTACGACGCGATCAACGAGTTCGAGACGGAGCTGGCGGGTGCCGGGATCACGGTGGTGAAGTGCTTCCTGCATATCTCGCCGGAGATGCAGAAGGAGCGGTTGCAGGCGCGTCTCGACGACCCGACGAAGCACTGGAAGTACAACCCGGGCGATGTCGACGAACGCCAACTCTGGCCCGCCTACACCGAGGCGTACGAGGCGGCCATCGAGAAGTGCAACGCCGACCATGCGCCTTGGCACGTCATCCCCAGCGACCGCAAGTGGTACCGCAACTGGGCCGTCACCACCCTCCTCCTCGAGACCCTCCAGGACCTCAACCCCGAATGGCCCAAAGCCGACTTCGACGTGGCGCTGGAGAAGAGCCGCGTCGCCGAAAGCTGAGCCCGGACCGCCACGCAGGTACAACCTGTTCGTCGAAGGCCTAGGAATGCGGTTTGGTGGGGTTGTGCCTGCATGGCGGTCCGCCTGTGGATAACAAACGCCGCGTTCGTCGTCGGTGCTCCATCATTGACGGGTGGGCGACGTCGTGGACATTCTGCGCAGGGTCGGTGGCACCGCGACTTTTGCCGACTTGCGCAGGGTGACGTCGGCCCGCTCGATCCGGCTGGCTCTAGCGGACCGGCGAATTAGGCGGCTGGCGAAGGGCTTCTACGCGTTGCCCGAGCAGCCATCGCCAGTGGCGGTTGCGCATGCCTATGGTGGCGTGCTGTCCCATGAGAGCGCAGCGCTCTACTGGGGATTCCAGGTGGTGGCGCGGCCGGCAGTGCCGCATGTGACGCTCGGACGCAAGCGGCGGTTGCGGGCGACGGACCTGCGATGCCAGCCACATTGGGCGTCTGTGCCGGTGCTGGACGACGCCACCACACCACTGCGAACCGTCATCGATTGTGCGCGGGCGCTCCCCTTCGGCGAGGCGCTTGCCATTGCCGACTCGGCGTTGAGATCGGGGAAGGTCGAGCCCTCGGAGCTGTTGTCGGCGGCCTACGCGTTGGGCGGAAGTGGGCGGCAGCGAGTGATCCGCGTCGCGGAGTTAGCCGACTTCCGCTCGGAGTCGGCGTTGGAATCGATGCTCAGAAGTCGGGTGATAGAGGCGGGCTTCGACGACTTCGTGCCCCAACTTGTCATCGAGGATGACGAATTCCATGCTCGCGTCGACCTGGCGAGCGCAGCACGGCGGATTGCCTTGGAGGCTGAGGGGTTCGAATTCCACCACACGAGAAGTGCGCTGCGCCGGGATTGCAAGCGGCACGTGAATCTTGCGATGCGAGGCTGGCAATCGCTGCGCTATTCCTGGGAGGACGTGATTCTCGACGAGACCTGGGTCGGCTTGTCCCTCGGTGAAGTTGTTCGCGGACGTGCATGCAGGCACAACCCCCTCGAGAGAGCTGCATAAGCCCGTCTCGCCGGGGTTGTGCCTGCATGGCGGTCCGCTTCTACGCCGTGCGGACCAACGTGGGCCTGGGTGCGGCGGGGGCTAGCGTGAGGAGGTCTAGGCCGGCTACGCCGTAGCGGAGGAGGACTAGGCGGGCTAGTTCGTTGCTTACGCCTAGGGGGCGGGAGACGGCGACGGCTCCGGCTTTGCGGGCGGTTTCCTCGGCCTTGTCCGGCAGCAGTCCGGGCGCGAGGAAGAAGGCGCCGACGGCTACGTGGCGACGGCCTTCCAGCCTCCACTGGAGGACGGCTTCGGCCGGGGTCGGGCTCGCCGAGGTGATGAAGGCGGCCGTGACCGGGAGGCGGTGGCGTTGACCCCAGATGCGGGCCAGCCTGGAGACCGCCGCGTTGGCCTGGTGGTCGCTCGACCCGACGCATGAGAGCACGAGCGCGTCGAGCTCACGCACGCGGCTGTTGCGCAGCTCGGCCCGCATGCGCCGATCGAGCACGTCCAGCAGCGACTCGTCGTACCCGAGCACGTCGGACGCGATGATCCGCAGGTCCGGGTAGCGTCCGCGCGCCTCGTCGATCACCGCGGGGACGTCGACCTTGGCGTGGAAGGCGTCCGAGAGCAGCAGCGGGACGACGACGATCTCCTCGACGCCGTCAGCACCGAGCTTCTCGAACACCTGGTACGGGGAAGGGGGGCAGTGGTCCAGGAATGCCGCTTCGATCCGCAGGTCGTCGCGCGTCTCGCGCAGGCAGTCGACCATGGCGTGGACAGTGGCGGCCGAGCGCGGGTCCCGGCTGCCGTGGGCGAGGATCACAAGTGCTGGAGCAGTCACAGCGGTTCCCCTTCTACGTCGTCGATCATGCCGGCCGCCAACGTCCACCCGTCGTGGGCGTCGATCAGCAGGAACGATCCGGTGATGGCATTGCTGGAGTACGGATCGGCGGCCAGCGGTGCGGCGACCTTGAGCTGCACCTTGCCGATGTCGTTCAGGTTCAGCTCGGTGGCATCGATGACGCCGAGCGTGTCCAGGTCGAGAGCGCCACCGATCTTGGTGACGATCGCCTGGGCAGTCGTGGTGGTGTGCTTGATCAGCACGCGAGCGCCGACCGTCAGCGGGCGGTCGGACAACCAAGCGACGGTGGAGGCCAGTTCCCGGCGGGTGCCGGGGGAGCTCTCCGCCGCGACGATGACCGAACCGCGAGCCACGTCGAGGTTGTCGGCGAGCCGGATGGTGACGGCCTCCCCGGCAACAGCGGTACCGCCCGAGGCGACGCCGGCGGCCGACGAGGTCACCACGGCCCGGTCAACCCCGGCCACGGTGGTACGGCGACCGGCCGGCAGCACGATGACCGAGTCCCCGGCGGAAACCTTGCCGGCGGCAACCGTCCCGGCGTATCCCCGGTAGTCGCGGTACTCGTCGTCAGTCTGCGGCCGGATCACGTACTGCACCGGGAACCGCAACGGCTGCGACGAGATGTCGTCCCGTCCGTCCGCGTTCTCGAGGAACTCCAGCAGCGTCGGCCCGTCGTACCAAGTGGTGCGCGTCGAGCGGTCCACCACGTTGTCCCCGGCGAGAGCCGAGACCGGAATGGCCTTCACGTCGCTGATCCCGAGCTGGTCGGCCAGGTCGACGACGTCCTTCGCGATACCCGTGAAGACGGCCTCGTCGTAGTTGACCAGGTCGATCTTGTTCACCGCGAGTACGACGTGTGGCACCCGCAGCAGGCCGGCCACGGCGAGGTGCCGCCGGGTCTGCTCCAGTACGCCGTGCCGCGCGTCGACCAGGATGATGACGACGTCGGCCGTGGACGCACCGGTGACGGTGTTCCGGGTGTACTGCACGTGTCCCGGGCAGTCGGCCAGGATGAACGAGCGCTTGTCGGTGGCGAAGTACCGGTAGGCGACGTCGATGGTGATGCCCTGTTCGCGCTCGGCCCGCAAGCCGTCGGTCAGCAGGGCGAAGTCGAAGTCACCAGCGCCACGGGTCGACGAGACGTGCTGCACATGGGCGATCTGGTCGGCCAAGATCGCCTTGCAGTCGTGCAGCAGCCGTCCGACCAACGTGGACTTTCCGTCGTCGACCGAACCGGCGGTCGCGAGTCGCAGCAGTGTGCTCATCAGAAGTACCCCTCGCGTTTGCGGTCTTCCATGGCTGCTTCGCTGACCCGGTCGTCGGCGCGAGTGGCGCCACGCTCAGTCAGTTCACTCGCGGCGACCTCGATGACGACCTCGGCGGCCGATCGAGCCTCACCCAGTACGGCGCCAGTGCAGGACATGTCGCCGACCGTTCGGTACCGAACAATCTGCGACGAAACGATCTCGCCGGCGCGCGGTTGCGAATAGGGGCCGACGGCAAGCAACATGCCGTCGCGCTCGAACACGTCCCGGCTGTGGGAGTAGTAGATCGACGGCAGGTCGATCCCCTCACGGTCGATGTAGTTCCAGATGTCGAGCTCGGTCCAGTTCGACAGCGGGAACACGCGTACGTGCTCGCCGGGCTTGTGCCGCCCGTTGTACAGCGACCACAGCTCGGGCCGCTGGTTCCGCGGATCCCACTGGCCGAACTCGTCGCGCAGGCTGAAGATCCGCTCCTTCGCGCGGGCCCTCTCCTCGTCACGACGGCCGCCACCGAAGACGGCGTCGAACCGGTTGCCGTTGATCGCGTCCAGCAGCGGCACCGTCTGCAGCGGGTTCCGGGTCCCGTCGGCCCGCTCGCGCAGACGCCCGTCGGCCAGGTAGTCCTCGACCTTAGCGACCACCAACTTGAGGCCCAGCTCAGAAACGACCCGGTCGCGATACTCCAGCACCTCGGGGAAGTTGTGCCCGGTGTCGACGTGCAGCAGCGTGAACGGCACCGGCGCCGGCGCGAACGCCTTCCGCGCCAGGTGCAGCATCACGATGGAGTCCTTGCCACCGGAGAACAGCACGACCGGGCGCTCGAACTCGGCGGCGACCTCACGGAATACGAACAGCGACTCGCTCTCGAGCGCGTCCAGCTCACTCACGATCGTTGTGCTCATGTGTGCAACCCGCATTCCACCTTGCCGGAACCGGCCCAGCGACCGCTGCGCGGGTCTTCGCCCGGCGCGACCTGCTTGGTGCACGGCTGGCACCCGATGGACGGGTAGCCGTCGTACTGCAGCAGGTTGACCAGTACGCCGTTGTCGGTGATGTACGCGTCGAGGTCGGCCTGGGTCCACGGCGCGATCGGGTTGAGCTTCACCATGTCGCGCTTCGCGTCGTACTCGACGATCGGGGTGTTGGCCCGCGTCGGCGCCTCTTCACGCCGTACGCCGGTCACCCAGGCCTTGTAGCCCGAGAGCACCCGGTTGAGCGGCTCGACCTTGCGCAGCGCGCAGCACTTGTCGGGCTCCCGCGCGAACAGGTCTTTGCCGTACTCGGCGTCCTGCTCGGCCACGGTCTGCTTGGGCGTCGCGTTGATCAGGTTGATCGGCAGCGTCGCCGCCACGGCGTCCCGGGTGCCGATCGTCTCGGCGAAGTGGTAGCCGGTGTCGAGGAACAGTACGTCGACGCCGGGCGCCGCCTCGGCCGCGAGGTGGGGGAGTGCGCCGTCCGCCATCGACGCCGTCACGACCAGCTCGTCACCGAAGGTCTCCCGCGCCCAGGCCAGTACCTCGACCGGGGACGCGTCTGCTAACCGTTCGTTGGCCTCTTCGGCCAGGGATTTCAAGTCGGTGCTCATTCCACACTCACCCGCAGTCCGATCATCTTCAGCTGGAACACCCGTGCACAGGGCCGGCACTCCCAGGTGCCATGCCCGTCCTCCGCGGGACGCAAGTCCTCATCCCCGCAGTAGGGGCAGTACAACGGCGCAGCGCGTTCGCTCACTGAAGTGCTCCTTCTTCGGCACGGACGACCCATTGGGCGAAGCGCTCGCCCTCGGACCGCTGGGACAGGTAGTTCCGGGTGACGCGTTCGACGTAATCGGCCAAGTCGGTCGAGGTGACCTTGTGACCGCGCAACTTGCGGCCGAACCCGGCGTCGAGGCCGAGCCCGCCGCCGAGGTGGACCTGGTAACCGGGGACTTGCTTGCCCTCGGCATCGAGTACGAGCTGGCCCTTGAGGCCGATGTCCGCGACCTGGATCCGGGCGCAGGAGTTCGGGCAGCCGTTCACGTTGACCGTGATCGGCACGTCCAGCTCGGGGATGCGCTCTTCCATCTCACCGATCAGCTCGGCGGCGCGGCCCTTGGTCTCGACGATGGCCAGCTTGCAGAACTCGATCCCCGTGCAGGCCATCGTGTTCCGGCGCCAGGCCGACGGACGAGCCTGGAAACCCAGACCCGCGAGGGCGGTGACGAGCGACTCGACCTGGGTCTCCTCGACGTCCAGCACCAGGAGCTTCTGCTGGGCCGTCGTACGGATCCGGTCCGAGCCGTGTGCGGCGACCACGTCGGCGACCTTCGCCAGCGTCGCGCCGTTCACGCGGCCGACGACCGGGGCGACGCCGATGTAGAACTTGCCGTCCTTCTGCTTGTGCACGCCGATGTGGTCACCCTGTACGGCGGGAACCTCCGGCGCCGGGCCGTCGAGCAGCTTGCGCTTGAGGTACTTCTCCTCGAGCACCTCGCGGAACTTCTCCACACCCCAGTCGGCCACCAGGAACTTCAAGCGGGCGCGAGTCCGCAGCCGGCGGTACCCGTAGTCGCGGAAGATGCTGCACACCCCCCACCAGGCCAGGTGCACCTCCTCCAGCGGCACCCAGACGCCGAGCCGCTTGGCCAGCATCGGGTTCGTCGACAGCCCGCCGCCGACCCAGAGGTCGAAGCCCGGGCCGTGCTCAGGGTGGTTCACGCCGACGAACGCGACGTCGTTGACCTCGGGCACCACGTCGTGCGAGGGGTGGCCGGTCAGCGCGGTCTTGAACTTGCGCGGCAGGTTCGAGAACTCGGGCGAACCGATGTACCGGCTGACGATGTCGTCGATCGCCGGCGTCGGGTCGATGATCTCGTCCGCGGCGATCCCCGCCACCGGGCTCGCGATGATGATGCGCGGTACGTCGCCACAGGCCTCGGTCGTGTACAGCCCGACGGCCTCCAGCTTCTGCCAGATCGCGGGGATGTCCTCGACCCGGATCCAGTGCAGCTGAATGTTCTGCCGGTCGGTGATGTCGGCCGTGTCCCGGGCGTACGTCGTAGAGATGTCGGCGATGACCCGGAGCTGCTCGGTGGTGAGCTGGCCGCCCTCGATCCGGATGCGCAGCATGAAGTACTTGTCGTCCAGCTCTTCCGGCTCCAGGGTCGCGGTCTTACCGCCGTCGATCCCGGGCTTGCGCTGGGTGTAGAGACCCCACCAGCGGAAGCGGCCGCGCAGGTCCGCCGGGTCGATCGAGTCGAACCCGCGGTGGGCATAGATGTTCTCGATCCGAGCCCGGACGTTCAGGCCGTCGTCGTTCTTCTTGTTCTCTTCGTTCTTGTTCAGCGGCTCGCGGTAGCCGAGCGCCCACTGACCCTCGCCCTTGCCTTTGCGCGGGCGTGGTGCTTTAGCGGCGGGATTCCTGGTGGCTGGGGTGGCGCCAGTCGTCATCCGGAACGGGTCCTTGTCTGCGAAGACAGGTGCGTCCGCGAGGCGAGCTCGAAACGTCGTCGGTTCGAAGCGGTCTGCGCGAAGCGCACCCAGCGATGATCATCGGTAGGCCCTGCGGAGGGGCCGGGCTGGGGTCAGCTCGAAGGACGACACATGGCACTGCGCATACGCCCGAGGTCGAGATGAATCCGACCTACGAGATGCGGCGTGTGGGCAGCGAACATGCTGATAAGAGTCGGCTTGATTGCGCCGTAAAGCAACTGGTCATCCCATTATGTGGGACCAGATCTCATGATATGAGCAGATTTCGAGTTTATTCCCAACGACTCAGCCGAATTCAGTGCTGCGCATCACACCGCTGCGAACAAGCGATCGTGGACTCAGCCGACGGGCTGCCAACCAGGGGGCGGGTCCTCGCCGGTGCGACCATCGACGGCTTCGCGGAGGAGGTCAGCGTGGCCGGTATGCCGCCCGTACTCCTCGATCAAATCGCAGACGAGTCGTCGCAAACTGGCGTGCTCGCCTTCCGGTGTCGAGACGTGGGCGGGCTGATCGAGGCCGCCGTCGGCGAGCGCCGCGGCCAGTGTCGCGCGGGAGCGCTCGACCGCGCCGTCCCAGAGGGCGTACAGCCGCTCGGGGGAGTCGTTGGCGGCTGACTCGAACTCCCAGTCGTTATCGCCGGTCCAGCCGAGGCTGGTCCACGGTTCGCCCACTTGTTCACCGCGGAACTTGGTGGTGAAGGTGTAGTCCTCCACGGCTGCCAGGTGTTTGAGCAGGCCGCCGATCGTCAGCCTCGAGGCGCCGATGCGGGTCTGCAGCCCGGCCGCGTCGAGGTCGTCGGCCTTCCAGCGGAAGGTGAACCGCAGCCGGTCGAGCGCGCCGGCGAGGTGCTCGGCCTCCGTGCCGGCAAATGGTGGTTCCCATGGGATGTCGGCTGGTGGTTCCCAAAGTGTCATGCCGAAAACCGTATCTCCGGCCATGGACAGTTTTCGGTGCCGCTGCTCTTGCCGGGGCGGCGGGGAGGCCTTAGCGTTCCGATCGTTAGGAAAGTTTCCTAATAGTTCGAGAAGGAGCGCGGTTGTGAGATCGTCTCGCCGGGTTGTGCTGGCCACGTTGGCCGTCTGTTCGTCCATAGCCGGTACCGCGGTCGTGGTGGGGTCCACCGCCGGTGCCACCGAGACCGACGGCGCCATGCAGGACGCCGTCACGATGCAGGATGCGGTCACGATGCAGGACGCGGTGACACCGCTGGTCCGGGTCGATCAGCTCGGGTTCGGGGTCGGCGAGGCGAAGTGGGCGTACCTGATGAGCCCGCAGGCCGCCGCGGGCAAGCCGTTCACGGTCCGGGATCGCCAGGGCCGGCAGGTCCTGACCGGTCGCGCCGGGGCCGACCTGGGCAAATGGAACGACGCCTACCAACACGTGTACGCCCTTGATTTAAAGGCATTGCGCCTCCCCGGCACCTACACCGTCGACGTCGGCGGCATCACCTCGCCGGCGTTCCAGGTCGGTGGCCCGCGGATGTTCCGGAAGGCCGCGGACAAGGCGATCACGTTCTTCGCCTCACAGCGCGACGGGCTCAACGTCGTACCGGGGGATCTCGATCGGAAGCCGTCGCACCTGACGGACAAGGCCGCGCAGGTGTACGAGTTGCCGGTCTTCGCCGGGGATGACACGGACGTGACGGTTGGCGAGCTCAAGCCGATCGCCGGTCAGACCGCGGACGTCGAAGGCGGCTGGTTCGACGCGGGGGACTACCTCAAGTTCACGCACATCGCGGCGTACACGGACACGATGTTGTGGGCCTCTGCTCGCGACGCTCGGCACGCTGACGCCAAGGTGGTGCGCGAGGCGCGGCACGGGCTCGACTGGCTCGACAAGATGTGGGACGAGAAGACCCGCACGCTCTACATCCAGGTCGGCGTGGGCACCGGCAACACCGAGGGCACGTTCGTCGGCGATCACGACATCTGGCGCCTGCCCGAGGAGGACGACGCCGACAACGAGCCGGCACACCGCTTCCTGAAGAACCGGCCCGTCTTCCGTGCGGCGGCGCCCGGCGAGAAGATCAGCCCGAACATCGCGGGCCGCATGGCCGCCGCCTTCGCGATCGCGGCCCAGGTCGAGCCGGACCGGGTCAAGGCGCGCCGCCACCTCACCACCGCCGCCCAGATCTACGCGCAGGCGCAGACGACCGGTGTGACCCAGCTGATGACGTCGCTGCCGTTCGCGTTCTACCCCGAGAGCGCCTGGCGGGATGACCTCGAGTTGGGCGCGGCCGAGTTGGCGCTGGCCGGGAAGCGCCTCGGCGATCCCCGGTCGAAGGTCTGGCTGGGACAGGCCAGGCATTGGGCCGGGCAGTACCTCGCGCACGAGAAGGGCGACACCCTCAACCTGTACGACGTGAGCGCGCTCGCGCATGCCGACCTCACCCGCGCGATCCGGGCCCACGGTGGTACGGCCGCCTCGACGCGCGACCTGGTCGGCGATATCAAGGCCCAGCTCGACCGGGGTCTCGCCAAGGCGACCAAGGACCCGTTCCAGGCGGGTGCGGCGTACGACGAGTTCGACTCCGTGCCGCACGCCTTCGGCCTGTCCGCGACGAGCGACCTGTACCGCAAGGTCACGGGCGATCGCCGGTACGAGGCGTTCGGCACCCAGCAGCGCAACTGGTCGCTCGGCGCGAACGCCTGGGGTACGTCGTTCATGGTCGGCGTCGGTACGTCGTACGAGCGCTGCCCGCATCACCAGATCGCGAACATCCAGGGCAAAACCGCCGTCGGCGCGGTGGTCAACGGGCCGAACAGCGAGGGCCTGTTCGCGGATGGCCTCGGTGACAACCTGGATCGGATGAACCCGTGCCCTGCGGACGGCATCGACCGCAACGAACAGTTCACCGGCCGCGGCTCCCGCTATGTCGACGACGTCCGCTCGTGGCAGACGTCCGAACCCGCCGACGACTTCGCCGCCATCGCGGCGTACGCCTTGACGCTCGATGGGAAGTAATTCACGGATTGGTTGACTGATCAGTGGGTAAGGTCCAGGACTGCTCCGGCCAACCGGTCGGGGCAGTCCTGTCTGATGTGGGGGAACAGCATGCGCTGGAAGTCCTTGTTCGTCGTCGCCGGCCTGGTGGGTAGCGCTCTCGTGGTCAGCGCGCCGATGGCCCAGGCCGCAACGACGAACGCCGCTGCACCAGCCGCCGGGCGTTGCAGCCTCGTCCCACCGACCCGCCTAGTCATCTCGGCGCCGTACCGCGCGGTCACTCTTCGCGTCGGATCCGACTGCGTCGCCGGAGGTTGGGACAACGCCGGCTGGACCAGCTATCACCCGACCAGGGGAGTGCAGGAGGTCGCCTACTTCTTCCGCACGTCGACCACCATGGTCATGGATCTCTACGACTACGCGGACCTCGGCCGCTGGACGTGGCGCCCGAACGGCGCCTACGACACCAACAACCTCCCGATGACCCAGAACAGCCCGTACAGCGACGTCAAGGTCGGCTCCTGGGCCGGCCTGACCGCCTCCCGCAGCGGCTCAAAGGTCACCTTGAACGTATCCGCCGCCCGCTACGCCACCAGCCTCAACAAGTTCATCCCCTACACCGCCGCCATCGGCCAACTCCAGTACAAGGCCCCCGGCGCCACCACCTGGATCGCCCTCAAGTCGGTCAAAACCACCTCAACCGGCAAATACACCTACGCCTACACCTCAGCCGCCGCCCGCGACTACCGCGTCTACTTCCCAGCCACCGGCCTCATCTGGAACGCCGCCAGCACCACCATCCGCAAGTAGCCCCCCGCACATCACGAAGGCGTCGGTTCGGGACCACTGGTCTCGGACCGACGCCCTTTCTACCAACAGTAGATGTAACGCTGCGTGGTCGATTCCGATGTAGCGGGCAGGGTTGGGGAACGGGTGGTCATCTCGACGCCATATCGAGCCATCACCCTCCGCCTAGACAGCAACTGCGCGGCTGCGGGTACGTCGTATGCGGCCTGGGACGCCTACCACGCGACCGGAGGCTGGCAGCACATTGCGATCTTCGACAACACGTCGTCGGACGTTTGGGATCTGTACGACTGGGAGCAGCTGGGGCGCTGGACGTGGCGTCCTGGTGGCGCCTGGGACCACAGCTACAACGATGTGTGGCAGAACCAGCCGTACAGCGACATCAAGATCGGCTCGTGGGCCGGCGTGACGCCGACGCGGTCGGGCGCGAAGGTGACGCTCAACGTGTCAGCGGCGCGGTATGCGGTCAGCCTCAGGAAGTTCGTCCCGTCCGCGGCGGCTGTTGGGCAGTTGCAGTACAAGGCGCCCGGCGCGACCAAGTGGATCGCGCTCAAGTCGGTCAAGACCAGCTCGACCGGCAAGTACACCTACGCCTACACGTCGACGGCAATTCGCGACTACCGCGTGTACTTCCCGGCGACCAACGTGATCTGGAATGCCGCCAGCGCGACTGTCCGCAAATAGAGAACGGCCCGGGATCAGCCGGGCCGTTCCACTAATGCGTCAGTTGAGGTCGAGGCCCGGGTAGAGCGGGTGGACGTCGAGCAACTCGGAGGCGGCGGCGCGGGTCTTGTCGGCGACGCCGTCGGCCAGGACGTACTTGGCCTTTGACGGTGCGCCCGCGGCGGTGTTGGTCGGGGTCGTCGCGGACAGGACGTCCACGATGAGCTCGGCCACGCGGTCGAAGTCGTCCGCGCCGAAGCCGCGCGAGGTCAGCGCGGGCGTGCCGATCCGGACGCCCGAGGTGTACCAGGCGCCGTTCGGGTCACGCGGTACGGCGTTGCGGTTGGTGACGATGCCCGCGTCGAGCAGGGCCGACTCGGCCTGCCGACCGGTGATGCCGTACGACGAGACGTCCAGCAGCACGAGGTGGTTCTCGGTGCCATCGGTGACGATCTTCGTGCCGCGCTTCATCAGGCCCTCGGCGAGCGAGACGGCGTTGTCCGCGACGTTCTGCGCGTACGTCTGGAAGGACGGCTGCTTCGCCTCGGCGAGCGCGACGGCCTTGGCCGCCATCACGTGGCTGAGCGGACCGCCGAGCACCATCGGGCAACCACGGTCCACCGCGTCGGCGTACTCCGGCTGGCAGAGCACCATGCCGCCACGCGGGCCGCGCAGCGACTTGTGCGTGGTCGTGGTGGTGACGTGGGCGTGCGGTACCGGGTCGAAGTCGCCGGTGAAGACCTTGCCTGCGACCAGACCGGCGAAGTGCGCCATGTCGACCATCAAGGTGGCGCCGACCTCGTCCGCGATCTCGCGCATCTTGGCGAAGTCGACCTTGCGCGGGTAGGCCGAGTAGCCCGCCATCAGGATCAGCGGCTTGAACTCGCGGGCCAGCCGGGCGACCTCGTCGTAGTCGAGCAGACCCGTCTCGGTGTCCGTGCCGTACGACGTCTGGTGGAACATCTTGCCGGAGATGTTCGGGCGGAACCCGTGGGTGAGGTGACCACCCGCGTCGAGCGACATGCCGAGCATCTTCTGGTCGCCGAGCGCCTTGCGCAGCTTGGCCCAGTCCTCGTCGGACAGGTCGTTCACGTGCTTCGCGCCGGCCTCGGCCAGGGCCGGGGACTCGATCCGCTGAGCCAGGATCGCCCAGAAGGCGACCAGGTTCGCGTCGATGCCGGAGTGCGGCTGGACGTACGCGTGCGGGGCGCCGAACAGGTCCTTCGCGTGGTCTGCGGCGAGCTGCTCGATGGTGTCGACGTTCTGGCAGCCGGCGTAGAAGCGGTGGCCGACGGTGCCCTCGGCGTACTTGTCCGAGAACCAGTTGCCCATCGTCAGCAGCACGGCCGGGGAGGCGTAGTTCTCACTGGCGATCAGCTTGAGCGAGGCCCGCTGATCGGCCAGCTCGGAGCGGATGGCGCCGGCCACGGTGGGTTCGACCGCGCCGATCACCTCCAGCGCGTTCTTGTAGGCCGCGGATGCGGCGGAGGCGTCGAACGATTGCGTCATTGCTCGTCTCCAGAAGTGTGTGCATGGCGTGGCACCCAGGCGCGCGGTGCCGACAGGTTCTCGCTCCCCGGTGGTCGATCCCACCCAAGCGCCAGTCGCGACGGACCGAGCCTAGTGGACCAGTACCCGGTCGACGATGCCGGGCAGCTCTACTGATGGTGACAACGTCCCGAACACGCCAGACCAGTCGCCGCCGAGCCTTGAAGCGATAAACGCGTCAGCAATCTCAGGCGGCGCGTGTCGGGCCAGTAGCGAGGCCTGCAGGACTACAGCCATCCGTGCCGCCAGTACGCGCGCACGCCCTTCGATACCGTCCAGGTCGGCCAGCATCGTCAGTACGTCGGTGATAGCCCGGTCCAAGTGGCTGCTGTACCCCTTGGCCGTCCCAACCTCCGTGAGCCAGGCATCGAGCGATTCGGGCCGCTGTAAAGCTCTCAACACGTCTAGCGCGTTGACGTTGCCCGAGCCTTCCCAGATCGAGTTGAGCGGGGACTCGCGGAACAGCAACGGCATACCCGACTCCTCGACGTACCCGTTGCCGCCCAGACACTCGAGCGCCTCGGCCACCATCATCGGGGTCCGCTTACACACCCAGAACTTGGCCAGCGGCAGCGCGATCCGCCGGAACGCCGCGTCGGCCTCACCGGCGTCGACCGCGGCCGCGAGGCGCATCGCCAGCATCGTCGCGGCGGCCGACTCGAGGGAGAGGTCGGCCAGTACGTTCCGCATCACGGGCTTGTCGCGCAGCAGGCCACCGAAGGCGCTGCGATGGGTCGCGTGCCAGGTCGCCTCGACCAGGGCCCGGCGCATCAACCCGGCCGAACCGAGCACGCAGTCCAGCCGGGTGGCCGCGACCATCTCGATGATCGTGCGAACGCCCGCGCCTTCGTCGCCGAGGCGGTGCCCGACAGTGCCGTGGAACTCGACTTCGCTGGACGCGTTCGACCGGTTGCCGAGCTTGTCCTTCAACCGCTGCAACGCGAAGACGTTCCGTGAACCGTCTTCAAGGACGCGAGGTACGACGAAACAGCTCAAGCCACCCGGCGCCTGCGCGAGTACGAGGAAGACGTCCACCTGCGGCGCCGAGCAGAACCACTTGTGCCCGGTCAACCGGTACGAGTCGCCAACCGGTTTGGCCTCGGTCAGGTTGGCCCGGACATCCGAACCACCCTGCTTCTCCGTCATCCCCATCCCCGCGAGCGCCCCCGGCCCGGAACCACCCGGGTTGTACGACGGAGCGGCCAGGCGGGGAACCCAGTGCTCCGCAAGCGCCTTGTCCGCACGGAGGGCCGGCACCGCGGCGTACGTCATGGAGATCGGACAACCGTGTCCCGGCTCGACCTGTCCCCAGACGAAGAACCCGGCCGCGCGACGCAGATGGGCCGACGGGTGATCCGACAACCAGGGCGCGGCCTGCAACCCGAAACCGACGGCCTTGTCCATCAGCCAATGCCAGGACGGGTGGAAGTCGACGCGGTCCACGCGGTTCCCGTACCGGTCGTGCGTGCGCAATACCGGGGGATTCTGGTTGGCGGGCAACGCCTGGTCGAGCGCCTCGCGACTGCCCGCGAGGGCGCCGATACTCGTGAGCTTGGCGTCGTTCGCGAGGTCGCCGTACGGCGTGAGGGCATCGCGCAGGGACGCGTCGGCCGTGAAGAAGTTCACGCCGTCCAGCGGGGGAGGCTGGTTGGTTACCGCAAATGGGTCCGCCATGTCAGTACGGTAAGCGGTATGGCACGCGTGGGGTCTGAGACCTCTGTCTCACTGGTCTGGATCCGACGGATACTCGGAGTGACCTGGAAACTGCTCACCCAGACCGTCGGCACCTGTCTGCGCTATCGCGTGACGGGTCTGGCGGCGGAAGCGGCGTTCTTCGCGATCCTGTCGCTGCCGCCGCTGATCTTCGGTCTGGCCGGGTCGATCGGTTTCATCGTCTCGCGGTTCTTCGACGCGGCCACGATCGACCAGATCAAGCTCGAGATCGCCGAACTGGCCGCCCGCGCGCTGACCGACGACTCGGTTCAGGCCGTCATCGTGCCGACGCTGGACGACGTGCTGGCCGGTGGCCGGCCGGACGTAATCTCGATCGGTTTCCTGCTGGCCCTGTGGTCCGGCAGTCGAGCGCTGAACGTCTTCGTCGACACCATCACGATCATGTACGGCATGGGCGGCAAGCGGGGCATCGTCCGGACCCGAGCGCTGTCGTTCAGCCTGTACTGCGTCGCGCTGCTGATCGGCGTGATCGTGCTGCCGCTGGTGCTGGCCGGTCCCGAGGCGGTCGCCGACGTGCTGCCGGCGCGAGTCGAATTCCTGAACCAGCTGTACTGGCCTGTCGTCACGGTGCTGTCCGCGGGCTTCCTGAACACGCTCTACCACTTGTCCGTGCCTGTGCGTACACCTTGGGTGTCCGATCTGCCGGGGGCGTTCCTGGCGTTGTCACTCTGGATCCTTGGCAGCTTCCTGCTGCGCTGGACCCTGCAGTCGACCGTCGGTGGTACGTCGATCTACGGGCCGTTGGCCGCACCGATCGCCGTACTGCTGTGGCTCTACCTGACGGCCATCGCGGTGCTCATCGGCGCCGCCCTGAACGCGGTGATCGACCGGATGTGGCCGGACAAGGCGCGCAAACCCGCCAAGGCCTCCCGGAAGCGCGCCGAGCCTGAGATGAAGGCCGAGCCGGAACCGGTGCACGCGCACGCTCAAGACCTGGACGACGTCGATGAGGTGGTGGCGGAATCGCCGGAGCAGCGGCAGCGGCCGGAGGTGAAGGTGGCCGAGGCGGTCGAGTCGCTGACGTCCGACAAACCCGTCGTTCCCGGGCCGCCGGACCCCGAACCTGTGACTGAGGTTGCGGGTAAACCTGAGGTCGAGAGTGAGCCCGTCGGAAAACCCGGTGCGCCCGCGAAAGCCGACGACGTACGCTGACCGTGTCGCGACAAGCCGCCCCGAGACCCGGGCGCGGTTCTGAACCCGGAAGGAGTGAGCGATGACCCAGCACCTGGCCATCGAGGCCGCTCCTGTTCCGTCCGGCCGCTGAGCTGATCCGCCGCCGGACCTCTTGAAAGGTTCGTCGCAGATGTCTGCAACGCTGACCGCTCTCGGCCTCGACGGCCCGACGGCGGAGTACTTCGAAACACTCGACTTGATCCCGGGCCGCGTCGCCCGGGTCGACAAGGGCCTGAGCACGGTTCTCACCGCGGACGGCCCGGTGCGGGCCTCCTGGTCCGGCGACATCCTGGCGGCGATCGCGCTCGACGCGGAGGCCACTCCGTGCACCGGTGACTGGGTCGCGTTGCGGCTCTGGCCGGATGAGCGCATCACGGTCGAGGCCGTCGCCCCACGCCGTACCAGGATCATCCGGGCCGAGGCGGGCAAGACCTCCCGCGGCCAGGTCCTCGCCTCGAACGTGGACGTGGTCGCCATCGTGGTCGGCCTCGAACCCGAACCCAACATCGGCCGCATCGAGCGATTCCTCGCCCTGGCGTGGGAGAGCGGCGCGCATCCCGTCGTGATCCTGACGAAGGCCGACCTGGTCAACGACGCCGAGGATGTCGCGGAGGACGTCGCGACGGCCGCGCCCGGCGCCGACGTACTCGTCTGCAGCGTGACCACCGGCGAAGGGGTTTCTCGCGTTGCTGAGCTCCTGGCCGGCAACCAGACGCTCGCGCTCCTCGGCGTCAGCGGCGCCGGCAAATCGTCCTTGGTGAACGCCCTTGCCGGTGCCGAGGTGCTCTCGGTCCAGGCGATCCGTGATGACGGCAAAGGCCGTCATACGTCCGTACGACGTGAGCTCATCCCGATGCCCGGAGGTGGTGTCGTCATCGACACCCCAGGGCTGCGAACCGTTGGCCTGCAGGAATCGGGCGACGGAATGGCCTCGGCCTTTCCGGATGTGGCCGCGCTGATCGACGGCTGCCGCTTCAAGGATTGCTCCCACCAGAACGAGCCGGGTTGCGCCGTACTGGCCGCGCTGGACGACGGCACGCTGCCGTATCGGCGGTACGAGAGCTGGGTGAAGTTGCAGAAGGAGGCGGCCTGGATGGCGCGGCGCAACGACCTGCGGATGCGGTCGGCGGTCAAGAAGGAATGGGCCGCCCGGACGAAGGCGCACAAGCGGGATATCAAGCCACGCTGAGATGCCGGGTTTCCACCTGCGAACGCCTCGCAGGTAGAACTGTCGGAGCGATGTGATTAGGTGGCTCCGCCTCGGTAGATCGGGGCGGAGAGGAGTTCGTGTCTTGTCCAAAGCCAGTTTTGGGCTGGCGGCTTTGCTGCTGGTCGTGTCGGCTTGCTCTGGCCCCAAGCCCGCTGATGAGCATGCCGGTCATCCCGCGGGTGCGATGGTCGACGTCAAGATCGAGTCCGGCAAGACGGTGCCGAGTGGTGCGGTGGTGAAGGTCTCGAAGGACGAGCAGATCACTGTGAACATCACCAGTGACATCGACGACGAGATCCACGTGCACTCGACTCCGGATCACTCGTTCCAGATATCGGCGGGGCAGAAGCTCGAGGAAACCTTCAGCTTCGGCGCCACTGGGACCTATGAGATGGAGTCTCACCGGCTGAAGAAGTTGATCGTCAAGTTCGAGGTGCGCTGAGGCCCGCAAAGGCTTTAGCGGGATTGGATAAAGTTCAGTCGTGAATTCGCCCGGCGCCGGCGCATTGCGGTCGATGCGCGCAGCCTTTGTGGCCATGCTCACTGTGGGCATTGCCGCGGGCAGTCACGTGCTGGGCGGGGGAGCGGCTCCCCATCCGCTGACGCTGCTGATCCTGAGCGTGCTGGCGATGATCCCGGTTCACCTGCTGAGCGGCCGGCGGCTTGGCTTCGGCCTGCTGCTGGTGCTGCTGGGCGGTGGGCAGTTCGCGATCCACCACCTGCTGATGGCGGTGGCCTCGATGCCGCCTGGCGGGCATCCCCACGAGCTGGCGCATCAGGTTGTGGCGGCGCCGAGTGACGGTCCGGGCATGCTCCTGGCCCATGTGATCGCCACGCTGCTGACCAGTCTGCTGCTCGCTCACGGCGATGCCCTGCTCTGGGCGCTGTGGACTCTGCTGCGGCCGTTGCTGGTCGTGGCTTTCGGCGTTGTCGTCGCCATGCCGAGGCTGTTGCCTGCGGCATCCATCCCGCGTCCGCTGCTTCTGCTGGCGGGGCCGCGGCCGGATCGCCCGCGCGGACCGCCTGAGCGGCTCCGGACCCCATCCCTCACCTGGTAGGCCTTTTGAGCTGACCAGGTGCTCGGTGGTGTGTCCATGGACCCACTCATCCGTTCTCCGCTCAGAGAAAGCTCTTCCATGTTGAATTCCGCTCTGCGTCGTACCGCTGCCATTGGTTGTGTGGCCGGCGGCCTGCTGCTCTTCGGTGCCGGTACGGCGTCCGCCCACGTCGGCGTCAAGCCGAGCACCACGGCCGCGGGTGCCTACAGCGTGCTGACGTTCGCCGTACCGCACGGCTGCGACGGCTCGGGCACCACCAAGGTGTCGATCAAGATCCCTGAGCAGTTCGCGTCCGTCACCCCGACGGTAAACCCGAACTGGCAGGTCCAGAAGGTGATGACGAAGCTCGCTACCCCGATCAAGGACAGCCACGGCAACGAGGTGACCGAGCGGGTCGGCGAGGTCGTCTACACCGCGAAGACCCCGCTGCCCGACGGCTACCGCGACACGTTCGAGATCCAGGCCAAGCTGCCGGAGAAGGTCGGCGAGTCGCTGGTCTTCCCGACCGTGCAGACCTGCGAGAAGGGCGAGACCGCCTGGGTCGAGGTGCCCAAGGACGGCAAGTCCGCGGATGACCTCGAGGCGCCTGCTCCGACCGTCGTCGTGACCGCTGCTGAAGAGGAGCCGGTTGCTGTGAAGCCCGTAGCTGCCACCACGTCTTCGTCGGACGGGGTGCCCGCGGTCACTTGGGTGGCGCTCGCGATCGGCGTGGCCGGCCTGGCGGCAGGCGGCGCCGCGCTGGTGCGCACTCGTAAGTCCTGATGCTGGAGCATTGCTCCCAGCGGGCGCGGTGGACCGGGTTCACCTGGTTCACCGCGCCCGCGGGGCTCCTCCTCGCGCTCTTCTTTCTCGGCCTGACGGCGGCGCCGGCGTCGGCGCACGCCACCCTGCTCAGCACCGATCCGAAGAACGACGCGGTGCTGGCGAAGGCGCCGACGGCGGTCACGCTGACGTTCGACGAGGCGGTGGTGGTCTGGCCGACCTCGATCAGCATCTTCGATCCGGCGGGCGAGCGGTTGGAGGTGGGCGTCAAGGGCATCGACAAACGAGCCGTCGCGACCCTCCCGGCGAACCTCGGCCAAGGTACGTACACCGTCACCTGGCGGGTCATCTCGGCCGACGATCATCCCGTCTCGGGCGGTTTCGCTTTCACCATCGGCAAGCGGACGACGCCGGTCGCGGCAGACCTCGACAACGAGCCGACGCGCAGCCTGAACGTCGTCCGCCTCGCCGCGACGGCCCTCGGCTATCTCGGGGTGCTCGGCTCGATTGGTCTGGCGGTCTTCGAGCTGTTCCTGCTGGACGCGACGGCCGGTGCGATGGCAGGTCTTCGCCGCCGGCTGCGCTGGACCGGGCGTGGGCTGATCGCCCTTGCGGCGTTGGGCTTCTTCGCCTCGATACCGCTGACCACGGCATGGCAACAGGCCGGAAGTCTCGCCAGTCTGGGCGATGGCGCGATCTGGTCTGACGGGTTCAGCTCCGACCTGCTCACGAGCGCCGTACTGGCTGTGGCGGGTCTGCTCGTGGTGGCCCTGCTCGTCGGGCGGCCGTACGTCGTACTCGCGCGTGTGGGGGTGGCCGTTGGGGCCTTGGTGGCTCTGGTCTCGTTGCCGTGGACGGGGCATACCCGGACTTATGGGCCGACTTGGCTTGTGGTCGCGTCGGACCTCATCCACGTTTCGGCTGGAGCGATCTGGGCGGGCGGGATCATCGGGTTGGCGTTGACGTTGGCCAAGTCGTCCGAGGCATCACCTCGGCGGGCGGCGTCGACCGCGGCCCGGTTCTCGGCCGTCGCGGCTTGGGCGGTGCTGGCTGTCGCGATCTCCGGCACGGTGATGGCTTGGCGCATTCTCGGGTCGATCCCGGGGCTGTGGGAGACGTCGTACGGCAAGGCGTTGCTGGTCAAGCTCGGCGTCGCGCTGGTGATCGTTGGGATAGCGGCGTGGAACCGGTATGGCTTGGTGCCGAAGGTGCTGCGAGAGCCGCGCGACAATGACGCACGCGGCCTGCTGCGGTCCGCCGTACGGGCTGAAGCGGCTTGTTTCGTCGTACTGCTGGCGGTGACCGGCGTGCTCGTCACGCAGCCGCCTCGCGAAGAGGCCGCGGCGTCGGGTCCAGGGGAGCAGGTGAGCCGGGCGCGGGGGATCGAGGCGCGGCTCGGGACGAACCTGGTGCGGATGCGGATCTCGCCGATCACGACCGGGTCGAACTACGTGCAGCTCTATTTGCGCGATGCCGCCGGGAAGGCGCTGGAGCCGTTGAGCGCGCCGTCCGTGCGATTCACCCAGGCCGAGGAGGGGATCGGGCCGCTCAGTGCGCCGATGACCCGGGTTGGGCCGGGGCAGTACGAGGGTCGCGTCGCTCTGCCGGTCTCGGGGGATTGGGCGATCCAGATCACGGCCCGGACCTCGAAGTACGAGTCGCCCTCGGCCGAGCTGGCGGTGCATATCTACTGAGATCGGGCCGTTTACTCAGTGATGATCGCTACTTACACTGAGTGAACGGCCCGCCCTCATCGCAAGGAGGCGCCTATGGTGCCCGAGCACATCGCGGGATTGCCGATCGAGGAAATCCTGCTTGCCGTGGGCCTCGCGATCGCGCCGATGCTGGCCTATCTCGGCTGGGAGATCTGCTCACGGTTCCAGCGGTTGCGCCGGAGACTCACCGGTCAGGACTGACCGGGTCGTACTCACAGGCGCTCTTCAGGTCCTGCTGACCGTTCTCGTCGATCTTGCCTGGCTTCGACGGAGTGGTCGGCTTCTTCGTCGGGGTGCCGGTTGTCGGACCGGTCGACGTTGACGGCTTGCTGGGCGCTGTCTTGGGCTTCAGCGCCTTCGCGACCACGGCACGCAGGCCGTCGTAATCCGGGTGCGGGTAGGCGAACTTGAGCGCCTTGCCGTCCAGCGGCACGGCCGCGACCTTGGCCCCCTTGACCTTCAGCCCGAGCTTGATGAACTCGGGCAGCAGGTTCTGCGGGATGTCCGTGCGGATCAGGTCTTTGCCGGCAGCGGCGAGCTTCTGATAGCTCAACACCAGGTTGGCCGGGTTGGCCTTCGCCGCGATGGCGTTGATGGCGCACCGCTGGCGCGCGCTGCGGGCGTCGTCCGGGTTGGGGATCTGGTAGCGACCGCGGGCATACCAGAGGGCCTCTAGACCCATCAGGTGCTTGTTCGGCCCGGGCTGGAGGTAGTAGTTCGGCGGGCGTTTGGCGTCGTCACTACCGCCGACTGGAATCGGGTAGTTGATGTTGACGGTGATACCGCCCAGAGCGTCGACGATCGACGTGAAGCCCTTGAGGTTGATCTGCGCGTAGTAGTCGATCTCGAGCCCGACAGCCTCGCCCACGGACACCTTGAGGATGTCGGCGCCCTCGTTGTCGGACTGGCCCAGAATGCCCGGGTACTTGTCGGGGATGTTCTGGTACATCGCGTCGAGCATCCACTCGAGCCGCTCCTGCAGGCTGATGCCGTCCTTGCCGAAGCCGTCCGGGTACTTCTCGTGCAGCGGCGAGTCCTCGGGGAAGGGCATGAACATCAGCTTGCGGGGCAGCGAGATGAGCGCGGTGGCGCCGGTCTTCGTATCGATACTGGCCACGATGACCGTGTCGGTCCGCACGCCCTTGCGGCCCGGACCGTCGTCGGCGCCGAGCAGCAGGATGTTCAGCCGCGGCTTGCCGGCCCACGGGTCGTTCTCGTTCGCGACCTCTTTACGGGTGGCGCTCTTGCCGTCGGCGAACACCTTGTTGAGCAGGTCCCGCTGGACCATCGCGGTCTCGGCGGCCAGAGCCATCGGCGCGGTGATGGCGAAGCAGAGCAATCCGACCAGAGCCGCGCCCAGTGCCCTGCTACCGGTGCTGCCGCCCTGGGGGCGCAACATCCGGTGACTCGTGATGATCACGGCCACCCAGCCGACGACCAGCAAGACCATCCCGACGGTGACGAGCAGCAGCTGCGTCGGGTTGACGGCGAGCTCGAGCACGTCACTGCCCTTGATGACGACATAGCCGCCGGCGATGACGCCAAGGAACAGAGTGAAACCGAGCACGGTGGCGCCGAGGCGGCGACGGCCGGCCATCAGGTAACCGGAGCCGGGCAGCAGCGCGCTGACCAGGGTCAGGCCGAGCGCCTTCGCGGTCGATCGACCGTCCTCGGCCCTACGGCTGCTCGGCTCGGCTCTACGGCCGGTTGGCTCGGCTTTGCGGACGCGGCGGCCTTTGGGCGCGGCGCGGCGGGCACGGCCCCGCGTGGGCGTGGGTTCATGATGGCTTGCCATCTGCGCCTCAACTGCTCCGTTCTCGAGCTGCCGGAACTGCGGAGCGGTACTGCCCGCACTTGGCTAAGACGCTACCGAGCGCGGAAAGGTTTACCCGATCCAGACCTGCCGTGGGCCGGAAACGCAGAGACCACGCCGCGTGATGCGTCGTGGTCCCTGTGTAACCGATGTGGGCGATACTGGGATCGAACCAGTGACCTCTTCCGTGTCAGGGAAGCGCGCTACCGCTGCGCCAATCGCCCGGGTCTGTTGAGGGTCGAGGTGGAGACGGGATTCGAACCCGTGTACACGGCTTTGCAGGCCGTTGCCTCGCCTCTCGGCCACTCCACCAAAAGAGGCGTGCTGACCCCTCGAGCGGATGACCGGGTTCGAACCGGCGACCTCAACCTTGGCAAGGTTGCGCTCTACCAACTGAGCTACATCCGCGTTGCGCTCCGGTTTCCCGGGTGCGAAGAGAACATTAGCACCTCTTCGGGACAGTTGTGACAAGGGGGTACCGGTGTGTCGGATGGGGCTGGATTGCCTTAAAAACAAGAAGCTCCTCACCGATTCGGTGAGGAGCTTCAGGAGTTCTGGTGGGCGATACTGGGATCGAACCAGTGACCTCTTCCGTGTCAGGGAAGCGCGCTACCGCTGCGCCAATCGCCCAGGATTTACCGCTGGGATGTTTCGAGAGGTGGAGACGGGATTCGAACCCGTGTACACGGCTTTGCAGGCCGTTGCCTCGCCTCTCGGCCACTCCACCAAAGAGATCGATCGGGCCTGCATGACCTTCTCCGAGCGGATGACCGGGTTCGAACCGGCGACCTCAACCTTGGCAAGGTTGCGCTCTACCAACTGAGCTACATCCGCACTGCGACCGGCTTTCGTACTCTCCGGCGCGAGACAGAACATTAGCCCATCTCGGCCGTAGTGCAAAAACGGGTTACCCGTCGGCTTGGCCGTAGGGTGCACGGGTCGGAAGGAGCAGTAATGATCACCTGGGTCAACGGCATGCTGCAGGACGATCCCGCAGCCGCCACGATCTCGCCGCTGGACCACGGCCTGACCACCGGCGACGGGGTCTTCGAAACCCTCAAAGTCGTTGCAGGCCAGCCGTTCGCGGTCACCAAGCACCTGGAGCGACTGGCGCGTTCGGCCGTCGGTCTGGGGCTGCCCGAGCCGGACGAGCACGAAGTCCGCGCGGGTATCGCCGCGGTGACGAAAGCCGACCCGGATCTCGCCTTCGGGCGGCTGCGGATCACGTACACCGGTGGCGTCTCGCCGCTGTCGTCGGACCGTGGCGATTCCGGTACGACGTTGGTGGTGGCGAGCCAGCCGATCGAACAGCCCGCACCGTCTTCGGCGATCGTGACGGTGCCCTGGGTGCGGAACGAGCGAAGCGCCGTGGCCGGGCTGAAGACCACGTCGTACGCCGAGAACGTGCGGGCGCTCGCCTATGCGAAAGCGCGTGGTGGTAGCGAGGCGATCTTCGCGAACACCGTCGGCGATCTGTGCGAGGGCACGGGATCGAACATCTTCTGCGTGTACGACGGTGAGCTGGTCACGCCGACGCTGGAGTCGGGCGCACTCGCCGGAGTCACTCGCGGGCTGGTGATCGCGTGGTTCGGCGCGGTCGAGCGCGACGTGCCCCTGGCGCGTCTGGCCGAGGCCGACGAGGTGTTCCTGACGTCGACCACGCGCGACGTACAGGCCATCCACAAGGTCGACGACCGCGACCTGGCCGCACCCGGCGAGGTCACGGCCGAAGTAGCGCGCGTCTTCGCCGAGCGATCAGCAGAGGACATCGACCCGTAGACCGTCACGTCTTCGGTTTGCCCCGGCGGGATTGGTGCGACGTGGTCCGGTGGGACTTGTCGCCGGCTTGCCGGGCTAGTCGCCGGCGGATTTGCGGCGCTCGCGATAGGCGGCGACGTGCAGCCGGTTGCCGCAGGTGCGGGCGTCGCAATAACGCTTCGAGCGATTGCGGGACAGGTCGATGAGAGCGTCGTCACAATCCGGCGCCTCGCACCGGCGCAACCGCTCGCGCTCCCCGGACGCGATCACCTGGGCCAGCGCGATCCCGCACTCCACGGTGATGCGCGAGGCCAGCGAGGCGTCGTCGCGGGAGTAGTGCACGTGCCACGGATGACCGTCGTGGTTGGTGAGTTTCGGCGTCGAGGCACCGCGCGCGATGATCCCGTTGATCAACCCGGCCGCCTCGGCGTCGGAGCCGGTCGTGAACACCGGCGCGAACATGCCGCGCAGTGACCGGACCTCCTCCAGATCAGCGGTGGTGAGCTGACCGACCGCGCTGAACTCCCGGTCGTGAACGAACTTGTCGAGGTCCTCGAGAGTCTCCATCTCATCGACCTGACTACCCGGTGCGGGCAGCGTGTTGACGAGACGGACCAACGTGCCGAGGGCCTGCTCGGTGTCGTGCGAGAAAGTCACAATCACATCTCCAACGCGACGGGGTCTCCGTCTTGCCGGCAAGCCTAGCCGGACCCGATTCGTACGTCGCGGATTCGTGCGCTATGGTTACACCCGCTTGGGCGATTGGCGCAGTGGTAGCGCGCTTCGTTCACACCGAAGAGGTCACTGGTTCGAACCCAGTATCGCCCACCGAGCAGCCCCAGCCCGTCCTGTCCCTCAGGCCGGGCTTTCTGCTTTCCTCGGCCCGTCGCGGACGCCTGCGGGGTTGGGTATCGGTTCGATTACGGTTGGTCATTCGCTACTCGGCGCGTCGGTCTGCGAAGCCTCGACGAGTGACGTGAGTGCATCGATGATCGGCTTCTTGGCCTCGGGCACAACGTCGGGATCAAAGGTGTACCCGTCGAGTTTCGATGCGACAGGCCTCGCCCCGCGATCCCCTTGATTCGCTCGATGAACGCATCGACGCACGGTTCCACGCTCGGTGTGTGTGCGAGCGATTCGCGATCCACTCCGAACGTGAGGTGCCTGACCCCGAACCACTGGTCGCCGGCGAGCAAGGCCCACGCCGGATGGCGCGTTGCGCAGTTCAGTCCCTCAACGCCGCGCCGGGGCTATGCCTAGCCGAGGAAGCCGGTCGCTATTGCTGCGATGGCCGCGCCAGCTGTTTTGGTGCTGGCGCTGATGGCGGTTTTAGCGAGCCACGACGTAGATGTGGCCAACAACGGGTTGTATGGCTTGCGCCGATGCCATTGGCTGGCTGGACCTGTGGTGGGATGGGATCGGACCCTGGCACCGCTGAGCAGCCCCGCAGCAGCTCCGGGAGTAGCCGGGGTGCGCCCGCCCTGATCGCGCGTGCGCGGACACGCCATGCCACCCGAGCTGACAGCGGCATGACCCAGTGGCCACAGTGGCTCGCCGGGACGGCTTGGGAGCTCGCCACGACCGCTCCGGCCGGCCATTGACCGAGCTCGCGGCAGTGTTGCCTCATGCCGCGAGCCCGTGACATGCGCGCAGCGCGTGACTCAGCCTCGCAACGACGCAATCGCCTGGGCAGCTAGTCGTTCGGCGTGCTCGGGGCGCGCGAGCCAACCGATCCACCCCTCGTCCATCGGCGGGGTGGACCCGCTGCGCGCCGACTGCCGGTAGTCGAGGCACGCCAGCCACAGCGGTCGCATGGCCAGTACGCCGGGCAGCCGCTCGAGCTCTTCACCGGTGAGCTGGATGTGCTCGCGATACCCGCGCGCGACCGCGTCGATGCCCTCGCCGTTGCCCTCGCCCGCGGTCGTCAGCAGCCAGGCGAGGGCGGGCAGGCGGGGTCCGCGCCCGGACCCTGCCCAGCCGACGATGGCGAGGTTGCCCGGCCTGCCGACTGCCGCCCATGCGTGGTAGTTCCCGTGGGTGAACGCCTCGGGCAGGCCCTCCGCGTCGTCGGCGTGCTCGACCTTGTCGCGGAGCCACTCGAACATCTCGCGGCCCTCGGGAGCGACGGCGTCCTCGACGCTCACCAGAAAGCTCATCGCCGCCGCGAGATCCTGCTTCGGTCGTCCCGCGAAGAAGGCGCCGTCGTGCTCCTCCGACCCACCGTCCCGAGCGACCGCACCACCGGCCGCGGGCAGTTTGTGCAGGCGGCCGAGCAGGCTCGCCAGCTCGTGGAGCACCGCCGGTGACTGGGTCGGGCGGCCACCCTCGACGTAGTCGGTCACGATCACGCCGCTGCCCTCGAACACCGACACGGGACTGTCGTGCGCGGGCCGTTCGGCGGGGAAGTCGTGTAAGGCCAGGAACCGCAGGATCTCCGCATCGCCCTCGACGCGGCCGACCGTGTCCGCTGCCGACGAGAAGACTCGAGCGATCCAGGGCGAGCCGTCCGCTCGCTTGACGACCAGCGTCCAGGGGTAGTGGCCGACCCAGGACCCGCTCGGCCGCGTCTCGGGGTCGTCGTCGATGGGCGCGATCGAGGTGATGCTGATGCCGAATCGCGTCTCGAGGTGCGCCCTCAGTTCCGCGAACTCAACGGGGCGAGTACGCGCAAACGGCGACATTCGGCCCTTCTCCAGCGCGGCGCGGGCCTCGGTGTACCGCAATCCGGTCGCTTGTGCCCGCTGGCGCACTGCGCGCTTGAAACTGCCCTCTTTGGTCATGACAAGCCTCCTCGACGTGCCCCATTCCCCCAGCGAAGCGGCACTCGAAACAGGCCTGAACGACAGCAGCCTTGAGGGCAGAATCCCCTTCGCCTTCTCGAGGGCCCGGCTGGGGCAGGTCCTCAGGAGGCTGGGCGTCGGCAACGCCGTGCATTGATCGTGCCGGGGCCGAGCGGCCGTGTCAACGACCGACTACTTGGGGGAGTACGCCGTGTTCGATGTGACGGGAGTCGTCGGTCGCCGACTGCGAACTGCTGCCAGAAGAAGGGAGCGAGAGCGGCCTGGGCGGCCTGTAGGTGGGCGATCGCCTCCGCTGCAGCTGACTTCAGGTCGGCGCCCGCTCGTCCGTAACGATCCCAGCTCGTCGGCTCGGATCACCCAGCACGAACTCCAGAGTCGCCGCAAAGCAGTTGCGGCTCCAGGAGCCGATGGCCTGCGCGATCAGCCACGAGGCCCGTTGGGAAGGAATTCGATCGATTGACGGGCGGCCGGGTGCGCGAAAGCATCCGTAGCCATGACTGTTGCCGAGCTTCCTGATGTTGTCGAGGCACGCGAGTGGTTGCGGTGGCTTGGGGTGCCGGAGGTTGATGTTGAGCCGGTGGTGGCTGGGCTTGCGGCGGCGGCGGATGATCCTGAGGTTGCGCGGCGGTACGAGGAGCTGTGCGCAGGCGTTGGGCGGGTTGGGGCCGCGCCGGATTGGCCTGTTGCGAGTACGCCGTACGGCGATGTGTACGTCTATCTCGCGGCCTTGCCTTTGATCCGGAAATGGCATGCGGATAACGGGATTTCGCCGGCGGTTTCGCGGCATACGTTGCAGGATTTGGGCGCGAAGGTGGCTGGGTATCGGGAGATGCATGGGCGCGGGGGATTCGATCGGCAGAACTGGTTGAGTCGGCATTTCCGTGGCACGTTGGTCCGACTTGGCCGGCTGCAGTTCGAGCGAACCACTCTGAAGGAGTCGGACCACGAAGGCCTCCATGAGGTGCCGCCGGGATCGCCTGAGCCGGGTGACGACGTACTGGATGTGCATATTCCGGGGGACGGGCCGCTGACACCGGAGGCGTGTGCGGAATCGCTGGCGATGGCGAGGGAGTTCTTTCCGGCGTACAAGCAGGTGATCTGTCGTTCGTGGCTGCTTGATCCGCAATTGGCCGACTACTTGCCGGCCGAGTCGAACATCGTGCGGTTTCAGCGGATGTTCACGAACTACCCGCGCGAATTGGATGGTGACGCGGACGTGCTGGAGTGCGTCTTCCTGGCGCCGGATGGGCGAGCGGTGATCGATGACCTTCCGCAGGAGACCAGCCTGGAACGCGCGGTGGTCAAGCACCTCAAGGCGGACAAGCATTGGCATTTACGCATCGGCTGGGCACCACTCGACACCGTTTAGTAGAAGCGGCGCAGCTCCGGCCAAAGTGCCGACCACGGCTTGATGGGACCGGCGCACAAGGCGATCGGCGCACCCTCCTCGCCGTTCGCAATTCCGGCCGCATTCGAGACGGTGCCGACCACGCGGCAGTCGGTGAAGTGCCGCTCCAACGCCCGCTCGGCCTCCGGATACTGGACCAGCAGCACAGGCCCGGTCGCGCTGTCCGGGGGCGCGGCCCAATCCCAGTAGCTCATATGGCCCGAGTACAGCGTCGGCAATCCGCGCGACGGGCCGAACCGCTCGATCGCTCCAGCCTCGCCGTAGTTCTGCGTGAAGATGACCGCCCGATCGCGTTGGTCGGCAGGAATCTGGGCCCATCCCGCCGCGACCGCATCCGCGAGCTCAGGCCAACCCACCTGCTCAGCCTGCTCCTTATTGATCGGCGTGATCGCGTCGAGCGCCGAAGCCGGCAGCACCGGGAGAGTGATCACTGCGGACGTGATCGCGGCCAGGGCCAGACCGGCAGCCAGCACACCCCGGCGTACCGGCTGCTCGGCCCAGCGCACGACGGGCTCGCACCCGGCCGCGACTAGTACGAGGAGGAGCGGCAGCGCGTAGTACGGCTTGCCGCCAATCGCGAGGACCAGTACGGCGAGCAGCGGATAGGCGTAGGCGACAGCACGGAACTCGGGTCGTCGGGCCAAGTGCACGAAGCCCGCGATCCAGAAGGGCACGAGGACCGGTGACAACTGCGCGAGCTGCAGCGGGATGAACATGAGCCGGTTCTCAACGCCGTCGTCCTCGCTGATGCCACTGGCTACCGTCAGCTGCGGCCAGTCGTTGATCGCCTGCCAGTAGAGGTTCGGCCCCGCCACCACGAGCGCGACGGCCACACCGGCCAGCAGCCAGCGACTCCGGAAGACGGTTCGCGGGCCCACCACCAACTGCGCGACGAGCAATGCCGCCACCAGCAACAACACCAGGTACTTGTTCTGGACCGCGAGGCCCAACGTCAGCCCGAGCGCGATCCACCACCGGCCGTCGCCGGTCCGGAGCAGCTTCAGCGCGAACAAGCCGATCGCCAGCCACGCCAGCAGGTCGAACGTCGCGGTCGACACCATGTGGCCCACAGCAAGGAACTGCCCGGACACCGCGACCGCGACGGCCGCGAGCGTCTGCGCCCGGGCACTTCCGCCGAGCTCCCGCGAGATCAACGCCATCGTCACGACGATCCCGGCCGCGGCCAGCGTCGCGATCACGCGAAGCCCCATCACCGTGTCACCGAACACGGCCGTACTGAGCCGGCTGAGCAGCGGTGTGAGCGGCGGCTGGTCGACGTACCCCCAGGCGAGGTGATCGCCCGCGGTGAGGAAGTACAGCTCGTCGCGGTGATACCCGTAGCGCGCGGACAAAGCCGTCAGGACGATGACCACGATCGCGGTCACTACGGAGACAGGACGAAGGGCGAACGCCGGGCGGGAATCCGTCATGAACCGAGAGTGTCAGCCCACGGGACCATCCGCCGGGTCATTCGCGAGGCGAACGCGTCTGACCGATCGGTCAACTAGCGTCGACCACATGAAGATTCGCCGTCTGATCGTGCTCGCGATGATCCCTGTGCTGCTGTTTGCCAGCTCCTGGGCGTACGGCGCGTGGGATGACCGGAAGGCGGAGATGACCACCAGCGGGCCCTTTGAAGCGTCGGCCGAGTCGCTCAACCGTCATCCGGTGCCGAAGTGGTTCGAGGACGCGAAGTTCGGCATCTTCATCCATTGGGGTCTTTTCTCGGTACCGGGCTACGCACCCAAGGGCAGCTACACCGACGTGTTGCGCGCCGACTACGGCCACGCGATGACCCGCAGCCCGCACGCCGAGGACTACTGGAACGCGATGCGCGATCCCGGTTCGCCGACGGCCGCGTTCCACCGCCGCGCGTACGGCGAGCTGCCGTACGAGGGGTTCAAGCCGATGTTCGAGAAACAGCTCGAGGGGTGGAGCACGGACCGATGGGCAGACCAGTTCCAGCGTGCCGGCGGCAAGTACGTCGTGATGGTGGCGAAGTACCACGACGGGTTCGCGTTGTGGCCGACCAAGGTCAAGAACCCGCACAAGGATGGCTGGTTCACCCAGCGGGACTTGGCTGGTGAGCTCGCGGCCGCGACCCGTAAACGCGGGATGAAGCTCGGCGTCTACTACTCCGGCGGCGTCGACTGGACCTTCCAGCGCAAGGTGGTGAAGACGCTCGGCGACTACACGTACCTGGATCACGGCAGCGATTACGCCGACTTGCGGATGCGCAGGTGCGCGACCTCCTCCTCAACGTCGGACCCGCGGGCGGCCGAGGCGCGATCCCGCCCGAACAGGCCCGCCGGCTGCAGGGATTCGGCGACTGGCTCCGCGCGAACGGGCCGGCGGTGTACGGCAGCCGCCCGTACGACGTACCCCAAGCCCGTACGGCGGACGGCCTCGAGGTTCGTCTCAGCCGGAGCGGCAAGGTGGTGTCGGTGGTGCTGGTGGGGCGGCCGAAGGGGCGGACCGTGACGCTCAAGGGAGTCGCATTACCAGCCAGAAGGGGCAAACTCGTCGCCGATGGCAAGGTGGTCACGGTGACTAGGCGTGGTCCGGACAGCGTTCTCGTCTTCCCACGGGATCTGTCCGGGGTCTACTCTCCGGCGATAAGTATTCAACCGGTTTGATCAAATCCGGTGTTGCGCTGGCGGGCGCTGGAGGTGGGGCGATGGCGGTGACGGCCGAAAGTGGTGTTGTTGAGGGTGCCCGGCGAGGGCAGATCATCGACAGCGCGATCCAGCTGATCGCGGAGCAGGGCCTGGCCCGGACTTCGCTGTCGCGGATCGCGGAGAAGGCCGGGATCTCGAAGGCCGCCGTGCTCTACCACTTCAAGAACAAGGACGAGCTGCTCGACGAAGTGCTGGCCCGCGTTCTCGGTGGTCTGGTCACGCAGGTCGGCGCGCGGGTCGATGCCGCCGAGACGCCGCGGGATGCGGTTTTCGCCTACCTCAGGGCGATGATCGGGCACCTGACGGCCAATCCGGACCACGTCCGCGTGATCACCGAGGCGATGGCGATCGCCGAGCTGGCCGGCCACAACGCCGTACGGGCCGATCCGTCGCGGTGGAAGGCGCTGGCCGATCTGCTGGCCGCCGCGCAGTCCGCGGGGCAGATGCGCGAGTTCGACACCAAGACCGTTGCCCTGGTGATCGGGGGAGCGATCGATGGTCTGGTCGGGCAGTGGATCGCGGAGACGGACTTCGACCTGACCGCGGCCGCGGCGGAGCTGGAGACGTTCATCCGGCGGGCGACCGACGTGCGGTGAAGACCCGACGATCGGCAGTACGAAACTGTCGGTAGCGCTGTGTAGCGTCTGCCGGGTGAATAGAGCACGCCTGCCGACGCTGCTCCGGGACCTCGCCTTCTGGCTGGTCGCCGGCGGTCTTGTCGTGCTCGAGTCGGTGGTCCGAGGCGAGCCCTGGTTCATGACCACCCTGGCGGCGCTGGCCTTGGCAGCGGCGGTGGGGTTGCGCCGGCGCTACCCGCTGCTCGCGCTGACCGTGCCGTCCGCGTTGATGCTCACCTGGCTGATGGTCACCCTGGGTACGACGTCGGGCGTCCCGATCGCCTACGTGCCGGCCATCTCGGCGCTGGCGTTCCTGGCGGGCGTCCGTTCGCCGCGCGGATGGGTCTTCGCGGTGATGGTGCTCGCGGCAAGTCTGTTCTTCCTGGTCGGCAGTCTGCTCTTCCGGAACGATCAGACCGGCACCGAGGACGTGCTCAACTGGTTCATCCTTTGCCTGCTCATGCTGCTGTTCGTCGTCCTGCCGTGGTTCGTCGGGCGGTATCGGGCCCAGAGCGCGCTGCTGGTGTCGGCCGGCTGGGAGCGGGCCGAGCGAATAGAGCGCGAGCAACGGCTGCGCCTGGACGAGGCGCGTCTGCGCGAGCGATCCCGGATCGCCGAGGACATGCACGATTCGGTCGGTCACGAGCTGAGCCTGATCGCGCTGCGGGCCGGCGCCCTCGAGGTGGATGGCGAGTTGCCCGAGCGCTACCGCACGGCCGCCGCGGAGCTGAGACAGGCGGCGGGCACCGCGACCGAGCGCCTCGGCGAGATCATCGGCGTGCTGCGTGAGCCGGATGAGGCCGCTCCGACCACTCCCGCGGATGAGTCGATCGCCGAGCTGGTCGAGCGCGCTGCCGCCTCGGGTCTGCCGGTGCGGTTGATCGAGGAGGGCCGGGTCGAGCCGTCGCCGATGCTGGACCGGGCCGCCCATCGCGTCGTCCAGGAGGGCCTGACCAACGCGGCCAAACACGCGCCGGGCGCCGCCGTGACCGTCACGGCGGCAGCTGACGGCGGCGATTTCGTGCTGCGCATCGTGAACGGTCCGCCGACAAGACCAGTGGGGGATGGCGCCGTATCGGGCGGGCATGGGCTGGTGGGTCTGGCTGAGCGTGTGCGGCTGGTGGGCGGCACGTTGCGGACCGGCCGTACGGCGGATGGCGGGTTCGAGGTGGTCGCCCGGATGCCGCTGACCGGTGGGCCGATCGAGCCTGCGCCGGAAGTTGAGACCCGGTCGGAGTCGGCGACCGAGCTTGAGTCCGTACGGCGAAGAGCCCGGCGTGGGCTGGTCACCGCGATCGTCGCGCCGTTGGCCTTGGGCGCGGTGGTCGGCGTGGTGGCGTTGGGGTACTACCTCGTGATCGGGTACAGCTCGATATTGCGACCGGTCACGTATGAGCAGCTCCGGCTGGGGCAGACCCGCGAGGAGCTCGACAGGTCGTTGCCGAAGATGGAGATGCTTGATCCACCCAGCGAGCGATCAGGCCGACCTGCCGGCGCCGATTGTGAGTACTACCGTCCGGGTGGTCCCTTCACCACGACCTACGCTTTCCGGCTGTGCTTTGTGTCCGGTCGGCTCGCCAGCAAGGACGCGCTACAAACCGGCACCGTCCAGCCGGACTACGACCCGACCCAGACACCGACTCCGACAGTGACTGTGACGACGACACCGACTGCAAGCGAGGGGACACCGTGACCGGCCAAAGAATTCGGGTGCTGCTGGCCGACGACGAGGCGATGGTGCGAGCCGGCGTGAAGGCGATCCTGGCCTCCGACGACACCATCGACGTCATCGCCGAGGCGGCGGATGGTGCCGAGGCGGTCGACGCGGTGCAGCGTCATCGGCCGGACGTGGCCGTGCTGGATATCCGCATGCCGAGGATGGACGGCCTGGCCGCCGCGGCCGAGATTCGCCGGACGACGCCGGAGACGGCCGTGGTGATCCTGACGACCTTCTCGGAGGACGCCTATATCGCGAAGGCGCTCGGTGATGGCGCAAGCGGGTTCCTGCTGAAGTCCGGCGATCCGCGCGAGCTGATCGCCGGGATCAAGGCCGTCGCGGCTGGCGCGGCCTATTTGTCGCCGAAGGTCGCGCACCGGGTGATCACCGAGCTGGGCGCCGGGCCGGGCGGCCGGATGACGAGGACGGCGGAGGCGCAGAAGCAGATCGAGCCGTTGACGCCTCGCGAGCAGGAGGTGCTCGCCCTGGTCGCGGCGGGTCTGTCCAACGCGGAGATCGCCGGCCGGTTGTTCCTGGTCGAGGGCACCGTGAAGGCGTACGTGAGCGCGGTGCTGACACGCCTCGGCGTGAAGAATCGCGTCCAGGCCGCGATCATCGCGTATGAGGCGGGTTTGGTCCCGAGTGCCTGATGGACGGCAATCACTGAAGGAACTTCGGACACAGGGCCAGTGGTCGGCTGATCGAGCCAGGCGCATGGGATAGTAGGGACTTCCGCTCGGGTACCAGTCCAGCTTCCCGGGGAGCGGTAAACGCGCCCCACGTACGAGAATCGGGGGATTGCGGTCGTGACCGACACCCACAACACCGGACGTGAGAAGGACAGAGAGGCCGCGGCGGCCGAAGTCCGGAGGATGTGGCAACCGCTGAGCGTGCAACCGCCTGCGGTTGATCCGCTGGCCTCGACCTTGACGACGCCGGAACACACCGCCGCCGAAACGGCCCAGGCCAACCACGCGGCCCACGCTGCCCAAGCCGGCCAGACCGCCCAGGCAGAGCCTGAGGTTGACGAAGAAGCGGCCGAGGCGCAATGGCACACCGCCACGCCCGGTCAAGCCGCGGCAGGTCAGGCCGCGCATGGTGGTGGCGGTCCGCAGCCGTGGGAGCTGCCTTCGTCCTACGAGAACCAGCAGCAGCAACAACCGCCGCCGTCGTACCGAGCGGACGAGCTGATCTCGGCACTGCCGTTGCCGCGTGAAGCTCCGGCCGAGAAGGGCGTGCGCAGCGTGCTGCGGATGCGTCCCGGCGCGTCCGAGCGGATGGAGCGGCTCGCGCGGGAGCAGGCGGCAACGCCGTTCCGCCGGCCCGTCACGATCACAGTGGCGAACCCGAAGGGCGGTTCGGGCAAGACGCCGACCACCCTGCTGCTCGCAGGCGCGCTCGGTCAGGCCCGTGGCGGCGGCGTCGTCGCCTGGGACAACAACGAGCTGCGCGGCAACATGCACCTGCGTACGCACGACACGAACAGCCGGTCCACCGTGACCGACCTGCTCCGCGCGATGCCGATGCTGACTCTGCCGGATGCACGCGTCGGCGATGTAGGGGCGTACCTTCGCCACCAGACCTCCGGCCAGTACGACGTGCTCACGTCCGCCACCACGACGTACGCGCAGATCGAGGCGGGCGACTTCGGCCAGATCCACAAGATCCTCAGCCGGTTCTACAAGGTGCTGGTGATCGACACCGGGAACAACGAGGGTTCGAGCAACTGGCGCGAGGCGATGAAGGCCTCCGACGCGATCGTCATCCCGATCAAGTGGAAGAGCCTGTCCTGCGCTGCCGCCGTGCAGATGCTGGAGGAGCTCGACCAGCAGGGTGCGGCGGCGCAGCAGTTGATCCGGCGGGCCGTGATCGCGGTCAGCAACGGCCCGGGTGACGTGAACAAGGATGTCGAGAAGCAGCTCCGGCCGTACTTCGAGGCTCGCGCTGCTGCGGTCGTCGATATCCCGACCGATCAGCACATCGCGGCCGAGGGTCCGTTGGACCACAACGCGCTGCAGCCGGCCACCCGGCGCGCAGCCCTGGAGCTGGCGGCCAAGGTGGCCGAGCAGATCAACAGCACCCTGCGGACCCAGCAGGGCAGCGGCCGCTAGCGCTCGGAGCCGACCAGCTCAGGAGTGTCAGACGACGATGGGGCGGCAGCAGCGGCGCGACGTTTGCGCAGCTGGTGCCGCACCACCTCGACGATGATGGTCACACCCATCGCCAGGCCGATGCCGAGTGCGACGCCCGCGAGCGGGTTCTCCTCGAACGCCTTACCGCCGATGAAGCCGATCAGCGCGCAGTAGATACCCCAGCTGGCAGCGGCGAGCGCGGCGTACAGGGTGAAGGAGCGCAACGGGTAGCGGACCGTGCCCATCGTGAGCGTCACGGCCGTGCGTCCGCCCGGGATATACCGCGCGACGACCAGCACGAGGCCGCCACGTTCAGCCAGCGCATTCCGCGACCACCTGAACATCGCGGCCTTTTTGGATCCAGGTGGGAAGCGGTTGATCACGCGGGCCCCGGCACCACGGCCGATGAAGTACGAGATGTGGTCGCCGAGGAACGCTCCGGCGGCCGCGACGACGATCACGCCGTACAGGTTGGGCTCGCCGAGCGCGGCGAAGACGCCGGCCGTGACGACGAGGGTCTCGCTCGGAATGGCCGGGAAGAACCCGTCCAGCGCGGCGAACCCGAAGAGCGTCAGGTAGATCCACCACGAGGACATCAGGTCGTGCGCGAGTGCCAGTATCGCGTCGTTCACTTTGGGCCACCCCTCCAGGCTTTCGATGTGCCCTAAGCCTGTCCGGCAGCGACCCTGGTCCACATCAGACCAACGCCCTGACGTACCCCCTACTTTCGTCAGGCCTCAATGTCCTGAGGCTGGTACCAGGGACCGAGGGAGAACTCGATACCATCGCGGGGTCGGCGTTCACAGCAGGTGAATCCGGGCAGAACCTGAGGAGTAGACGTGTCAGAAGTCAAGGTCCATCTGATCGGCGTTGAGGGCGAGGCCGAGCGGAGCGTGACCGAGACGACGACGATCGGGGAGCTGTTCGCCTCGATCTTCGGCGCGGACCGCTCCGCCATCGCCGCCAAGGTCAACGGCGAGCTGCGGGATCTGAACAAGGTGATCGAGGACGGCGACGAGATCGAGCCCGTCCGCAACGACAGCGAGGACGGCCGGGCGATCATCCGGCACTCCACCGCGCACGTGCTGGCCCAGGCGGTGCAGGAGCTGTTCCCGGACGCGAAGCTCGGCATCGGCCCGCCCGTCGAGAACGGGTTTTACTACGACTTCGACGTGGCCACGCCCTTCACCCCGGAGGACCTGACCAAGCTCGAGAAGAAGATGCAGCAGATCATCAAGGAGCGGCAGCGGTTCAGCCGCCGGGTGGTCAGCGACGACGACGCGCGGATCGAGCTGGCCAACGAGCCGTACAAGCTCGAGCTGATCGGCATCAAGGGCAACAGCGCGGAGGCGGCCGACGGTGCATCGGTGGAGGTCGGCGCCGGTGAGCTGACGATCTACGACAACCTCCGCAAGGACGACAGCGTCGCCTGGAAGGACCTCTGCCGCGGGCCGCACGTGCCCGCCACCGGATATCTCGGCTCCTTCAAGCTGATGCGCGTCGCCGCGGCGTACTGGCGGGGCAGCGAGAAGAACCCGCAGCTCCAGCGCATCTACGGCACGGCGTGGGAGTCGAAGGACGCCCTCAAGGCGCACCTGAACCATCTGGAGGAGGCCGCCAAGCGCGACCACCGCAAGCTCGGCACCGAGCTGGACCTGTTCAGCTTCCCCGACGAGATCGGTTCGGGGCTGGCCGTCTTCCACCCGAAGGGCGGTGTGCTGCGCAAGGAGATGGAGGACTATTCCCGCCGCCGGCACGTCGAGGACGGCTACGACTTCGTCTACTCGCCGCACATCACCAAGGGCCAGCTGTTCGAGACCTCCGGGCACCTCGATTGGTATGCCGACGGCATGTACCCGCCCATGCACCTCGACGAGGAGCGCGGCGCGGACGGCGAGATCCGCAAGCAGGGCCAGGACTACTACCTGAAGCCCATGAACTGCCCGATGCACAACCTGATCTTCCGCTCGCGCGGCCGGTCGTACCGTGAGCTGCCGTTGCGGCTGTTCGAGTTCGGTACGGTCTACCGGCTGGAGAAGTCGGGCGTCATCCACGGCATGACCCGGGCCCGCGGCTTCACCCAGGACGACGCGCACATCTACTGCACGCGCGACCAGATGCGCGACGAGCTGAAGAACCTGCTGACGTTCGTGCTGAACCTGCTGGCCGACTACGGCCTGGACGACTTCTACCTCGAGCTCTCCTCCAAGAACCCGGACAAATTCGTCGGTTCGGACGAGGTCTGGGAGGAGGCGACCAACACTCTGCGCGAGGTCGCCGAGGAGTCCGGCCTGGACCTGGTCCCGGATCCGGGTGGTGCCGCGTTCTACGGCCCGAAGATCTCCGTGCAGGCTCGCGACGCCATCGGCCGGACCTGGCAGATGTCGACGATCCAGCTGGACTTCAACCTGCCCGAGCGGTTCGAGCTGGAGTACACGGCCTCCGACGGCTCGCGCCAGCGCCCGGTGATGATCCACCGCGCCCTGTTCGGGTCGATCGAGCGGTTCGTGGCCGTGCTGACCGAGCACTACGCGGGCGTCTTCCCGCCGTGGCTCGCGCCGGTCCAGGTCATCGGCATCCCGATCACGGACGGGCACGTCGACTACCTGTTCGACATCGCGAAGCAGCTCAAGGCCAAGGGCATCCGGATCGACGTGGACGCCTCGGATGACCGGATGCAGAAGAAGATCCGCAACGCCCAGAAGTCCAAGGTGCCGTTCATGCTGATCGCGGGTGACGAGGACGTGGCCAACGGCAACGTCTCGTTCCGCTTCCGCGACGGCAGCCAGAAGAACGGCGTCCCGATCGCCGAGGCCATCGCGGAGATCGTCGAGGCCGTCGAGAAGCGCGTTCAGGTATGACCGGCACCCCGGATTCGCCGTACCAGCCCGGTGAGGTCGCCGAGCAGGGCGGCACCGGGGCGCAGGACGCGTTCATGCGGTTGTGGACGCCGCACCGGATGGCCTACATCACCGGCGAGAACAAGCCGGTGGGTACGTCGGCCGGTGACGGCTGTCCGTTCTGCCGGATCCCGGGCCTTCCCGATGAGGAGGGCCTGGTGGTCCGGCGGGCCGAGACGGCGTACGCCGTGCTGAACCTCTACCCGTACAACCCCGGCCATCTGATGGTCGTGCCGTATCGCCATGTCGCGGATTACACCGAGCTGACCGAGGCCGAAGTGGCCGATTTGGCGATGCTGACGCAGCAGGCGATGCGGACGATCCGGGCGGTTTCGGGCGCGCACGGGTTCAACATCGGCATGAACCAGGGCGACGTCGCCGGCGCCGGGATCGCGGCTCACCTGCATCAGCACGCCGTGCCGAGGTGGGGTGGCGATACCAACTTCATGCCGGTCGTCGCGCAGACACGGGTCCTGCCGCAGCTGCTCAGCGACACGCGCGACCTGCTAGCGAAAGCGTGGATCACCGAATGAACAGCGGCAGGATCGGCCCGACCGTGTCGTACAGGCGGTCCCGCGACACCTGCCGCCACGGATCGGCCAGTGCCGAGACGCGAACGACCCGGCGCCCGCCGCGGAAGACCAGCTCGTTCTCCGAGCGCAGGTAGTAGCCGCCGTCGAGGATCGGCACTCGCTCCGGCGGCGGCTGGCGGCGTGCCTCGGGGATATCGTCCGGCCGGGTCGACTCGACGATCGCGACCGTGGCGTCGACCGAACCCCAGATGCACGTCACCGCGCCACTCTCGGTCCGGTAGTCCCGCCGTAGCTGGGCGCTCACCCCGAGCACCTGGTCCGCGCTCGATCCAGCCGGCGCGCAGGCCGCGTCGGTGATTCGCGCCGGCCTCGCCACGGCCGGTACGGCGTCCAGCACCGCGCGCCCGATCGCGAGCTGGCGCTGCGGGGACAACCCGCCCGCCGCGCTGATCCGCACCGCCCGCCCGAACGCCGTGAACGCCACGCCCAACCGGCCGGATCGCGCATCCGGGGTCAACGAGGTGAAGGGCTTTGGCGCACTGCCGAGGACCGTGCCCAACCGGTCGAGGGAGTTCGGTTGTGCGGTCAGGGCGCTGACGCCGATCCGGATCTCGTCCTTGCCGACGAGCAGCGCGCACAGGTCGAGACTCGGCAGCCCGCCGTCGTTCCAGGACTTGGGCCGGGCGGTGACCTTCGCGCCCAGCGTCGTCGTCAGGATCGGGCCCGCGATCGCCGTACACGCGTTCGGCCCGTCGAGGCCGGCGTTGCCGTTGAGACCCGGCGCGGGTGGTGGCGCGATCGGCGCCAGACCGGCCGGGGGAGCGGTGGTGACGACCGGATCCAGCGGGCGCCGGTCGGCGTTTCGGGCCGTCGTACAGGCCGGTGCACAGACCAGCACGACCGCAACACAGACCACGATGGACCCCCGCATGAGGCGCCTCCCGGGCTGGTTGGACTACGATCGCGTCGCCATGCTTAACAGATTCCGGCAGTTCTGGACCACCATCATCTCTCCGATCGCCAATCTTTTGCTGCGGCTCGGGGTCAGTGCCGACGCGGTGACGCTGGTCGGCACCTTCGGCGTATGCGCCGGTGCGCTGGTGTTCTTCCCGCGCGGCGAGCTGTGGATCGGGTGCCTGGTCATCACGGCGTTCGTCTTCAGCGACCTGATCGACGGCTATATGGCCCGCAAATCCGGCACATCGTCCAAGTGGGGGTCGTACCTCGACTCCACCCTGGACCGCCTCGGCGACGGCGCGATCTTCGGCGGCCTGGTGCTGTTCTACTCGCGCACGGGCGACGACATCATGTCCGGCATCGCGCTGTGGGCACTCGTCATGGGCGCCACCACGTCGTACGCGCGAGCCAAGGCCGAGAGCCTCGGCCTGCACGCCAGCGGTGGTCTGGCCGAGCGGGCCGACCGGCTCGTGGCCGTGCTGGTCATCGCCTTCTTCGCGGACGTGCTGGACCTGCCGATCCTGCTGAAGATCGTGCTGTCACTGCTGGCGATCGCGAGCACCATCACCGTCGTGCAGCGCACCCTGTCGGTGCACGCCCAGGTCAAGGCTGAGCGTGCAGCCTCCAGCGGCGCAGAAGCAGACGCTGAGCCTGACACGCCGACTGCCTGACTGAGATGGCTGCTGTCGATCTCGCCTTTGCCGCCGGCTGGGGCACGGTCCGCCGACTGCCCGAGCCGGTGGTCACCTGGCTGTTCAACCACGTCGCCGATCAGGTCGTACGTCGCCAGGGCAACGGGGTACGACGCCTCCGGTCCAACCTCGCGGCGGTCCGTCCCGACGCCGGTGATGCCGAGCTCGACGCGTTGACGCGGGCGGCCATGCGGTCGTACTTGCGCTATTGGCAAGAGGCCTTCCGCCTGCCCGACTGGAACGACGCGCGAATCGTCGGCCGGGTGAAGACCGTCAACGAGAAGCTGTTGCGGGATGCGCACGACGCCGGCCGTGGCGTGATCTGCGCGCTGCCGCATCTGGCCAACTACGACCACGCAGGCGCCTGGGCAGGTCGGACGGGCATGCCGGTCTCGACGATCGCGGAACGGCTGCGGCCGGAATCCGTCTACGAACGGTTCATCGCCTATCGCAGGAAGCTCGGCATGGAGGTGCTGCCGCTCACCGGCCCTGGTTCCGAGGACGCCGTCGCGGTGCTGGCCGAGCGGCTGCGCGCGGGTGGTTTCATCTGCCTGGTCGCCGATCGGGACTTGTCCGAAAAAGGTGTACCGGTCGACTTCTTCGGCCGCACGGCCCGGATGCCCGCCGGCCCTGCCGCGCTGAGCGTACGCACGGGCGCACCGCTGATCCCGGCCACCCTGCATTACGACGGCCCCGACCTGGTGATCACCTTCCACGACGTGGTGGAGAAGGGGCCGTTGGCAACGATGACCCAGCAGTGCGCGGACGCCTTCGCCAGCGGTATCGCCGCTCATCCGCAGGACTGGCACATGTTGCAACGCGTGTTCCTAGACTGAAGCATGAGGATCGGGCTGGTCTGTCCTTATTCGCTCGGCACTCCGGGTGGCGTTCAGAACCACGTCCGCGATCTGGCCGAGGCGCTGCTGGCCCGGGGGCATGACGTGTCGGTGCTCGCGCCACTCGAGGAAGGCGCCACCCCACCGCCGTACGTCGTCTCCGCTGGCCATCCCGTTGGCGTGCCGTACAACGGGTCGATCGCCCGGCTGACGTTCGGGCCTCGTACGGCGGCTCGCGTCCGTTCGTGGCTGGCCGATGGGGCGTTCGACGTCGTCCATGTGCACGAGCCGACTACGCCGAGTGCCTCGATCATCGCGTTGTGGTCGGGGGAGGGGCCGTTCGTCGCGACGTTCCACACGTGGCAGGTCCGATCGCGCGCGATGAGTGCCGCCGCGGGGTTGTTGCGGCCCGCCTTGGAGAAGATCGACGCGCGCATCGCGGTCTCGGAGAACGCGCGCTCGATGATGGTCCAGCACATCGGTGGCGAGGCCGTCGTGATCCCGAACGGCCTGTACGTCGACAGCTTCGCGAGCGGGCGGATCCGGCCGGAGTGGCAGGGCGAAGGCGGCACGATCAGCTTCCTCGGCCGCCTCGACGAACCCCGCAAAGGCCTCGGCGTCCTCCTCGCCGCCGTACCTCAACTCGTGTCCCGTCGACCTGGCCTCCGGGTGTTGGTCGCGGGCGCGGGTCATTCCGAAGACGCCCGCCGGTCGTTGCCTGCGGAGTACCGGGATGCCGTCAGTTTCCTCGGGCCGATCGACGACCAGGCCAAGGTCGACATGCTCACCGGGTCAGACCTGTACGTCGCGCCACACCTCGGTGGCGAGAGCTTCGGCATCGTCCTGCTGGAAGCGATGGCCTCGGGCGCCCCCGTCGTCGCGAGCGACCTCGCGGCCTTCCGCCAAGTCCTCGACAACGGCCGCCTCGGCGAACTCGTCGAACCGGGCAACGTCCCCGCCCTCTCCGACCGCATCCTCACACTCCTCGCCGACCCCTCCGGCCGCGACAAGCTCCGCCAGGCCGGCCTCACCGCCGTCCGCCGCTACGACTGGTCCGAACTAATCGACGAAATAACCGCCGTCTACGACCTGGTCACCCGAGGTCCGGCAGGCTGACCACGCCCGCACGGCCGGGATGAGGCTCGCCGCCACAGACCCATTGGTCGACCACAGAACCGTCCATCGATCCAGGCTGCGAGGGTAGGCTCCGAGCATGAGCGAGATCGTCTCTGCTGGGCGCCATGACGATGGACTAGAACCTCCATCGTGGGAGATTCCCGGCCTGATAGCGCTCGAACGAATTGTCTCCCGCTCAGACGACATCGCGATCTCGGTCGGACCGATTCAGCTATACACGACCGGCGCTCTGCTAACTCTGAACGTTCGGTTCCATTCGGGCGTGGACGCCGGGAGTGCACGCGTGCACACCGAGCTCTTGAAGTTGCTTAAGCAGGACCCGACACCATCGGCGGACCGGTTAAGTCTGCGTGTTGATTTCGATGACCAGGTTCGCACCAACCTGGATTCGACAGCTGGTTCCACGCCGTCGCCTCGCGGTCCGCGCCTCGACTTGCTCAGCGGGGGAAGTCAGGGCTCTGGTTGGACTCTCAGGTACTGGGTCTCGCCAGCGCCGATCGCTGCCATCACAGTTCAGGCGTCTTGGTCAGGGTTCGTCGTCCCAATTGGAGAAGTGACGATACCGACTGAGCTGCTACAAGCGGCGAGGGACTCGATTCAGCAGCTCCGCTGACGGTTCGTACAGGCATGGAGCGGCGGTCCGACAGGAAGTTGCCGTACCGCCGCTTTGTTCGGTCGACGCCGCCGTTTACGCCCTAGTCACCCGAGCTTCCTGAAGGCCTCGAGCAGGGTGGCGCGGGTCTCGGGCGGGAGGTCGCCGGGGGGTAGGTCGCCGAGGGTTTGGACGGTGGCGCGGATTTGGTGGAGGTAGGCGTCGCAGCCGTCGCAGAGGGCTAGGTGGTCGACGAAGCGGCGTTCGGCGGCGGGGTCGAGCGCGCCGTCGAGGAACGCGGTGACCATTTCGACGAACTCGGCGCAGTGCAGATCGGTCACGACCCGGCCCTCCTGAAGTATTCCTCCAGCTTGCCACGGACGAACGCCCGCGCGCGGTGCAGCAGCACTCGCTGGTTCGCGGCTGAGATCTCGAGCAGTTCGCAGACCTCGGTCGCCGTACATCCCTCCACATCGCGAAGCGTGATCACCGCACGCTGCCGCTCGGGCAGTTCCGCGAGGGCGGCGGCGAGTTCGGTATGGATCTCGGCGGCCATCGCGAACTTCTCGGGCTGCCAGGCCTCGGGGAACTCGCGCCAGTGGCCCGGATACGGCTCGCCCTGCTGCTGGAACCGGTCCGGCGCGACGGTGGGGCCGGCGTCGGTGAGGCTCGTCATCGGGGTGATGCGATGTTCGCGAACGCTCCGGCGCTTGGCAATGTTGGTGAGGATCCGGTAGACCCACGTCTTGACCGATGACCGCTGCTCGAACCGGTCGATGCCCTGGATCACCGCGAGCCAGGTCTCCTGCACCACCTCGGCCGCGGAGGCGTCGGTGGAGACGAAGGTGCGGGCCAGTCGCGTCATACCGCCCGACCATTCGTCCAGCAGCAGCGCGAAGGTCGCTTCGTCGCGAGCGCGCAACCTGGCGACCAACTCGGCGTCGGGCGGTACCACCATCGGCTCAGCGTAGCCAGGCATCGGGTTGTCATCTGCTCTCCAGGAGGACACGCTCGGGCTCGGCGCTTATCTTGCGAAGGCTGCCCCAAGCGAGGGCGAGGCCGGCGAGCACGATGACGCCGGTGAGCAACCAGCCGGCCGTGTGTACGCCGTCCGCCTTGCTGGTGCTGCCCATCGCCAGCGCGAACGGTACGAACGCCAGCCACGAAACCGCGCCAACCCCGGACGCCACTCCCGCGCGTACGGTCGAGTCGACGGCGTCGTGCATGACCCGGGTGAGGTGGATGCCCGCCACCACGACGAGCAGCGCGAGCGTCACGAAGGCGGCAGTCACTCCGAGGAACGGGACGGCCGTGGTCAGCACGAGGCCCGTACCGATCATGACCGCTACCACGCCCGCGATCGTCGTACGGCGGCCAAGGTCGATCCGTCCCGCGAGTAGTCCGCCGAGGCCCAGCGTGGCGACGAGCACGGCCCAGAACGGCCCGTACAAGACGGCAGGCGAGGCCAGGTCGATCAACCAGAGCGGGCCGAATTCGAACACCGACTGCAGGATCACCGTGGTCGCGATCGACGCCGCCACCAGGGGCAGCAGGCGGCCGCGATGCAGGATGGCCCGGTAGGTCAGCGCGAAGTGCCTGCGCAGGTCGGTGCGCTCGCTCCCGCGATGAAGCGTCGGCTCGCGGAATCGCGTCAGGGCAAGCACAGACGCTATGACGAACGGGATCGAGAGGAAGTAGGTGCTACGAGTCCCGGCCAACGAGGCGATCCAGCCGCCGGCCAACGCACTCGTCACCAGCGCGATGCTCTCGATGAGCCTGACCTGGCCGATCCGCCGCTCGAAGCTGGCGCTGTCCCCGGTCTCCTCCAGCACCGTGTCGTACACGACGGCGTCCAACGTGCCGGAGAACATCGCGAAGTAGACGCCAAGCGCCATCGCCGCCGCGATGTACGCCGGAACGCCGTCGCTGAGCCCACCGCCGACCGTGCTCACGGCCAGCGCGATACCGGCGATCATCAGCACGCCGCGCCGGCTCCAGCGATCGGCTAGCACCCCGGACGGGATCTCGACCACGGGCACCAACGCGGCATAGGCCGCCGCCATCAGGCCGACCGACGCCGCGTCGAACCCGATCTCGGTCATGAACAACTTCTCCACCGGCACCCACAGCGCGAAGCCCTGGAGAAATGTCGCCACCTGCAAGGGGAGTAGTCGCTTGCCTAGTGTGCTCATGCCACTGCAGTGTCATGAGCGGCGCAGGCGTTACACCTTCAGTTTGGCGGCGACCTCGGCAATGGCGTCCGCGTCGCCCGACGACGGGATCCACGGGAGCTTCAGCGGGTCGTCCTGGTAGCGCGGAACGACGTGCAGGTGCGTGTGGAAGACGCTCTGCCAGGCCACTGGCCCGATGCAGCTGAGCAGGTTCGCGCCGTCGGCGCCGAGGCGGTCGATCACGCGGGTGACCAGTTCCTGCGCCATCAACGTGGCCGCGGTCAGGTCCTCCGCCTTGGCCTCGCGAAGGTCGGTCGAATGCGCTCGCGGGATCACCAGCAGATGCCCGGGCGTCGCCGGATTGATGTCCATGAACGCCACCGCCAGGTCGTTCTCCTCGATCAGCTGCGAGGGGCTGGTTCCAGCCGCAATCCCACAGAAAAGACAGTTCTCAGCCATGGACCCACCCTATCGATTTGATAAGTAGGAGAAAACCTACCTATAGTGTTCTGGTGACTCCAAGACCATCGGCCGTTGCCGAGAGCACCGAAGACCGGATCTTCAACGCCCTCGCCAGTCCGGTACGGCGCAAGGTGCTCGGGCTGCTGCGGGACAACGGCCCGACGCCGGTTCAAGACCTTGCCGACCATTTCGACATGGCCCGGCCGAGCCTTTCCGAGCATCTGCGGGCGCTGCGAGAAGCCGGCCTGGTCAGCGAACGCAAGGAAGGCCGTCAGCGGTTCTACCGGCTGGAGGCGGTGCCGCTCGCGGAGTTGCAGGACTGGCTCCACCCGTACGAGCGGTTCTGGCGCGAGCGCCTCAACGCGTTCGGTGACGTGCTCGACCAGATGGAGGACGAGTGAATCTCAGCAGCATCGAGGTGGACCAGTTCTTCCCACATCCGCCGGCCAAGCTTTGGCGAGCGCTGACCGAGCCGGAGTTGATCGCGCAGTGGCTGATGCCCGGCGACTTCAAGCTGGAGGTCGGCCATGTCTTCACGCTGCAGGGCAAGCCGATCGACGCGACGGGGTTCTCAGGGCTGATCCGCGTCGAGGTGCTCGGCTTCGAACCGCTGACGTTCCTCCGTGTCGGCTGGCAGGACGCGGCCGATCCCGACGCCGTCGACTGGACCATCACCTGGACGCTGCGCCCGGAGGGCCGTGGCACGAGGTTGTTCCTCCTGCATGACGGCTTCGATCCCGACAACCCGCTCCAGCAGCAGGCGCGTTCGATCATGAACGGCGGCTGGCGGACCGGCATACCGAAAGCACTCGCGAAGCTTCTTGACCAGATCTGAGAGGAACAAATGTCCAAGCAGGCCGATCGTTTCGAGCGAGTCTCCGCCGATTTCCTGGCACGCGTCACGGCTGTACCGGCCGATCGGTGGGACGCGCCCACCCCGTGCCCGAACTGGAACGTCCGAGAGGTCGTCGCCCACGTCATCAACGAGCAGCGCCGCATCCTCGCGACGGTGCGCAAGACCGAGGTCAAAAGCCTGTACGGCGTGCGCGTCGCCGAGATGGGCGTGATCCCTGAGCTCGAGCCGGACGCGGACCTCGCCGCTGCGTGGCAGGAGGTCGCCGACGGACTGGTGGTCGCGATCGATGACCCGGCCTGCGCCGAGGTGGCCATGCCAACGCTGGTCGGACCGTTGCCGTTCGCCGACGTGGTCGAGGCCTTGCCGGTGGACGTGCTGATCCACTCCTGGGATCTCGCGCGTGGCACTGGGGGCGATGACCAGCTCGACCAGGAGGCCGTCGTACACGTCTTCGAGAAGCTCAAGCCGCTCGACGACGCCATGCGGCAGCCGTGGGCGTTCGGTCCGAAGCTGACGCCGCCGCTGGGTGCGGACGTACAGACGGAGTTCCTCTGCTTTGTCGGGCGCCGGCCGTGATCACGCGGTGCTGAGCTTGGCCGCCTGCGAGTCGGGCATGGGGTCGTACCGCTCGAAGGTGCGGGTGAACGACGCCGCGCCGTGCGAGAGCGAGCGCAGGTCGATCGCGTAACGCGTGATCTCCAACTGCGGGACTTCGGCCTTGACCAGAGTCCGATCCTCGCCGACGCGTTCGGTGCCGAGCAGGCGGCCGCGGCGGCCGGACAGATCGCTCATCACGGCGCCGACCAGGTCGTCCGGTACGAGCACCGAGACGAGGTCGACCGGTTCGAGCAGGTTGATCTTGCTGGCGTTCGCCGCGTCGCGCAGCGCGAGCCCACCCGCGGTCTGGAAGGCCATATCCGACGAGTCGACGCTGTGCGATTTGCCGTCGAGCAGCGTCACGCGGATGTTGACGAGCGGATAGCCCGAGCCGACACCACGTTCCATCTGGGCGCGGACGCCCTTCTCGACGCTCGGGATGAACTGCCGCGGTACGGCGCCGCCGACGACCTTGTCGACGAACTCGAAATCCGTGCCCTGGGGGAGTGGTTCGACCTCGACATCGCAAACGGCGTACTGCCCGTGGCCGCCGGATTGCTTGACGTGCCGGCCGTGGCCGCGCGCCTTGCCGCCGAAGGTCTCGCGCAACGGCACCCGGAGTTCCACGGTATCGACGGTCACGCCGTACCGGTTGGCGAGCGCGTCGAGCACGACGTCCGAGTGGGCCTCACCCATGCACCAGAGCACGATCTGGTGCGTCTCGTTGTTGTGCTCGATCCGCAGCGTCGGGTCCTCGGCCGCGAGGCGCTGCAGACCTTGGGACAGCTTGTCCTCGTCGGTCTTCGCATGAGCCTGTACGGCGATCGGCAGCAGCGGCTCGGGCATGGTCCACGGCCTGAGCAGCAGTGGGCGCGCCTTGTCGGACAGCGTGTCGCCGGTCTCCGCACGCGTCAGCCGGCCGACGGCGCAGAGGTCTCCCGCGATCACCGCCGACGAAGGCCGTTGCAGTTTGCCGAGCGGGATCGACAGGTTGCCGATCCGCTCGTCCTCGTCGTGGTCGTCGTGACTGAAGCGATCCCCGAAGAAGGACATGAAATGGCCCGACACGTGAACCGTCGCGTCGGGCCTGATGGTGCCGGAGAAAACCCGCACCAGGCTAACCCTGCCGACGTACGGGTCCGACGTCGTCTTCACCACCTCTGCGAGCAGTGGGCCGCCCGGATCGCAGGCCAGCTTCTTCTGCGGTACGCCGTCCGGGTTGAACACCTCCGGCAGCGCGTGCTCGGGTGGCGAGGGGAAGGCGCTGGTCATGATCTCGAGCAGTTCGGAGGTGCCGACGCCGGTCGAGCTGCAGACCGGGATGACGGGGAAGAAGGAGCCGCGGGCAACGGCACGCTCGAGGTCGTCGACGAGAACGGTCTGGTCGATCTGTTCGCCGCCGATGTACCGCTCCATCAGCGACTCGTCCTCGGACTCTTCGATCACGCCCTCGATCAGGGTGCCGCGCTGCAGTTCGAGCTCATCGGCGTACGACTCATCCGGGCTGGACTCGCTGCGCTTGCCGTCCGAGTGGTCGTAGTGGATCTGCGAGAGCAATCCGATCAGGCCGGTGGTGGCGCCGTCTTTGCCGCGGACTGGCAGATAGAGCGGCAGGACTTTGTCGCCGAAGGCCGCTTGAGCCGCCATGAGGGCCGACTCGTAGTTGGCCCGGGCGTGGTCGAGCTTGGTGACCACGACGGCCCGCGGCATGCCGACTCTCGCGCACTCCTGCCAAAGGGTCTTGGTCGGCTCGTCGACACCCTCGTTCGCGGCGATCACGAACAGGGCGCAGTCGGCGGCACGCAGCCCGGCCCGCAGCTCGCCCACGAAATCGGCATAGCCCGGGGTGTCGATCAGGTTGACCTTGATGCCGTCCTGGATCAGCGGCGCGAGCGCCAGCCCGACCGAACGCTGTTGCCGGATCTCCGCATCATCGTGATCGCAGACCGTCGACCCATCGGTGACGGTCCCAGGTCTGGACAGCACGCCGGCCGCGACCAGCAGCGCCTCGACCAGGGTGGTCTTGCCGGCCCCCGAAGGACCGACGAGCACCACGTTGCGAATGGCCTCGGGCCGTTCCACCGCGGGAACTGTCGCACCGTTGCCCTGGGAAGTGATCGTCCGCTCTGCCATAACGGAACCTCCTAGAACGACCACCATTCCCCCATCCACCCACCCAGCACAAGAGTCAGCCTTTCCCGCTCTCCCCTCGATGCCCCCGCCAGCACCCAAAGATCGCGGCGATGCGGCGCCCTGCGGCCAACAGTCACCCCGTCCCACCGTCTCCTCGCGACGGCCTCCACCTGTGCGCGGAGGTCGCGGGGATGCGGTGCCCCGGGCGGACAGTCAGGTCGTCGGACCGTCCCCTCGCGCGGCGCCGACGGCCTCCACCAGTGCGCGGAGGTCGTCGGGATGCAGTGGTTGCGGCCCGCCTTCGGTCCGCAGTCTCTCGGCACGCAATGCCTCTGCTCGCAGGCGGTCGGCTTCTGCCTTGGCGCCGGCCAGTTGGGCCGTGAGCTGTTCTACGCGCGCTGCATGGGAAGATAGTTGCGCCGTCAGGTTGTGCCGCTCGGTCTGCCACTCTTCCGCGAGCTTCCCGGCCTGCCGACCTGCTTCTTCCTGGTGCGCGACCAGCGCCTCGTCGGCCGCGGCCCTAGCGGTTTGTGCCGCATCGGCCGCACGACGGGCCTGTTCGCGCTCGACCTCGGCGTCGTTGGCTCTCTTCTGTACGTCGTTGAGCTCGGCGCGGAGTCGGTCCATCTCGACTGACCGCTGCTGCTCATCGGCGCGGAGCGCGTCTCGCTCGACGGTGGCGCGTTCTGCCGCAACGAACGCCGTACGCGTCTCGCGCTCGGCCGCCGTCGCTCGCTCAGCCTCTTTCTCGGCGCGGGCCTCTGCCTTCTCAGCGCGGGCCTCTGCCGCCAGTCGCGCGGCGACGGCCTCTTCCGCCTTCTGCCGCGCTGCACCCAATGCTTCGGTCGCCGCGAGGGCTTGCTCTGCGGCAGCGGTCGCGCGCTGTACGGCGTCCGCTCGTTCCTTCCCAGCGCGTTCGACGGCCGCGGTGCTCTGACGCGCGCGTTGTTCGGCATGGTCGCGCGCTTCCTCAGCGGCGACTCGTGCCCGCTCGGCCTCGGCCACCTGCCTATTCGCGGTGTCGACAGCAGCCACGGCCGCAGCCTCAACCTCATCAAGCCGGGTCGTCACGGCGGCCAGTGCGGCGGTCAGGTCCTCAACAGGCCCGCGGACCACATCCAGCTGCTCCCGCAGCCTCTCCGCGTCCAGCCGGAAGGTCGTACTTCCAGCATCCAGTCCCAGCCCTAGCGCTCCCAGGGCATCTCTCTCCGCCCTGGCCATCTGGGCGCAAGTCCGCCCGCCCTCCCAGCGCGTGTCCTTGCAGAATCCGCGCCGGCGTCCTCCCTGCGGCCCAGGGGAGGGCAGTTCTGCCCGGCACTTGCTATATCCGCAACGCGCAGCCTCATCGATCATGCCTGAACCCTATTGGTTAGCAGGTCCAAAACCTAATTAACTAGTTTGAGTTGGGAAAACTAAACCAAAACCCCACGAAACCGGTGTTTTGTTGGTTCTCGATCAAGGCCCGGCGTGGAGACTGGGTTCGCCTGGATCGGTCGGCAAAGATCACTCCGTGCCCACAACCGCCGCACCTTTTCCGGACCCATCCACGCCTGAAAACCGCGCCGCAACAGGCCAGCCCGAGTCCGGAGCGCTCGTCCTGCTGGAGTCGCTTCCGCGGAAGGCAAGCGGCGACTTCGGCACGGCCGCCGGCGAGGGGATTGGGGAGCGGACTGGCGAGGGGATGGGGGAGGGCGGCTGGCCGGGCGTGGCTGACCCGGAGGTCCTGCGGGAGCAGATTGCGGAGTGGCTGCTGGCCTACGCGAATGCCGGCACCAGGCGGACCTACGCGTACGCCCTAGGGCTTCCGGTCGCCTGGGTAGACGCGCTGGCCGGCGTGCCGACTGGGGCGTCCGGGGCGAGCGGCGGTACGTCGGCAGAGGCAGAGGGCGCAGCCGCATCGGCCGAGGGGAAGAGGGCCTCTGTGCCGAGGGAGGTGGGGGCGTTGCATGGGTTGGCGTGGTTTCGGTGGTGTGCGGGGATGGGGCTTGATCCGCGAGCGGCTACGGGTACTGAGGTGAAGGCGTGGTTGCATGCGCTTGACGCGGCTGGGGCGGAGAAGCGTACGCGGCAGCGGATGCTGTCGACGCTCTCGGCGTTTTACGGACACCTCACGGAGACTGGCGTCGTACCGGCCAATCCCGCGGCGTTGAACCGCGCGAGGCTCGGCCTCAGCCGGAGTTCTCGTGAGGCGTCGCCGACGATCCGGCTCACGGCCGCACAGCTTCGCGCCTTGCTCGACGCCGCGGCCCAACTCCCGAACCGCACCCGCCATCGCGACCTCTTCGCCTTCCGAGCAGTCGCCGTCGTCGCCCTCCTGACGCTAGGCCTTCGCGTATCCGAGCTAGTCGGGCTCAATCGCGACGACCTCGTCGTATCGGGTGGCGAGCCAATGCTGCGGGTGCTCGGCAAGGGCGGCGTACGGCGGGAGGTCTACCTCACCGACCTCGCGGACGCGGCGCTGCGCGATTACCTGGCTGAGCGCGACCGCCTTAGCGAGGCGGCCACTCCCGCGTTGCGAGGCAGACCGAATGCCGCGCGTACGCCGATGGTCGCCACGCGGGACGGCGGACGGTGTTCCAGATTCGACATCAACGCTTTGCTGAAACGGATCGCCACCCAGGCCGGCCCGGCCCTTGAGGATGTCGCGCATCTGGTGCATCCGCACGCGCTACGGCACGCCTACGTGACGATCGCGCTGGAGCAGGATGCCCGGATCCAGCACGTCCAGGCCGATGTCGGTCACGCGAGCATCGCCACCACGCAGTACTACGACCGCGGCCGCCGTACCCGCGACACCACCGCCGCAGACCTCGTCGCCGCCGCCATCACCGCCGCCGCCACAACCGACACCAACACAACCGCGCCCAACACGACCGTCACACCGAGCGACACGCCAGTGGATTGGGCGTTGGTAAGGAACGTGTCACCAGCGGCAAACGGGTGAAGATCCGGCGCTGTCGGCATACGGGGCTCGTGGTATCGACGGTGGGTAGTGGCAGGCGTAGCGTCCGGAATGGATCGACTGACCGGCCGAACCACGTCCGCTGAAAGGAGCCAGCCGTGTTTGTCCAGGTGATTCAAGGACACGTCGACAACCCAGAGCAGGCACATGTGGCGCTCGACCGCTGGGCGCAGGATCTTGGGCCTAGTGCAGCGGGCTGGCTCGGCACTACAGCGGGTGTGACCGATGACGGCAGATTTATTGCCATCGCCCGGTTCGAGTCAGCGCAGACAGCTCAGCAAAACAGCGACCGGCCGGAGCAGGACGCGTGGTGGACGGAGACCTCCACGCTGTTCTCTGGCGATGCCACCTTCACCAACAGCACAGACGTCGTCGTCGACACAATCGGCAACCCCGACAACGCCGGCTTCGTCCAGATCATGCAGGGACGCGGCACAGATCCCGACCGGGCGCGGGAGCTGATGGGACAGGACTCGGAAGCCTGGGCGGCGTTCCGTCCCGAGATCATCGGCAGCGTCGCGGCACAACACGAAGGCGGCGCCTACACGATGGCGCTGTACTTCACTTCCGAGGAAGAGGCGCGCGAAGGCGAACGTAAGGAACCGCCGCCAGAGTTGAAGGCGCAGATGGACGAGCTGAACGAACTCAGCGCCGGAGTACCGGATTTCTTCGACCTGAAGCAACCCTGGCTCTACTCCCCGCGCTGACAGCCTTATCCGAGCGCCGAACGAACCATCGAGGTGCTCGCAGACCTGGACCTGTTCGACGACGACCGGGCGCCGCGTTCGAGTCCTGGCTGGACCGCTAGCTCGCCAACGTTGCCCCAGGCATCTGTCGCGACGTCGAACGCTGGCTGCGGACACTTCGCGAGGTGGGCCCCGCGCCAAGGCCCGCAGCCAGCACACCGTCTGGGGCTACCTCGCCGGCGTCCTCCCGGTGCTCCTCGACTGGTCAATCCGTCACCACCACCTGCGCGAGGTCACCCGCTACGACGCGCTCGCGGTCGCCAAATCCTCGACCGACTCCCCGTCGCCGTGTTCGTTGTCCTCGTCGAGACCGGCCTCGTCATTTCCGGGCTCCTGCTGCTCATCACCGGCGGCTAACCCACAGAAGCCGCTCGCTCGTCTGCGGCTGGTGACAGCGTTCTTACCGACACCCCGAGGAGACGGGCTGATTGGCCCTCGGCGGTCGTTAGGGTCGCCGCATGCGTAGAGGTCTGACCGCACTGCTGCTCGCCGTCTTCGGCGTACTCCTCCTCACCTTCACCGCGACACCGGCCTCGGCCGCGCCGGTGGACGACGTCATCGATTCGTTCCAGATCGGCTACCAGGTGACGCCCGACGGTGTGCTCCAGGTGAAGGAGACGATCGTCTACCGGTTCGGGCAGAGCTCGGGCCGGCACGGCATGTACCGCGACCTGGTCATCCGGGAGAAGTGGGCCGACGACGACTCCAAGGACCAGCGGTACGACGTCTCGAACGTGCGGGTCTCGAGCCCGTCCGGCCACAGCGACGAGTTCACCGAAGAGGTCTTCAAGACCAACGGCCATCGCAACCAGTCCCTGCGCCTCAAGATCGGTTCGGCCGACCGGACCATCATCGACGCCACCGCGACGTACGTCATCCAGTACGACGTCCGCGGCGCCCTGCGGCACTTCGACGACCACAGCGAGCTTTACTGGGACGCGACGGGCGCCGACTGGAAGGCCACGATCAAGACCGTCACGGTCTCGGCGCAAGTACCCGAAGGCGTCACCCGCGTCGAGTGCTTCACCGGCCCACCCCGTTCGACGCAGCAGTGCCAGCAGAAGTCGGTCCAGGCCGGCAAGGGCACGTTCATCCAGACGAACATCGAGCCGGGCGACCAACTGACAGTCGTCGCCGGTATCAAGGCGGGCGTGGTCAGCAACGACACCCCGATCGTGGTCGACCCGCCCGGCCCGCTCGAGCGCGTCGGCCTGTCCCTTTGGGCGCTGCTCGCCTCGCTCGTCACGACCGCGATCGCCGTGACGGCAGGCGTGATGTACCACAAGCGCGGTTTCCGGGATGAGCGATTCGCCGGCATGCCACCAGGCGCCTTCCCGCCCGCCGGCGCAGTAGCGCCGGCCGTGGTGAAGGACGACCTGGACGAGGACCAGATCCCGGTCGCGTTCGCGCCGCCGCCGATCGCGGTCGGCGAGGCGGGTCTGCTCATCGACTCGGTCGCGAATACGACGGAAACCGCCGCGACGCTGATCGACATGGCCGTGCGAGGCGGCGTACGGATCGAGAACCACGGCACCGAGCAACGTGCCGTACTGCTCGATCCGGCGGTCGCCACTCGCCATCACGAGCAAGTCCTGTTGCAGTCGCTCTTCCCGGGCCTGCAGCCGGGCACCGCCCTCACGCTCGAACGGCGCCCCACCGGCGACAACTCGATGCGTCAAGCGCACGACGTGATGATCGCGGCCTTGCGTGGACAAATCACCCAGTACAACTGGTACATCAAGCAGCCTCGCGGTGCGGCGATGAGTGGCGCCAGCGCGGTGCGATGCGGCTGCCTGGCCATCGTCATCTTCTTCGCCGCCATCTTCGGCCTCGGTGGCGCGGTGGCTGCGGCGTCCGCTGGTGGAGCCGGCCCGGCGACGGCGGTGGCGTTGCCGCTACTCGGCGGCATCGTGGCGCTGGTGCTCTACTTCAGCAAGAAGGGCAAGGGCAAGAAAAACGCCACCGGCCGGGCGATCGCGGATCAACTCGTCGGCTTCCGGACCTATCTGGCCACCGCCGAGGCGGACCAGTTGCGGTTCGAGGAAGGCGAGGACATCTTCAGCAAGTACTTGCCTTGGGCAATCGCTTTCGGGATCGCGGACCGCTGGCAGGCGATCTGTGCGCAGTTGGTCGCGGCGGGGCGCATCCCGCCCGACCCGTACTGGTACTACGGCCCCTCGTACTACACCTCCGGCTACTCCGCGCACGACCTGGAGCGGACCGTCGCCTCGACGTTCGACCTGCCACCACCCCCGGCCAACAGTGGCGGGGGCGGCGGCAGTTCGTCGGGCTTCAGTGGAGGCTCCTCCGGTGGCGGCGGGGGTGGCGGCGGCGGGGGATCCTGGTAAGCCAGGCTTTAGACCGAGTAGGCCAGGCCCTTAGACCGACCCACCGGCCGCACGCGGCGCGGTCGGATCGGAACCCAGATCGCCGACGGTCTCGCGGGCCAGGAAGTCCTCGAGAGCGAATAGGTTGTCACCGGCGCGCTTCGCAACGTTGACCAGCGTGTTCATCGCGGCGACCTCCTCGACCTGCTCCTTGAGGAACCACTGCATGAACTGCTCACCGACGTAGTCACCCTCGTCACGCGCGGTGCGCGCCAGCGTCTCGACCTGCTTGGTGACGGTGATCTCCTGCTGCAGCGCGAGCTCCAGCGGCGCGAGCGCGTTGTCGAACTCGTTGGTGACGTCACTAATACCCGGGATCGTCGGCCGCACATCCTTGTCCAGCAGGTATTGGACCATCATCATCGCGTGGTTGCGCTCTTCGAGGGCCTGCTTGTAGAAGTGCGAGGCCAGCTGCGGCAGATCCTGGTCGTCGAACCATACCGCGACAGCGATGTACTGCTGCGAGGCCAGGAATTCGTTACGGATCTGTTCCTGAAGAAGCTTCACATAGGTGCCCATGCCGCCCAATGTAGACCCGCGGCCGGGAATTCTCATCCAAAGCGAGCCTTCCCTAAGCGGCCCCGAAACCCTGTCCGAGTTCGACGATCTCGACCGCGCCATCGGGTAGCGTCAGGCGCACCTGGTTGCCCTCGACAACAATCGTGAGACCGGTCGAGATCGACTCCGGCTTGACCGTGTCGCGGTTCAGCAACACGGCACTGACCAGCACGACCGGCTCACCCGGATGAGTCACGGTCAGGTACGGCGTGGCCGAGTGCGGGCCGAACGCGCTCGCGCCGAGATCACGATGTACGGCGGCATCGTCGTACCCGTGCAACCCGACCACCGTCGAGTACAAGCCACCCGCCTCGGCCGACGCCCACGCCGGACTCTTGCCAGTGGTTGCCGTCGGCAAGGATTGCCCGGCGACGGGATAGCCGCCGCTGCGCACGGTCGCGCCAGCCGGGCCGTCGACCAGCGCACACCGGATCTCCCAGCCGCCGTACACGACCGACGCCGTCTCGATCCGCCATGGGCCTTCGGAACCGAGCCACGCCTTGTGCCAGGAAGAGGCGCTGCGCTCCCCGACGGCGATCCGGCGGATGCGGCCGCGATAGCTGGTACGGCCAGCGCCGTCGACCAGGGCCAGGTTGTTGTCGACACGGTCGAGTTGTGCCTGTCCGGACAACTCGGGCCCGGTGTGGTTCGAATACGCCAGCCGGTCGTAGTGCGGGTCTCCCGGCGGCTCAACGCCCTCCGGCTCCGCCACCGGGGCATGGTCCGCGCCGTGGTTGAGGAGTCGTACGAGCTGGTCATGCCGCGTGGCGTGCACAATCCAGCCAGGTGCCGGCATCGAGCGGACCTGGTCGGCCTCGTCGAGCGGAAGCACCTCCTCGCGCTCGGTCCAGACAGGGTGCTCCGGCGGCAGCAGCAGACCGACGAACCCCTTACTAGCCCAGTACGGCGATCCCGGGCCGGAGTACGACTGGGTGGTCGGCAGGAAGGTGTCGTACCAGCCAAGCGTCAGTACGCCGCGCTCATCCGGCACCCCGCGCTCCACGAAATGCCTGGCGATCGACGAGCACAACCGACGCGTCGTACCGGGTGAGAGCGGCGTCGCGTCCAGCAGTGCCCCCATCCAGTACGGCGCCGCCGCAGCCATCCGGTACGTCAGCGAGCGCCCCTGGTGGATAGGCGCGCCATCACTGCCTACAAGGTGCACTGCGTCTTCCAGGAACAGCCGGAGCCTGTCGCGGTAGACCTGCAACCGGTCGTCGTACGCCGCTCCAGGCGTTGCAGCCGCCATCCGCGCCCAGAGGCCCGGGTAGAGGTGCATGGCCCAGCCGATGTAGTTGTCGAAGTTCTGGCCGGATCCGTCGGAGTACCAGCCGTTGCCGACGTACCAGTCCTCAATACGGTCTAGGCCCGCCTCAATCTCCTGCTGCGAGTGTGGCGCGCCTACGGAGGCCAGGAACTGCTCGGAGACGACCTGGAACAACCGCCAGTTGTTGTCGTGCGTACGTGATCCGACAAAGCCGCCGAGCCAGTCCGCGACCTTCTCCTGGTCGGTAGTGCTCAGGCGGTTCCAGATCCACTCGCGCGACTCGTGCAGCGCTACGGCGATAGCGGCGGCCTCAACCAACGGCTGGGCCAGGGGAGTGAGACGCGGCCAGGCCTCGTCACTGTCGCGATCAGCGCCTGCAACCAGTCCACGGCTGTACCGCTCGATCAAGTCCTCACAGCCGACACCACCGACTCCGGCGATCCGGAACGCCGCCAGCATGAACGACCGGGCGAACCCCTCTAGGCCATCACTGACAACACCAGACCGGCTAGGCCGGCCAGGAAGGTCTACGCGGGCTCCGCCGGGGGAGAAGTACGGGATGAGCGAATCGAGCAGGTGGTCGGCCAGTGCCTCCCAATGCGCCCGGGACCAGCCAGTCCAGGTTGAGAGCACTCGATCCGGGCCAGGCAGGATAAGGCGGCTCATGCGATCCTCTCGAGTTCATGGGCGGCAATAGCGTGCTGTAGCGGCTCACCGGCGACCAGGCGCTCCAACTCGCTCACGGCCACGTCGCCGAGGCGGTTCACCTCGTTGCCGAGGGCACCGGCCAGGTGCGGGGTGACGAAGACGTTCGGCAGATCCAGCAACGGGGAGTCGGCCGGCAGGGGCTCGGGGTCGGTGACGTCGAGAATGGCGTCGATCCGGCCCGAACGGCACTCGGCCTCGAGCGCGGCAGCGTCGATGACCTTGCCGCGAGCCGTGTTGATCAGCACCGAGCGGTCCGGCATCAGGCCGAGCAGCCGGGCATCGACCAGCCCGGTCGTCTCGGGCAGCAGTGGCGCGTGGATGCTGACGATGTCGCTGCTCGCGAACAACGTGTCGTTGTCACACAACCGCGCGCCCATGGCGGCAGCGTCGTCGGCGCTCAGATACGGATCGCTGATCAGTACGTCGAAGTCGAACGCCTTCAGCCGCTCCGCGACCAGCCGGCCGATGCGCGAGGCGCCGAGCAGGCCGACCGTACTGCGGTGGTTCCCGATCGGGGCGTACCCGTGGCTGTCCGGCTTCTTCCGGTTGGTCCGGTACTCCGCGGCAAGCCGGAACGCGCGCTTGCCGCCCATGATGATGGCGGCCACGGCGTACTCCGCGACCGGTACGGCGTTCGCCGCCACCGCGGAGCTGACCTGGATACCGCGCTCGAAGGCCGACGGGTCGACGATGTGCTTGACGCTGCCGGCCGCGTGCAGGATGGCCCGCAGCTTGGGCGCCGCGTCTAGCACGTCACGGGTGATCGGGGGACAGCCCCAGCCGGTGACCAGCACTTCCACGTCACCGAGCACCGCCGCCACGTCCGGCTCATCGAGGAACGAGGCGGCCGGCCGGACGTCGAGCACCTTGCCCACTGCGTCCAGCCGGGCGCGCAGATCGGGCGTGATCACCTGCGCGAGGGTGGAGTCACTCATCGCGAGCAGGACCAAGGGCGGGGAAGCAGTCACGGACCGAACGCTAGCAAGCGCTTTCCCATCTTGTCGCCCCGGGCGGCGTGGTCGCCTGTGAGAAAAAACCCGCCAATGTCGTCTGAGGCGGAATTCCTGCCCGCCGGGAGGGCGTTGTCACCTATGCAAGGCAGGATGGGTAACGGATCCACCCGCCGACCGCCACCGCGAAGGAGACCCGAGATGCTGCGACCGGACGACCTCTACGAGATCGTCGACGAGTCCGTCGCGACCGGACCGGCCGCACCGCCGCGAGTCCTGGTCCACGCGCTCGACGGCTTCATGGACGCGGGCCAGGCCGGCCGTGTCACCGCCGACCACCTCCTCGACGTACTCGAGAGCCGTGTGGTGGCCCGATTCGACGTTGATCTGATGCACGACTACCGCGCCCGGCGGCCTGAGGTGACGTTCGCCGAGGACCGGTTCATCGACTACGACCCGCCGGAGCTCCTGCTCCACCTGCTGGTGGACGACGCCGGGGTCGAGTTCCTGCTGCTCGAGGGCGCGGAGCCCGATATGCACTGGGAGCGCTTCGCCGCCGCCGTGCGGAACCTGATCGAGCGCTTCAACGTGACCCTGACCATCGGCGTGCACGGCATCCCGATGGGCGTGCCGCACACCCGGCCGCTGGGCCTCACCGCCCACGCGACCCGGCCGGAGCTCGTCACCCGTTCGAACATCTGGGACGGCGAGATGCGGCTGCCCGCGAGCGTGGCCAGCATGCTGCAGGTCCGCCTCGGTGAGGCCGGGCGTGACGCGATGGGCTTCGCCGTGCACGTGCCGCATTACCTCGCGGAGAACCGCTTCCCGGGTGCCGCGCTGGCGCTCGTACACGCGGTCTCGGCCGCGACCGGGCTGCTGCTGCCGAGCAAGGCGCTCCTCGACGAAGCTGCCGTCACCGGCCGGATGGTCGATGAGCAGGTCCAGGCCTCCGAGGACGCGACCGCCGTGGTGAGCGCCCTCGAGACCCAGTACGACGCTGCCGCCGGCTCCATCAGCCGTGGCAGCCTGCTCGCCGCCGAGTCGATCCCCTCCGGCGACGAGCTCGGTGCCGAGCTCGAGCAGTTCCTCGCCGACCTGAACCGCGACGACGAGGTCTGACTCTTCCCGAAAACGCCCGCAGGACCCTGGCTGAACCAGAGTCGTGCGGGCGTTTTTGTTGCGTACGCCGGCGCTCAGCTGCGGGCGTCCGCCATCGTCATGCTGCGGTTCGGCGCCTTGCGGAACAGGTTGTCGAGGCTGAATCGGCCCGCGCCCACCGCGGCGACCGTCAACGCGAGCAGCCCGAGCACGGCCACAAGCTCCCAGCCGCCGTCGGCCGCGAAGACGCCGTTCTCGCGGTTGAGGCAACCTGATGGTCGTGACGATGCCTCTATATTAGGAGAGGAGGCTGACGCCAATGGCTGACGACGGGTTCCACGAGTTCGTTATCGCGGCCTCGCCCAGGCTGCTGGGCTCGGCGCGCCTCATCTCCCGGGACTGGCACACGGCAGAAGATCTAGTCCAGGAAACGCTGATCCGCGTCTGCCTGCGCTGGTCCACTATCGCCGATCACGGTAACGCCACGGCATACGCGTACCGAACGCTTGTGCGACTGACTCGACGTTCCGGCCGTCGGCTATATCTCTCACGCGAGCGTCCGACCGGCGGGCATTGGGAACTGGACCAAGTCACTTCAGCGATGTTCCGCGCTTCGGACGACTCGGATGGTTTGTCCGATGTGGAAGCGCAACTCGCCCGGCTTCCGAGCAGGCAACGACAAACGATAGTCCTGCGCTACTTCGCCGACCTCAGTGTCGAAATGACAGCCGAGGTCATGCAGTGCAGCGCCGGCACCGTGAAGAGCCAGACAGCCAAAGGGCTGGCAGTGCTACGCGAACGGCTCACCACAAACAGTCAGCTAGCCCCACGAACGGGACCACCGAGATGATCCACGACGAAGACGTTGCCGCATTGGTGCGGGACAGCATTCCCGAAGACCAACTTCGCTCCGTCGATCCTGACAAGATTGCGGCTGCGGCCGCTCGGCGGTACAGGCGCCGCCGCTGGACGGCCCTGGTCGGCGCGACGATCGCGACTGTAGCTATCGCCAGCGGAGGTGTGTTAGCTCAGTCGATGCGCAGCCCGGACGCAACAGTGGCGCCGTCGTCAACACCTTCGAAGGACGCTCTTGCGCCGAGGGACCCCGAGTCATGCAACGGCTTGCCAGCCATAGACATTGTCGGCGCCCCGTCTGCGGGGCTGTACTCAGTCTCCGCTCGGGCCGCGACGGCTGTCGTTATCAATGCCGTAGTACCCGCGCAAGACGTAGCTCTCCTTGACGGAGCCCTCGTCGTCGGAATCCCCGGAGCCACCACCGGACGGTCCATAGACGTTGGAGCAACCTCACCGAACCCCTTGCCTCCGACCGACATCGGCAGACCGGAGAACCAGCTGGTGCGGCAGAGCCTGCGACAAGGTGAGCCGGCAACCCTGCAGTTCACCGCAGCCAAACCTGGAGACTACCCAGTCTTCTACTCCTGGGAGTCACGAGGCCCAGCTCGATGCAATGCACAAAGCGGGGCTGAGACTCAATCAGGGACGGGCATCATCGCGATCATCCGCATCACATAACGGAGTGCGGGGCACTTCGGGTTCAAACGCTGAGCGCCAACGGCTGTACCGCTGGTCCCCAAGGCCGCCTCTCACTCGGTCAGTCGCCGTGGAGCGAGCGCCCTCATGCGCGACCACTCAACCCTGCAACGAACATCTCGGCCCCGATCCGACACCGCCTCCCGAATTTCTCCAAGGAACTTCTGGTAGCCAGCGGACGACCGACAGGTTGGTATGGTGCCCGGGCTGTGCCGCTTGGAGCGATTCGGCGGCTCTCGACGGGAAGGGGCAAGGCGAACCATGCAGGCGACAGAGGCCCAGCGTGCGGTGGCTGCCGCCATGTCGATCGCGTCATCACTCGGACTGCCAGTCGACGACGCGATCGTGCTCAATGACTCGAACAAGCTCGCTCTGCGTCTTCTGCCTTGTGACGTCCTGGCCCGGGTGGCACCTGCGGCCGAGCAGGTCGCACAGTTCGAAATCGAGCTTGCTCAACGCCTCACCGAAGCCGGGAGCCCCATGGCTGCTCTCGAGCGTCGAGTGGAGCCGCGTGTCTATGAACGTGATGACTTCGTGGTCACGCTGTGGACCTACTACGAACCCGTCACACCTGAAGTGGTCTCACCAGCCGACTACGCACATGTGCTCGAGCGGCTGCATGCCGGCATGCGCAAGGTCGATGTCCCAACGCCGCACTTCACAGATCGAGTTGAAGACGCCCAACAACTCTTGGCAAGCCGCGACCACACACCAGCGCTCGCCGACGCCGACCGGGAGCTCCTCAGTACGACGTTACGACGTCTGAGGCGAGCGATCGAGGAGCGCCGCCCCGCCGAGCAACTCCTGCACGGCGAGCCGCATCCAGGCAACCTCCTCAACACCAAGAACGGACTGCTGTTCATCGACCTTGAAACGTGCTGCCGTGGCCCGGTCGAATTCGACCTCGCCCATGCACCCGAAGAGGTCAGCGAGCACTATCCAGGTATCGATCAAGACCTGCTACGCGAGTGCCGGATCCTCATGCTGGCGATGGTCACAACATGGCGCTGGGATCGAGGTGACCAACTCCCCAACGGGCGCCAACTGGGCACAGAGTGGCTAGGCCAGATCCGAGCGGCGCTCGGTCATAGCCACAGCTGATCGGGGGCCATCGATGTACGTCGGGTATTGAAGCGCGGTGAGCAACTGACCGTGCAAGTTGGCGTTGGAGTACAGACCACCGCCTTGATCGCCCGAATTCCCTCCGGTTCGATCGGTGAAACGGCCGCCCGCTTCCTCGACGAGGAGAATCCAGGGCGCGTGATCCCAGAGGTGGTAGCGCTCGACCAAGAAGGCGTCGATTTCGCCACGTACAAGCTCGACCAGCGGAAGCGGGCTTGCCGGTGCGCGCGCCGCACTCAGCGGGAGACGGGCCTTAGGCGTTTCGTGCAGAACATCGAGCCGAGCATCAGCCAACACCGAAGTGGTGCTGACCTCGAGGCGCTTCGTTGTCTTTTCATCGCGTGGCCACGACGACTCGAAAGCACCGCCGCCTCGGGTCGCCCACCAGCAGCGTCGCAGCGCAGGAGCTGTCACGACCGCGAGCACAGTGATGCCGGCAACCTCCAACGCAATGTGGACTCGCCAGTTCGGGTCACGCCGACTGAAGAATGACGTGCCGTCAACCGGGTCGATGATCCAGACGCGATCGGACTCGCCGAGTCGACCAAATTCCTCGCCGAGAAGCGCATCCTCTGCCCTCGCCGCGGACAACCTCTCGCGAAACAACCGCTCGACTGCCCGGTCAGCCTCCGTGACCGGTGTGCCGTCGTCCTTCAGCGTTGCCGAAACGCCAGCCTCGAAGTAGCCGAGCGCGAGTTCCGCCGCCAGATCCGAAGTGTCGAACGCGAGCCGCAAGTCATCAGCGCCATCCACAACCGCCGACGCTATCAGGGGAAATCGACTCACTCGGTGTAGAGGTTGCGACCAAGCGGCGGCAGTCGCGCTCAACGCAGTGCGATCCGGATCACCAATTGCCGTTCAGGCGTGCTGAAGACGGTAGAGAGCGCTCCGTCGAGTGGGAACCTCCAGCCGTGGCACGTGTACGTCCTGACCGGTGAGCCCTTGGCCGAATTGAAGAGGCGCGCGACGGCCCGGGCATTGGCGGGAGACCCGGGTGATGAGCGGGAGTATCCGATGTACCCGGCTAAGCTGACCTCGCCGTACGTCGACCGCTTCTCCGCTGCGGCTGCCCAGCGGTACAAGGCGCTGGGAATCGAGCGCGACGACCCCGACAGGCCCAGGAAGATCGCCGCGTTGAACTCAGAGGCGTTCCAAGCGCCGGTCGTACTGTTCTGCTACCTCGACCGGACCATGGGGCCCGGCCAGTGGGGCGACGCCGGGATGTACTTGCAGACGGTGATGCTGTTGCTAAGGGCGGAAGGGCTGCACAGCTGCCCCCAGGTGATGTGGACGATGTATCGCAAGTCCGTCAGCCAAATAGTCGGAGCCGACGAAGGCCTCGTACTCTTCTGCGGCGTCGCGGTCGGATACGAGAAGGAAGGCGTGCCCCGGCTGCGCACCGGCCGGGCGGACCTGACAGAAACAGTGACCTTCATCGGCGCATGACCGCTAGTGGTCAAGCTCCGCCCGGGCGGATGGTTAGGGCGAGGGCGGGCGTGTTGCCCGCACTACTGAGTTATTGGTGTGCCTTGGTGGTAGAGGATCTTCCAGCCGGCTTCTTCTGAGCCTTGCCAGACGCTGAGACGTCTGGTCAGGCGGTTTGGCTGGCGCAAGGTGTAGGTGAGGAGGTAGGTCAGCGGCGCGATCTCGCGGAGGTGGTAGTCGCTGAGTTCCCAGCCGTCGGTCTCGTACTCGTCCGGCTGACCGGAGGCGAATCGGTCGATCATGGTCGCGATCACGAAGTTCCGGCTGAAGCGGCGACCGGAGGCGCCGACCTCCCAGAAGTCGTCCGCCGTCTCGCGTTCGACGTCCGCCGGCGAACTGACGAGCTCGCGCCGGTGGAACAGAGGTTCACGCTTCTTGAGGTGAGCCAGCACAGGCAGTAGTGCCGGGGCGGTGATCAGGTCGGGTTCCATGGTGATGTCGGCCATGCTCCGAGTGTGGCGGGTCCTGAATCCGTCGGTCAGCGACATCCGGGCTGGCAGGATGGGGGTATGCCTGAGTCGTTGGAGGACCTGGTCGAGTTGCTCGACCTGGAGATGATCGATACCGACGTTTACCGGGGGCGGCAGCCGGAGACCTCGATGCAGCGGGTTTTCGGGGGCCAGGTGCTCGGCCAGGCCTTGGCGGCGGCCACGCGCACGGTGGATCCGGAGCGGCTGGTCCACTCGTTGCACGGGTACTTCCTGCGCCCGGGCGATACCGCCGTACCGATCGTTTATCGCGCCGAGCCGACGCGGGACGGCAAGACGTTCAGCAGTCGCCGGGTGGTGGCGTCGCAGCACGGGAAGCCGATTTTCTACATGTCGGCGTCGTACCAGCGGCCCGAACCCGGGTTGGACCATCAGGACGAAATGCCCGCAGGCGTCGTACTGCCTGATGACGCACCTACGCTGGCCGAGGTGCTCGAGGCGCGTTCGGGCCGGAAGGCCGACGAGTGGAACAAGGAGTGGGCCGCGCTCGACGTGCGGATCGCGAGTGCCACCGGCAAGCAGTTCTGGATCCGGGCCGCGGGCAAGCTTCCGGACGAATCGCCTTTGCACGCGTGCGTTCTGGCGTATGCGAGTGACCTGACGTTGCTCGGCGCGAGTCTGCTGCAGCACGGGCTCATCATCGGCGATCCCCGGATCCAGCCGGCGTCGATCGATCACGCGATGTGGTTCCACCGGCAGGCGCGAGCTGACGAGTGGTTGCTGTACGACCAGGCTTCGCCCTCGGCGTCGGGCGCGCGGGGGTTCGCCACCGGCCGCCTGTTCACGGTCGACGGCGTACTGGTCGCCAATGTCGCCCAGGAAGGCCTGATTCGCCCGATCGGACTAGACCCGGATGACCTGAGGCCCGACCTGACACAGACCTGAGACACTCCGACACGTAACGCTCATCAGTCACCACTCGATGTAGTCCTCGAACAGGGGGCGAGATGACGTTGTGGGAGGAAGCTGCTGCGGAATACCCCGGCTTGGTGCCTGACCTGGCCGAGGTGGCGCACGGTGTCAACGTGTTTCGTGAGGCGTTCGAGGCCCACGAGGTGCACGGCCCGTCGTACCGCGCGTTGTTGCAGGAGGAGCCGCGCGCACCCGGCGGCTTGTTCGGCCACGGCCTCTGGTTCGGCCTCCAACTAGCAGAGCCCGTGCCGGCGGTATTCGTGCAGCCTGGGTTAGCGCCGTTCGAGGGATTACCGATTCAGCAGACGCCGTTGTCGTCGCGCAGGCTGATCGGGAGGCGTGGGTTCGGCTGGCCCAAGACGACGTACGCCGTGGGGCTGCCGGCGCCGCAACGCCTGGCCGACGCCCGCATTGGCGCGGTTGGTCGGGCGGCAAAGCCGATCGCGTCCGCGCACGGGAGGGATGTCGTCATCACCGGCTCGCAGCGTTCGTGGGTGCGCGCGTTGATCCCGGAGTTCGCGCTGGGACCGCTCTTCGGCAGCTGGTGCGAGGTCGCGGTGACCGCGGACGCGATCGGCGAGATCCGCGAGCTCGTCGTACGCGATGACGGCGCCGTCGTCGGACACGTCGTCGGCGGACAGCCTGGCTTCTACACCCTCTTCCAGGACATCGAGTACGCCCTACGCGTCGACGGCGCCGTCCTTAGCTGAGCTTCCCGATGAGGTGCGTGACCTCGCGCTTCTCGTCGTACAACGCGAAGTCGTCACCGTGATGCGCGAACCAAACCCGCGAAGGCAGCAACAACGGCTTCTTGAACTCGACCCGCGCCGTGAATGCCTCCGGCAACCCGGCTGACCGCTCGATCGATGCCAGCGCGGCCGCCTTCGCCCACATGCCATGCGCGATCTGCCGCGGGAAGCCGAAGGCCTGTGCGCTCAGCTTGAACAGGTGGATCGGGTTGCGATCACCCGAGGCGGCCGCATACCGCCGGCCGAGGTTGCCCTTCAGATCCCACGACGCCGTCGGCTCGAGCGCCAGATCGGGCAACAGATCGGCCTTCGTCGAGGAATCACCCGCACCCCGGCTCAACAGCGTCGTCTGATCAGTCCACACGACCTCGCCGTCCTGGCTGACCTCGCTCACCACGTCGAAGACCGTGCCCTTCGCATGCTGGCGCTCCGGGCCGCTCCGCACCTTGACCGACAGCTCCGCGTGGACCGGAATCGGCCGCACCTGCTTGATCGTGTTGGCCAGATGCACGATACCCATCGGCTTGTACGGGAACGACGGATCCAACATCAGGTCCAGGTGCAACGGGAACGCCAGGATGTGCGGATACGTCACCGGCAGCGTCGGCCCGGCCGCGAAGCCCGTCACGTCCCGGTACGACGCGAGGTGGTCGGCGTCGACCGTTGCCCGCGGCAACTCCAGGGTCAGGCCGTCCTCGTCCGGCTCGTACTCCGCTTTGCGCAACGTGGCCTTGACCGTCCGGGCGTACAGCGAACCGAGCCCGGGGGAGTCGTCGTACCTGCGGGTGGGCATGTCAAGCGCCCAGCAGGCTCTGGCCGCAGACGCGGACGACGTTGCCGTTGACCCCGGCCGAGGCCGGATCCGCCAGCCAGGCAATGGTTTCCGCCACGTCGACCGGTTGACCGCCTTGCTGCAGCGAGTTCATCCGGCGACCGGCTTCTCGGATCATCAGCGGCACCTTTGCGGTCATCTGGGTCTCGATGAACCCGGGTGCGACCGCGTTGATCCGGATCCGCGGCGCGAGCGCCTGGACCAGCCCGATCACGCCTGCCTTGGAGGTGGCGTAGTTGGTCTGACCGTTGTTGCCGGCGATACCGCTGATGGACGCGACACCGACGATGGTCGCGCCGTCGCGCAGCACGCCCGAGTCGAGCAGATGCGCGGTGATGCGCTCGGGGGCGCGCAGGTTGACGTCGAGCACGGCATCCCAGACTTCGGTGCGCATGTTCGCGAGGCGCTTGTCGCGGGTGATGCCGGCGTTGTGTACGACGATGTCGAGGCCGCCGTGGTGCTCGGAAGCGTGGGCCGCGATCCGCTGCGGGGCGTCGACCGCGGTCACGTCGATCAGGAGCTCGCTGCCGCCGATGCCCGAGATCACCCGGCGCAGCTCGTTGGCCAACTGCGGCACGTCCGCGCCGATGACGGTCGCGCCGTCACGGGCAAGCGTCTTCGCGATCGCCTCGCCAATACCCCGGGCCGCTCCGGTAACGAGTGCCACCTTGCCGGCCAGCGGCGCCGCCGGGTCGTTGCCCCCGGCAACCGAGGCGGTGCCGACCCGGACGACCTGTGCGTCGACGTACGCCGATTTGGGGGAGAGGAAGAACCTCAGCGTGGAGTCGAGCTGGTGATGCGCGTCCGGCGCGACGTACACGAGATTGACCGTGGCGCCGCGCTTGACCTCTTTACCGAGAGAGCGCGTGAATCCCTCGAGCGCGCGCTGGGCGATCTGCTGCTCGGGGGTGTCGGCCAGCTCCGGCGTACGCCCGACGACGATGACGCGCCCGGCCGCCGCGAGCTGGCGGATGACGGGGGAGAAGAACCGCTGCAGCGAGGTCAAGTCCGCCGTGGACGCGACGCCGGTCGCATCGAAGACGAGCGCCTTCGGCCGGAGCTCGCTGGAGGCCACGCCCTCGGCCACCGTGCTGAACGAGGCGCCGATCTCGCGCAACAGCTCCTGGATCTCCTTGCCAGTATCAGTGTCGCCGACACCGCCGACGATGACCGGTCCGTCGATCACCGGCGAACCCTCGCGCCAGCGCGGCAACGGGGTCGGGTCCGGGAGGCCGAGGTTCTTGACCAGGGTCTGGCCGAACGGCGTACGCGTGAAGTTCTGGTAGCGATCAGTCATCTCTGGCTCCTGCTCACTTCTCGAGAATGGCGACGACGCCCTGGCCACCGGCTGCGCAGATCGAGATCAGGCCGCGACCGCCGCCGTTCTCGTCGAGCTGCTTGGCCAGTGCGGCGACGATTCGCCCACCGGTCGCGGCGAACGGGTGGCCCGCGGCCAGCGAGCTGCCGTTCACGTTCAGCTTGGCGCGGTCGATCTCGCCCAGCGGGGCATCCAGACCGAGGCGCTCCTTGCAGAAGATCGGGTCCTCCCAGGCCTTCAGCGTGGCCAGCACCTGCGCCGCGAAAGCCTCGTGGATCTCGTAATAGTCGAAGTCCTGCAGCGTCAGCCCGGCCCGCGCCAGCATCTTCGGTACGGCATACGCAGGCGCCATCAGCAGGCCCTCGGCACCCTTCACGTAGTTGACCGCGGCCGTCTGCGAGTGCGTCAGGTACGCCAGCGGTCGCAGCCCGTGCGCCTCGGCCCACTCGTCCGTCGACAGCAGCACGGTCGACGCGCCATCGGTCAACGGCGTCGAGTTGCCCGCGGTCATCGTGGCCGTCTCGCCCTTGCCGAAGGCGGGCTTGAGCTTGGCCAGCTTCTCCACAGTGGTGTCGGGACGCATGTTCTGGTCTTTTTCGAGACCGAGGTAAGGCGTGATGAGGTCGTCTTGGAAACCACGCTCGTACGACGCGGCGAGGTTGACGTGCGAGCGGTAGGCCAGCTCGTCCTGCGCCTCCCGGGTGATACCCCACTCGAGCGCGGTCAGGGCGGTGTGATCGCCCATAGACTTCCCGGTCCGCGGCTCGGCGTTGCGCGGGACCTCCGGCACGATGTCGCGCGGGCGCAACTTGGTCAGCACCTTGAGCCGAGCTTGCGCGGTTTTGGCGCGATTGAGGTCGAGCAGCACCTCGCGGAGGTGGTCGTTGACGGCGATCGGCGCGTCGGACGCGGTGTCGACACCACCCGCCACACCCGAGTCGATCTGGCCGAGGGCGATCTTGTTGCCGACGAGGATCGCCGCCTCGAGACCCGTGCCGCAGGCCTGCTGGATGTCGTACGCCGGGGTGGTGGCGGCCAGTCGCGAGCCGAGCACGACCTCGCGAACCATGTTCCAGTCGCGGTTGTGCTTGAGCACGGCTCCGGCCACAACCTCACCGAGCTCCTCGCCGGCCAGCCCGGTCCGCTCGATCAGGCCGTCGAGGGCCGCGCCGAGCATGTCGGAGTTGGAGGCGTGCGCGTAATTCTTGTCCTGCCGCGCGAACGGGATGCGATTCCCCGCGACGACGGCAACCTTGCGGATCTCGGTCACGTGCTCTCTCCTGCGGCTCGGCTGTTTCGGGTCTTACTTGTCGCGGTCTTGCGTGGCTTGGTGCTGGCCTTTTGGCTCGGCTTCTGGTTCAGCTTTTGTTGTAAGGCGAGCTGGCCGACAGCGGTGGCGAGGGTGGCAGTGATCGCGGTCGCCCGCACAGTGGCGATATCGGCATGATGCACGACCGGATGGCCGGGAGTATCGCCCGACACGATCAGACCCATCCTGGCCATATGCATCGCGCCGAGCGTCTGCGTGTAGAGGTGGTTCGCCAGGTAGTCGGCGTCGACCGACTCGAACACCCCAGCCGCCTGCCCGGCCCGCAGCACGGTCGCGATCCGGCCGAGTGCCGTGGCCATCGCCGTACCGAGTTTGAGCATCACGTGCTCGGTGATCTCGCCGAACAACTCCTCGCCCGTACGTCGGAGCAAACTCATTGCGCAGTCAGCGAAAGCGGGATACTCCAGGCAGAAGTCGACGAACACTTCGGACAGCGCGCGCAACCGGTTCAGCGCCGTACGCCGTGAGTTGTCGATGCCGACCATGCGCTCGTCGAGCTGGCCGAGGTAATCCACCAGGGTGAGCGCGAAAAGCTCTTCCTTACCGGCGAAATGGCGGTAGATCAGGGCCTTGTTGATGCCGACCTTCTTCGCGATGTCGTCGATCTGGGCGTCGATTGCGCCGCGGGTGTCGAACAGCTCCCGGGTGGCCGCGATGATCTCCCGCTCCCGGTCGCGACGGCGCTCCGCCGTGGTCCGGCGGCGTCCGATCGCGAGCAACGCGGAGCTCATGCACCGATCTTAGTCACACCACTGGCTCCAAGTGCAAACGGTAGTTACACTCGTGGGTAACATCACTGTTGTACCCCTGCAGCTGTTCCCTGCTTGTTCCGGAGGATCCCCTGATGACCGTGACGGACGCGAAGAGCACCGTGCCGCCTGCCCTGTCGGCTGACGTGATGACGCTGGCCGGCGAGTTGGCCGCCGAGCGCTCCAAGCCCGAGTGGCGGAAGTTCTCGCTCGAGCTGAACGACGAGCAGAAGGAGATCCAGGCCTGGGCGCACGAGTTCGCCGCGTCGGTGATCCGGCCGGCCGCCTCAGAGTGGGACGAGAAAGAGGCCACGCCCTGGCCGGTGATCCAGGAGGCCGCCAAGATCGGCCTCTACGGGCTCGATGCGAACATCAACCTCTTCATCGACCCGTCAGGCCTGCTGATGCCGCTCGTGCAGGAGGAGCTCTTCTGGGGTGACGCCGGCATCGGCATGTCATTGATGGGCACGGGTCTCGCCAGCTCTGCGATCTTCTCCAACGGGACGCCCGAGCAGTGGAGCGAGTGGCTGCCGCGTTGTTACGGCACGCTCGACGACGTCAAGGTAGCGGCGTTCTGTTCGTCCGAGCCGGGTGCCGGTTCCGACGTGTCCGCGATCCGCACGCGCGCGACGTACGACGAGAAGACCGACGAGTGGGTCATCAACGGGCAAAAGGCCTGGGCGACCAACGGCGGCATCGCCGACATCCACGTCGTCGTGGCGAGCGTTGACCCGACTCTCGGCAGCAAGGGCCAGGTCGCGTTCGTCGTACCGAAGTCCGAGGTCAAGGGCCTCGAGATGGGTACCAAGCTTAAGAAGCACGGGCTGCGGGCTTCGCACACCGCGGACGTCTTCTTCGACAACGTGCGCATTCCGGGGAAGAACGTGCTCGGCGGCAAGGAGAAGCTCGACGCGCGACTGGCGAAGGCGCGCGAGGGCGGTTCGTCGCGGGGCAACGCGTCGATGGCGACGTTCGAGATGACGCGGCACATCGTGGGTGCGCAGGCTGTCGGTATCGCGCGCGCGGCGTACGAGTTCGCGCTGGACTACGCGAAGGGGCGCGAGCAGTTCGGCCGGCCGATCATCGACAACCAGGGGATCGCGTTCAAACTCGCCGACATGGCGATGGAGATCGACGCGGCCCGTCTGCTGGTGTGGCGCGCCGCCTTCATGTCGGCGGCCCTGATGCGCGGCGAACAGCCCGACTACCGCAACGGCGAAGGCTCAATGGCCAAACTCAAGGCCGGCGAGGTCGCCGTCAAGGTCACCGAAGAGGCCATCCAAATCCTCGGCGGCAACGGCTACACCCGCGAATACCCCGTCGAACGCATGCACCGCGACTCCAAGATCTACACCATCTTCGAAGGCACCTCCGAAATCCAGCGCCTCGTAATCTCCCGCGCCATCTCGGGGATGCGCCTCCGCTGACGTTTCCGCAGGTCAGAGGTTGATTCCAGGCCCTCCGGCAGACAGGCCGCCATCCGGCTCCCACGTGGTAGTGGGGGAGCGGACGGCGGCCTGCTCCGTCACTGCTCCGTGAGACTTCAGAGAGAAGAGACGGGCCAGCCTGGAGTCCACAGCCTTCCGCGCCCGCTCATGCGAGGAAGGCAACATGTGGGTGTAGAGCCGGAGCGTGAAACCGGGGTCGCCGTGACCGAGATACTCAGCCAACTCCTTAATGTTGACCCCGTCAGCCAGGGTGATGCTCGCGTAGTAGTGCCGCTTTGGCAGTATGGCGATCGCGCCCGGATCAAAGCGCTCTGCACTAGCTTGTTCTGCCGTCTACAACGCAGAGTGCTAGGGGTACTCCTCCAAGAGTCCGGCTGACGCCCGCTCGCGGAGTCTGTCCGTGGTCGTCCGAGCCCACCGGACCAATTCTTCCGGCTCGCCGACGAGGCGATTCAGGAAAGTCTCGATCTCCGCATCGAGCGTTGGGGATTCGCCGCGCCAGTAGCTGACGAACACCGATGCGATCAGCGCATCTGCTACGGCTGCATCGTCAGGGAACTGAGTGATCAGGAAACGTGCCACCGGCCCGATCTTCCCGCCGCCCAGGCTGATAAGGGAGGCCACTACGGTGGCCCTCGCGCTGTCGCTGTCGATCCAGCCGGCGGCCGTCGCTACGTCCGCGGCTTCGCCCAGCTGACGTTCCGCCGCGTCGCGGAGCCGAGTTGAACCGGCCGCGATGCTGTCCATGATGCGTCGCCAGATGTCCGGATGCGAGGCGGCGCAACTGCTCAGCAGGTTCGGCTCATTGAGGTCGCGAGTCCGGACGCGGTACCGACCGGACTCGATCAGGCCGATGACTGCGTCGATGAGGACGTCTGGCTGGGTGGTCAGTTGGCGCCGCGCGAGACGGTCCCAGTCCCATTCCTCCTGACGCAGCTGGGGGTAGTGCGACCGCTGGGCCACCAGAACCGCGACCAGAGGGTCAATGGCATCGATCCATGGCGGACGGCGGTACAGGAGGAATGATACGGAGTCGACAACCGCGTTGTAGTCGTCCTGGGTTCGAATCCGCTGCGACCAGTCGGCGACGAGATGGCGGAGGTCGGCCTCATCCAGCTCCCATCGACCAAACGCCAGGGTGGGTGCGCTGCTTGCCGCTGACAGGTCAGTGGCCAGCGTCAGAACGCGCGCCCATGCGGCGTCGCTCCGCGGGCCGCGCACCGAGATCCGCACCTGGCTGTGGCTGTCCATGCCAGCCCCTGCGCCTTTGTCGAGGAACCGGTCGAACGTGCCAGGCTGCGCTGCCTCGACTACCTCGAGATATCCGACCAGCCCCGCTTGGTCGTCCGGGGCGATCCGAGCTAGCGCGGTCTCGATGGCGGCGTCCTCAGCAGCGATGTCTCCTAGTACGTGTCCGATCTCGTACGAGGCTGGAGGTAGCTGCTCCAGGATCTCCAGGAGGAGGCCGACGCGGCGCGCCTCGTCCACCTCGTCGAGTGCAGCTCTGATTCGTTGCTGAAGTTCCTGTTCGTCCCGAAGTTCCCAACGGCTGACCTCGGCCAAGAACCGCACAGTGGCCTCGGGGCTCGCCGGGGGGAGAGATTTTGCAATTGTGTTCAGATCCTCGACAATCTTTCCGTCCTGGTCATCGTCGTAGAGGCCTTGTAGTTCCAGGATCTTCGCGCGCACTGGACCCAACTGCTCCTCCGGAAGTCGTGCCAGTGCGGGCGCGAGGTCGGACTGGAGGATGGGGAAGCCCAGAAGCGGATGGACCGCGTCGGCCAGACCCGACGCGGCAGCCTCGGCGACGCCGGTATCAGTATCGGTCGCCAGTGCGCTCAGGACACGGATCGCGCTCGCCTTGTAGTCCCAAGCATCGCCCCAGGTGGCCGGGAGCCCGCGGCTCTCGATGGCCATCCGGCCCTGCGCTCGCAGCGATCCGAACGCCAGCTCATCCGGGGCGACGGCGCGAACTGCCGCTGCGACTGCCAAACAACGTTCTCGGACATCGGATGACGACTGGAGTTGCTGCAAATAGCCCTGTCGCACGGCCGGTGTCGCAGCGGTCGCCGGCAGGATCGTGCCGAACAGGCCGACGAAGCGGTCCCTTGGGGAAGGCTGCACATCGGAGTGGGGCACCGGGAGCGTACGCGCGATCCGCAGCAGCAGATTGGCCGCTCGGACAAAAGTCGCAGATCCCCAGGCGAGTCGCTCCAGCGCGTACTCCGCACCACTCCAGGAATCCATGAGCTTAGCAAGGTGCTCATCGGCGGTGGCCTCGAGCACCTTCTCGAGCCGTTCGCAGATCTCGTCGGGTGCCAGGACGGCCAGATGCGAGAGCAACAGGTCGGTGGCTCCGGGCTGATCCGGGCCGATGGTGCCAAGTCGGCCGTCCGGCCCGAGCACGTTCCGGACCGCCTTCTGGCCGGCCTCGAAGGCGCCGAGTTCGGCGGCTCGCTGAAACAGACCGGCCAAAACGGGCTCACTCGCCGAGGGCAACAGCCGGTCAAGGATCCGGTCCTGCAGAACGTCCCAGCAGTAACGAGCCAGGTGCGTGGCCAGGGGCTGCGGATTGACGCTGACCGAGGAGCCTTCACGCGTGAGCATTCCCAGATCGCTCAGTTGACGGATTGCCATGCGAAAGCTGGTCACTGGGATGTCAAGGGCGGCGGCGAGCTCGTCCAGCTGCTCTGTCGATCCAGGTTGGTGCTCGACTCGCGGAAGGAGTGCGATTGCGGCACAGGCGACCAGATCGGCCGCTCCGGTGGGCAGGCCGTCGGTGATGTAGGTGTTGATGATCTGCGGGGTGATCAGGTCATCGGCAGTGGCCTCGGGACGCTGGGTGAGTGCATCCGCAAGGATCTGAGCGAGGCGCGGGTTGCCGGCGCAGTTGTCGACGATGAACCCGACCTTCTCCTGAGACAGACCCGCTTGCTCGGACTTGATCAGCTTGGTCAGCGCTTCGTCCTCGAGCTGCTCGGCCATGAGCGGCGTACGACGGCCCTGGTACACGGTCGGTTGGCCGATGGTGATCAGCTTTACGGGTGACTGCACGCGGACAAAGCCGGCGAGCGCCTCGTGCTCCAGTGCCGAACACCCGTCGACGACCAGAACGCAGGTCCGCTCCTGCGTCTGCAACTGGCTCAGCAGACCTTCTGGAAGCTGGTCGTAGGCACCGACGTAGGCGACGACATCGGCATACGAGTGGTTCCGGAGGGCCTCCAGGACCGCCCGGGTCTTGCCGATTCCACTTACGCCTTCGATCCGGAGGTCGGGATAGTCCGTGCTCGTGACGAAGTGATCAACGACGCGCGCCAGTTCGTCTCGTGATGCCGAGGCATGCCATTCCGCTCGTAGCCGGTCGAGCTCAGCCCACTGAGCGAGCGGAATCGCGACGTTTCCGATTCCCCCGAGGAGGCGTGAGACAGCCACCGCCGGGTGCTGCTCGGCCCAGTCTGCGAGATCGCTCGCCTGCAGTACTTCGAACATACCCGGGAGGACCTTGATGCCCAGACTCGCGGCTGCTGCCTCGAGCGCTTCGCGTCGACGCGTCACCTTGTCGTCGGTCAGGTCAGCACCCAGCACCAGTCGGTAGGAGGCGCCGTTCCGGACTGCTTCGAGCGCCGCAGACGGCGACTTCTTCTTCAACCTGAGCAGCTCCTCCTTGCAGTCTGCTGGTTCCAGATCGCCGGCCTTGAACTGGAACTTGCTGTCGCCAAGTGGGAAGTACCGTGTTTTCGCCGCGCCTTTGATGCCGGCGTCGATGCCGCCGTCGCCGATGTTCTCCGCGTTCGTCGTGGTGACCTGCCCGCCGTCCATCTGAGCAGCCGCGGCTTCGGCGCGCAGTAGGGCGTTGACGAACGGCACGAAGTTCTTGCCCAGCGACGTGATCTGCTCCGAAGACACCGAGAACGGTCCGAACGCACGATCAGCCACACAACACCTCCAACTCACCTGGAACCGCCCACCCAGGACGGCACACTCACATTACCTGGGCTGTGCCACCCAACCCGGCGCGGACACGATCGTCGTAGACCAAGTGCCCCGGGCGAGAGAATGGAGGTCGAGGTGTGCACAAGTACCGTCGGTGTTCCGTTGCTGTGCGCATCGATGTACAGGTGTCCCGGGTCGGAACCCCGCGGGCCGGCTCCGGGATGGCGATCGACTTCGGACAGCCGGTGAGGTTATCGGGGGACGAGGTCGACACTGTCCGGGATGTCATCGACGAGTTGATTCCCACGTGCGGTGCGGAAGTAGTCCGAGGACCTGCGCTGACGGGATCCGCCTCGGAATCCCATGAGTTCAGATGCTATCCGCTGGGCTCGAGGGAGTCAGTCGTCGTCCGGCTCGTCGGAATGTTCCGCGACGTACTCCCAGAACGCTTCATGGTCCCACTCTGCGGGCACGAGTTCGGGCGTCGGCCCAACGGTGAGAGAGCCGAGGTATTCGCTGATCTCGATGAGCCGCAGTAGGTACTCATAGGTGTGCTTCATCAGGTCGGCGTCGGTTGACCAGACGCCGAATTCTGCGTGTTGGCGAGCGTTGTGAGTCCAGTTCGCCGAGCCGAGCCAGACCCGGTGCGGGTGGAAACGCTGGATGTCACCGCTGAAATCCTCGTCATTCTCGTAGTACGTCGTCACGCCGAGGATCAGCAGCTTCGCGTGCAGTTGAGGTAGTAGACGATTGGACTCATTCCTGCTCCACCCGGCGACCCGCACGGGTCCGAGCAGGACCGGATCGGGCATCCCGCCGTACGGGTGGATCACATGTGGCCTGCCCCGTTCATCCGGCAAGGAGATCTCTTCGAATCCGTCCAGATAGGCGCTGGAAATCGGTGTGCCGATGTTGTCGAGAATCCGGACGGCGCGATCCGTCTGCTGTCGTTTGTCGACGACAATGCAACACGCTCCGAGTTTGCCGAGGGCGTTCGCCACGTCCCGGTCGGAAAAGTAGGGCACGCATCCGATAGCCGCGGGGGTGGGCTCAAGCCGCCGCCAGTAGTCGTTGGTCGACGACCCCCGGTGGTCGTCGACCCCACGCACCAAGTCATCGACGACACCGGGACCGAAGATGGCGCTGTCCTTTGTGGCCCCACGCCACGGCAGCGGTCCCAGCGACGGAAACCTCGATTCGGCAGCAGTCATCGGCTCAGGCTACTCAAGGTCGACGTTCGCCCGCGGGCGGGCTCGATCTCTACCAACGCTCGACAACAATGGCCGCGACGATCACGGCGCGCAGGGAACGCTGACACCGCTCGGTCGCTCGCATGATCGGTCGGCAAGGTTGTCATGAGCACTGTCGCGCTGGAGTTCATTCAGACAACTTCGACAGTGAACAGGCAAGCGATGTCGATCCGCGCGCCGATCTGGCCGGTCGGGAGGTCGCACGCCCGTCATAGCGGACGTGGATCTGGTGGGTCAGAGGCTGATTCTAGGCTCTCCGGCAGATAGGTCGACATCCGGATCCCACGAGATTGTGGGGGAGCGGGCGGCGGCCTGCTCCGTCGCTGTTCTGTGAGGCTTCAGAGTGAAGAGACGGGCCAGCCTGGAGTCCACAGCCTTCCGCGCCCGCTCATGCGAGGAAGGCAGCATGTGGGTGTAGAGCCGGAGCGTGAAACCGGGGTCGCCGTGACCGAGATACTCAGCCAACTCTTTGATGTTGACCCCGTCAGCCAGCGTGATGCTCGCGTAATAGTGCCGCAGTGCGTGCATCCCGTTCGCTCGGCTGGAGAAGTACTGCTTCCGCCCTCGGGCGTCCCTCGACGGCTCACGTATGACCCCGGCATGAAACAGAGCCGGCTTCCACACCAGTTCGTCGTACGTCCGAGCCCGGATGTGCTTGTCATCGGTCCAACGGAAGAGAAGCTTGACGGTATGCGGTGCGCCGTCGACCTTCTCCCACGGCAGCGTGTACGCCCGCGGCGCGGTGGCATCGATGTGCTCTTTGAGGATCAAGGCCGTCCCGTCAGACATCGGGACCGTCCGCTCGGTGTCGTTCTTCGGCAGCGCGAACACGAACTCCCTCCCGAGCTTCTTCACCTGTCGCCGCACATGGATGACCATCTCGTCGAAGTCGACGTCCTCTACCGCGAGCCCGAAGATCTCACCTTGCCTCAGACCGCACGCCGCACCAACGGACGCGATCGGCCTGTACCGCGGCGGGTGCCCCTCTGCGATCCGCAGTACGACGTCATCGCCCCAAGCGACGACTTTCCCACCCTTCGGCGAAGGCACCTTGACCACTCGCGCCTTCGCCGGATTGCGCTTGATCGTCTCGTCATCGACTGCCAAGGCGAGCGTCCCGTGCAACACCAGGTACGCCGTACGCGCGGTTGACGATCCGAACCGCGCATCCAGGTCAGCGACCCAGGCGGCGATCTCCGAAGGCTTGATAGTCCTCAGTTGCCGCCGCCCAAACACCGGATTCACGTGCAACCGAAGCGCCGACTCGTACTTGATCGCGCTCGACGGATCAACCACCCGGGACGCCAACCACCGCCCCGCAACCTCCTCAAACCGAACCTTCCCAGCCTCCGGATCGATGTACTCACCACGCTCCCGATCCGTCTCCATTGCATTCGCATGCCGCTCAGCTGGCACCTTGGTGCTGAATGCCTTCGTCCGTTCGTTGCCGCTGGGATCAATCCACCCGGCCAACCACCTCTTGCCACGCCCCCACCGCGCAGTTCGCACTCGTACGGTAGATCCGTCGTCTTGCTTCACTGGCCGAGTCCATTGATCCTTCACGTACGCCATCGCTCGCCAAACCCTTCGGTGGACTATCAGATTCGCGAGGCTCAACGCATGGGGAAGGGGCCAGGCTGTGCGCGGGCGTAGCGAGCAGTGGGCACTGCGGGCTGGTCCAAATGCACGGTTCGCTGATCAGTACGCTGCGTCTCAGCGCAGTCTCAAGCTCGCTCCGAGTGCGAATCGGATGTCGGAGCACGGCGAGTGCCCGAGATACGGCACGAGAAGCAGTGACCGCCGAACACCCCTTGTCGGGTCGAGTAGCTAGCTCGCGCGGCGGCCGTCCAATTCGTCTGCGTGTTGGGAAATCAGTTCCGATTCATCCCGTGCGTGCGGCTGTCGAGCGCGAGCTTCCAGAACGACTCGCGCTTGAGTATCGTCTCGGCCTTCGTCTTCGGGTCGAAGATCTCGAGGATGGAGTACTGGAAGTTGCCGACGATGTGCTCGCCACCGAGGTCGACCCGCATCCGCTCCAGCTCCCTGTTGCCGCCGGTGAGGTTGCGCAGGTGCGCGTAGCCGGCCCACCTCTGCCAAAGCCCGTTGGCCTCGCCTGAAGCCGATCCCACGTACAGCCGGCCGCTGCTGAGGTCCGTGATGACGTAGACGCCCTTCACGCTCGAGAGCGCGTCCTTCCAGCTCGGCTCGTCGTTGGCGATGATGCGTTGGAGCTCGTGGTGCTTGAGCCTGACGTTCTGGTAGCCCGGAAACGTGCCGAGCTTGGTGTCGGGAGCCAGCTCGTGCACCTCGGGGTTGAGCTTGCTGTCCTGCAGCGTCTCATACCAACGCAGATAGAGGTCACGGCCGACCGGCCTCTCCAGCTTGATGATGAGCCGCTTGATGTACTCCGAGTGCTGGGGGAGAGGGATCAGCGCGTACCCCGGGCCGCCGATGAGCTCGGGCACGACCGGCGTGACCCGGAAGAAGCCGCCGAAGATGAAGTATTGGGGTCCGTAGGGGTAGTACTGCGCGAAGCTCAGCAGGTATCGGGCGCGGCCGAGGTTGTTGTTCTGATGCCGCTCCCGATGGCGGTTCATGTCCAGCCAGTCCTCGGGGTCGTCGGCGAGGAGCAGGTCCCACGCCTCCGCGCCGCCCACCCCGGCCCGGATGTTGAACTTGACCTTGGTCAGCCCTGGCTCCGGCACCGTCATGAAGTCCGTGAACCTGATCAACGCTGCTCCCTCGTTCTTCCGACCTCGTGTTCTCACGCTCGCGTCGAAGGCCGCCCGAGGTACCCCGGAGTCAACCTACGCGGAGTCGACTCGGTACGGCTGATGGGTGCTCTCGACCCAGTTTGGCCCCCACAAGTAGACCGGCGCCGGAGACTTCTGGTGGCAGTCCTCTTGGACGACCATTCTGTCGCCTACGCCCGCTTGAGTTGCGATAGCAGCATGTACCCCTCGTGACGATGTCCTCGCCAGTCAGCCTTTCGGGAGACAGCGCAAGATCGGCCGAGAACGCAGAGAGGTCGCCACGGTTGAGATCGCGCCTGATCTCGATCGCCTCGCGGTTTGCGTCGAGCGCGTCTGTTCCCTGCCGGAGCTCGGCGTAGATGTTGCTCTGGTTGGTCAGCGCCGAGGCGAGCTCGTTCAGGTAGGCGACCGGATGCTTGCGGGCCCAAACTGCTTCCTGCATGCCGTCGGCGTCAACGGCTGACGTCGCCGGCCGCGATGCCTTCCAGCACCTTGACCGCGACGCCGCGCTGGATCAGGTCGTCAGCACGATGAGGCCTTCGAGCAGGTTCCGGCCGAGCCGGTCGACCTCCTGCACGGTCGGCATATCGCCGACACTCTAAGACCGGTACTCGCTCCGTAGACTGCTGGCTATGTCTGGCTATTTGCAGGTCTCAACGACGACGGGGACTCGGGACGAGGGCGTTGAGCTCGCTGCCTCGGCGGTGAAGGCCGGGCTTGCAGCGAGTGCGCAGGTTCAGGGCCCAGCGGTGTCAGTTTTCTGGCATCAGGGCGAGTACGGAGAGTCGGAAGAGTGGCAGGTGACTCTGAAGACGTCTGACTCGCGGTACGCAGACCTGGAAACGCATCTGCGTCGAGCGCACAGTTGGGACAATCCGGAGATCTCGGCCGTCAGGTTGGAAGCCGGGTCAGCAGACTACCTAGCTTGGATCGACCGTACGACGAGCGTCTAGCCGCAGGCTCGTTCGAGAATGGCCTTCAGCCAGGGCACCTCATCGAGAAGTCCGAGACCAGCTCGTCCTCGGCTGGGACTGAGTGGGCATGGCTGATCAGCGGTCGCGCCAGGCGAGTGGTGAGACTGTTAGTGCTGCATCGGCGAGGCGTTTGCCGAAGGGGGTTTGGATGTTGGAGCGGGAGGATTCGATCCAGCCGTCGACGCGGGCGTAGCCTGCCTCGCGGTATTCGACGGCTTGCATGAGGCATTCGAGGCGATCGGCGTCCTTGGCGCAACGTGCTTCTAGCGTTCCGCCGGATTCGTACTCGGCTACGGCCTCGCGGATGCTTTTCGCGGTGCGGTCGGGGAGGTTGGCTATCTGGTCTTCGGTGATTCGTTCGTTTGAGGCGACATCGACGTACGGCCGGGCACTATGTGGGATGTCTCCGATGCGGGTCTCCTGGGAGTCATGCCACATGCCCATGTACGCGGCCCGCGCCGGGTCACCGCCTTCCTCGGCAGCAATCAACGCCGCGAGTTGTGCGACTCGGAGGCTGTGCTCGGCGACCGACTCGGGATCGCGGACGCCGACATGCCACCAGCCAGACCTGCGAAGGCGCTTGAGCACGCCCATCTCGTAGGCGAAGGCGACAATGCCCGAAGCATCCTGATCTGTCGTGTCGTCTGCCACGGTCATCCCTTCGTCAGCGGCCAGCAAGTTGCACAGCACATCGCAAGTTAATCAATTCGTCTCTTGTATCGCGATCGAAGCCCGCGTCGAGCGCTTCTTCGACGCGAGTCGTGGCTTCGCACGCGGCCTCCTGTACTGCCTCAGGAGGTCGGCTTGGCGAGAACGACTGTCCAAAGGCCGTGAATGTCGAGATGGTCGTGAACCTGATCGTCTAGATGCTGAAGAAGGTGTTCTGCCAGGCGCCGGCAAGACCAAGCGTGGTTATCGGCACCGGCGGTCAGGCACGAATCGTCGGCATACTACTCCGATATCCCACCTAGCCGATGGGCCCAGTAGGCAAGGTCCGCCGCAGTGTGCTGATCGCTGCTGAGTGTGGTCTTGATGAAGTAGCGCAGGGGATCAGGGTCTCCGCGACGAGCCAGCACGAGTCTCGCTGACCGGGCAACAATTCCGGTCGGCAGGTCGGTGCAACTTTCGACGAACCGTCGCCTGTCCTCCTGAGTTGTGGCTTCAGGTCGGAAGCTCAACGTCTGGAGGGACGGCCAATCGGGTTCGGAGGCGAGCAGCGAGCCTTCATCGGTAGGTCTGGGAGACCGGACGGCTGAGGCTTCCCGTATAGCATCGGAAGCAGCTTGGCGGTGGTCGATTCGACGATGTGTGCGAGAGGATGCCTGTGCCTCGGAGTGTTTCGCCGTTGGACTCCAGCAACGCGTTCGAGGCGCTTGTCGCCGCTGCGAGCAGAGTGGATCTCGACGCGAGCGAGGCCGAGTTGATCCGGATCGGTTCGAGTGCAGTTTTCCGGTTCGCATCGGAGCCGATCATCGGTCGGGTGGCTCCAAGCATCGACAGGCTGGACTCGGCATCGCGCGAGGTAGCGGTTGCCAGCTGGCTTGAGTCTGTCGGCATTCCGGCGGTTCGGGCGATCAAGATCGAGCAACCGCTGACTGCCGACGGTCGTGTAGTGACGCTGTGGCATTCGGCGTCGGAGAAGGTCGAGTACGGCAACACTACCGAGCTCGCTCGGTTGCTGCTGGAACTGCATTCGCTCGAGCCGCCGCTGCAGTTGCCGGTTCACGACCCGCTGCGCAAGGCGGCCGAACGGATCGCTGCGGTCGACACCATGGAGGTCAAGGATCGGGACTTCCTGCAGGATCGTTTCGAGGAGCTGGCAGGGGCCTATCGCGAGCTTGAGTTCGAGTTGGCGCCTGGTGTGATCCACGGCGACGCGAATGTTGGCAATGTGATTCGGAACCGAGAAGGTACCGCGATTCTCGCGGATCTCGACGGGTTCGCGATTGGTCCGCGCGAGTGGGACCTAATCCTGACTGCGTTGTACTTCGAGCGCTTCGGCTGGCACACCGAGAGGGAGTACGCCTTGTTCACGGAGACGTACGGGTACGACGTGATGAAGTGGTCGGGCTACCCGACGATGCGAGATCTTCGTGAACTCTTGATGGTTGCCTGGCTGGCCCAGAGCGTCCGAAGCGACGATGGTCAGCGGGAGCTGGCGAAGCGCATCGAGACGTTGCGTACGGATGGCAGCAGGACTGACTGGTCGCCGTTCTAGGTCGAGTTTGTGATGGCCGCCGACTCCCAGAGTGGGTTGTCCTCCATGGATGCGACCAGGTCCCGCACGGCGGTCGAGGTCTCGAAGGGCTCCAGCTGCCGCCTGAAGTCTGTGAGGTAGCGGATGCACCTGGCTGACTTCAATTGGCTGCCGGATCTAATCGCTTCGCTGGCTACGTCACAGGCGAGATCTGGATCTGCATGTGGCGAATCGGGTGTTGCCAGATGGCTTGCGGCTTCGACCATCCTGACGAAGAAGTCGCTGCGATTGGATGCCCCGGAGGTGGCGCGCGCGGCGTACGTCAAGGCATCTTTGTGGCGTCCGAGATCCCGGAAGCAGTGGCTGAACTCGGCGCTCAGTTCGGTGTCGTCGAAGTAGCTGATCCACTCCGGATCGCGGCCGGGTTCGCGCTTCTCGAAAACGCGAACTGTCGAATTCAGCGCCTTGCCCGCGCCAACGGAGTCGCCGCCGACCGCGAGCGCTCGGGCTTCCATGGCGTGGAAATGCGCGGTTACGCCGGCGGTGGCGATGCCGCGGGTGCCGGATCTTGCGGCTCGGGCGAGGTTGACGGCGTCGGCGGAGCGGCCGAGGTAAGTGGCCTGGTGGCTCATCGCGTCGAGGATTGTGCCGCCGAGCAGTGGGTTGTCGGCGACATCGGCCAACTTCAGGGCCTGGATGAAGTACCGCTGGGCGAGGCCGTGCAATCCGGCGTCGTAGGACATCCAGGCGGCCAGCAGTGTGCCCTCTGCAGCGGCTGAGAATAGAGCGGGTTGAGACGCTTCCGTCAGTCGCCCAGTGAGCATGCCGGCAACGTCGGTGTGGAGGTATTGAATGAGTGCCTTGCGGGCGTGGCCGCCGCCGAACCTGTCGTCAAGGCTGGCGAAGGCGTCGATCGTTGCGCGCAGTGCCTGTACGTCGCCGTTCCCGATGGCTCGCCCAACTGCGTAAGTCGGTTGGTGGCGGGTGTCGCCGCTCTCGGCCCGCAGGAGCCATTGCAGGGTCGCCCCTGACCAGGCGTGGGCCTCAGGTTCAACGCTCACCACGGTCCGGATGTCCTGCAGATCGGCGTTCCAGAGGGTCTCCAAGGGGCCGACGTTTTGACCGTCCGCAGTGTCGTAATCGAGACCCAAGCGTGCGTCGACTGACTGAGAAGCAGTCAGGCCAATGTCGTCCAGGCTGAACGATCGCCCAGTCTCACTCGAGAGCACTTCGGCGATCAGCCACGCTGTCGCCTCCCGCGGTGTCGTACCCGAAAGCCAGCGACTGACCGACGTGTGGTCGCAGCGGATTTCGCGGCCGCGGCGAGCGGACAGCTCCTGCACGCGCCTCGCGAGCGCCTTGTTGGAGAGGCCCGCCAGGCGCAAGATCTCAGCCAACCGCTCGTTCGGCACCGCGCTCCTCCCCACCTGATCCCGAAGGGGCGCATGCACATTTGCGCCCCCATTTGCGCCCTGTCGAGCACGTCGTAACCCCTGCAAGCTTCTGCTCATGAAAGGCAACGGCGAGCAATCGACACGATACCCCCGGTCACTGGCCGCCGTCGCGGAGTTGTGCCCGCAGGGCGTGGCACCGCGGCGCGTTATCTGTGTCTGGCTGGGGCCCATCCGATTGTCAGCGATGAGAACGAGGCCGAGGCTGCTGCTGTCTTTGAGCACGCGCTGCGCTGTCGGTATCCCTCTTGCCGGGTCATGAACGATCGGGCGGATCAGGCGAAGGCAACCGTCGCGCCATGCGTAGGTGTGGAGCTCCGATGAGTCTGCAAATGGCCCTTCTCTATCTCATCGCAGGGGTGCTCTATGTCGCGATCGTCAGTTCGGTTCGGCGGGAACTCCGGGATTGGCCCGCTCGGCTAGACGGGCTTAACGGACCTCCACGGGGGCGGGGAGATGGTGGCAGTGGCAGTCGGTGAAACAAGAGCGGCAGCTCTGGGGTACATCCGGGAGCACTTTCTGATGACCGAGGTCGAGATGGCGAACGCGCGCCAGAATCTGGTGGACCTCGCCGTGTCACAGGCTCTCGATCTCAGAAAAATCTACGTCGAGCGCATCGAGAGCGCACCCGACGCATTCGACGCCCTGCTGACCGAGGTCACACAGGGCGGCGTGGAGCGGATTCTTGTGCCCGGGCTCCATCACCTTGCGGTCATCGGCGATCCACGGGCGATCCGTAACGACCTACAAAAGGACGGCGTCGATGTCCTGATCGCGCGTCACATCGACTAGGCGATCGCGGTTCACCCCTGTGCCGGCGGGACCGGCACCCAACCTCTGGCGCGGAGTGATCGCCGCGCGGTTCCGGTCCCGCCTCACCAAGCTGGAGCCGTCGGCTTCCGAGGCTGACGGCTCCCTTCACAGACCAGCGGGCGGGCGCACAGCCAGCAGAGCGGACGCCCGCCCGCTGTTCCACGTCGACAATTAGGAGTGCAATGGATACACATCTAGTACCTGTGGATCGACCGGCCGTCGATCCGGAGATCGAGACCCATTACTCGACACGCTGGGACGAAGCCGCACGGCTCAGTTCCACTGTCAAAGGTCGCCTGGAGCAAGCCCGGCTTTACGACTTCCTCGGCGAGTGGTTCCCGTCGGCTCCCGCTCGTGTCGCTGACATCGGCGGCGGACCGGGGGTGCATGCGGAATGGCTTCGCGAGCAGGGGTACGACGTCGTGCTGCTAGACCCGGTTCAACGCCACATCGACCAGGCTGCCGCCGCTGGAATCTCCGCTCAGCTCGGCGACGCGCGCCGATTGCCGTGGCCGAACGAGTCCTTCGATGCCGTCCTGATGGCGGGGCCCCTGTACCACCTGCCCGACGCGAGCGACCGTCGCCAGGCACTCCGAGAGGCGCTCCGAGTGCTGCCGCCGGGCGGCGTCGTGGCGGCCGTCGCGATCAATCGGGCCGCCAACCTGATCGGCTCGACGCTAGCCAACACGCTGCTGGCTAGGCAAGGCATCGTGCGGGACATTCTTGACAACGGACACAGCGCAGCGAACGAACGGATGGCCCACTGCTACTACCACCGCGAGAGCGAGCTGCGCAGCGAGCTGATCAACACCGGTCTGCGACCCGTGAAAATCTTCGGACTCACCGGGCCCGGTGGCTGGTTAACGGTGATGCTCGACGCGCACTTCAAGTCTCGGCCCTACTCTGGCAGCTTGGCCGAGTACGACCCGCTGGACACGGCGCTGGAGTGCTCGCGGCTGGCTGACCGGATGCCGGAGCTGGTCGCGGCGAGTTCGTTGTTCCTAGCTGTGGGGGAGAAGGGCTAAAGGACGATGTCCAACTGCGCGGTCAGTAAGGCGTCAGCCGAGCTGACCGTACAGCTCCACGTGCTCTTGCTCAGCCCGAAGCACCTCCGAAAGGACGGCATCGGCGCTCGGCAACGGGTGAAGCGGAAACTTCGATCCGTCCCAGTGCAGTCGTCCGTTGGCTGTGGTCGACGGTGGAATCACGACAGGGGTTCCCGGCGCGATGTATTCGACGCCGGTCGCCAGCGGACCCAGGTCGCCGTCAGGCTGGAGTGTGCAGGTGATCCAGTCACCATCTGGCAGCTTCATCGTTGGTGGCCACACGCCGGGACGCTGCTGCTCGTAGAGCCGCTTGCCGTACGCGCCGGCGACCCGTGGCAGACGCCAGACAGCCACGGCCGGACACGAGGTGATCGCCAAGCTCGGTGGTTCGTCGACGTCCCAGACAGCGCGTACTGCTTCCACATCGGTGATCCATTCGCCGACTGGAGTGCCGCTAATCGTTGCCGCCTGCACCGGAATACCGCGCTCTACACAGGCAAGTGCCGTGTCCAACAAGGCGTTCTTGCGTCGAATCATCTGACCGGCCGTCCTCCCGTTTCGGAGACATCATTGCCGCGCTACCGCATGGCTTGTCAATCCGGACCAACGATCACTGACACCCCAACCAAGCGAGGAACCACATTTACGCCGTACAGCGGCTGCAGGAACAGCTGTTCCAAGTCTCTACCGAGGCTGGCGGTGGCCTCACAGGGGCCTGGAACAACGGTCGCCGAAAGCGTCAACTACAAAGCCCATGGACAGAGGGCCGACTGCTCCCGTGATCGACTCGGACCTGAACTCTATGCGGTTCCCGAGTCACGCCGAGCCAGCGATCAACATTGCCGGAAATGAGACGTTGTCCAGGTCCGAATATTGCTCGGATGACGTTCTGTAGGAATCGCGATCGGGCAGCTCACTGCGTCCGCTGCTGCCTCTGTGAGCCATCGACCAAATCCCACCCGCGATACCCACTGCGAGGGGAGACCAACCGCATTTCTGCGGTTGACAGAGCCTCACGCAGCGCGGCGTTGGCGCGCTGAAGCTCGGCGACTTGGAGTTGCAGCCGATCAACCTCCGCAAGCAAAGCGTTGAGGCGTACGGCGTCGCCTACCGCGGCCTTCATCTGAAGCTCTCGGCGGCTCCGCCAGCGGCGAAGGCGACAGCGATCCGAGCAGAACCGTTGGTCGGATCTGGTCGCGGTGTAGGCGGTGGCACAGCGCTCACAGATGTGCCGTCGCACGGCCAAATCGGCGCCAACTGAAGTCTCCGAGTTGTCCATTCTGGCTCAACGCCCGAGCGGCGACTTGGCGGAATAGCCGTTTCGCTCGACTGAATACTGGTGGAGCTTCCTGTTCGACTGTCGCCAGATGTCATACCGGATCAACGTTTGACGTAGGCAGGGTTTGCGGTGGTCAGGGCTGGTCGGTGGTGCTGCCGGTTTGGGCGGGTCGGCTGGTGGCGTAGGTCTTCCAGGTTGCGCCTGCGTCGGCGGCGATGCGTTGTGCTCGTTGGTTGTTGTAGTTGAGCATTGCTGCCACGACCGGCGCTGGTGCTTGGAGCAACAGTTCGCGGATGGCTCTGGTTCTGGCGTTGAGGTTGGGGATGCCGAGATTGTGCAGGCGTAGCCGGATGCTGGTGGGGTGGATGGGCTGGCCTGCGCGCCGGCCGGGGAACAGCAGTTGGCTGCCTGGGTTGGTCGCGGTGGTGAGGTTCGGGCGGTTGGCCAGGTAGGTCGTGACGATGTCGGCGAAGGGTTCGGGGACGGGCACTGGTGGTTCGCCGAGACGGATCGATAGCTGATCGCCATCGTGGGTGATGTCGGCGAGGGTGAGGCGGACGATCCGGGTGAGTGGCTGGGCGTAGAGCAGGATGAGCAGGCCGATCACACGGTCGATCGGCTTGATGGTGGGGTCGGTGTGGATGCGCCGGATGAGGTCGATTCGCTGCCGGTTACTGATCGGTGGCGAGTGACCGGTGATTGCGGGTCCATCCCGAGCGCGTCGCGGTAGGCCGCGAGCCGCTTGTTCAGCTGCTGCACCCCGACCCGCGGGCCACGCTCCGACGGCCACGCCGCTGGGTTGTTCCCCGCACCGAAGAGCGGCCGGATCTCGGTGAACCACTGCTCGAGAACCTCGCTGGTCCAGGCCCACACCGCCAGCACAGAGCGGCGTTTCGGTGGGGATCCGCGTTGTGCTTTGCCGTGCCGGACGTAGCAGACGCCGTACTCACCGAACTCAGGACCTTCGGGATTTCGGCCGAAGTCGACGGCATCGAGCATCCGGGTTTCGTTGCGGCGTGTCCCGTAGCCGTAGGCGATCTTGAAGATCGTGGCGTCCCGAAACGCCGACAACCAACCCTTGCGGCCCAGCGCGCGTTTGCGTGCCACCTCGTCGTCGGCGTAGTCGAACAGCGCCTGCAGTTCGTTCCGGGTGAATGCGCGCCGCGCCGGTCCGGCCTCGGAATCAGCCACATGTGCGGCGGCGTTCACCTCGTGAATGACCTGGATCGGGTGCGTCCCAAACCGCAGTTCGCACTCACTGGCCCAGCCATAGACCGGGTCGATCAGGTAGGCGCAAAAGCCGCGGATCGCGACCTGGTAGCTGCGCACGGTCGACCGTGACACATGCCGGATTGCGCGCAGATCACTGAACCAGTCGTCGGCCAGATGCGACGACCAGACCCACGGGAAAGCATCCGCATGACGGGTAAACGCCCGCAGTTGATGCTCGCGATTCTGCACCGTCGGGAACGCCAGATTCCTGGCCAACTGCTGGTTCGCGAAGCCCTCCAGCATCGCCTCGAACACCTGCTCCTCGGGATGAAGCAGCGACACTCCATCAACCAGAACCAGGCCGGCCGCGCCCGGAACCTCACCGCGATCCTGCACCGAAACCACTCTCCACTCGCCCGCATCAGATGCGGGATCATCGCATCAGATGCGAGGCCCCGGGAAGAGCGCAGGTCAGGCGACTATTCAGATACCTGAACCGCAAGATCTCGGCTAACGTGACTTTCGGATTGCGACAACCGGCCTCCCGCTGACCAGCGGTGGAGTGAAGAACCCGGCACATCCCACACCGTCGCCAGATCGCATCTAATCGTTTCGGCGCTAGAATGTCGGCGGAGGGGTCGTATTCGAGTTGGGCGGGTTCGGGTTAGTGTGCGCGGTCGGCGATGTAGCCGGTCCAGTCGCGGGCGGCGAGTTTGGCCCAGTTGGCGGCGGTGGTGTTGGCGATTCCTAGGAGTTCGGCCAGTACTGGGGCTGGCGTTTCGCCGGCGAGTTGGAAGAGTGCGGCTTTGCGTGACTCGTGGGGTTTGATGCCGATGGCGACGAGTTGGGCGCGGATGTTCTCGGTGTTGAGGTGGCGTCCTGGTTTTCCGCCGGGGAACAGCCAGTCGGTGTTGCGGGAGGCGTAGAGGCTCTTGCCTCGCTGTTGTAGGTGGTTTCTGATGATCTGGTCGACGATGGCGGGCATCTGGACTGGGATGGTGCTGAACGTGATGTCGACGCGGTCGTCGGTGGTGATGGTGATCTGATTGGTGCGGATGGCAACGATGTTTGACAGGGGTTGGGCGAACAGCAGGGTGAACAGGCCGCCGAGGCGGGTGTAGGTGCGAAGGGTTTGGTCGTGCAGTAGGCGTTCGACGTGTTGCCAGCGCTGTTCGTCGGAGATCGTGACCGCGGGTGTGCCGGCGGGGGCGTGGGGGATGCGCAGTTGGGTGTTGATCCGGCTGCGGCGCAGCCAGGTGATGAAGGTGTATTCCGATGCCAGGCTGATGTTGTGGATGGTTTGGTAGTGCTCGAGTTGTTCTTGGGTGGCGGCGACGGCCGCGGTGGCGTGGTGCTGGTCGAGGTAGGCGAGGAATCGGATCGCTGTGCTGATGTGGTCGCGGGCGTTGTCGGTGGTTGCTTTGGTGAGGTGTCGTTGTCGGGCGACGTTGCGGAGGTGGCGCAGCACGTGCCAGTGGGCGAATCGCCTGACCAGGTCGGCGTGGTTGGCGGGGAGTGGGGCGAGTTTCAGGTCGAGCCAGGGCAGGATCCGTTCGATCCGTGGCTCGTAGGCGGGCAGCACACCGGCCGAGGCGAGTAGCTCACGCAGGTAGTTGTGGGCGCGATCGGAGGTTAGGGCTCGGAAGGTGTCGTGACTGATCTCGAGTTCGCCGCGGGCCATTTGGCCTAGCAGCCGTGGGCCGATGCCGGGTTGTTTGCGCAGCCACCAGATCCCGGTCTGGGGGCGTTCGGAGTCGGCCAGTTCGTCGAATATCGGCCGTAGCCGGGCGTGGATCTGGCCGGTGTCGGGGTCGGTGAGCAGCGTGGTGAGCCGTTCGCGCAGGATGCAGCGGGCGCAGCGGCTGGCCCCGTAGGGGTGGTCTTCTCGGCCGCACTCGCTGCAGGCGAAGACCGACTCGGCGCCGGCGCAGGATGCGCAGACGATCGGTGTGTCGTCGGCTCGGTCGGTCAACCGGTAGGCCAGTGGTCGGGTCGCCTGGCAGCCCGGGCAGGGCTGGGGATGGTAGTGCCGCCGCCGGCGGCACGCCTTGCACATCCATGCGTGTGGCAGCCGGGTGTGGGTGCTGGGGTTGCCGCAGTCGAAGCAGGAAGTCTCACTCATTTATCGATCGCCGGGACGGCGGACGCGGGCACGGATCGGCCGCAGGTCACCGATGCCTGGGCCGGTATCGCCGACAGCCGGTGCCTGCCGGACCTGCTCGTGACGCAGCTCGAGCAGGTCGTTGGGGGTGCAGTCCAAGATGTCGCATAGTGCCGCGAGCAGGTCCACGTTGATCCGTTGCGGGGCCTTTGTGACGATCCGATGCACCATCTGCCGCGACATTTCGACACCCTGTTCACGCAGCGGCTCTACCAGGTCGCTGGTCTGAAACATGCCGTTCTCGGCCATCACCTGGCGCAGATTCCATCGGATCACCGGCCTCGCGCCTTCGCTCATCGTCATCGTTCCTCCCGGCTCTTGGTGTCGTCGGGGGTGCTGGTGTTTGTTCCGTAGACCCGCTGGAGTGCGGCCTGCAGGGTCTTGGTTTTGAAGTCGTTGGACACCGAGGTGTAGATCGCTGTGGTCGAGGCGTAGGAGTGGCCGACCTGCTCGGTGACGAACCGTTCGGGGTAGCCGAACTCGATCAGGTGGGTGACATAGGAGTGCCGCAGGCAGTGCAACGTCAGATCGGTTGGCAGCCCTGCCTGCTGGCGCAGGAACGCGAACCGTTTGTCGGTCGTTTTGACCGACACCTGCTGCTTGCGTTCGGTCAGCCATAGTTCCTGGCGCGGCCCCGGGCCTAGCAGCGGACGGGCCTGCTCGACCCACTGCCGTAGCCCGTCGATGGCCCAGTCGAACTCCGGGACCGCCAGTACCGTGCGGCGCCTGGGTGCGCTGCCCCGGCTGGATTTGGCATAGCGGACATGCACCGCGCCGAAGGTTCCCCACTGCGGCATCCGCGGGTTCGGGCGCAGGTCTGCGACATCAAGGAAGCACAGTTCGCGTCGTCGCAACCCGAACGCGTAGGCCGTCTTCACCATCTGCGCGTCCCGCATCGCCGCCAACGCCCCCTTGCGGCCCGACCGGGCGACGACCTCGACCCGGGAATCCAGGAAATCGAACAGGGTCTGCAACTCGTCATAGGTGAACGGCCGGCGCTCGGGTTTGCCCTCGTAGTCAACCAGGTGCGCGGCGGTGTTGTAGTCATGGCAAACCTGCGACGGGATGGCCCCGAACCGCTCCTCGCACTGCCCGACCCAGCCGTAACGGCCATCCAGTAGATAGTCGCAAAACAGCCGCAACGTCAGGTGATAACCCCGGATTGTCGACGGCGCCAACCGGCCATCGCCCGACATCAGACTGCTCGTGAAATCCTCCACATCGCCGGCCGTCCAATCCCACGGATGCGACCCGGCAAACTCGCTGAATCGCCGTACCAGCAGCAGTCTCGCCTCGATCGTGGCGTCGGCCAGCAGCCGCGACTTCTGCTGTCTAGCCCACCCCGACAACATCGCCTCAAACACCGCCGACGGCTCATCAAGATGCACCACACCGGGCGCCAGAACCAGATGGGCAGAGCCCGGAATGCTCACACAGACCCCTCAAAGGCTGTCAACTTAGATGCGACAATGACAACCTGAAGTTACCAGCTCCAGCTTCATATTCCTGCGACCAGCGCATCCGCAGCGCGCCACGAAATCTGGCAAAAGCACTCGCCCCGTGCACCACCGGAACTCGCCTCGTGCGACACCCGGATCGGTCAATTCTGAGTTGATTCGCGGCCTTCACGCCTTAAGTGCAAGAAGTGTGACAGCGTTGGGGCATTCGAGTCGGCAGCCACGGCGGTCGAAGGGGTGGCCGTCCGTCTGGCCTGACGGCGACGTCCACTCGGCATCGGCGTGCCTCGGCTAGTGCACTCGCGGACCAGTGGCGAACCGGCTCAACAAGCCGACACGGAATTGAAGGCGCGATCCGAGACAGTTGACGCGTGCTGCAAGGTAGTCGAGAGCGATGCCGACACGCCCGCCAGCGCCTGTGGCTCGGGCCGGGCTCGCTACTGCGCTGGGCGGGCCTGCGGACTTCGACGGGTGAGGTTGGGCCGTGTGCGTGCCCGAGTCGCGCTAGCAGCTGGGGCGACCTGAGCTCAAGGCTCGGAGAAATAGAGCCGAATGACATTTGCGGAGCGGCGTCGACAAGCGGCAAGGACGGATCCTCTGGGTGGCGCACAGGTTTTGTCGGTGCCGCCTCCTACTCTGTTGGAGATACCAGCATCGGCTGTGCAACCGGAAGGGGGGAACGTTATGGCGCTCCTCAGCAAGGAGTTCAAGAACGCCTTGTCGGCGATCGAGCCCGGCGTAGACGCCGAACACGCGCGTGATGCACACGCCGAGGTTCGTGACGTCTTGGACATGGACGATGAGTTGAGGGGATGGGGACTGAAGACGCTCCTCATAGGCTCGTATGCACGGGAGGTGTCGATCAGGAGAGTTAAGGATGTGGATGTGTTCTGCGAACTGCCCGAGCTACCTGATGGCTATGGGCCACAAGACCTGCTCGGCAAGATGGCGGCCGTGCTCGCCGACGAGTATGGCGACCGCGTGGCCGAGAATGATCGGTCCGTGAAGGTCGAGTTTCCTGAATTCGACATGCATGTGGACATTGTTCCGGCACGTTCGTGCGGCAACGCGTGGGAGATCCCGAACAGGGACGGTGGCTGGGAGAAGACTGACCCCGTTGAGTTCGGGAGCCTGTCCAGTACGAGAAACGCTGACTTTGACCAAAACTACGTGCCCGTCGTGAAGCTCGCCCGGCAGACACGGCGCGCCCTCCTGGGAGAGGAGAGCAAGCCGGGTGGCCTGTTTGTGGAAGTGGCGGCGTACCACGCATTCGCCAACCTGCCGCTCGCGACCGGCGACGACGCGCTGGGATCTACAGCTGAGTATTACACGCGCGCCCTGGCTCAGATGGCGCCCCTGATCCGCGGTCACGCTGACGGATCCGAACGTCTGACCAACCCGGCACTACCCGACCAGGAACTAGAGGTCCGCGCGACTCAGGATGAGTTCGACGCACTCGCCGACAAGTGGGAAGAGGCCGCGATGACCGCCGAGGAGGCGTTCGAATCCGAGGATGATCACGACGCGGCGGAAGGGTTCAAGTCGCTGCTCGGCGAAAACAGCGACGGCGACGAAGTATTCCCAGTTCCCGCCGTGCCGAGTGAGGCGGCCGCGGCCGCAACTGATGCCTTGCGGACGCCGGGGCGCAAGTCCCTGCCTAGCGGAGACTCGCCGACCTTCGGATGACGGATTCGGATGTCGACTCGCATGTCGAGGTTGTCCTCCGCTGTTTCGACGAGGACTTGAATCGGGCGGGATTCCGCACTGTGTCCACCAGTGACGCCCCGGGCGAGTGGAAGTGGGTAGGAAAGGTTGGCCTGAACGACGAGAGGGTGGAGATCAAACTCACTGATCAGTTTCCGTACGGTCCGCCTGACGTAGTCCTCCCTGACCGCCCCAGCGAAATGAGTTGGCACCGCAGTGCCGGCGGCGTTCTGTGCCTGTGGGACAGACACTCAATGGGCGACCTTCCGTGGCTAGAAGTTCCTGCTCTGCTCGATCGCGTGCTTGTGTGGATTGAGCACGACGAGAACGGGTGGATGGACGACGAACCCGCCCTCGACCTCGAGGCATACCATCAGCCGTACTGGATGAGTTGGGGCCAACGAATCGGCGTTCCACTGTTTGTTATCGACGAATGGCCGGCCTTGGCCGGGTATTGGTTTCGGGCGGCACGACCGAACCAATACGGTTCCTTCAGTGTTGCTGGTGGACGACGGTCCGCGCCGCCAGTTGGTGGCAAACCAAAGACCCGGCAGCGGGGCCGTCAGCGCAGTCACCAGCCCTTGAATGGTATTGCCGTCGACTTAGGCGAGATGACTGTCCCGCTGGTCAACAGTGCTGACCTATTGGCCGCCCTCGGGCAGCATCGAGCATCCGCGGAGAAGGTACTCGCAGTGGGATGGCCGGTGCTACTCGTCTGCAGGTACACGCGACTCGGCGCTGTCGGACTCATCGGGTTCTGGATAACGCGCTCCGGAGGCGAACTCAAGCAACCCTACTTTGAGGTCGCGGAACGATTCGCCTCCCAACGCAGACGTGCAGGGCCTCAGGTCTCCAAGGTCGAAGACCGGACGGTCTCTGTGATCGGAGCAGGAAGCGTTGGGTCGTACGTCGCGGACATGCTTCATCGGAGCGGAGTCCGCCACCTCAGGATCCACGACGATGACCACCTCAAGCCGGGAAACCTTGTGAGGCATGCGGCTCCCTCCTGCTACACAGGAGCGCTCAAGACAGACGCCGTACGTGGTGTCGCCGCCGACCGGGCCCCCATCCCTCAGATCGGACAGGGGGGAGCGATCAAGAAGCTCGTCGATGCGATCGTCCTCCTGCGTGAACGCGACCTGGTGGTCGACTGCACTGGAGACCGGCTCACCTGGCAACTCCTGCTAGCCGCATCGAGGCTAACGGGTAGGAGGTTCCTGCGCGTCGCCGTAGAAGGACACGGTCAGTACGCTCGTGTCGATGTCTGTCCGCCATTCGACGGCTTTGACAATTTGCCTAGTGACGGTGTGCGAGGAATGACGCTTTCCGAGCGTGAGGGTGGATGCGGCGATCCAATCAGCCCGACCCCTCCGATTGCCGTGATCGAGACGGCGGCGATCGGAGCCCGGACGGCAATACGGATGCTGGCTGGCGAGCCGGTTCCGCCGGCTGGGGAGCGCCGCGAACTGTTTCCGGTTGTGCCATGAATTTCCTCTGGGTTGGCAGCTCGATGCTCGACTGCATGGCTGACTCTGGACGCGCAGCATTGCCACGCGAGACCGGCGGTATCCTCCTTGGCTACTTCCTTGATGGTGAGCCGACTGTGACTGTGGCCCCGGTTGTTCCCGACCCCAGAGCTACTCGCATCCGATACCGGCGTGACGCCCGAAAAGCTGCTCGCTCGCTCAGGCATCACCTGGCGAACGATAAGTCCTCTCTTCTCGGCTACTTGGGTGAATGGCACACGCACCCCGTCCCATTAGGCCCAAGTGGAATGGATCGAGGGGCGATAGGAGCGCTGGCTGGCCAGGGGGAGTACGACGTGTATCTGCTGGTCCTTTCCCTGGGAGTCAGAGGATGGAGATCGCACGGCCTTCGCGCCTGCGCAGACGGTACTGTCACGAGGATCAACGTGCGGATTCGGGAGGTTGAGACGTGATGACGAGCAGAGACGAGCGATTGCGGGCAGCCTTCCTGCAGAAGCAACGCCAGCTGCTGGTCGCTCTTGAAATCGTGCCCGAACTGACGGCCCATGGAACGACGATCGGTGATGACTCTGAAGCAAACTGGGTTCGGGTGCTCCGCGAGTTCCTTCCTGCCCGTTATGGGGTGGCTGCGGGAATTGTCATGGATGCCGACGGCAACATGAGTGAGCAAATGGACGTGCTTATCTACGACCCCCAGTATTCGCCGCTCCTAGCTCAGACTTCTGCAGGTGATCTCTTCGTACCGGCCGAGGCGATCTACGCCGCATTCGAAGTCAAGCAGGAGATGAACAAGACGCTGATGGACTATGCGGGGAAAAAGGTCGCGAGTGTTCGGCGACTGCGCCGCACGAGCATCCCTATCCCGCACGCAGGTGGAATGTATCCAGCCAAGCCCCCGGTCGACATCATTGGCGGCATGGTCACCACAAGGAACGGGTGGTCGGATTTGGAGGGGAAAGCCGCTGTCCAGCAGATCATGGGACTACCCGGCGATCGGCGCATTGATATTGGGTGCGCCCTGGCAGCGATTTCCTTCGATCGCCCGGACGACCCAGAAGCCGATGTGCCCGAGTACAGCGATGATGAAACTACACTCCTCTTCTTTCTCTTCCGCTTGTTTCGCCGGCTGCAACGTCTAGGCACCGTTGCGGCGATCGACATCAGCTCATACACGAACCGACTCGACTTGAGCGCCGAGCCGCTGAGCTCAGACGAGTTGACGCCCGAAAGTCTTAACCTCGAACCCAAGCTCGGAGACGCCTGAACCTACTGGGCCTGTGCGGCCGTCGCAGCCTGGCGCGTCAGCAAATCTGCTGAGGGTCTCGGTTGCAGATCCTCAGCATGGCGATGACCGGACCAGCTCCCGATGTCTTGTCGAGGTGGCGACGGGCCTGGCTAACGCCCAATTGACACCAACAGCACCGTTGAATGGCCTGCTCCGTCACCGCTCGCGCCCCGCGGTCGCCGGAAGCGCGCGTCGGGCGCGCTCTAGAGTAGCTGCCGGCTACCCGATGGGCCTACGCAAATCGTGCTGAAGACTGCCCAACAGCGAGATGATGTTGCCATGGACTGGAATACAATCGGCTCTGCTGGGGATGCGGTCGGCGGTGTGGCCGGCACTGCTGCCGCCTTTGCCGCAGCCATCGCGATCCTCACCACAAAGCGGGATCAGACCAGGCGAGACGCATCAGGCCTCCATGGCGAGATGTACTTCCAGGCTCAGGAACTTCCGCTCGATGTCGATCTACCCGACGAGCCAGGAGCTTGGTCGGACTCCGAAATGGTCTGCAAGGTCAGGAACTCTTCCGGACACCCTTACTACAGTGTCGTCGCATCGGTGTTCCTGCGGTCACGGCAGCAGCGTTACGCGGCCCGTGCTGACGTCATCGGGCCTGCCACCAGCCTCTGTGCTTCCTTGGGGTTGGTCATTGGATGTGACCTAGCCGCAATGAACGACGACGTACAAGTTGTGCTGACCTTTGTAGACAGCCAAGGCCGTGGGTGGCGGCGTGATGAGACCGGGATCCTGAAGCGTCTGCCACGGTGGAAGATGTGGCGCAGAACGCGTCAAGGCGCCTCCGTATACCCCGGTAAGGCGGCAACCTTGCATGGATTGCGGGAAAAGGAAACAGTCGAGGAGAGCTCCGCGCCCGGTAGGTGGCAGATCGTCAGCTCCGAGCTGGTTGATGCCGAGGGGTGTATCACTCAGCTCGTCATACTCGGCCCCGGCGAGGATCAAGTGCAGGCTGATAAGGCGGCTCGGCCACCAGTGTCTGTGGAGCGGCAGGAGCTTGTCAGTGATCTCGAGTTGCAAGGCTGGCCACAAATGCCGAAGCCACGATGGGGAAGCCGGTGGCTCAAGGGAAAGCCTCGCGGCAGGAAGCAGTAACGCCGTCAGGCAAGGATCGCCGTCGACCACCTGGCTACATCGCCAAGTTGGAACGCGTATCGGAAAGACTCCGGCTGTACTCGGCGTTCTGACCGGCCGCGAACCTGGGGGCGTGCCGGTGCGTCAATGCCCCGTGCTTGCAATCGGTGATTAGCTGAAGGCAGTGGCAGGGAACCGCTTCTCGAGCTGATAGATGTAGGAAAACCTGTCATCGGCCTTGCGTATGTTGCGGGAAGCGATATTGATCGCCAGGCCGGAGAGCGCAACCGCTCCAGCAGTTATCAGGGGTCCACCGTGCAGGCCTGCGGCGAGTGGAGCAGATATCGCGACGGTGACCGCGACTGATCTAGTAGCGATATCCCCGAAGCGTGCCCGCGCACCTGACCGCAGTTCCGTTAATGCGGCATCGATCTTCTCCTGCGTCTCCCAAACCAATTCGGAAGGATCGTCGATACACTCTCGGAGATCGTTCTGTAGATCCCGGACCGCCCGCACGCAACCTCGCCGCTCATCTTCGAACTCGGCGCGAAAATCCAAAACCCTCTCAAGTGGTGTGTCCTGTGGAGGCACAGGTAGAGCACGACTCACGTCGAGCACCCAACTAGGGGTCACTTGAGAGGCCGCAGTTGGATCTGTGGCGCATCGATCGGCGAATTCGTCACTCGTACTCGGTATGAACCTGCTCCGGCCGGGTATGCGTTGCAACTGCGTGGCGGCCTGGCTGGCAGCGAGGCTTAGGAGCGCGCTTAGCATCCCGGCGTGACCTCGAAAGGCGCCAGGCTGCGTGTCATCCGGCACGATTAGTCCGCTGGATAGCAGGTCGTGTTCGATTCTCAACGGCAACTTCCCCTGCCACAGCCGGGTGTACATATTGAGTTGCTCGCTGGGCGGGTGATGGTAAGTGTCGAAGAGGCTCGAAATCTGCGCCAACTGGTCGACGAGAGCGTCGTATCCGGGAAGGTTATCGTCAAGGAGAGTCGGCGTGTATATCCCTTCGTCTCTTAGTAAGCCCAGTTCATTTGAATTCCCAAACGCTGAAAAGTAGTTGACGTTGGTAGGGACTAGGCTGGTCAACCCGTCCCAGTACAGCACGGCCTCGAAGAGTGTCAATTTGGGTGGGTGTACAAGCGGATAGAACAGCATGGTGTATGTGGTCCCGACCGGCATGGTCTAGCCCTTCCTGCCCACGCAAACAATGTGCGGAAGATTGCAATTGTGGATGCAAACCTGTTCGCGTGCAAGCTCAGCGAGCTGTGCTCGGCCGCTGGTCCGTGTCCGTGTCCGGTTGGGCATCGGATAGTCGGAGAGCGCCGAGGGAAGAACCCATGGGGCAGTAGCTGACGCTTTCTGGACGAACTGCTCGCACGCTTCCTAGCGTCAGCCGCGTTCGGAGGTGACTACCAACAGGCCATAGGGCCCTCGCCGAGAGGGCACAGGTTGTGCCATCTTCGACGCTCCTCGTATGTGAGCGAGTCGTTCAGGCCATTGGCATAGACATCGGGAACCTCGCCAAGGCTCCCGCGCGAGTGGCCCAGGACCTCAGTCGGCTCCGCCTCCATCGGCAAAGCGAAGCAGCCGAGGAACGCGAACGCTGTCTCGACCTAATCGACCAGCTGACCGAGTTGCGCGCAAACGGCCTGGCAGAATTCATCGACAACCAGCGATGACGCATTCGAGCGGAGGCTGAAAGGGAAGCATGATCAGTCTGACGCTGTTGCCCACCGTCGTTTTGCGGGCTCAGGGCGGTGCCTCCGGGTCATGTCATAGCGACGAACTCGATCGAAATGGCGGGAGACTGGGCGGTCCGAGCATGGAACCTAATGGAGGGCGTCAGATGACCGGCGTGCGTCGTGACGGGTTGGGGCGTCGGCCGTGAGCCCGGCACGGAACTACAGGGCTGCGGTGCGTGCGGCCCTATTCATGCTGAGCCGAGGCCACTGTTATGCCCCGAAGTGCCCGGAGCAGGTGATGCGGTTCATCGACGGCGAACCGAGCATCAACATCCAGATCGCGCACATCTGCGCCCTCGACGAAAAGGGTCCCCGGTTTGAAGTGCACATGCCAGTTGCTCAGCGCAACAACTTCGGGAACTTGTTGCTGCTGTGCCAGGCACATCACATCCGGGTAGACAGCAAGGCGTACGAACACGTGTACCCGAAGGCCAAACTCCACGGTTGGAAGCGAGCTCGCGAGGGCGAGGCAGCCGCGGACCTGGCCGACGTTCAGGTTGCGGACGCACGCGAGCTGCAGGACGTGTTCACCGACGTTGTCACTGATGCGAAGGAGGATATCCTCGAGGCGATCGCGCGGGTCGAGGACATCAGTACCAACAGTGCACGAATGTTGCGGTCGATGGTCGCTGAGGTGTTCGACCGGCCGAGGCTGGACCTGGATGCGGTCGAATCGCTGGAGCGGTCGGCGAACATGCTGAGAAACCTTGAGGACACCGCCGGAATGCTCCATACCGCAACCGCCACGATCAACGACGACACGGTCTTTGGGTTGCAGTCGGCTGCCACCGAGTTGGCGGACGCGGTCAAGGACGCCGAGGACGTCAGCAGGTCGCTGTCGGCCGGGACCTCGTCGGCGAGCCGTGGCGGCGAGCCACAGGTGCACTACTACGTCGATGATGACCGGCGATGGCAATTCTTCGCCCGTGGAATGGCTGTCGGTGCCGGAGTGATCCTGGTGATCGTGGTGGCGATTCTGATCGCACGCGCCACCGGCAGGTCTGGCTGATCCAGCGACCAGGCCGTCCCGGCTGCGTGTCCGCCGGACAGTCCGATCGGGCTCCTGGCCCAGATCGGAGATCTGCACCTACCACGCTCAAGAGGTTGCTATCGGCAAATTCCTGCTCCGTCACAGCTCCGTGAGAGGCTGACAAACGATAGTCAGCACTGATCACCGACGAGAGACAGACAAACCTGCACGTCAGAGGGCGGAGCAGCCCATCGGCGCGGAAGCCCGTGCCATGCTGCAAAAGACCTACACCATCTTCGAAGGCACCTCCGAAATCCAGCGCCTCGTCATCTCCCGCGCCATCTCCGGCATGCGCCTCCGCTGACGTCCCCGCCCCCCACGACTGTCGAGGGCTCGGCACATAGCGAGGTCCAAGGGCCTGCCACGTCTGTCTTCTGGCACGAATGTGAGTACGGGGAAGCCGAGGAGTGGCAAGTCACACTCAAGACGGCCGAGAAGAGGTACTCGGAGTTGGAGTCTCACCTTCGCCGTGAGCACTCATGGCAGAACCCTGAGGTTTCAGCTACTGCACTGGTGGCAGGTTCAGCTGAATATCTGGCCTGGATTGATCGAACGACGAATAACTAACCGCGAGCTCGTTCGAGCACGGCCTTTACCTCGGGAGTTCCTAAGTGAACGAGGCGTCGTAGTACACCTTGAATACGTTCGCCCGGACGGAGCGAGCCGACGCCGGTCGCCAGATCTAGCGCCTGTTCGCAGACGGCTGCTGCCTGAGCCGGGTCGTCTGCGTCGATGTGTGCGTGGGCCAACCAAGTTAGATAGAGGGCCTTGTCTCGTGAGTCAGTGTCGTCGTATCTCGCCGTGGCCGACTGCAGCACCGGAATCGCGCGGTCGGGTCGCCCAAGCTCTGACCAGCAGCGTCGTCCGGCCTGACAAAGGCCATCGGCCGTCGGGCCCGAACCTGTATCGGATGCCGGCGGTCATTGACGATTGCCGCGCGACCGAATCCAATGGACTTCCAGTCCGCCCTGTGCGGATTCCTGACGGAGGGGGCCGCCATGGACGACGACGTGGGCGCGAACAGGGCTGGTCGTGAGGTTCCGCCAGACATTGAGGAGACATGGGCGGAACTGCGCTGCGCGTACTACCGCGAGCGTGTGGCGGAGGAGGGGAGTGCCGACGATTACGTCGGGCTCGTCCGGGCGATGCTCCAGCTCCATGGGATGGGTGTGAACGACGCACTAGAGGAGGCGTTCGGCGTATTGTGCGATGCCGTAGATCGTCATCCGCGGTCGGTCAGCGCCTGGGAGCACGTCGCCTACGTTTCGTCCGTCACCAGGCGGTCTGAGGAGATGGCGAACGCGCTGGCCGTACTCGAGCGACTGGATCCAACATCGCGAGTCCTCGCCGCGGCCGGTGAGCTGAGGGCCGACGACTCCCGGCAATGGGCGCATGACGCGCATGAGCGCCAGTGGAACCTGCTCGACGAGGCCGGCTCTGGCGACGCAGACACCAGGGCGGCGGCCGTCGCGGAACTCGAGCGTTGGGCACGATCATTCCCGGCGAACTCCACCTACGCCGTGAACTACGCGCTCGGGTTGTTGGCGGCAGATCAGCCGGCCGAATCGCAGCGAGTCGCTCTCGCGGCCTGGGCCATTGAGGACGGAAGCTTCGCCGACGCCTACAACGTTAGTTTGGTCCTGCGAGAGACGGGAGCGCAGGACGAAGGGCGGGCAATTCTGATGACCGCAATGGAACGCGCCTCGTCCGACCAGGAGCGCCAGTTGGTCGCGGAGGCCGTCGCCGAGGACGGTCCGGGATGACCACTGATCCTCTGGTCGAGACGCTGCTGGCTTCGGAGACCGTGGCCGCCGCGATCGAGGTTGTGCGCGTGTCGCGGCGCCCACCCACCGAGGTCGCAGGTGCACTGCTTGCGCATTCCGTCGAGGTCGGCGAGGCGAACCCAGCGACTGCGGCTGCCGCCGACTTCCTCGCCCGGGCAATCTCCGATCTCGAGGCTCCTCGGGCCTGGTTGAGCCTCGACCACATTTCCGGCGAGGTCAACGGTTTGCTGCGGGAGGCCAGCCTGGCCAGTGGCTGGCCTGGAGCCCTATCTGTTCTCCGCGAGCAGCGTTCGCTGCTCGACCACGACGTGATGTCGTCCGTGGCAGCGTGGCACGCGGACTTGGCGAACCATGGTGTTTCACCGCATGCCAACGGGACCGCGATGGTCATCACCATTGGCGCGCTACTGGGCGGCCGGTCGCGCATCCTCGCCCATCTCATCTGGGCGCGCGGCTGCGTGGCGACGTCCATGCCGCGTGCCGAGTGGCATTTCGAAAAAGCACGAGCGCTGGCAGTTGCCGAGGGTGAAGGTGATCTTCAGGCAGCCGCCGAGATGGCGATGGACTCGCTGCACCGGCACTCCGGTGGCTATGCCCAACAGCGCGCGGCTGAGCCACTTGACGATGTCACTCCGGTAATGGTCCCGATCTACGAGGCGAACGCATTCTCGTTGCGTGATTCGGGCAGGTATCTCGACGCCCTCCGGCTCCTCGATCAGAGCATTCCGGTAGCAGCTGAGGTGGGCCTCGAAGAGAATCTGATGCGAATGCTCAATGTGCGCGGGCTGATCCATGACGACCTCAGCCACTACACGCGGGCGGAGGACGATTTCCGCGAGGCGGCCCGGCTCGCCCGACAGCTTGGCGACGACCCGCGCCGCTTCGAAGCTCTGAACAACGCGGCGGCGAGCTACCTGAAGCGCGGCCAGCCATTGCGGGCGTTGCCGGCGTTCCGCGCGATCCTTCGTGAAGCCGACAGTTCTGGCCTTAGAGGCAGGAGGATCGCGGCACGAAACAACCTTGCGCTCGCCTACGCAAACGGTGGAGATCCTCGGTCCGCACGGGACCTGTACCTGCAGGCATTGGAGCTCTTGGGCGACGATCTCAGCAGCGGTTCTTTCTGGATCACCGTCCCGGGCCTGGCTCATGCCTACAGCGACCTCGGCGACGAGAAGTCCTATCTCGAAGTGGGTCAGCGGCTCTGGCAGCTGTGGGCTGAGGAGGGTAACGAGAACGCCCTCGTCACCTACATCACTTCGGTCGCGCGGGATTTCAGCAATCCGGAGGTGCGCTACTTGGCCGATCAGGTTGCGGAAGCCCTCGTTTCCCACGGTGACCTCCTGCTAGCCGGGACGCTCGCGCTCAAACTTGCCGCTGACGACCGTGAGCGCGGCGACGACCGTCGCGCTCTCGAGCGCCTCGACGCCTTTATCGAGGCGTTCGCGGACAGCCGTTCCAGCGTGGCCGTCTGCATTCATGCGGAGCTCGCGGCCGCTGCGATCGAGAACGAGACACCGCGGGGGCGGACAGCGGCTATCGCTCGGCTCCGGTCAGCAGTCGCCTCGGTCGAGGAGCGAGTTCGTTTGGCCGAGCAGGCGATCGACGGAGACTGGTTGCTCGACACCGCCCGCCCTCTGTACCTCGGGCTGGTCGACGCGCTGCTGGAAGACAACTCACCAGAAGCTCGTGTGGAAGCATTCTGGCTGCATGAGGCCAGCCGCCCCGTGACGCTGACAGGCGCGCTGCGCCCGGGTGGAGGAGTTGATCGCACGAGAGGCGTGAGTGCGGGTCGTGTGGCAGGGATTGACGATGTCCGCAGCGCGCTCCGCATCGAGGATCGCCGGGCCACTGCAGTCGTCTCCTTCGTGGAGACCGAGACTAGGGTCGGGGCGTTCGTGGTCACTTCCGGTGGGGAAGGCGCGAGCTGGGTGCCGTTGACAGTGACCGCGGCCGAGCTGGATGCGGCGGCCGAGAGTCTCAGCATTGCGTTCAACGGTGACCCGACCCGGTTTCCCCCGCGCGCTCCGCTGGCTGCTATCAAGTTGGCGGCGGTGGATCTGACGGCGACCGAGGACGTCCTGGCGCGCCTTGGTGAGGTTCTTCCCGTCGTCGGGACACCTGACGTCGTCTGTGTCGTGCCGAGCAGTTCGATGGAGGGGCTGCCTTTGCACGCAGTGCGCGACCGGCTGGGCGTCCGGCTGCTCGAGAGGGCCGCAGTTGTCGTGCAACCGAGCCTGAGCAGCCTGGTAGCAGCAGCCGCTGTGCCCCCTGCCGTAGCTGGCCCCAAAGCCGTCTTCGTGGCGGGCGTTGCCGCGGCCGAGGACGGGCACCCCGAGTTTTTTGAGGATGACGAACGGGTATTCAACGGCCTGGATGTGGAAGTGACCACCCGTTTGGGAGCAGATGCGACACCCGCCGCGGTGCTCGAGGGAGTACGTACCAGCGACTTCGCACAACTCGCGTGCCACGGCTTCGTCGATACCCACGACCCGCTAGGTTCAGGTCTTCTGCTCAGTGACGGCCAACGGCGTCCGTCGCGTCGTACTCAGTCGGTTCCGTTGCTCGAGCGCGCTGCCTTCGAGCTGACCGTCCGGGACCTGGCGCAGGAGTCGCTCGGGCTGGAGCTCGTGGCACTGCGTGCGTGCTCGACCGCACGGAGGGCGGCGGTGGCGGCCAAGGAGGAGTCGAGCACTCTGACCCGGGCGCTGCAGGCGGCCGGCTGCCGCACCATTGTCAGCGCGCTGTGGAACGTGGACCAGCGGTCGTCCTTGGCATTGTTCGAGGACTTCTACGCAGCCCACCTGGGTGAGGGATTTCCTGCCTGCGAGGCCTTGGCCATTGCTCAGCGCAAGATGCTCACCTCCGGTCCGCCGTACTCTCATCTTTACCACTGGGGTGCCTTCATGGTTTCTGGAGACTGGAGGGGTTCGGACAATGAGCGGTAATGACATCGCGGATCGCGTCGGAGCACTGAGCAACCAAGACAGCGAGCGCTTGCTCCAGGCCGTGATGGACCGGCTGTTGGCGGATACGGCCCCGCTCGAGGTCGACGATGAGGAGTCCGCCCGCGAGCTGGTCGCAGCGTTCGTGACCCGGCCCGACGAGCCAGTGGCGCCCGACGACGTGATTCGCCCATCGGTAGACGTGGACACCTACGTCCGGGCTGCATTGACTTTGCTCGTCGAAGACTCCGAGACCGCGCCAGTGGTGGAGGAGTCATTGACCCGGCTTCCTGACGAGACTCAGATGTTCGCTGACCCGGTCACGGCGGCGCTCGTTCTCGGCGTGCTCGTCGCCTTTCTGCAGACGAAATTCGACGTGAAGGTCAGCCGTAAGGACGGCAAGGTCGACTTTGACTTCTCTGTCGGCAAGGAGGCGGCCTCGGACGAGACCGTCGCCAAGGTCGTTGATGCCGTTCGTGGGGTTGTCGATCGCTGACTCGGCGGCTGGCGAGCCGTTGCCCGTAACTCCGGACGGGCAGATACTCCTGAGTGTCGGCCAGTGGTGTCACGGCTACGTGCCGCCACCAGCCCGACGGTTCGAGGGACCCCGTCCATCGGTCCCGTTCACTCCTCGGAGGAACAGATGAGGCTCGAACGCACGTCAGTCTGGAGCCGCCTGCGCCGGCCCGCCCAACTCGTGGCCGTGGTGAGCGCGATCGCGGCATCCCTGTACGCCGTACCGGCCGCTGGAGCCGCCGTACCTTCGCCGGCCGCGCAACTGTCTGCCGCAAACGCCGCGGTGGAACGGTCAGGGGTGAAGGGCATCGCTTGGTACACCGACGCGGCCTCCGGCAAGGTGGTCGTCACCGCGGACAGCTCTGTGTCCGCGGCGGGACTCGCCGCGCTGAAACACGATGCGGTACAGGTCAATCGCACGCGCGGCGTTTTCAGGCCGCTGGTCTCGGCGGGTGATGCGATTTACGGCGGCCAGTACCGCTGCTCGCTCGGCTTCAACGTGGTGAAGGGCGGTACCTACTACTTCCTCACCGCCGGCCACTGCGGGAAGGCGGCGAAGACCTGGTACACCAACTCCAACCACTCCACGCTGATCGGCCCGACAGTGGGCTCCAGCTTCCCAGGCAACGACTACGCGCTGGTCCGATATGACAACGCCTCGCTGAGCCACCCGGGTGGATTCACCGCGGCCAACGCGTTCGTCGGAGAGACGGTCACTCGCAAGGGCTCGACCACCGGAACCCACAGCGGCAGGGTCACCGCACTCAACGTCACCGTCCGGTACACCGGCGGTGGCAAGGTCGGCGGACTGATCCAGACGACCGTGTGCGCGGAGCCGGGCGATTCTGGCGGCCCGCTGTACGACGGCACGAAGGCGCTCGGCCTGACCTCCGGTGGCAGCGGCGACTGCACCCGCGGGGGTACGACGTTCTTCCAGCCCGTGACCGAAGCCGCGAGCGTCTACGGTGTGACCATCTACTGATCCGACCGATGACCCGGCCGTGCCTACGAGGCGCGGCCGGGTCAGTCGTCCTCCGCCGAGCCGCGTGCTGTTCGGCGTACAGGGGTCAGGTCAAGACTGTGCGAGGGCGTGCACGGCGCGTTCGATGGCGGGCGCAGGTCGAGGGTAAGGCAGTACCTCTGTTTGTGTCCGAGGAGGAACACGCACCTAGGTGCTTGCTGATCCGCGGGCGTGTTGCTCGATCGTCTTGGTGACGTAGCCGAGTGTCTCCGCGACGATCGCGATCGACTTCCCCCCCGAGCTGTTCGCGCGGCCCAGGCCGCGAAGGCGGTGGCGTCGTGAGGCCGGCGTCCGGCGGCCAATCAGCCGTTGAGTACGCAGGCGTAATACGCCATCCATGAAGTTGATCGTCGCGCCGGGTGATGTCTTGGATTCGCTGGGACGTTGGGGCCGCCCTGAAGCTTTAGCGGCCGCATGAACGGCAACGAATGCAGATGTGGTGCTGCACCTTGACTCATCGGCTGTCGGATGCACCGAGCGGTTTCTCGAAGTGGATCAGCGTCCAGTGCCATTCAGGGCGCGTCTCGGTACGGACGCCCTTGTAGCCGAGCGCGCGGTAGAACGCGACCGCTTCCGGTTGATTGGTGGCCGTGTTCAGCACGACCTCGTCGTATCCCAAGGCGAGAGCGCGCTCTTCCAATGCCGTCATGAGCCGGCGGCCGATCCCGCGCCGTCGGGTGGCCGGGTGTACTCGGACGAAGACGATTTCGGCGCGGCCCTGGCCGTGGTCCCAAAGCCCGCCCATCGCCACGATGTGGCCATCGATCTCGCCGACCAGCAGGTCGCCACCGGGCAGGGCATCAGGGTCGGCCAGTACCGGGAACGCCGTCGGTGGCTCGGCCGCGGCCGGCAGCGGCAGCGGCGCCGACGGATCGGCGGTTGCTCCGATGTGGGGCATCGTGGCCAGCGTCCACACCTGGGGCAAATCGCTGCGTCGATGTCCGCGAATGGTAACCATGAAGCCCATCGTTGTCGGCGGACCGGCCTGGCTCAAGCGGATATTGGCAGTGTTCCGGTTGCGGACCATCAGCTCCCGCGACAGCGGCGCGGGCAGCCCAGAAGGACTCGGCGTGCAGCGGCTGGGGCCCGGGGCTGTAGACGTCGGTTGAATCGGTAGGCGGTTGCTGCCAGCCCGGAAATCGCATCCTCGAGGCTTGGGGGTCACCAAACCGTTCGGGCGCGCTGCCAGTCGGAGTCGACGCGAGTGCCGCGCCAGAGTCGACGATTCACCTTTTCGCGTCTCGCTGAGGGCGGTGCGTGCCGGCGACCACCGTCCGGCTCCCACGATCTCCAAAGTTGGCCAGGGCCTGGGATTGTGCGGGGCCGGGATGGGTGCGATCGAGCTCTTGCCGTGGTCTCAAGCTGGGTTTAACTTCGGTCATGTGCCCGTGCGGGGGGCCGCTGACAATGCGGCAGCGCTCGGGCTGGGGGTCAGGCCATGGCAGCACGGGGATTTGCGGCTGCATTCCTGCTCATCGTGGGCGCGTTGCTCGCGCTGCCGGGGTGTAGCGACGACGAGGGCCAAGGTGGTCCGACGCCGGCACCTGTCACGTCTCCAACAAGCTTGCCGACGGCAAACACGTCGCCGGCCAGCCAGGCCACCCCTCGACCCGATGGTCTGATCCGGATCATCGCGGTGGAGGTCGCATCTGAAGACCCGTCGCCGGGCGGCCAATATGTGCTGCTCTTCAACGGCACCAGCAAGGCGGTGGACCTCGCCTGCTGGACCGTTCGATCCGCATCGACGGGTAGCTCCGCACGCGTTTCGATCGCTGCCGCGATCCCGCCGGGAGGCGCGGCTCGACTGTTTCCGGATGACCGCCTGTTCGGTTCGGCGGACACCGTCGAGCTGAGCACTCGCGACGGACACCAGGTCGATCGGACGCCACGCATCACTGACCGCACCGGCGACGACCAGGTGTGGTTCCGCGACCAGACCGGAGACTGGCGGTTTGGGCGTGGGTTGGCTCTTCCGTCACAGGTGGTCGACGGACGGTTGGCGATGCGAACAGAGAGTTGTTGACACCAGCAAGTGGGGGAACTGTGAAACACCGACTATTGCGGGCGTCTGTCGCCTGCAGCCTGATTCCGCTGACCTGGCTGGGCACGAGTACCGGGCCGGCGACGGCGAACCATGTGACCACACCGGTCATCCGAGACGTGTCGATGGCCAATCTCGCCGCGAGCGAGCGCGAGTTGCACATCGTCGTCGATCCGAACAACGCCAATCACCTGGCCGCCGGCGCGAACGAGCGCGGCGGTGGCAACAGCCAGGAGTGGTACACCTCCACCGACGGGGGACGCAACTGGACCAGCGGCGACCTGCCGTTCGGCACGCTGACCGTCACCGACGTCGGTGGCGACGGTGACACTCTGCTGATGAGCGACCCGGCGGTTGATTTCGGCGCCGGCGGGCGGATCTACTATTCGGCGCTGGTGCACCGCGGCAGCGAGGATCCATGCACGCTGTTCGTCAGCTCATCCACCGACGACGGCACCAACTGGACTGATCCGGCCAACGGTATCGTCGCGGCCGGCGGCACGACCATCTGCAACGACAAGGAATTCATCCTGGTCGACCGGGCCGCCAATGACAACGTCTACGTGGCCTGGACGCCCTTCGGCGGCGCGAACAACAACGAGGTCGCGTTCTCTCGCGATCTGAACGGGGCGGGCGACGGCTTCGCTTTCTCGGCACCTCTGATCCTGTCGACCGACGCTGCGCAGAACGGCTGCCTGAACCACGGTGCTGAACTGGCCCAGGAGGCCAACAGCGGTGACCTGTACGTCGCCTGGACGACGCTCTGCAACGGGATCGGCGACGGTGCCGACTCGTCGGTCTGGGTGGCGCGCTCGACAGATGACGGGCAGAACTTCGGCGCGCCGGTCCAGGTCGCGACCCTGGACAACGTGAACCCGGCGATCGCGACCGGTTTCCGGGCCCGGTCATTCCCCAGCATCGACGTCGACCCGGTAACCGGCCGGGCTTTCGTCGTGTGGGCCGACTACACCGACGCTGACGGTGGTGACGCCGACATCCTGATCTCGTCCGCGATCGACAACGCAGGGTGGACGGCGCCATCCGGCGTGGATGTGGAGGCAGAGCCGGACGGCCAGTTCATGCCTTGGGTCGACGTGGGGCAAGGCCGGGTGCACGTTGCCTACTACAGCAACGATGACGAGACGAACAACCACAACGTCTTCCTGTCGTACGGCGCTGTCGCTGCGACGCCTGCCTTCACCGCGGTGCAGGTGAATTCGCAGCCAACGCCTGAAGCGACCGGCTTCATCGGCGACTACCTGGCAGTCGACGTCGGCCCCGACAACGTCGTACACCCCTCCTGGGGTGACGGCCGAGCTGGAGTCGGCGGTGCCACCGACGGTTGGAGCGCACGGGTCGACTTCTCGCCACCCACAAACGTCGCGGGATCGGCTAGCCCGAACCCGCTCCCGTGGGGACAGAGCACCACCGTGACCGCGACGGTCACCGGTGCGCACGGCGAGAACGAACAGTTCATCCCGGTTCGGTTCACCGTTGCCAGCAGCGGTACGCCGTCGGACACGAGCGGAACCGGTACGACGAACGCGGCCGGTCAGGCGACCTTCTCGTACTCCAACGGCACCGCGGGTTCGGACACCGTGACCATCTGGGCGGACCTCGACGAGGACACCACCCAGGATGCCGGTGAGACCACAACGGTGACGGTGACATGGCAGAAGCACCCGACCACAGCGGCGTACACCGGGCCGACCAGTGGCGAGTACCACGATCCGCTGACGGTCAGCGGCACGTTGCGGGACGCGCTCACTTCGGCAGCCTTGCCGGGCGAAACCCTCACAATCGGGTTCGGCACCGACACCTGCACCGGCGTGACGAACGCGAGTGGCGTAGCGACCTGTGGATTCACTCCGCAGCAGGTGCCGGGACCGTACACCGCTACGGCGAGCTTCGCGGGTTCGGCGCAGTACGAGGCGACCACCTCGCCTGGCGTCGCATTCACCCTCAACAAGGAGCAGACCACGCTCACGTACACGGGTCCCGCGTTCGTCGGCAACGGTGATCCGGCAACTCTGTCGGCTCGCCTTACCGAGGACGACCCGACGCCGGTCGCCGGCCGGACCGTCCAGCTCACCCTCGGCACGGGACCGGGAGCGCAATCCTGCTCCGGAGTCACGACTGCCGGCGGTATCGCCAGCTGCACGATCGCATCGGTGAACCAACCCGGCGGGCCGACGACGGTTTCGGCCGCCTTCGCCGGCGACGCGTATTACTTGCCGTCGGCAACGAGCGCGTCCGTGGTGGTGTTCACCTGGACACCGGGCGGCAACTTCGTCATCGGTGACGGCAACGACACCGTCGGAGCCACAGCGACCTTCTGGAGCGACACGTGGTACCTCGCGAACTCGGTGAGTGGCGGGACCGCCCCGAAGAGCTTCAAGGGCTTCTCCAACGACCCGGCCGGACGGACCACGTGTGGCGGGACCTGGCGCTCCCTGCCGGGGAACAGCCCGCCGCCATCGAATGTCCTTCCGGAATACACCGCGGTACTGGTCACGTCCAGGGTGGTCAAGAACGGGAACATCATCAGCGGCACCAAGCCCGCAATCGCCATCGTGCGAGTGAATCCCGGCTATTCGCCGAGCCCGGGTAAAACCGGCACGGCAACGGTCCTCGGCCTCTTGTGCGGATGACCTGACGACAGCTGGGGGACCGCACGGCACTCACGCCGCGCGGTCCTCCACCTGCGAGACCTGCCTGAGTAGGGCCAGGGCGAGGGCGGGGAAGAGGAGGACGGAGAGGAGGCCGGCGCAGACTAGGGCGGCGGCGGTGATGGGGGCCATTAGGCCGGTGGTGACGCCGATTTGGGTTGCGGTGACGATGAACGGCAGGGAGGTCGCTTGGAGGAGCGCCACGGCGGCCGTCGAGCGGGGGCCGAGGGTCCGGATTGATAGGAGCGCCGGCACGCCGCGGACGACGAGCAACGCAACCAGGAAGAGCGGGACTCTGGCGAGGGCGGAAGGATCGTCGATGAGCCCGCGCAGGTCGAGGCGCAGTCCGCTGGTCACGAAGAAGACCGGGATCAGGAAGCCATAGCCGAGCGCCTCCAGTTTGATCCGGAAGCGGGGATGCGAACTCGCGTCGCGGTCAACCAGCCCGACCACCGCGCCGGCCAGGAAGGCACCGAGGATCGTCTCCAGACCGAATTGCTCGGCAAGCGCGACAAAGGCGACTAGGAGTACGACGGCTGCACGGACGCGGATCTCGGCCGTCGTGTCCTGCAGGCGGAACAGCACGGAACCGATTCGCCGGGAACGTCCCGCGGTCGCGACCACGATGCCCGTGACCACGACGAGCACCGCGAACAGGCCGACCATGATCAGGCGCTCGCCCGGGCTGCCGCCTTCGGTCGAGAACACCAAGGACAGCAGGAGAACCGCGGCGAAATCGGCCACTGACGCCGCGGCGATGGTGAACTGGCCGACGGCGCCATCGGCCTTCCCCGCGTCCTTGAGCACCGGCACGACCAACCCCAGGGAGGTCGCGGAGAGGGTGACGGCGAGCAGCAACGCGCTCTGAACCCAGCCGGCCGCCGAGAATCCCGCGCCTGCGACACCGCCGAGCGCCAGCGTCACCAGATAACCCAGCACCGCCAGCCGCAGCACCCGACCGCGCAGCTGATGCACATCGATCTCCAGACCGGCCAGGAACAGCAGGAATCCCAGTCCCAGCAGGGAAACGATCTGCAGCGGTACGTCGACCTCGACCAGCCCGAGGCCGTGTGGTCCGATGACGATGCCGGCCACGATCTCAAGGACGACGGCCGGCACCCGAAGCCGCGGTGCCAGGCCGAGCAGTAGTGGCGCGAGCAGTGCGATCAGGGTGACCGCAAACAGGTTGGTGAACTCCACGTCGGGCATGGCGGATCAGAGTCGGCGACCGGGCCGGGTTCAGCGGTATTCGGGGTTTTCGAAGTCGAAGCGGCAGCCGGCGTCCCATTCGGAGCGCTGGTTGCCGTACGCCGGGACGCCGCCCGCGTCTTTCAGCATCCTTGCCAGGTGCAACAGGTTCCAGGTCATGAACGTGGTGTTCCGGTTGGTGAAGTCGTTCTCCGGCCCACCGGAACCCTTGTCCAGGTACGACGGACCCGGTCCCGCCTCGCCGATCCATCCGGCGTCCGCCTGCGGCGGGATGGTGTAGCCGAGGTGCTGTAGCGAGTAGAGGACGTTCATCGCGCAGTGCTTTACGCCGTCCTCGTTGCCGGTGATCAGGCAGCCGCCGACACGTCCGTAGTACGCGTATTGCCCGTGTTCGTTGAGGATCGACGAGTTGCCGTACAGGCGTTCGATGACCTGCTTGGTGACCGAACTGTTGTCACCCAGCCAGATCGGTCCGGCGATCACCAGGATGTCGGCCGCCATCACCTGCTCCTGGATCGCCGGCCAAGCGTCCGTCGCCCAGCCGTGCTCGGTCATGTCCGGCCAGACACCGGTGGCGATGTCGTGGTCGACGGCGCGGATGAGGTCGACCTGGACGCCTTGTTTCTGGAGGATCTTCCGGCTGACGTCGATCAGGCCCTCGGTGTTGCTGACTTCCGGTGATCGCTTCAGGGTGCAGTTGACGTACAGCGCGCGGAGATCGTCGTACTCAGGCATGGTGTTCTCCTTAGTGGTAAGCCGCGACACGGATCTCTGAAGGATCTATGCCGACCATAGGCCTGGAGTTACACGAGGAGACCGCTACAACGGACGAACGTTCGCTGGCCGTAACCCGTCGATACCTGCCGCCACCCCGGGCTTTCAAAACTCAGCTGCGGTGTGCTTGACGGCGTTCCGGCTTGGGTGAAACCTGAGAGTAGCTGAGCCGACGCTGTGCGGGGGTGGCAGAAGGTGATCAAGCTCGAGCGTCCCATGAGGATCCCGGCTCCGCTCCTGACCGCGGCCGCCGAGCGCACCCGGGCGAACGCGGAGGAGTGGGCGCAGGCGCAGGAGCGCGCCGCCGCCTCGAAGTCCAAGCTGGTCCAGCAGTTGGCGTTCACGCCCGATCGCCGCATCGTCCAGGCCCCGGCGATCCGCGATGCACTGCTTGCCGCTCAGCACCGGAAGTGCGCGTTCTGCGAGTCAGCGCTGGTGGCGGTCCCTGCGGATGTCGAGTGGTTCCGGCCATCCAGCAGTGCCGTCGACTCGTCCGGGTTCTCAAGCCTTCCGCACTACGCGTGGCTGACCATGGAATGGAACAACCTGCACATCTCGTGCCCCAACTGCAACCGCTCGAAGGGGCGGCGGTTCCCTGTCGACGGCCCTCGCTGTCCGGTCGGGACGCAGTGGCCCGACCTCGCCGCGGGCGAACATGCGCTGCTGCTCGACCCGTTTGTGGACGACCCCGACTCGCACCTGCTGTTCACCGACGACGGGTTGGTCAGTACCGATACTTCGGAGGGCCGCGCCACCATCGACTGCTTCTCGCTCAACCGGGCCGAGCTCGTCGAGGCCCGGCGGGAGGCGGTGGCTCGCGCTATCCAGGAGTGGGAAATCGGTGCGGTCGATGACGCTGTGGCGCCCGAGCAGCCGTACGCCGGCGCCCGTCGGCACGCCATCCGTCGGCTGGCCGAGCAGCAGTCCGACAAGCCCGCCTCGGTCGTCGACGCGGGGAAGCACGTGGTGGTCAGCGGGGTGCGGATGCGCAAGGTCACCGATGCGCAGCAGTTCGCGGCCGTCGCCGCCGAGTCCCAGGCCGCGATGGCGCAGAGCGACTATTCGCTAGACGACCCGACGGCGAACCCGACGTACTTCGCCACCACGAAGTACATCCACGCCATCGAGGTCAGGAACTGGAAAGCCGTGCGGCACGTCCGCGTCGACGTCCCCGGCAGTACAACGGAACGCGCCCCATGGCTGACCTTCCTAGGCGAGAACGGCGCGGCGAAGTCCTCCCTCCTCCAAGGCGTCGCCCTCGCGCTGCTGGGCCAGCGCAGCCGCGACCGGCTCCAGCTGCGCCCGGACGCGTTCATCCGCAACGGCGCGCGGAGCGCGGAGGTGAAGGTGTGGCTCACCGGCATCGCGGAGCCCTGCGTCCTGACCGCGCGGCGCGGCGACACGCGCTTCGGGGGCAGCACGGACCCGAAGGTCTTGGTTCTCGGGTACGGCGCCACACGGCTCCTTCCAGGTGCGAGCCATGGACCCACGCAGCCGTCGGTGCCCGCGACCGACGACATCGCCGACGTGGACAACCTATTCGACCCGTTCGTCCCGATGGCCGACGCCAACGGGTGGTTGCTGAGCCTGGACGACAAGCAGTTCGAGGCCGCCGCCCGCGCGCTCCGGGTGCTCCTCGGGCTCGAGGGGACCGACGCCCTGCTGCGCTTCCGGAGCGCAGGGGAGGTCCGATGCCGAACGCTCGGCGCTGTCGTCCCCCTGGCGCGGATGAGCGACGGATACCAGTCCGTCGTGGCGGCGGCCTGCGACATGATGGCTGTGCTGCTCAGCCGGTGGGGTGACATGGCGGCGGCCGAGGGCATCGTCCTGCTGGACGAGCTGGGCGCGCACCTGCACCCACGCTGGCGGATGCGGATCGTGGAGAGTCTGCGGGCCGTGTTCCCGCGCGTGCAGTTCCTGGTCACCACCCACGACCCCCTTTGTCTTCGCGGACTCGGCGAGGGAGAGGTCGCGCTCGTCGAGCGGCGCCAGGACGCCGCGGCGACGGTCGTCGTACGACAGGACCTCCCGCCGATTGCGGGACTCCGGGCGGACCAGCTGCTGACCTCGGAGCTGTTCGGGCTTAGGTCGACCGTCGACCCCCAGCTCGAGGCCGCCTTCGACGAGTACTACCGGCTGCTGGCGCTGCGCCGTCCGAGCCAGGCCCAGGGGCGGCGGATCGACGAGCTCAAGGACCAGCTGGATGGGTTGCGCACGATGGGCGACACCACCCGCGAGCGGCTTGTGTTCGAGGCGGCCGACCGTTGGCTGGCGACGCGTCAGGAGCGGGAGGAGCCGGCCTCCGTGCGCCAGGACAACGATGCGGCGGTGGCCATGCTCGCCGAGGTGTGGGCCTCGGAGTCCCCGGAACGCTTCGCGAAGAGGAGCCGCTGAGCATGCGCCGCGTCGAGCGTGCGGTGACCCCGCCGAGCCTCGACGGCCCGGCCTCGGCCGGGGGAATGGAGCTCGCGGCCGCGAAGGAGTTCTTCAAGCGCACGGCGGGCGGGTCGTTCGAGTTCAAGGCGTACAAGCGCCCGGACGTTCGGGCCGCGATGCGGGCGATGTTCCACCGCAAGTGTGCCTACTGCGAGAGCTTTTACGCACCGGTGATGCCCGACGACGTTGAGCACTACCGACCCAAGGCGGCGTACATTGACAGGGGCAAGCAGCACAAGCCGGGCTACTGGTGGCTGGCCATGGAGTGGAGCAACCTGCTGCCCTCCTGCGCCGACTGCAACCGGGCCCGGATCCAGGAGATCGTGGGGCTCGAAGGGCGGATGACCGCAGGCAAGGCCAACCAGTTTCCCTTGGCAACTGGATCGGTCCGCGGCAGTGCCGCGAAGGGTGTCGCCCGGGAGAAGGCTCTGCTGCTCGACCCGACGGTGGACAATCCGGCCGAGCACCTCGAGTTCCTGGCCGACGGGGGCGTGCGGCCCACCGAGGTGGCCGGCAAGGACAGTGCGCGTGGCCGGACGACCATCAACGTCGTGGCCCTGCAGCGCCGCGACCTCGTTGACGCCCGGTCAACGGCCGCCCTCGCGACGCGCGCCGCCATCGCGCACGTCATCGACACGATGAACGACATCGCGAGGTTCGAGTCGATGCCAGGCCTCCCGAAGAAGCAGCGTGAGGCGCTGGTGGCGGAGTTCCGCGAACGGCTGGCCCGGAACCTCCGCGAGATGGAGGCGAAGGCGGCCCCGGAGACGCCGTACTCGGCGGTCGCCGAGGCGATGATCACGGACTTCAAGGCTGAGCGAGGTCTGTAGGCACACGGACGAAACAGGGAGGCGTGGCCGATGGCGACGTCAGGAACGCAGGACCAGACCGCCAGGATGACGGAGCTGTCGAGCCGAGAGACCTATCTGGATCCAGGACTCCGGGAGTGCGACATCGTCATGAAGGGTGGCATCACCAGCGGCGTCCTCTACCCGCTTGCCGTCTGCGAGCTGGCGACGCGCTACCGGATGCGCAACGTCGGCGGGACCTCGGCCGGTGCCATCGCGGCGGCCGCGGCCGCCGCCGCAGAGGTCGGCCGGACATCGGACCAGCCGGGCAGCGGCTTCGACGGGCTGGCCCAGCTACCGCGCTGGCTTGGCGGCGACGAGCACCTCCTCGGGCTGTTCCGCCCTCCTGGGACTACCCGGCGCCTGCATAGCCTCCTGGTACGGATGGTGGCGCCCGGCGCAACGCTGCTCCGGAAGGTGGTCGCCGTAGTCGGCTCTGGCCTCGTGTCGTCATGCTGGTGGCTGCCCGTCCTCACGGCGCTTCCGGGACTGTTCCTCGTCGTCGCCCTGCTGGTGGGCGGCGTGGAGTCGCCTCTAGCTTGGGTCGGCGCGGTGGTGGCCCTCCTCCTCGCTGCCCTGGGGCTGGGCCTCGGGGCGGTGGCAGCCGTGCTCCTGACGGCTGGGCAGGCTCTTGAGAAGAATCACTACGGCATCGTGGCGGGATCCCAGGCGTATGACGGCGGGGCCTCGCTTTCCGACTGGCTAACCGACCAGATCGACGAACTGGCTGGCACACCGGGGGAACTTCTCACCTTCGGCGACCTCCGGAAGGCCGAGGTGAACCTCGAGATGATGACGACCAACATCACCGAGTGCCGCCCGTACCGGCTGCCGCACGACCTGGGCAGCAGGTTCTACTTCAACGAGGACGAGTTCCGCCTGCACTTCCCGCAGCGGGTCGTCGACCACCTCGTCACCCATGCTCCGGGGCCGAGGACCGCGACCGGGCTGGTGCCGCTGCCGCCGGCCGAGCAGCTCCCCGTGGTCGTTGCGACGCGGATGAGCCTGAGCTTTCCCCTGCTCCTTTCGGCGGTGCCGATGTACAGCGTGGACCGCTCGAAGCTCGAATGCCGCGAGGAGACCTACGAACGGAGCTGGTTCTCCGACGGGGGCATCGCCTCCAACTTCCCCATCTCGTTCTTCGACACTCTGCTGCCGTCGCGACCGACCTTCGGGATCAACCTGCGCCCGCTCCACGAGTGCCATCCGATTAGCGACGACGAGCGTCGGAACGTCTGGATGCCACGCACCAACGTCGGCGGCATCCTCGAGTGGTGGGCGCAGTGGCCGGACGGGAAGGGCCTACGGAGCGTCGGCTCGTTCCTGTGGACGATCATGCGGACTATGCAGAACTGGGTGGACAACACCCAGACGCGGGTTCCCGGCTACCGGGACCGGATTGTGCATATCTCGCACACCGATGAAGAAGGTGGGATGAACCTGGCCATGCCGTCCGAGACGCTCGCGCGGCTCAGTGAGCGTGGAAGGTGCGCGGGTGAGCGGCTGTGGGCGTACTACACGACCCCGCCAGGGGAGCCACTCCCCGTCGAGGAGCTCGAGCGGTTGGACCAGGCCGAGTCGACACCCAGGGCGGTCTCGTGGGAGAACCACCGCTGGATCCGGCTGCGCACCTCGCTCGCGCTCGTCGCCGACGCGATCGAGTCGGTGTCCAACGCCGTGGACGACCATTACACCAATGACCTGATGGCGCGTATCGACGCAGCGGTGGGCTACCGCTTCGCGAATAAGGACCAGCAGGCACTGGCGCAGGCCCTCGTGCTGGGCGCCTCGGGCCCCACCAGCCCGACCGACCCGACGCCGCTGGTGCAACTCTCGGCGGGGCTGCGGCAGCTGGCCGACGAGATCAGCAACGTCGAGAGCCGCGGTGCGAGGGTGCCCTTGGGTGTTGGGGCTCCCGCCCCTGCGCCCATGTTGCGGATCGCACCCGGCTTTCGGCAGGCGCCGGTCAGATTGGCCCCCGGCGACGGGGCCGGCCCGGAGGGCTAACTGTCGCTGAAGGTGCCGCCCGCCAACACCCGCTGGCCAGCCTGACTCGGCGGCCCGCACGAGCTCCCCACGGGATTCCAAGGCGTGGATTGACATCGGCCTATTGACTCAGTGATCATTGAGTCAATGAGTATTGAGCGAATCTCCTTGGTTGAGCGGGCGCGGATTCATGCGGCGCTCGGTGATCCGGCGCGCTTGGCGATTGTGGACACGCTGGTGGCGGGGGATGCGGCGCCGGGCGAGCTCGGGCTGGTGTTGGAGATGCCGACCAATCTCGTCGCCCATCACTTGAAGGTGCTGGAGGATGCCGGGCTGGTCGTGCGGTCGCGGTCCGAAGGGGATCGGCGCCGGACCTATGTGCAGTTGGTGACCGAGGTCTTGGCGTCCGTTGTCGCGCCGTCGTTGACCGCGGCTCCTCGGGTGGTGTTCGTGTGTACGCAGAACTCGGCTCGTTCCCAGTTGGCCGCTTCGATCTGGTCGCGGCGCAGTCACATTCCCGCCCTCTCCGCCGGCACGCAGCCCGCGGCCAAGCCGCACCCGCGAGCAGTGCGGGTCGCGCGCAAGCACGGGTTGGATCCCAGCGGCTGGCGTACGAGCCAAGTGAGCGACGTCGTGGAGCGCGACGACCTGGTCATCGCGGTGTGCGACATCGCGTACGAGCATCTTCCGGCCGGCGCGCGGCCGCGGCTGCACTGGTCGGTGCCGGATCCGGCGGCCACTGACACCGATGCGGCCTTCGAGGCCGCCTACAGCGAGATCGCCGACCGGATCGACCGGTTGGCGCCCGCGCTTCAGCCGACCGAGGCGACCACGCCGACCGAGGCGACCGGGCCGACTGAAGGCGCCACGCCGACTGAGGCGACTGATACATCCAGGAGTCGACCATGACCGAACTCGCCGGGCACCACCGAGAAGACTTGTCCATCGACCAGCAACTCGCCCTGCGTACGGCGGCGAGGAGGCTTGGTGAGGAATTCGCCGGCATCTACGGCACGGAGACGATCGAACGGTTCCTCCACTCCAGTTACGACCAGTTCGCCAGCGGCAGCACCGTGCCCAACTTCCTTCCCCTGCTGGCCGAGCGGTTCGCCCGGCAGCGTCTGACCGCGCTCGCCAGGGTTGAGGGGCACCACGACGACGGCCGTCCGGTCGTACTGTTCCTTTGCGTGCACAACGCCGGCCGCAGCCAGATGGCACTCGGATTCTTCGAGCACCTGGCCGGTGAGGCGGCGATCGCGTGGTCCGGCGGGTCCGAGCCTGGCGTCGAGGTCAACCCGTCCGCGGTCGCCGCGATGGCCGAACGCGGTATCGACATCTCCACGGAGTACCCGAAACCGTGGACCGACGAGGTCGTCCGGGCCGCCGACGTGGTCGTAACGATGGGCTGCGGCGACGCCTGCCCGATCTTCCCCGGCAAGCGGTACGAGAACTGGGTCCTCGACGACCCCGAAGGCCAGGACGTGGAGCACGTCCGGCCGGTGCGTGACGAGATCGAGCGCCGCGTCCGCGTACTCCTCGACGAACTGTCCGTCCCCGCTGCTCACCTGGGCCGCCAGTGAGCAGCATCGCGCCGCTGTGGCGACGGGTGGTCGCCGAGGCCGTCGGTACGGGCTTGCTGGTCACCGTCGTGGTCGGCTCAGGGATTGCCGCCTCGGCGCTGTCGCCCAATGACGTCGGCCTGCAATTGCTGGAGAACGCGTTCGCGACGGCGCTCGGGCTCGCCGTACTGATCCTGATGTTGGGACCTGTGTCGGGCGCACACTTCAACCCTGTGGTCTCAGCCGTCGACTGGTGGCTTGGGCATCGGAGCGGCACTGGGCTGACGCTGCGCGACCTGGCGGCGTACATCCCTGCACAGATTGTTGGTGGCGTGGCGGGCGCTGTGCTCGCCAATCTGATGTACGACGAGGCGGCCGTGTCGTGGTCGACCACTGAGCGCAGCTCCGGCCACTTGTGGTTGGGCGAGGTGGTCGCGACTGCGGGACTCGTCGTACTGATCTTCGCGCTGGCCTGGTCCGGACGTGCCGCGCTCGCACCTGTTGCCGTGGGCGCCTATATCGGATCGGCGTACTGGTTCACCTCGTCGACGTCGTTCGCCAACCCGGCGGTGAGTATCGGCCGTGCTTTCAGCGACACCTTCGCCGGGATTGCGCCCGGATCCCTGCCTGGGTTCATCGTTGCGCAACTGGTCGGTGCCGTCGTCGGCGTCGGATTGCTCGCCGTGCTGTACCCCGAGGCCGGGCGGGCCGCCGGCGAGATCGTCACCCCACACACTGACACCACAAGTTCTGGAGTAGCCAAGTGAGCAAGCCTGTCGTCCTGTTCGTCTGCGTGCACAACGCCGGCCGGTCCCAGATGGCCGCCGGATGGCTGCGGCACCTGGCCGGCGACGCCGTCGAGGTCCGGTCCGCCGGCTCCGCGCCTCGTGACCAGATCAACCCGACCGCCGTCGAGGCGATGCGGGAGGTCGGTATCGACATCACGGGCGCCATCCCGCAACTACTCGAGTACGACACCGCTCGCACTAGCGACGTCATCGTCACGATGGGCTGCGGGGACGCGTGCCCGATCTTTCCTGGCAAGCGGTACGAAGACTGGGAGCTCACCGACCCCGCAGGACAGTCGATCGAGGTCGTACGTCAGGTGCGCGACGAGATCCGCGGTCGCGTCGAGAAACTCGTCGGCGAACTCCAGGTCTAGTCCGTCAGGGTGAGTTGGCGGCGGTGGAAGTCGTAGTGCTGGGTGGGGAAGTGGTAGACGTCGGCCAGCGTCATGTAGTCCTTGAAGAACGGGTCCCAGCGAGTCGGGTAGTGCATGCCGCGTTCGAGGTCCGCGTCGGTCTCGGCGTCGAGCCGCTGATGCAGTTTGGCGATGACGTGGTCGAACATCACCGTCATGCGGTTCGGAGTCAGGGTGTTGCCGCCGAAGTAGGAGCCGAGGAAGTTCACGGCATCGAACGGCTTTGTCCCGGCATTCAGTAGTCGCGCGAAGACGCGGCTGAAGACGCGAGGCAGCCGGCCGAAGACGCGAACCAGCGTTAGCAGGGCCCGGATGATCAGGTACCCCAGCAGCATGTGGAAGAGCAGTTGCCGATTGTTCCAACGGGTGCCGTTGGACGGCCGGCGCAGACTGGCTTTGTCGGCTCCCGCCACCAACTGGCGGAAGTCATTCCGGGCACGCTCTAGCTCGTCGTGGATCAGCGCCCTGTCCATAACTTCATAGTCCACGGCTTCCAGAGAGCAACCAACAGTTCAGTCGGTTGTTGCTTCGGCGATGGACCGGGGCGCACGTACCTGGGTGAAGTGGAGGTTGCCGGCGGGCATCATCCAGGTCATGACGTTGACGTCCAGGCGGCCGGCCCGCACGGCCGGGTCGCCTTCGGCGTGAGCTCGGGCGGTCGCTTGGTCCACCGACCAGATGGAGAAGCCGCGGAAGCGCTCGTCGTCCTGGTCCATGAGTGGGCCGCGAGCCAGGACCAGGCCGCGATCCTGCAGGGCGGCGCCGTACGCCAGGTGCCGGTCCTGGAGCTCGGCCGCCTGGTCGTCCGTCATGTCGGGCGCGTCCGGCCGCAACGTCAACATGATCACGGTGTAGCGGTCGAATCGCATGTTCCGAAACCTACTCGGCCGGACCGCACGAGTGTCCTGCGGACCTGGTTAGGGTTCGGTTATGGGTAACAGCGTTTACGTCGCTTCGGTGGAGGGCTATACCGGCAAGTCGACGGTCGCTCTCGGGCTACTCCAGCAGTTGTCCCGGCGAGTGGAGCGGGTGGGGGTGTTCCGGCCGATCGTGCGCGCCGACTTGGCCGGCCACGGCGGCCGGGACTACGTGCTGGACCTGCTCACGGCGCACGACGCCGTCCCGCTGGCGTACGACGACTGTGTCGGGGTGTCGTACGACCAGGTGCACGCGGATCCCGAGGCCGCGCTCGACGAGATCGTACGTCGGTACCACGCCGTGGCGGACCGGGTCGACGCCGTACTCGTCGTCGGCAGCGACTACACCGATATCGGCACGCCGACGGAGTTCTCCTACAACGCGAAGATCGCGGCGAACCTCGGCGCTCCGGTGTTGCTCGTGCTGAACGGTTTCGCCCGGACGCCACAAGACTTGCGGGCGATCACCGACATGGCCGTCGCCGAGTTGCAGGCGAACCACGGATCACTGTTCGCCGTGATCGCGAACCGGGTCGGCAAAGACGAGCTCGAGTCGGCCGTGGCCGCGTTGAAGTCGGTGGACGTACCGGCGTTCGCGCTGCCGGAGGAGCCGCTGCTGAGCCAGCCGTCGGTCGCCGACCTGCTGGGCCCGATCGACGGCCGGCTGCTCAGCGGCGACCCGCAGCTGCTGTCGCGGGAGGTGACCGGCCTGATGGTCGCGGCGATGACCATCCCGAATGTGCTCGACCGGCTGTTCGAGGGCGCGGCCGTCGTCACTGCCGGGGACCGACCCGAGGTGGTGCTCGGTGTGCTGATGGCGCACGCCTCGCGGACCTTCCCGCAGATCTCGGCGATCGTGCTCAACGGTGGCTTCACCCTGCCGGCCCAGGTGCAACGGCTGATTGAGGGGCTCGGCGTCACCTTGCCGGTCGTCGAGACCGATCTCGGCACGCAGGCGACTTCGGCCGCGCTCACCGCCGTACGAGGGCGGCTGACCAAGGAATCGCCGCGCAAGGTGGACACGGCGCTCGCATTGTTCGACCGGTACGTCGACGGCCGCGCGCTGCTGGATCAGCTCGCGGTGGCGCGCAGTACGGCGGTCACCCCGTTGATGTTCGAGCACCAGCTGCTCGACCGGGCCGTTGCCGACCGCAAGCACATCGTGTTGCCGGAGGGCGAGGAGGAGCGGATCCTTCGGGCCGCCGACATGCTGCTGCGTCGTGGGGTTGCGGAGCTCACGTTGCTGGGCGACCCGATCGCGATCAGTGCGAAGGCGGCCGCCATCGGCGTGGACGTCGCCGCGGCACGGATCATCAACCCGGACGATGACGAGTTGGCGGAGCGGTTCGCCGCGGAGTACCACCGGTTGCGCCAGCATCGTGGCGTCGATCTCGACCGGGCCCGGGAGTTGGTCAAGGACGTCTCGTACTTCGGCACGATGATGGTCCAGCTCGGACTGGCCGACGGCATGGTGTCGGGTGCCGTCCACACCACCGCGCACACGATCCGGCCGGCGCTCGAGGTGGTCAAGACGGTGCCGGACGTGTCCGTGGTCTCGTCGGTATTCTTCATGTGCCTGCAGCACCAGGTCCTGGTGTACGGCGATTGCGCGGTCAACCCCGACCCGACCGCCGAGCAACTGGCCGATATCGCGATCTCCTCGGCGGCGACGGCGCTGGCCTTCGGCGTCGAACCGCGGGTCGCGATGTTGTCGTACTCGACCGGTTCGTCCGGCACCGGGACCGACGTACAGAAGGTGTCGGAGGCGACCGCGATCGTCCGTGAACGTGCGCCACAGCTGCTCGTCGAGGGGCCGATCCAGTACGACGCCGCGATCGACAGTGCCGTCGCGAGGACGAAACTGCCGGGATCACCGGTGGCCGGCCGGGCGACGGTCTTCATCTTTCCCGACCTCAATACCGGCAACAACACGTACAAGGCGGTGCAGCGCTCAGCCAACGCCGTCGCGGTCGGTCCGGTCCTGCAGGGTCTGCGGAAACCGGTCAACGACCTGTCGCGCGGCGCGACCGTACGCGACATCGTGAACACGGTCGCGATCACGGCGATCCAGGCTCAGCAGGGGGAGAGGCGATGAGCGACTACGTTCTAGTGATCAATGCGGGGTCGTCCTCTCTGAAGTACAGCCTCGTTGACGGCGTCTCGGGGGAGGCGGTGGCGAGCGGTCTCGTCGAGCGCATCGGTGAGTCGCAGGGGCACCAAGTGCACCGCGGGCCGGACGGCGAGTCCAATGGCGAGCTGTCGATCGCCATGCACGAGGATGCGCTGCGGGCGGCGATCGACGCGTTCGGGACGTACGGGCCCTCGCTCGACGACGTCGACATCGCGGCCGTCGGTCATCGCGTGGTGCATGGGGGTTCGCGCTTCGCGGCGCCGGTCCTCGTGGATGACGCGTTGGTTGCCGAGGTCACCGATCTGGTGCCGCTGGCGCCGTTGCACAATCCGGCGAATCTCGAGGGGATCGAGGTCGCGCGGCGGCTCTTTCCGGACTTGCCGCACGTCGCGGTTTTCGACACGGCTTTCCACCAGACTCTTCCGCCACACGCGTACACCTACGCCGTGCCGTCGGAGTGGCTGGAGGAGTACGGGATTCGCCGGTACGGCTTCCACGGCACGTCGCACGCGTTCGTCTCGGGGCAGGCGGCCCGGCTGCTCGGGCACGATCCGGCCGACGTGAACCTGATCGTGCTGCATCTCGGCAACGGGTGTTCCGCGACCGCCGTACGAGGTGGTGAGTCAGTGGACACGTCGATGGGCCTGACGCCGCTGGAAGGTCTGGTGATGGGGACACGGTCCGGCGACCTGGACCCGGCCATCCAGACGCACCTGGTGAGGGAGCTCGGATGGTCGGTCGACAAGATCGATCACGCCCTGAACCATGACTCTGGGTTGAAGGGCCTGACCGGCGACAACGACTTCCGCGAGCTGTCCCGTCGGCAGGCGGCCGGCGATGAGCGGGCACAACTGGCGTTTGAGGTGTACTGCTACCGGATCAAGAAGTACGTCGGCGCGTACTACGCCGTCCTGGGCAGGGTGGACGCGATCGTCTTCACAGCAGGCGTGGGGGAGCACTCCGCCGAGGTCCGCGCGGCGTCGCTCCAAGGTCTCGATCGGCTCGGCATCCAGGTCGACCCCGACCGCAACACCGCGCCCTCCAGCACTGCCCGTTCCGTCTCGACCGACGACAGCTCCGTGGCCGTACTCGTCATCCCCACCAACGAGGAATGGCAGATCGCCCGCGAGACACTCGCCGTCATCCGCCCCTGACCACGCCCATCCCCGGACTTGGGCAAAAGTGCCCTGCCCGCAGATCGTAAGTCCCTCCCCAACGGGACTCGAAGGGGTCAGGATGAGAAGAGCGGAATCTCCTTCGAGAAGGTGAGTGCGATGACGGCGACAAGACAGTGGAAGGTCGACATCTTCATCGACGAGCACGAAGACCAGCGATTCACGCGGGCTGAGGCACGGTTGCAGACCAACGACCCGACCCATCTGGTCGGCCACGGAGAAGCCCATCGGCATCCCCGGGACGTCGAGGTCGCCGAGATCGGTGATGAGCTGGCCGCGGCGCGGGCCTTGGCGAACCTGTCCCATCTGTTGGTGGACGCGGCGACCAAGAACATCGAAGCCATCGCGAGCCGCCGGACGGCGCCCCGCCCCTGAGCGGTGGTGGCAGCCGACCAGCAGCGTGACGGTGGCGAAGGTCTTGTCCTGGGCTGGCTTCGGTCAGGTACGGCGATGCGGCAGACGAGTCAGACCGCGCCGGGGCCTCGGCGGACGGCCATGCGGACGTGCACGTCCACGCGAGGCCCCGAAATGGCCCGCTTTGCCGAAATTGGGTCGTCGTGTGGACGTGCGCGTCCGCTGTTTCTGAGATGGTCGGGGGATGAGTGAGCGGATGGCGGCGTGGGCGGTGGAGCGGCCTGGGCCGATTGACGGGAGGCCGTTGCGGCTGGTCCAGCGGGCGGTGCCGGAGGCGGGGGCCGGCGAGGTGCTTGTCAGCGTGCTCGCCTGCGGTGTCTGCCGGACGGACCTGCACCTATGCGAAGGCGACCTGGCGCCACGCCGACCCGGAGTCGTACCCGGCCATCAGGTGGTGGGGGAGGTGGTCGCGCTTGGGCCGGGTGCGGAGCGGTTCGCGTTGGGTGAGCGGGTCGGGATCGCCTGGTTGCGCGGCACCTGCGGGAGCTGCGAGTTCTGCCGGCGCGGAGCGGAGAACCTTTGCCCGCGGTCGACGTACACGGGATGGGATGCCGACGGCGGCTTCGCCGAGTACGCCGTTGTGCCGCAGGACTACGCCTACCGATTGCCCGGCGACCAGGCTCCCGAGGCGCTCGCTCCGTTGCTCTGCGCGGGCATCATCGGCTACCGCGCCCTGGTGCGCTCCAACCTCCCGCCAGGCGGACGCCTCGGGCTGTACGGCTTCGGCTCGAGCGCGCATCTGACCGCACAACTGGCAGCCGCCCAGGGAGCCGAGGTCTACGTGATGACGCGTGGCGAGGCCAACCAGCGGCTGGCCCGGGAGCTCGCGGTCGCCTACGTCGGTGCTGCGCAGGACACTCCGCCCGTACAGCTGGACTCGGCGATCGTCTTCGCGCCGGCGGGCGAGCTCGTGCCGCTCGCCCTGCAAGCGCTGAAGCCTGGCGGGACCGTCGCGGTGGCGGGGATCCACCTCAGCGATGTCCCGACGTTGAACTACGACCGCGACCTCTTCCGCGAGCGCGATCTGCGCAGCGTCACGGCGAACACTCGAAGCGACGGTGAGAACCTCTTCCGGCTGACGAGCCGACTGCCGGTCGTCGCTCACACCACCGTCGTACCGTTCGGGCAGGTCGATCGGGCGTTGGCCGATCTGGCCCATGGCCGCGCGTCCGGCTCCCTAGTGGCAACGCGGGTCAGCTGACTTGCAGGTCAGCCGCAGTGGCGTCCGCTTCCCAGCGGGCTAGGTCGGAGGCGGAGACGAGGCCGGTGACGTGGCCTGCCGCATCAACAACGGGGACGACGGCGCAGTGCGAGCGGGCGAGGATCGCCGAGAGCTCGTTGGCGGGTGTGTCCTCGGAGACGGTGACGATATGGGTGTCCATCACTTCCCGGGTACGACGAGCGGTCAGCTGCAGTGGGGCGTTTGCCGGTTCTGCCGAGACCAGCTGCTGCCGCAGGGGCGATTCGTCCGGACGGAAAGGCGCGAGTGCCTCGGCTAATTCCACTGCCGCGTTGCACGGCCGCCGTACGACCCGCTGAAGGCGACGGCTGCTTCGGGTACTCGCCAGGGCCGCGTCGAGTATGCGGCGCAACGCTCTGGTGTCGTGGTGGGCCAGCTGGCCGGTCGTGGCGACTCCGGCGGAGGTTCGCAGACAGAGGCCGAGGAGCTTCACGACTCCCGAATCACTCCAGACGATCGACCCGCCTTCGATGCGGCCGTGGTAGAGGCCGGCGGCGTGCGCGGTCGCGAGTGCTTCCGCGGCCTCGGCAATGAGTTCTACCGCCGTGTCGGTGGTCAGCAGGCCACGTTCGTCCAGTTCGGCGAGGCTCCTGCCCGTCACCCATTCCGTCGCGATGAACCCTGCCTCGGGGACGAGATCCAGCACCTCGACAAGCCGGTCGTCGGTGAGCCGGCTCAATCTGCGAACGGCGTCGGACTGCCGACGGGCTTCCGCTCGTGATGTCGGGAGAAAGTGGATGGCGACGGGCCGGTTGAGGAGCTCATCCCTAGCCTGCCAGCTCCGGTTGGATCCGCCGAGCGGCCGCTCCAACCGGTATCGGCCGTCCAGCGGTTCCTCACCGCGGTCCTCACCTTGATCCATCTCTGCCCGCCCGCTTCGTCCCTGCCAGCCAAACCGCGTCAAAGCCCTGCCGGGCTGACGATGTGCCCGGCAACAACCCTCTTCAATCCCAGTACCACTTAGCGCCCGATCGAAACAGGACGACAAGACAGACGTGCCTCCCAAACTTGTCGTGCTCTAGCATCGGGGCATGTCCGGATCGGGTCGTGTCACGCCGCGGGCTACAGCGAGGACTCATAAGTGAAGAACCGCAAACGAGTTGCCGCCCTGGTCGTCGCCGTGGCGATTGGGGTGGCTGGGTGTGGGGGTGAGGCTGGGGACGGCTCGGTGGCGGGTGGGGGGCCGAGTGGGTCGGCCGTCTCGCAGGGGCAGTTCAATGAGGCGGATGTTGAGTTTGCGAGCCATTTGATCGCGCACCAGCAGCAGGCGGTGCAGCTGGCGAATATGGCCGCGAGGCGTGCGACTACGCCGGCGGTTAAGAAGCTCGCCATGGCGATCAAGGCCGGTCAAACGCGGGAGATCCAGCTGATGTCCGGTTGGCTGAAGGCGTGGGGAAAGCCCCTTCCTGCCACCGGTCACGGGAGCCACGGGACGCCGCTGCCGGGGAAGCTGACCGAGGACGAGATGTCGGCGCTCGGCCGGACCGACGGGCCTGAGTTCGACCGGCTGTGGACGCGGATGATGATCAAGCATCACAAGGGCGCGATCACCATGGCGAAGACCCAACGCACCACCGGCAAGAACGAGGCAGCGGTCGCGTTGGCCAAGAAGATCGAAACCGCCCAGACGCGTGAAGTCGCGACCCTGCAGCGGATGCCGAAGTGACGTAACTACTAGCGGTCGATCATCCGCATTTGGTGTTCGTTGTGGTGGTCGCAGGCCGGGGGAGTGAGGTCGTTGGGCTTGCCGAGTTGGTCGCCGGTCAACTCGATCCCCTCGGCCGCGATGTTCTCCTCCACCCGCGAGACCCGCTTCGTACCGGGAATCGGCGCGATGTCGTTGCCCTGGGCAAGAAGCCAGGCCAGGGAGACCTGCGCCGCGGTGGCGCCGACCTCGGCGGCGATGGCCTCGACCTCGTCGGCGATGCTCAGGTTCTGCTGGAAGTTCGTACCGGTGAAGCGTGGATTCGTCGCGCGGAAATCGTCAGCGTCGAAGTGGTCCGTCGAGCGGATCTGCCCGGTGAGGAAGCCGTGGCCGAGCGGCGAGTAGGCGACGAAGCCGATCCCCAGCTCGCGCAGGAGCGGCAGCACCGCGGCCTCGGGGTCACGGGTCCACAGGGAGTACTCCGACTGCAGTGCGGTGATCGGGTGTACGGCGTGGGCCCGGCGGATGGTGCTCACCCCGGCCTCGGACAGCCCGATGTGGCGAACCTTGCCCTCGGCAACTAGTTCCGCCACGGCGCCGATGGTGTCCTCGATGGGTGTGTTCGGGTCGACGCGGTGCTGGTAGTAGAGGTCGATGTGGTCCGTGCCCAGCCGGGTGAGCGAGCCTTCGACCGCCGTACGGATGTTGGCCGGGCTGCTGTCGAGATTGCCGGGCCCGCCCTCGGCATGCGACACCATGCCGAACTTGGTCGCCAGTACGACGTCGTCGCTGCCTGCTCCGGTGTAGGCGAACGACATCCCCATGGTGCCCAAACCGATGCGAGCGACGTCCAGATTGCCCAGTTTGATGTGCTTCACCGTCCATACTCCGATTCTCTCGCGGCCGTCAGGCGCGGACGAGGACCTTGAGGGCCTTGCGGTCGGCCATGGCCTGGTAGCCGTTGGGCACGTCATCGAGGCTGATGGTGCTGTCGAAGACCCGGCCGGGCTGGATCGTGCCGTCGAGGATGTCCGGCAGGAGCTCCTCGATGTACGCGCGAGCGGGCGCGGCGCCACCGGTGAGGGTGATGTTGCGCATGAGCGTGCCGAATCCCATCGGGACGTCGGTGTACTGCGATACGCCGAGCCGGCTCACCACGCCGCCGTCGCGGACCACGCCGAGAGCCGTCTTCAGCGACTGCTCGGTGCCTACGCATTCCACGACCGCGTGCGTACCGTCGCCGCCGGTCAACTCGCGGACCCGCTCGACGGCCTCGTCACCGCGTTCGGCGACCACGTCGGTGGCGCCGAAGTCACGACCGAGGTCGGTGCGTACGGTGTGGCGGCCCAGCAGGATGATCCGCTCGGCGCCAAGGCGTTTAGCAGCCAGTACGGCGGACAGCCCGACCGCGCCGTCGCCGACAACCGTCACCGATTTGCCCGGCGTGACCCGCGACGTCACCGCGCCGTGGTGGCCGGTGCAGAACACGTCGGACAGAGTCAGTCTGCAGACCTTCTGAGCAGAAGTCGCAGGTGTTGTCCGCCCACACGAACGGCGCGACCACGACGTCACCGGACTTCAGCCCGGACACCGCCGAGCCGATATCCTCCACGACGCCCAGGAACTCGTGGCCCATCCGCCTGCCCTTTTCGGAGGCGGGCATGGAGGCGTATGGCCACAGATCGCTGCCGCAGATACACGAGCGCAGGACCCGCACCACGGCGTCGGTAGGCTCGCTCAGCTTCGCGTCGGGGACGTTCTCCACCCGCACATCGCCAGCGCCGTACATCACGGTTACCCGCATCAGGTTCCTTCCATCGATTCATCGGACTCTCTCCCCATCAAAGCCCGGTCGTAGCGATCCGGGGAGGACCCGTCGTGCCAGGTAGTGGCATTACCCCTTAACCAAGTCGGCCGTCGGCTAGGGCAGAGTGTGCGGATGCCACTCTGGGAGCAACGCCTGCAGGAAGTCCTCGACTCACTGGTTGCCGCAGGCGCGGCTGGAGTGCTCATGCACTACCGCGACGATCACGGGACGTGGCGCGGCGCAAGTGGAGTGGCGGAGCTCGGCACCGCGAAGCCGGTCGATCCCGCAGGCTCGTTCCGTATTGGCAGTGTGACCAAGACCTTCACCGCGACCGTCGTACTGCAACTGGCGGGCGAGGGCATGCTGAGTCTGGACGACAAGCTGGACCGTTGGCTGCCCGGTGTGGTGCCCGCCGGCGATGGGATCACGCTTCGCCAGCTCCTGAACCACACGAGCGGGCTCTACAACTACACCGCCGATCTGCCTGATGCCGCCGGGATTGTCCGGGAGCGATTCGTGCACTGGGATCCGTCGCGCGCAGTCGGTATGGCCACTGAACGCGGTCCCTCGTTCGAGCCGGGGGCAACGCGTTCGTACTCCAACACCAACTACATCCTGCTGGGGTTGGTTATAGAAGCCGCCACTGGCCGGACGTACGACACTGAGGTCCACGACCGCATCCTGAGCCCACTCGATCTGCAACAGACTTTCGTGCCGGGAGACGACGTGACGCTGCCGGAACCGCACGCTCACGGCTACCTGGCAGTGGACGGCGTACTGGTGGACATGGCCGAGTTCAACCCGTCGCAAGCGTGGGCCGCGGGCGAGATCGTCTCGACGGCGGCGGACCTCAACCGCTTCTACGCCGCGCTCCTGACCGGCGAGCTGCTCCGACCAGAGGAACTCCGAGCACTGCAGACGACCGTGCCTACGGACGAAGCCTTCCACCTCGGGGGCCTGGGCATCAGCCGGTTGAATCTGCCGAACTTGGTCGTCTGGGGTCACAGCGGTGGGATCTTCGGCTACCGCACCTGGAGCTATCACTCAGCTGACGCCACTCGGCAGGCCACCGTGTCGCTTTCCACCACCGACGCGGCTGCACCTGAGACCTACGATCTGCTCGTCAGCGTGTTCGACTCGGCCAGCCAGGCGTAGGGCATCACGTGTAGAGGCAGAAGGGGTGGCCTGCGGGGTCCAGGAGGACTCGGACGTCGTCTTGGGGTTGGTGGTCCGGTAATTCGGCGCCTAGAGCAACTGCTCGGGCCGTTTCGCCTTCCAGGTCTGTGACTTCGAAGTCGAGGTGCAGCATCATTTGCTGGCTGCCGGGTTGGGCCGGCCAAACAGGTCGTACGTAGTCGGGGTTGCGCTGGATGGCGAGGTACGCGACGCCTTCGCCCAGGTCCAGCGCCGCGTCGTTCTCGTCCTGCTTCCAGATCGGCCAACCGCGCAGCTTCGAATAGAACTGCGCGAGTTCGTCGACATCCGGTGCATCGAGTACGACGCCCCACCAGTCCTTCCGCTGCCACCGATCCCGCGTCTCGTCAGCTCGTCCCGCTGATTCCTGGTCCATGGTCAGCCACGCTCCGGGCCGGTTGGTTGTTTGGGGCCGGCCTGGGGGCGGGTGACCTGTTGGCCGGGGGTTTGGCCGCCGCGGTTTGGACGGGCGCCGTCGGCTTGGCCGGCGGTCGGGTTGACGGCGCCTGCGGCGGGAGCCTGGCCGCCGTTCATCATGGCTCGAAGCTTCGCCACATCAGGCGAAACTGCCGCGTTCCCGCCCTGAGCCCCTTGCCCAGCCGTCTGTTGGCCCGCCTGTTGCTGAGGGCCGGCCTGTTGTTGGGCGGTCTGCTGTGGACCGACTTGCTGTTGTTGGGCGGCGAGTTGTTGGTACTGGTTGTGGTAGTGCTGCTCGATCCGCCCGACTTCCTGGTCCATGCTGGCCAGGCCACGGTCCGCCGCGTCGGCGGACAAGGTCGCCTTCTGGGCGCTGGTCAGGTTCGGGTCCGCGCTCACCGCGGGCAGGGCGGCGAACTCGTCGCGCAACGGAGCGGCGACCTGCGCGCGAACGGTGTCGCGGTGGCTCTCGGGCATCAGGCCGGACAGTCGCTGGTCGATGACCATATCGGCGGCGACGTTCCAGCGCTGCGTTCGCTCGGTGCCGATCAGCTGGTTGCCGACCTGATCACTGGTCTGCCCCGTCCGGGCGGCAAGTTCGCGGTTCAGGTTCGCCGAGGCCTGGGTGTACGCCGGATACGCGTTGAACGTCGGCTCGGACAGTACGCCGGGAGCCGCCTTGTCGAGCCCGACATCGGCGATGACGTTGTCGACGTTGCGGTGGGTCCAGTTCTCGGCCTGGCCCTCCTCGAGCGCTCTTGCCGGGTCATCGTGGCTCTGATGCGCGCCTGGAACCGACTGATCCCCGAAGTGGCCGGAGAGGTGGACCGCCTCGTGCGTCACCGTCGCGGCCGCGTCCCGGGCCCGGTAGTTCTCCTGGGAGGTCAGCGGACGGCCGGCGGTGTAGGCGAGCTTGACCGGCTCGATCACCTTGGCCCGGTTCACCGTCATCGAGCCGTCCGCGTGTGCCGTGCCGAGGTAGTCCGGGTTCTGCTCCTCGAACACCCGCCCGTTCCACCGAGTAGGTGATCCGGTCCGCTGCTCCACCGACCGGATGACGCTCGCCACCCATTGGTACTCCGGCGACGACTTCGGGAGCTCCGGGCCCTTTTGGCTGGACAAGTCAGCCCCGTTGGCTCTCGGTCCGTAACTCCTCGATCAGCCGGGCAAGGGACGAGTTCATCCGCAGGATCGTCCCCGACTCCCGATCGGGTGCCTGACCGGCCAGCGTGGCGATCTCCCGGACCGCGGATTCGGCGACGGCGATGCGCTGATCCGCAGAACCCTGCGCGCTCATCGCCCGGCCATGCACCTGCACCGCGCGCTCGAACTGCTCGCTGGTCCCCGCCGCCGGTCCGGAGATCAACTCGGGCAGCCGGTTGATCCGGGCCATCGCGCGCGTCCGCCACAGCTCGTCCGGGATCAGCGCCGCGAGCTCCTGCAACCGGCTCATCTCGCCGGCCACGGTCGCGGGGTCAGCCCCCTGCAGCGCGTCCGAAAGCTCCCGAACCTGCGCGTCCACCGTGTCGAAATCCATCCCGACAGACTAACGAAAGACCAGCCGACCGGTCAGCGAACCAGCGCGACCGGCCGGTCGGCGTGGTGGAGCACGGCGTGTGCGACCGAGCCGACCAGCAGGCCGGTGAAACCACCGCGACCGCGCGAGCCGACAACGATCAGGTCGGCGGTATAGCCCTGCTCCACCAGGATCCGGTCGGGCCGGCCCATCACGAGGCGGATCTCGACGTCGACGTCCGGGTAGTCGGCGCGCGCACCGGCCAGCGACTCGGCGACGAGCAGCCGCGCGGCCTTCTCGATCTCGTCCAGATCGAAGAGCAGCGGAGTGGGTTCGCCCTCGGGACTGGTGACCGGACTCGTCCAGGCATGTACGGCGACAATGCGACCGTGGCGGGCACTGGCCTCGGCGAAGGCGAAGTCGATCGCGTCTGCGGACACCTTCGACCCGTCGACGCCGACGAGGATGACCGGTTCCGGCGTGGGAGCGGGGGACTCCGGCCGTACGACGACGACCGGGCAGCGCGCATGCGCACTCACCTGGATGCTCACCGAACCGAGCAGCAGGCTGGTCAGCGCACCCAGGCCGCGAGTGCCGAGAACGAGCATCCGCGCGTGCTCGGATTCCTCGATCAACGTCGCCGCGGGAGTGCCGGTCAGCAGCGCGCCGGTCACATCGAGGCCGGGGTGATGCAGCCGGAGGTCCTCGATGATCGCGTCGAGTCCCTTCTGGCGGGCAGTGCGAAGGCCTTCGAGCGGTACGACGGCCCCGGGTGACGGGTGGGTCGTGATGACCAGCTCGAAAACCTCGACGATTCGGAGCGGGAGTCCCGTGCTGACCGCCTCGACGGCGGCCCAATGCAGGGCTCCACGGCTGACGGGCGATCCGTCATATCCGGCGACGACTGGTGCGATTTGTGACCGCATGGCGCCTCCTTCAGTACTAGGCGTACACCTCCACCATGCGCCTCGGGCCGATCTCAGTCGAGCAGAGTGACCGCCCCAGCGGGGTCAGGGCTGATCTCGATGCCGGTTCGTTCGCCCGGCTGTACGTCGACGGGCCCGGCGATGCGGACGTTCAGCACGCCGTCGAGGTCGTCGACCTGGACGCTGACCATCGCGTCGTGCCCGTAGAAGCACACGTCGATCACCGTGCCCTCGGCATACGCCTTTCCAGCCGGCGTCAGACGCAACTGCTCGGGCCGCAGCAACACCTTGCCCGACCGCGGGCCATCGACCGCCGCGAGCGGCAGAGAGCCGAGCGCGGTCAGGGCAGCCGCACCGTCAGCCCTGGCCGGCAGCAGTACGGCATCGCCAACGAAATCCGCCACCCAGCGATCAGCCGGCTGGTGGTAGATCTCCTGCGGTGTGCCCGATTGCGCGACGGTGCCATCCCGAACCACGGCGACGAAATCGGCCATCGACAACGCCTCCTGCTGGTCATGCGTGACCAGCACGGCGGTCGCGCCAGTGGCACGGAGCGCGTTGCGTACGTCGGCCCGAACCCCGGCTCGGAGAGTCGTGTCCAACGCGTTGAACGGCTCGTCGAGCAGGACGACCTGCGGACGAGGCGCGAGTGCGCGGGCCAGCGCGATGCGTTGTTGCTGGCCGCCGGAAAGCTCATGCGGCATCCGGTCGCCGAAATCCGCGAGACCGACCAGTTCGAGCATCTCGCCCGTACGACGCCCGCGCTCATCCCGGCCGAGGTCGCTGAGTCCGAAGGCCACATTCCGCGCCACGCTCAGGTGCGGGAACAACGCACCTTCCTGCGGCACGATCCCGATCTGGCGGCGCTCCGGCGGCACCTGGACCGAAGGCCCGCTGACAACGCGTCCGCCAACGCTGACCGTGCCCGCGTCGGCGCGCAGGAACCCGGCGATGATCCGCAACAAGGTGGTCTTGCCGCATCCGGACGGCCCGAGGACGGCGGTGAGCGCGCCACTGGGCACCGTGAGGTCCAGCCCGGTCAGCACCGCCGCGCCGGCAGCGTAGGACTTGGTGAGCGACTCGATGTGGAGGTCGTTCATGGTCGATGCCTTCCGAGCAGGTACGAGGGGATGGCAGCGAGCAGGATCAGCGCGGCGGCATACGGCGCGGCCGCGGCGTACGAGCCGGTCCCCGTCTCGGTCCAAAGCCGAATGGCCAACGTATCCATCCCGGTCGGGCGCAGGAGCAACGTCGCCGGGAGTTCCTTCATGCAAACGACGAACGTCAGCGCCGCACCAGCCGCGACGCCTGGTGCCGCCAGGCGCACGGTGACCTCCCGCAGTACGCGCAGTGGCGTACGGCCAAGAGAGCGGGCCAGATCCTCCAGAATCGGCGGCGCCTGCAGAACCGCGGCACGGGTAGCCGCGACTGCAACCGGCAGGAACAGCACAGCGTACGCACAGATCAGCAGCGGCAGTTCCTGATAGACCGGCCTCGCGTAGCGCACAGCGAAGAAGACGAGCGACAAGGCGACAGTGATGCCGGGAAGCGCGTGTCCGGCGTACGCGGCCTGCTCCAGCAGATGCGCCGTCCTCCCGCGGTAGCGCGCAGCGATCACGCCAACGGGCAGGGCGAGTGCTGTGGTCAGCGCAGCGCCAGCCGCGGCGACGCCAAGCGTGGTCCACGCAGCGGCTGCAAGCCGGGCGCCGTCCCAGGTGGCGGAGTTACCCACGGCCAGCCAATACGCGAGCGTCGCGAGCGGGAACGCCACAGCAGCGGCAGTGACAACGCACAGCCACCCGAGCGCCGGTACGCGCCACCGCCCGAGAGCAGCGGGAGTAGCCGGCCGTGCGGCGCCTCGGCCGTTACGCGCATGCCCTGCCCGGCCACGCGAACGAGCCTCGGCCGCGACCAACGCCACGGTCATCACCACCAGTACGACGCTGAGGGCGGCGGCCGGCGTCCGATCAAAGCTCGCCCGGTACGACGTATGGATCGCCCGGGTGAACGTGTCGTACCGCATCAGCGAGACAGCGCCGAAGTCGGACAAGACGTACAACGCGACAAGCAACCCACCACCGGCAGCGGCCGGGCGCAACTGCGGCAACGTGACCCGCCAAAGCGCGGCCATCGGCCCAAGTCCCAGCGAGCGCGCCGCCTCCTCCTGCGCGGGGTCGATACCGCGCAGGGTGGCAGCGACCGGCAGATAGACGTACGGAAAACTCACCAGCGTCAACGCGAGCGCGGCCCCGGTGAATCCGGCCAACCCCGGCGCCGCGCTGAGCCAGGCGAACGCCGCAACGTAGCTCGGCACGGCCAGCGGCAACGTCGCAAGCACGGACCAAAGACCCGCACGAGGCACTGCCGTCCGGACGATCAGCAGGGCGAGCGAGACTCCGAGCACGAGGCTGCCGAGTACGACGACGGCCGCGAGCCCGAGGCTACGGGCCAGCAGTACGACGGTTCGCCCGTCGGCGATGACGTCCCAGGCGTAGCCGACGCCTCTGTCCAGTGCGCGGACCCCGAGATACCCGAGCGGCAGCAGCGCGAGGAGAGCGGCCGCGCAGGCAGGGACGAGCAGCACCAACGGCGGCCGGTTCGAGCCGGATCCGCGCAGCGCGGTCGTGTGCACACCAGGCACGGCGGCTCAGACCAATCCGACGCCCTGGATCATCGCCAGCGTCTCCTTGAGCGAGTCGAGCTGACCGAGGTCGATCTTGGGCGGGTTGAGGGAGCTGAGGGCCGGCAGTCCCTTGGCCTGGCTCACGCCCGCGGCCAGCGGATACTCCTTGGTGTCTTCGGCGAAGTACTTCTGCGCCTCTTCCGAAAGCAAGTAGTCGGCGGCCTTCTGGGCGTACTCGCTCTGCTTCTCGTCCGCACCCTTCAGCATGCCGACACCGGCCACGTTGACCAGACCGCCCGGGTCGCCGGCCGGCAGGTAGTGCACCTTCGCGGTGACGCTTGCCTCGCCCTTCTCCGCGACGCGCTCGTACCAGTAGTAGTGGTTGAGCAGAGCGATCGAGACCTCGCCCGAGTCGACTCCGTCCAGCGCCTCGATGTTGTTGCCATAGGCCTTCGGGCTGTTCGCCTTCAGCCCCTCCAGCCACTTGCGCGTCGACTCGTCACCCTCGAGCACTCGCATGCCGGTGACGAAGGCCTGGAAGGACGCGTTGGTCGGCGCATACCCGATCTTGCCCTTCCACTCCGGCTTGACCAGGTCGTGCACGGACGCCGGGGGAGTCGGCACCTTGCCCGGGTTGTACACGAGGACGCGGACGCGACCCGAGACGCCGACCCAGTCGCCCTTGGCGCTCCGGTACGCCGCGTCCACCCGGTCGAGCGTCGCCTGCGGCAGACCGGCGAGGCGGTCTTCCTTGGAGAGCGCGCCGAGGGCGCCCGCGTCCTGGGAGAAGAACAGGCCCGCCTTGGTGTTCTCGCCCTCTTCCAGGATCTGCGCGGACAACTCGGCGCTGTCGCCGTACCGGACCTCGACCTTGGTCCCGATCGCCTTCTCGAGTTTCTGCAGGATCGGCTCGACCAGGCCCTGGTTCCGGCCCGAGTAGATGACGAGGCCGGCGTCGTCGCCGCTACAGGCTGTGAGCGTTGGGACGAGCGCGGCCACCGCGACGAACGCGGCGAGACGATGGGACCACGAGCGGGTCATGGTGGAGCCTTCCTGCACGGCTACGCGGCCACGCGAGGACGCGGGCGCGAAGGATCTGGGACATGCCATGAATAAGGTAAAGCTAACCTCACGTCAAGCGGTACTCGGCCGAGATAACGATCACCTGGTCCTAGCGTGGTGAGCACTATTCAATGAGGGTTGCCTTACCTACGATGCGCTCGTGAACCACCCATCCACCGAGCGAAGCGACGTCTGCGCTGTCGCGTTCGCCCGAGATTTGGCCTCTTACGGGGACCAGATCGCCGTCATCACAACGGACGGCTCGGTTACTTTCCGTGATCTCGCGGCACGCGTGGCTGCGACCGCCGACCGCCTCGGTCCCGAGCGGCGGCTGGTCTTGCTGGCCGGCGGCAACCACCTCGACGCCCTGGTCGTATACCTGGCGGCGTTGGCCGCGGGGCATCCGCTCTTGCTGGTGCCGGGGGACAGCCCCGAGTCCACTCAATCGCTGATCGGCGCCTACGACCCCGACGTCGTCGTACGGCCAACATGCGGGCCGAACGGCGCCCGATGGGAGATCGACGAGCGACGCCCGGTGAGCGCGCATCGGCTGCATCCCGATCTCGCCCTGCTGCTGAGTACGTCGGGGTCGACGGGATCGCCGAAACTCGTCCGGCTGTCGCACGAGAACTTGCAGGCCAACGCGGAGTCGATCGCGTCGTACCTGGGGATCCGTTCAACCGATCGAGCCGCGACCACTCTGCCGATGCACTATTGCTACGGGCTTTCCGTGGTCAACAGTCATCTGCTGCGTGGTGCCGCGCTCATCCTCACGGACTTGTCGGTGTCCACGGAGGCGTTCTGGCAGTTGTTCCGCGAGGCGGGAGGGTCGACCTTCGCCGGCGTGCCGTACACCTTCGATCTGCTGGAACGAGTTGGTTTCGCGGAGATGGACTTGCCGCGGTTGCGGTACGTCACGCAGGCCGGCGGTCGGCTCGCCGCCGAGCGCGTCGCTGGGCTCGCGTCGCTGGGCCGGCGCAAGGGGTGGGACCTGTACGTCATGTACGGCCAGACCGAGGCGACCGCCCGGATGGCGTACCTGCCGCCGGATCTCGCCGCCAGCCATCCGCAGGCGATCGGGCGCGCTATTCCGGGCGGCTCGTTCCGGCTCGAACCACTGCCCGACTCGGTGGATGGCGTTGGGGAGTTGGTGTACGCCGGTCCGAACGTGATGCTCGGGTACGCCGAGACGCCGGCCGACCTCGCCGAAGGCCGGACCATCCACGAACTTCGTACCGGTGACCTCGCCCGGCTCCGCGTTGATGGTCTGTACGAGATCGTTGGCCGTCGGAGCCGGTTCGCGAAGGTCTTCGGGTTGCGGATCGACCCGCAGCAGGTCGAGGCGGCGCTTGAGGTGCACGGCTATTCGTCGTGCTGCCTGGGCGAGGACGACGAGTTGGTGGTCGTTGTCGAGGGTGAGGCCGAGGCCGACGAGGTCAGGAGATTGGCGGCAGCCGCCTGCGGGCTGCCCGTGCGAGCCGTACGCGTCCAGTTGGTCGACGCCTTCCCGCGGCTGGACACCGGGAAGCTGGACTATCGGGCCATTGGCGAGCTGGCATCCGATCGTCCCGCGGAGGTCGTTGCGGCTGGTGCCACGGTCTCGGACCTGTGCCGCCTCTACGCCGAATTGCTCGACCGGAGCGACGTCACACCCGACAGCAGCTTCGTCAGCCTCGGCGGCGACTCGCTGTCGTACGTCGAGGTGTCGGTGCGGCTCGAAGAGGCGATCGGCCGGCTGCCCACCGACTGGCACAGCCGCCCGATCCGCGACCTCGCCGAGCCGGCGGCGCCCATCGCCGGACGCCGTCGCATATTTCGGATGATGGAGACCGGCGTCGCGTTGCGGGCGATCGCGATCGTCCTGATCGTCGGCTCACACATCCAGCTCTTCCAGATCAAGGGCGGCGCGCACCTGCTGCTCACCGTTGTCGGGTACAACTTCGCGCGCTTCCACCTCACTTCCGCCGTACGGCGTGACCGGATCCGCTACTTGGCGCAGACGGTCGCCAGGATCGCCGTACCGAGCATGGCCTGGGTGGCGGTCGCGTTGTTCATCAGTACCGACTACCACTGGGAGAATCTCTTCCTCCTCAACAGCGTCGTCGTGCCGGACGACAACGGCCCGGGGATGTATCTCTGGTTCGTCGAGACCGTCGTCTACCTGCTGATCCTGGTCGCTGTCGCGTTGTGCGTGCCCGCGTTCGATCGGCTGGAGCGCCGGTTCTCCTTCGGCCTGCCAATCACCATCGCCACGATCGGTCTGGTGACCCGGTACGACCTGCTGGAGCTCGACGCGCGCAACGCCCTGCCGTCGATCGTGACCGTCTTCTGGCTCTTCGCCCTCGGCTGGGCCGCTGCGAAGGGCCCGGCCGTTTGGCAACGAGTGCTGGTGACCATCGCCGCCGCGATCACCGTGCCCGGGTTCTTCCCCGGCGAGCTCATGCGCGAGTCGATCATCGTGGTCGGATTCGCCTTGCTGGTCTGGGTTCCGCGTCTCCCGAGCCTCGGGCCGCTGACCCGTGTCGCCGGTGTGCTCGCGTCCAGCTCGCTCTACATCTACGTCACCCACTGGCAGATCTACCCGCACATCGCTCAGTACAGCGACGTACTCGCCCTCTTCGGCGCCTTAGCCTTCGGCATCGCCTACGCCGCCCTCACCACCAAAGTCCTGCGCCTACTGTCCTCCACTGGCCGTTCGGTCAAGACGTGGAGACTAGGTCTGAACTGGACGCTCCCGGCATCGATCCGCGCGCGGTCAGAGGCCTAAGTCCCCAGCTGGTCGCGGCGGCGGGTGAGGTAGGCGATCTCGGCGGTGTTGCCCGCGAGCTCGATGGCTTTGTCGTACGCCGCGCGCGACTCCTGACTGCGGCCCAGCCGGCGCAGCAGGTTGGCGCGGGTCGCGTGGTAGGCGTGATAGTCGGCCAGCTTGTCCTCAAGACGGTCGATGGCCGCCAACGCCACGTCCGGGCCGTCGATCTCGGCGACCGCGATGGCCTGGTTGAGGGCGACGATCGGCGAGGGGTCGAGGCGGACGAGCTGGTTGTAGAGGGCAACGACCTGCGACCAGTCGGTGTCGCGTACGTCGCGGGCCGAGGTGTGCACGGCGTTGATCGCCGCGAGGATTTGGTAGCGACCCGGAGCCACTCCGGCGGCCAGTCGTTCGCGCACCAGGCGATGGCCCTCGGCGATCAGGTCCGCGTCCCAGGCCCCACGGTCCTGCTCGTCCAGGGAGACCAGTTCGCCGCTGGCTGAGACCCGGGCGGTGCGGCGGGCCTCGGTGAGGAGCATCAGCGCCAGCAGCCCGGCCACCTCACCGTCCGCCGGCATGAGGGCACGGATCAGGCGAGTGAGCCGGATGGCCTCGGCGGTCAGCTCGTGACGTACGGGATCGGTGTCGGGGCCGGTCGCCAGGTAGCCCTCGTTGAAGACGAGGAAGAGAACGGCGAGTACGCCGGAGACGCGGGCCGGGAGATCCTCCGCGGACGGCACCCGATACGGGATGCGGGCCGCCTTGATCTTAGACTTGGCACGAGTGATCCGTCGCCCCATGGCGGTCTCCTGCACCAGGAAGGCGCGGGCGATCTCGGGCACTGTCAGACCGCCGACCATGCGCAGCGTCAGCGCCACGCGGGTCTCCAACGCGAGCGCCGGGTGACAGCAGGTGAAGATCAGCCGGAGCCGGTCGTCGTCGATCGCGCCGAGTGGCTCGGGCGGGTCGTCGTCGTACAGCATCTGACCCTCCTTGTGCTTGTCGTCGCGCTTGCTCTCGCGCCGGATCCGGTCGATCGCCTTGCGGTTGGCGGTCGTGGTCAGCCAGCCGCCGGGGTTGGGAGGTACGCCTTCGGCCATCCAGCGCTCGACGGCGGTCGCGAACGCCTCGGCCGCTGCCTCCTCGGCGATATCGAGGTCACCGAAACGTCGGGTCAGGGTTGCGACAACCCGCGCCCACTGCTCGTGGTGGGCCTGGGTGATCGCCTCCTCGATGTCGCTCACTGGAACGGCCGCACCTCGATCTTCCGATCGCAGACCTTCGACGCCTCGGTGGCGAGCTTGAGCGCCACCTCCAGATCGGGGGCCTCCCACACCCAGACGCCGGCGAGGTACTCCTTCGACTCCACGAAAGGCCCGTCGCTGAACACCACCTGCTCGCCCCGGTTGTCGACGACCGTGGCCGCGTCGGTGTCCGCGAGTCCTCCCGCGAAAACCCAGTAGCCCTCGGCGATCAGTCGTTCGTTGAAGGCGCTGATGGCAGGCTGCCGGTCCGTGCTGCCGGGATTGCTCTTGTCATCGATCACGGAAACCAGGTACTGCATCTCGGATCATCTCCTGTGATTCGGGTCGCCCCTCGTGGGCGGTTCGACGGTATCTTCAGTCGGCCGTGGCCGGTGCGTATTGCGGGCGGCCGTTGGGCCGGTAGACGTGGATCGTTATGCCCTCCGGGGTGGCTCGAGCCTCGACCAGGTCGAGAGCTGCGTCTGGGCCGGTGGCGGGGAACAGCCGCGTGCCTTGGCCGACGATCACGGGATAGGTGAGCAGGATGAGCTCGTCGGCAAGCTGGTTGTCCAGCAGCCAGCGGACGAGCTCGCCGCTGCCGTGCACCTGCAGCTCGCCACCTGGCTTGGCTTTCAGCTCGCGGATGGCGGTGTCGGAAAGGACGGTTGTATTCGCCCATTGCGGGTTGGTGAGCGTGGTCGATGCGACGTACTTGGGCCGGGTGTTCAGCGCCGCTCCGATGGGGCTGCTGCTCGGGTCCTCCATCACGCCCCAGGAGCCGGCGAAGATCTCGTAGGTTCGTCGGCCGAACAGGAAGGCGTCGGCGCGTTGGTAGACGTCGCCGAGGTAGGTCTCGGCCTCGCCCTCGAACAGGGGTAAGGCCCATCCGCCGCGCTCGAATCCGCCCCTGCGATCCTCGTTTGGGCCGCCGAGTCCCTGCATCACGCCGTCGACGGAGACGTTTGTGGTGATTGTCAGTTTCATGGTCGCGGTTCCCTTCTCGCTCGTCGTGGGCTCTCACCTCTATTACGAACAGTTCAGCCGCGATCCGACACTGCTGCCGGGATTTGTTGCGAGGACTTTCTGGGTTAGCTGTCGAGAAGGTGGCGGCGTTGGGCGTGGACGCCGGCCTGGAACCTGGTGCGGGCACCGAGTAGGTCCATCAGTTCGGCAACGCGGCGTCCGACCGTACGGCTGCTGAGCGTCAACTGCCGTGCGATCGCGTCATCCTTGAACCCGGCCGCGAGCAGCGTCATCATTCGCGCGTCGAGCTGGTCGGTGCCCGGCGCCTGGACGATCGGCACCGCCTGGTCCCACAACAGGCCGAACATCTCGATCAGCGCGTCGAGCAACGCGCACGGATGCACCACCAACGCACTGTCGACCAGCTCGTCCACCGACAACGGCAGCAGCGCGGCCTTCGCGTCGAAGACGGCCAGCTTCATCGGCACCTGCGGATGTACGCGCGACGTCTCGCCGGCATCCGCCGCGCTGTACGCCTCGTCGACCCCGCCCGGCACATCCAGCGAATCGGGCGAGTAGATCCCGCGCACGACGACGCCCTCGCGCATCAGACCGCGAACGGCCTGGTCCGATTCGTCGACCCTCGCGGCGTACGGCGGCCGGTCGAGTACGAGCAACTCGCGCTCAGTACCTTCCAGCAGTTGCGCGAACCGGGCCGCGATCGCCTCTTGCCCGACGATGACCTCGACCAGGTTCTCCGGCCGGTACCGCTCATGCGCGCGGACCTCCGACAGCATCGTCTGCGCCTCGGCCTGGACCTTGTCGAGCTCAGCCCGCTGCCGCGCGATCAACACGCCGATCGCGACATCGGGTCGGGCCGGCACCAGCTGATCGCCGTTGCGGCTGACCAATCCGAGCGCCTCGAGCTCTTCCACAGACAACGCGACCTCGGCCGGCGATCGTCCAAGCCGACCGGCTAGCTCATCACCAGTACTACCCGGCGCCGCCAGTAACGCCCGGTAGACCTCTTCCTCGGCAGCCGCCACCCCGACCGTCTCGAGCATCGCCCCTCCAACCCTCGCCTCGCGCGCCAGGCTAACCCCCGAACCGGATCACCGCCCCAGGTTTTCCGTCGGCCCAATGTCCTTTGCATTCATTCGTCGGAATCCGCCCTCCAGCCACCGCAAACCGGTACAGGCCAGTGGACGGAGGAGGGCGGATTCCGACGAATGAATGCAAAGAGGCGCTCGCCGTATCAACGCGGGAAACCGCGCGCTGTTCGCAAGGTCCCGACGACCAGGTGAACCCGCACCGCGGATGTTCATCGGGCCCTCGTGACCCGGCGTGTCGGCGTTCATCGGTCCCTTGTGACCACGCGGATCCGCACCTTGCATTCATCGGTCCCAAACCGCCCTCTCCTGTCTGCTTACCTGTACTGCCAAGCGGTGGTGGAGGGCGGTTTGGGACCGATGAATGCAAGGTGGGGTGCTGGCCGGCCATTGCTGCTCCGGCGGCCGCTTTCTGGTCAGTAGGGCCCGATGAATGGAAAGGGTCAGTGTTCGTGGACGTGGGTGCCGTGTTGGTGGTGGCGGTGGCCGTTGTGGAGGTGGTCTAGGTGGTCGTCGTGCTGGATGGTTTCGCAGCCGTCGCCTTCGGTGTGGACGCCTTCGTGGGACGGGTGGAGGCGGGCTTCGGGGTGGTGCTCGCCGTCGTGGACGTGGTCGACGTGGTCCTCGTGCTGGACCGTCTCGCAGCCGTCGTCGGGTAGGTGCTCGTGGTCGAGCGCCTCGGCATGTACCGTCATCGGTTTTTCCCTTCGTTCCGGGATTTTCACCCTTCACCTGGCGCCCCCGGAAGGCAAGTGCCGGATGGTTGCCGAGGGCAAGCTGTGAACAACCCGCGCAATTCCGCCCGGCCTTATTCCGCGCGACGAACACGCGATAAACCAGTGGGCGGATCCGGGTCGGGGGAGGAGGATTGGGGGATGATCGAGAGCTTGGGGTATCGGACGGATCTGATGCTGCTTCAGTTGGGCGGCAGCGAGGTCTCGGACCGTGGGGATTACCTGGTTGTCCGGACACCCGGCAACCCGACTTTCTGGTGGGGGAACTACCTGCTTTTCCGTACGTCGTTCGGCCCGGGCGATGTCGCGGCGCGGGTGGCGACGTTCAAGGCGGAGTTCCCCGATGCCGGGCACGTCGCGATGGGGGTCGATACGACGGAAGGCTTGATCGGGGCGGACGGGGAAGTCGCCGCGGCCGGGTTCGAGGTTGAGACGAATACGGTGATGTCGGCGACCTCGGTGCTACCGCCGGCCCGGCCGAACAGCGACGCGACCATCCGGCAGCTCGTCAGCGATGACGACTGGGACCGCCATCTCGCGTTATCCCTTGCGGTACACCGGATGGACGTCGCGGGCTACGAGGAATTCGCGGCCGCCCGCAACGCGACGTACCGCAAGCTGGTCGAGCACGGTCGCGGTGCATGGTTCGGCGCCTTCGAAGGGGCCGAGCTGGTCTCGGCCCTGGGGCTGGTGTCGGATGGCGGCGAGGTCGCGCGGTTCCAGCACGTGCAGACCCACGAGAGCGCGCGCGGTCGCGGTCTGGCGAGCACGCTGGTGCACCACGCCTCGGAGTACGGCCTGACCGAGCTCGGCGCGAAGACTCTCGTCATGGTGGCCGACCCGGAGTACCTGGCGATCCGCATCTACCGCGCCCTTGGCTTCTCCGACAACGAGAAGCAGCTCCAGCTCACCCTGCGGCCGTCTGGGGACTGAGGCTCAACGGCTACCCGCCGAGCGGTCAGGTGTTGGACGCCGTGGCAGGGTTGGGGCATGACTTTGCGCGATGACGTCTCGAGTGGGGATCAGGTCGAGAGCAACGGGACGGCGCTGGTGACGGGCGGCAGCCGGGGGATCGGCGCCGCCGCGGCGATCGCGCTCGCGGCCGACGGCTGGAACGTCGGTCTGAGCTATCGCACCCAAGCCGACCAGGCCGCCGCGGTCGTCGCCGCGTGCGAGCGACTCGGCCGCAAGGCTGTCGCGATCCAGGCCGATGTGGTGGATCCGGCCGACATCGAGCGACTCTTCGACGAAGTCGCCGCACAACTCGGCCCGATCGGCGCGGTGATCAACAATGCGGGTGTGATCTCGCCAGCGGGCCGTGTCGCCGAGTACGACGTCGAACGGCTCGAGCGCGTACTGCGAATCAACGTGACCGGCGCCTTCCTGGTTGCGGGAGCCGCCGTACGCCGGATGTCCACCGCCCGCGGCGGCACCGGCGGCGTCATCGTCAACGTGTCGTCCCGCGCGGCCGTCCTCGGATCTGCCGGGGAGTACGTCGACTACGCCGCCTCGAAGGCCGCGGTCGACGCCCTCACCACCGGCCTCGCGAACGAGGTCGCCGAAGAAGGCATCCGCGTCGTCGGCGTACGCCCAGGCCTGATCGAAACCGAGATCCACGAACCCGGCCGCCTCGACCGCCTAGGCGCCACCCCACCCCTCGGCCGCCCCGGCAAACCGGACGAAGTCGCCGAGGCGATCGCCTTCCTGGCCTCCGCCCGCGCCTCCTACATGACCGGCACCACCCTCGACGTCAGCGGCGGCCGCTAACCAAATCCGGACGAGCACCGTCCGCAAACAGCCCTATTCTGGGGCGATGAGCGAAGCGAGTGGCGGAGAGGACTGGCGGGGCGTTGGCGTTGGCGCAAGTGCTTGGTTCGACGCGCCGTCGCTGACCGCAGGTGCGGCGCTGGTCGGCCGCATCGCCGAATTGGCAGGCGGCACCGGCCTGCCTGACGTGGATCTGCGCCCCAGCGGGGTGCGCGTGCGGATCGGCGCGAGCGGCGCTGCGGATCTCAACGACGCTGATCTCACCGACGCGGATCTCGGCGAGGCGGACGTGGCGCTTGCGCGCGCGATCTCGCGGGCGGCTCGGGAACTCGGCTTGGCCGCCGATCCGTCGGCCCTGCAGACCGTACAGCTCGCGATCGATGCGGCTGACACGCCTTCGGTGATGTCGTTCTGGCGTACGACGCTTGCCTACGAGCCCGTCGGCGACGACGCCCTAGTGGATCCGCTGCGACGGGATCCAGCGTTCTCGTTCCACCCCCTGGATCAGCCACGCCCACTACGCAATCGGATCCACGTCGACGTCAGCCGGGCGCCCAACGCCGTGGATGCGGTCAAGGCCACCGTCGGTCAGGAGGCGTACGGCGCCTATCAGCTCACCCTCGCCGACGCCGAAGGAAACGAGGTCGACCTAGTCCCAGGCGGTGAACTCTCGAAGGAGACCGCCGACTGGCGGACGATGTTCGGCGCGATGACCTTCTACCCAACCGCACCCCCTTCGCAGGCAAGCGAGCTCGCGACGACCGTCGCAGGTCTGGCCGACGACGCGGGCTTGCCAATGCTGGTCGACCTACGGCCAGACGGCGTCACGATCGACAGCGGAAAGGACGAGTGGGAGGACGACGAGGGCGCGGCCGAGAGCCGATTCGTGGACCTGGCCAGTCGGATCCAAACCGCAGCGCGCGAGATGGGCCTCGCCGCGGACCCAACGCGCCTCCGCTTCGTACAACTCGGCATCGACGCTCTCGACGTTCCCGCGGTACGGGCCTTCTGGACGACCGTGCTCGGCTACCAGCACGACCGACGGCCTTTCCTGGCGGACATCCACGATCCGCGCCGACTCAACCCGGTCATCATCTTCCAGCAGTTGGACCCGGCGGACGAGGAACGGCGCCGGCAGCGCAACCGCATCCGCTTCGACATCTCCGTCCCGTACGACCAGCTCGAAGCCCGCATCAACGCGGCCCTCGCCGCCGGCGGCCGGATCGTCACCGACGAGACCCCGGGCGAGCAGCGAGATCAGCACCACGAGTTGAAACGCGGCCGCCGTTGCACGCTCACCGACCCGGAAGGCAACGAGCTGGACCTCGTCTCTTCTCCCGCGAGTGGTCACATCTGACCGTGACCACTCGCGGCAGGAGAAGGGTGGGGGACGGCCAGCGGGGTCGGAGTGGGGCGGCCGCGGAGGGTGGTTTGGCCGTGAGGGTGCCAGTGGGCGGCCTCGGTGGGGCTGGCCTCGGTCACGGCGGACATGGCGGCGATCAGGCGGCCGGGTACGGACTTGGCGAGTTCGGTGAGGCGGGCAGCTTCGTTGACCGGGTCGCCGATGACGGTGTACTCGTGGCGGCGTTCGTCTCCGACCGTACCGGCGACCACCACGCCCGCGGTGACGCCGATGCCGGCCGTTGCCTCGGGCAACTCCTCGGCCAAACGGCCCGCCAATGACCGCGCGGCGGCCAGACTGTTGCCTGCGGCATCGGGTAGTTCGGTGGGCGCGCCGAAAACGGCCAGTACGGCATCACCCGCGAACTTGTTCACAAGCCCGCCATGCCGGTCGACCTCGTCCACCACGATCGCGAAGAACCGGTTCAGCAACGTCACCACTTCGGCCGGTGGACGCGTCGCGGCCAAACCGGTGGACCCGACCAGGTCGACGAAGAGCACGGCCACGAAGCGTTCCTCACCACTGAGACTGCCGACGCCGTTGAGCTGGTCTCGCGTCAATGCGTCGCGGACCACCTCCGGCCCGACGTACCGGCCGAAGAGATCGCGAATGCGCTCGCGTTCGCGCAGCCCGGCGGCCATCTGGTTGAACCCGGCCTGAAGCGAGCCGAGTTCGGTGCCGTCGAACACCGGGATGCGAACGTTCAAATCGCCGCCTCCCATCACCGTGAGAGCGTTACGCACGGAGCGGACCGGGACCACGACCGACTTCGCCGACAGCACAGTCAGCACGAAGCCGAAGATCAGCACGACCCCACCAAGCGCCAGCATGATCACCGCCAGCCGAGTCGCCGATACGTCCTTCTCGATCAGCGAAACGATTGCTGCCAGCATCAAACCGGCCACCGGTACGGCTGAACCCGCCGCCCAGAAGAAGATCGTGCGCGCCTTCAACCCGGCGGCGAGCAGGCGCTTCGGGGGCGCGGAGTCGAGCAGCGCCCGGGCCATGATCGGCCGCAGCGAGAACTCGACCAGCAGGTACGTCGCGGCGCACGTCACGATCCCACCATCGAGCGTGGTGACGAACGACCGCAGCATGCTGTCCGGATCGATCACCAGGTCCACCACAGTGAAGAAGACACTCGCCAGCAGCCAGAAGAACGCCACGATCATCGTGACCTGAAGCGGCAGCCGCAACGTCGCGACCTGATCCCGCCGGCTGGCGGGCCGGCCTTCCTGCACCCAACGGGTCGCGCGTAAGCACCGCTTGGTGGCCCAGGCGGTGCCGATGACAAGGGCGACCGCGGCGTAGCCCGCGGCGATGAGAGCGTGTGTCAGCCGCCGATCTGACGAAGGCCCGGGCAGGACGAAGACGGCCAGGGTGAAGGCGACGGCCGCGCCGGTGAGATTCGCACCGATCAGGAAGAAGGTGAGCAGGATCTGAGCCCGGACACGCAACGTCGTCGGGCTCTGATCGGCAGGTCCAAGCAGCCACGATCCGAAGGGTCGCCGCTGCAGAACGCGGGCCGGATTCTGCTCCGCCATCATGGCTCCAGTCTGCGGCAAAGCCGGGCACCACCGGGGTTACCGGTAGATGTAAGTAAGGACACGCTAACCCGTGACGCTGTTGCGCCGTGACGCTTTTTCGCCACTGCACCGGGCCAAACCGTGGGTAAGGTCCTCCGGACGAACACCGCAGTACTGCAGCCACACCGGACGAATAACGGCCACACCAGGAGTACCCGTGACCCACGACCGCCACTCATATGCCGAACCGACCCTGGTCCGGACCCGGCATCTCGAGCTGGATCTCGAGCTCGACTTCAGCGCCAAGGTGCTGAGCGGCTCCGCAACGCACACCCTGGACTGGGCGGAGGGTCCCGCCGATCGGCTGCAACTCGATACCCGTGGTCTAACCGTGATCGCGACCGAGGGCGCACATGATGCCGACGACTGGGAGCCGCTCGCGTTCGAGCTGGCGCCGGCCGATCCCGAGCTGGGATCGGCGCTGACCGTTCGGACGGCCGGGCATCGCAAGGTGCGGGTGCACTACCGGACGGCGCCGACCGCGACGGGTCTGCAATGGCTCGAGCCGGAGATGACCGCGGGCGGCGTACTGCCGTTCATGTTCAGCCAGTCGCAGCACATCCACGCGCGCTCGTGGGTGCCGGTGCAGGACACCCCGGGCGTCCGGTTCAGCTACGCCGCCCACGTGACGGCGCCACCCGAGCTGATGGTGCTGATGAGCGCCGACAACGGAACCACGTCACGCCGTACGGGCTCGTATGACGTGGTCATGCCCGAGCCCATCCCGTCGTACCTGCTGGCCATCGCCGCGGGTGACCTGGTGTTCGAGGCGACCGGGCCGCGGACCGGGGTGTGGGCCGAGCCGGAGATGGCCAAGCGGGCGGCGGCCGAGTTCGCCGATACCGAGCAGATGATGCGGGTGACGGAGGCGCTGTTCGGGCCTTACCGCTGGGGGCGGTACGACCTGCTCGTGCTGCCGCCGTCGTTCCCGTACGGCGGGATGGAGAACCCGCGGATGACGTTCGCGACGCCGACCGTGGTGATCGGGGACAAGTCGCTGGTCAGCCTGGTGGCGCACGAACTCGCGCACAGCTGGTCGGGCAATCTCGTCACGCAGGACAGCTGGGACGACATCTGGCTGAACGAGGGCTTCACGTCGTACGTCGAGAACCGGATCGTGGAAGCCGTCTATGGCACGGAGTTCGCGGTGATGGAGACGGCGATCAAGCAGCACGCCATCGTCACCAAGCTGGAACCGCTCGACCCGGCGACGCAGGCGGTCGAGCTGCCTGGGCTCGACCATCGCAGCGAGTACCACGGGTCGACCGGGCTGGGTGCGCTGAAGGGGTCGTGGTTCCTCGCCTGGCTGGAGCAGCGGTTTGGCCGGGAGGCGTTCGACCCGTTCATTCGCGGGTACTTCGACCGGTTCGCCTTCCGCAGTATCTCCTCGGCGGACTTCGTGGGTCATCTCGAGCGGGTGCTGCTGGCCGAGCATCCAGGCGTTGTCAGCGCGGAGGAGCTGGCCGCTTGGTTGAACGAACCTGGCATCCCGGCGTTTGCCGAACGTGCCGCGTCGGCCCGGTTCGCGGCCGTTGACGAGGCGCGGGCGAAGTGGCTCGAGGGTGGGTCATTGCCTGCGGCAACGGCCGGCTGGGCCACGCAGGAGTGGCTTCGCTTCCTGGACGCGATGCCGGACGTGCTGACCGTTGCGCAGTTGCGAGCGCTCGACCTCGAGTTCGGCTTCACCGGTACGGCGAATGGCGAGATCGCGCGGCGCTGGTACTCGATCGTGGCGGCCAGCGGCTACCAGCCGTCGTACGACGAGATGCGCCACTTCCTGCTCCGCGTCGGCCGGATGAAGCTGGTGCTCCCGGTGTACAAGGCGCTGGTCTGCGCGGGCGCGTCCGACCTCGCTCGCGACATCTACACCGCCGCCCGCCCCGGCTACCACCCAATCACCTCCGCCGCCGTGGAGAAGATCCTCGGCGCCTGACCTCTTATGGTTGCGTTCATTCGTCGCAATCTGCCCTCACCGACCGCGGACCTGCAGTGGCCCGCCTCCTGCAGAGGGCAGATTGCGACGAATGAACGCTAAAGGTGGACGTTAGAGGTGGTTGAGAGGGGCGGTGGCGGTGGCTAGTTCTTCGTCGGCGCGGATTAGGTAGGGGTCGCGGTCGAGGACGAGGCGGGCGGCGGCTGCGCCGATGTCGAAGTAGAGGCCGACGAGCTCGAGCCGGCCGGCGTTCTCGGCTTCGCGGACGCAGGCGAACGTGCGCAGGTTCTGCAGTTGGATCGCGACGTTCGTGACGGACAGCTTGTCCGCTGCGCTGAGGGTAATGCCGGTGACCGGGTCGATGATGTCGGGTCGTTCGGCGGCTCGACGCACGCTCGGCTCGAGGTGGCGCAACCAGCTACGCAGGGCCGGACCGTCCGGCGTGGCCTCACCCATCGCCGCAGCCGCCGCGCCGCAATGGGAGTGGCCGCACACCACGATGGAGGCGACCCCGAGCACCTGTACGGCGTACTCGATGGCAGCGTCGACGGAATTGTCGCCCGAGTCGTCGCCCGAGCGCGGCACGAGATTCCCAACGTTGCGAACGCAGAACTGGTCGCCCGGGCCGCTGGTGGTGATCATCGTCGGCACGATCCGCGAATCCGCGCAGGTGATGAACAACTGGGTCGGCCGCTGCCCATCCGCCGCCAGTCGCGCCAGCATCGGCCTGACCTGGTCCGCGGCGGTCGCCTCGAACTCGCGAATACCCAGCAGGATCGACGTACGCTGAGGGCGGGTGTCGTCCTCGCGGCGTTGAGCCGGGTCGAGGATCTTGCCGCCACGGGCGATGTGGCCGCGACGCCAGTCCTGGATGGCCTCGTACGCCGCGTGGTCGAGGTGGTTGACCCGTACGTCGAGGCGAACCGCCGCGCCGGGTGGCACCATGCGCAGCGTGCGGATCAGGGACGAGACGCCGAGGAAGACCAGGGTGCCGCGAATGCGAATGGTCCAGACGCCGTCGTCGCCCTCGGTGGCCGTGACCGTTGCCCTGGACAACCGATACAGCACGCGCCCCAAGGCAAGCGCCAGGCCCGCGAGCACCCCCTCGGCCAGACCGAGCAACGCCACCCCGGCAGCGGTCACGACGTACACGATCAGCTCGTCGTGGCGTCGCAACGTCCGGATGTGGGCGAGTTGGACGAGCCGCAGGCCAGTCACCAGCAGCACGCCCGCGAGGGCCGCCATCGGGATCAGCTCGAGCATCGCGCCGGCGGCCAACACGAACGCGGCGATCCAGAGGCCGTGCAGGATGGCCGAGGCGCGACTGCGGGCGCCTGCCGCGACGTTCGTGGAGCTGCGCACGATCACACCCGTGACGGGCATGCCGCCGAGTGCGCCGGAGACCGCGTTGGCCGCGCCCTGGCCGATCAGCTCGCGATCGAGATTGCTGCGTTGGCCGCGATGAAGCTTGTCCACGGCAACGGCCGAGAGCAGCGACTCGACACTCGCGACCAGCGCGATCGTCAGTACGGCGCTGACGATGTCGAGCCATGGGCCGTGGGGTAGCGCGGGCATGACCAGCGAGCGGAGCGGATCGGCCGGCAGGTCGACGCGGGTGACGCTGACCGCGAACACCGAGGCGAGCACGGTGACGGTGACGACCGCGACCAAAGGTGCCGGAATCACCTTTACTTTGGGCAGTTTCGGCCAGACCAGCAGAATCAGCACGGTCAGTAGGCCGACCAGCACCGAGGCCGGATGATGGGCGACGAGCTGGGCGGGCAGGGCGGCGAGATTCGCGAGGAGCGAACTCTCGGCCTGACCACCCAGCACCACGTGTAATTGCTGGACGGCGATGGTCACGCCGATGCCCGCGAGCATGCCGTGCACGACCGCGGGGGACAGCGACAGCGCGAGCCGCCCGATCCTCGTGATGCCGAGCAGAATCTGCAAAAGCCCTGCTGCACAAGTGATTCCGGCGGTCGCCGCCCAGCCGAACTGGGCAACCAGCGAAGCGACCACCACGGTGAGACCGGCCGCCGGACCACTGACCTGTAGCGGGGACCCTCCGAGTGCCCCCGCGACAACGCCACCGACCACGGCGGCGACCAGCCCGGCTATCAACGGCGCGCCGGACGCCGCGGCTATGCCGAGCGACAGCGGTATTGCTATCAGGAACACCACCAGCGAGGCCGGCAGGTCATGGCGAAGCACGGACCTCAAAGTGGTCCGGTCATGGGCAGGGTGAGATGACTCGGTGGTCGGCACGGGTCCTCCGGCGTTGAGTGCTCTGGGCAGCGGAACGTCGAAACAAAGAGTGTCGATCTGGTCACCGAGTGTACTTGGTGATTCAGGCAACCACGAATGCAGTTGTCATGGGCAACAATTGACGTCCTCCAGGCCATAATGGACCTGGATTCCTTCCGCCCGCGTGTGCGTGCCTGGGTGGGTTCCTGCTTCAACGCGCTGTGCCGGGACCTTCGTCCTGGTCTTACCGGCGCTCTGCGAGGCGTTTGGCCTGTCCGCCCGTCCGGCGGCCAGAATGTTTTTCGCTGCATTGATGTCGCGGTCGTGGACGGTCCCGCACTCGCGGCAGATCCATTCCCGGGCACTCAATGGTTTGGGGCCGTCCTTGATGCCGCATGTCGAGCAGACCTGAGAAGTCGGCTCGAACCGGCCGATCTTGCCGAAGTGCCGGCCGTGCTTGGTAGCCTTGTACTCCAGCATGTTGACAAACGCCGACCATCCGGCGTCGTGCACGGACTTCGCGAGGCGGGTCCTGCCGAGACTGGACACCGCGAGGTTTTCCACATACACCGCTTGGTTGTCGCGGATGATCTGTGTGGATGCCTTGTGATGGAAGTCCCTGCGGCGGTCGCCTACACGGGAGTGCTGCCGTGCGACTTTGATACGGGCTTTGATCCGGTTCTTCGACCCCTTGGCTTTGCGGCTGAGGTCTTTCTGGAGACGCTTGAGCTTCTTCTCAGCCCGGCGCAGGAACTTCGGAGACGAAATCTTGGTGCCGTCTGCGAGAACCGCGAAATGCGTGAGCCCGACGTCGATGCCGGTCTCGGTGTTCATCTCAGGCAGGAAGTCCGGCTCGGTCTCCACAACGAAGCTCATAAAGTACCGGCCCGCAGCGTCCTTGATGAGCGTGACGGAAGTCGGCGCCGAGGGAAGCGGCCTGGACCACTTCACCTTGATATCGCCGACCTTGGCGATGTAGACGGTGCCATTGCCACGGACGCTGAACCCGTTAGCGGTAAGCCGGATCGACTGCCTGTTGTCCTTGCGGCTCTTGAACCGGGGCGGGGCGACCTTCGGGCCCTTGCGCTTACCGGTCACCGAGGAGAGGAAGTTGCGGTAGGCGGTGTGCAGGTCGCGAAGGGACTGGACCAGCACCACCGAGGACACCTCGCCCAGCCATGCGCGCTCTTCGGTCTGCTTGGCTGCGGTGATGACCTGCTTCTGGAGGTCGCCGTCCTTGATGTACGGCAAGTCGGCGCTGCGGGCCTCACGCCGGGCACGGAGCCCGTCGTTGAAGACCACCCGGGCACACCCGAAAGCCCTGGCCAGCGCGATGGCCTGACCAGGCTCGGGGTAGGCCCTCACGTTGTACCGAAGCTGCACACCGAGGATCGTATTTCGCTTGGTCTTTGGACACAATTTCTCTGACAACCGACGTGGCAGGCATGTGGTTTCAGCAATGCACGTCCACCTGGTCTTCGTCGCGAAGTACGTCGAGGTGTCTTCACCGACGAGATGACGACGCGCTGCGATGAGATCATGCGAGAGGTCTGCCAGTCCTTCGAGGCGCAACTGTCGAGTTCAGCGGCGAAACCGATGGCGTGCACCTTCTGGTGCACCACCGCCGAAGATGTCTCTCCTGGCCGGTGGACAGCCTCAAGGGAGTCTCCGCCCGGTACATCCGCCGCTGTGGCCATGCCCTCGTACACGAGCCCCTGTGGTCACCGTCCTACTTTGCCGCATCCCGGCGGAGCGCCACTATCGATCATCCGTCAGTACTCCAGCAGCAGGGCCCAGCAGCGTCCTGGATCAGTGCGGACCGTCCGGGCTATCCCGGCCGCGTGCACCAAGAATATCGGTCAGGCGGCGCCGGTAAATAAGTTGTCGCAGGCAACTAACTAGATGTCGAGCTGATACATAAAAGTGCGATGGGTGGGCAGGTAGCCGAGTTTGTCGTTAATGCTGCGCATATAGGTGTTGCTGTCCGCAGTATCGGTCAACAGACCGCTGAGCTCGGGGTAGTCGAGCTTGGCCCGGCGGATCGACTCGGCCTTCATCCAGCGGGCCAGACCATGACCGCGATGTTCGGGCAGTACGCCGGTGCCGTAGTGCTGGGCGTCGCCGCGATGATCGCCGGGCACGACCAGTTCGCTGAAGCCGGCGATCGAACCATCGTTGACGTCGATCGCGACCACGGTGTGCAGGTGGTTACCGCGCTTCGCGATCCGCTCGGCCGCGGCCCGGACCCGGTCGACGTCCCACGTCTCGGGACCGTAGTCCGCGTCGTCCATCGGCATATCGTCCATCGCCTTGCGGGACGCCGCGAACGACTCGGCCAAGTCGTCGGGCACAGTGCCCTGCCACGTCTCGAGCCGATAGCCCGGATGCGGGCGGCCGGTGAGCTCGGTCAGCGCGTCGAGATCGACCTCGGCCATGGGGAGACGGGCATAGGTCAGCGTGAGCACCACCCGGAAGTCGCGCGCCGCGAGGAACTTGTCGCCTGCCGAGTCGGCCTCGACCTGGACGACCAGGGATCGCCGCCGCTCGGCCTTCGCGGCAGTGGTGGCGGCGTCGAGCAGGCGGCTGCCGATGCCGGTACGACGTGAGTCGGGGTGGACGGTGACCTCGAGCTCGCCGAGGTGATCCTGGCCGGGCGCGGTGAACATGCGCAGGAACGCCGACCCCACCGGCGCGGAGTCGGCATCGCTCGCCAGCCAGGCCAGCCGGTAGCTGGTCGGGGTCCGGTCGGGATCGGTCAGGGCGGTGATCAGTACCACTTGTCTCCTTATTTCAAAGGCTCTTACCGACTTAACGACCGACAGCGTAACCCTGCATGCCGCGTGGGTTGGCCCCGGCGGTGAGGACGCCGTCGGCCTCGCGTCCGACCGCGCAGAGGCGGCCGAGGCTCCACGGATCGGCGACGGTGACATCGTGACCGCGCCTGCTGAGCTCCTCGATCACACCCGGCGCGAAACGGTCCTCGATCGTCAGCCCGGCCGGCTCGATCTCACGCGGCCAGAACGAACTCGCGAACGACCGCGTGTGCCAGGCGGGCGCGTCGATCGCCTGCTGGAGCTCGCGGCCTTGGGCCAGGTGGCGGAGCAGGAAGATCAACTGCCACTGGTCCTGCTGGTCGCCACCAGGTGATCCGCAGGCCAGCACGAACCGCCCGTCGCGATGCACCATCGTCGGCGTCAGCGTCGTCCGCGGACGCTTGCCCGGGGCAAGGGATGACGCGAGGCCCGGCTCCAGCCAGAACATCTGCATCCGGCTGCCCAGGCAGAACCCGAGCTCGGGAATCGTCGGCGACGACTGCAACCAGCCGCCGCTCGGAGTCGCCGAGATCGCGTTGCCCCAGCGGTCCACCACATCGACATGGCAGGTATCGCCGCGAGTCCGCCCGTCGGCCCGCACGGTCGGCTCGCCGGTCGACGGGTCGCGGTCCAGGGGCGGTTTGCTTTGCGTCGGCATCGCCGGGCGGCGGCCGTCGGGACTGCCCGGCCGTTGCTCCGCACTCGCCTCGGGCCCGATCAGCGCGGCGCGGGTAGCGGCGTACTCGGGGGAGAGCAACACCTTCAGCGGTACGTCGAACCCGTCGCCGTACCAAGCCTCCCGATCCGCGAACGCGAGCTTGAGCGCCTCGGTCACCACGTGCACGCCGTCGGCCTGCTCCAGCTGGAGGTCCTTCGGATCGCCCAGCTGGCTGAGAGTGGCGAGCGATTGCAGCAGGACCGGGCCTTGACCCCACGGGCCGGTCTTCGCGACCGTATGGCCGTTCCAGTCGAGGGTGGCGGGTGGCTCCCAGCTCGCCTGGTACGACGCGAGGTCGTCGCCGGTGACCAGGCCCGGGTGGTCGCGGCCGCTGGAATCGCGATGGGGGATACGGGCGAAGCGGTCGATGGCCTCGGCGACGAATCCGGTGCGCCATTCGGTACGGGCGCGTTCGATCTGCGCGACGCGGTCGGGCCCGGCGGTCTCCGCGATTTGGACGAGCCGTTCGAGGGTTTCGGCGTACGCCGGATTGCGGAAGAGGTGGTTCGGGGTTGGCGGGCGACCGTCGGTGAGCCAGAGGGCGGCGGAGGTCGGCCAGTGCTCGCGGAACAAGTCGTTGACCAGGGCAACGGTATCGGTGGCGCCGGCAACCAGCGGATGGCCGTTGCGGGCGTAGCCGATCGCCGGCTCGAGCACCTCGCGGATGGTCCGGGTGCCGTGGTCGCTCAGTAGTAGCAGCCAGGCGTCGACCGCGCCGGGCACAGCGGCGGCCAGCGGGCCCGAGCCGGGGATGAGGTCGAGACCGAGGTCGCGGTAGTGCTCGATTGTCGCGGCCTGCGGAGCGGGACCTTGACCGCAGAGGACCTGAGGCGTGGGGTCGTTGGCCGTCGCGATGATCGCGGGGACCTCACCACCCGGGCCATTGAGGTGTGGCTCGACGACGTGCAGCACGAACCCGGCGGCCGCGGCGGCGTCGAACGCGTTGCCGCCGAGTTCAAGCAGCCGCATCGCCGACTGGGATGCCAGCCAATGCGTGGACGAGACCATGCCGAACGTGCCGCGGAGCGTCGGCCGCGTAGTGAAGCTCACTGGTCCCAGGCTTTCGCGTAGTAGATCGTGCCGGTCGGATGCGGCCGCGAGTCGTCGAACACCTGCGCCATCATCGCGTCGCCCGCTTCGAACGTCGCCCGCAGCCCGAGCCGGGAGGCGGGAGCGAAACCGAAGCGCGGGTAGTACGTCGGATGGCCGAGCACGACGACCAGGTTCTCGGGTTGTGCCCGGGCCGCGGCCAGGGCGGCGCGGATGACGGCCGAGCCGACGCCTTGGTTCTGCCAGTCCGGTACGACGCCGCACGGGCCGAGCGCCAAGGCGGGTGCCTCGTCGATCCGGCAGCGGGTGATCAGGGCATGGCCGATGATCGCGCGCGTGGTCGCTTCTTCGGCCACCACGGACAACTCGGGAAGCCAGGTGTCCGGATCAGCTCGCAGCCCGTCCAGCACGTCGCCCAGGTGAGGCTCGGCCGGAAAGGCCTGAACGAGCAGGGACCGGATCGCCGGTATGTCGGCAGGAGTCTCAACCCGTACGTTCCACACCTGATCTGGCACACGCTCTCCTCTACATCCGACGCCCCGCGCCGCCCAATATGCCAGCCACCTCCGAGATCCGCCTCAGCATTTACTGACCGCCCGTCCAGGGTGCCAGGCTGCACCCTGGACGGGTCGGCTAAGTGTCGAGGGCGGTGAGGACTCCGACGGGGTCTCGGTCGGGGGGACCGGTGGGGGTCCAGGCGTTGTTGACTAGCTCGTACGGGTGCCAGCGGCCGACGTGGTCGAGTCTGAGCTGGCGTGACTCCGTGCCGCTGGTGAGGGTTAGGCGGTTGTCGGTCAGGTCGACTTCGAGGGTGTCGTCGTCCCAGGCTGCGACCAGTTCCGCTCGGGCTCTCGCGGCTTCGCCGGTGGTAGGCGTCCACGAGTGTTCGAGAACGTCCAAGCCTTCGGCGCCGCCGTACGTCCAAGCCTGCACGGCCGTCGGCAATTCGGCGGGTCGTCCGGTCGTGGAGGCGAGTCTCGTCGCGAGTGGCGGGTACGACGCGGCAAGTCGTACGGCGTCCTGCCACTCGTCCAGCTCGGCCGGCGGGGTTTCGTCGGCGACGAGTCGTGCGAAGAGCCGTCGAGCCCGTCCGACCGCATCGATCACCAGCAGCGGCAAGGTGTTCGGGTCGAACCCAGGTGGCGGCTCGATCCCCGTGATCGGCAGATCCTCGACCGCCAACTGCCCGGGGGCCGTCGGCACCTCAGGCAGTCCCTCCCGAACCGGCCGTTCCGACGAGGCCTGAGCGACGGCCGGTGTGAGCGGCTGGGGTGCTTCCACCGCGACGGTGTGGTGGAGGCGGTCGAGCAGGGTGTCGCGGCCTTGCCCGCGCAGGAGCAGCAGGATGAACGGGTCTTCGTCGAGCAGCCAAGCGGTTTGGTAGCAAAGCGCTGCCGCATGCTGGCACGGCAGTTCCCAGGATTCGCAACTGCAGGACGGATCGAGATCACCGATGCCGGGCAGCAGCGGCACCCCGGCATCACCGGCCGCCTCGACCAGGGCGTGCGGCATCTCCCCATCGAGCAGCGCCGCGAGGAACCCGGAACGCGCCGCGATCTGCTCGATGAACCGGTCCCAATCCGCGTCCGACAGCTGATCGACCAACACCACCGAGTCGTAACTGTCCTGCGGCCCATGCACGGTCGCCGCGATCCGGCCTGGGCTGACCGTGATCGTGCCGACCTGACCCGAGTTCGCGTAGCGACGGCCCTTGCGGAGCTGGTCCGAATCGAGCGACGTGTCCTCCATCGCCTGCACCCACGCCCGTCCCCACCAGGACTGCCCGCGCGTACTCCTGCCCTTGTGGGCTGGGAAAGCCGGGAACCCGCGAGCCTGTTCGCCGTTCATCGGGCACCCCGCAGCTCGACCAGGTCGGCCAGTTCGTCATCGGACAGCTCGGTCAGCGCAGCCTCACCCGAGGTCAGTACGGCGTCGGCCAGGTCGCGTTTGGCCGTGAGCATGGCGGCAATGCGGTCCTCGATCGTGCCCTCCGCGATGAGCCGGTGCACCTGGACCGGCCGGGTCTGGCCGATCCGGTAGGCGCGGTCGGTCGCCTGATCCTCGACGGCCGGATTCCACCAGCGGTCGAAGTGCACGACGTGGTCGGCCCGGGTGAGGTTGAGCCCGGTCCCGGCGGCCTTGAGCGACAGCAGGAACACCGGCACCTCGCCGGCCTGGAATCGCTCGACCATCTCGTCCCGCTGGCGCACCGGCGTACCACCGTGCAGGAGTTGGGTGGCGATACCGCGACCGGCCAGGTGCCGCTCGAGCAGCCGCGCCATGGCGACGTACTGGGTGAAGATCAGGACCGATCCGTCCTCCGCGACGATGGTGGCGAGCAACTCGTCGAGCAGTTCGAGCTTGCCCGAACGCCCGGTCAGCTTGGCCGTATCCGGCTCCTTCAAGTACTGCGCGGGGTGGTTGCAGATCTGCTTGAGCCCGGTCAGTAGTTTCACGATCAGACCGCGTCTGGCCATCTTGCCGCCGGCCTTCACCTCGTCCATCAGCTCGCGCACGGTCGCTTCGTACAGCACGGCCTGCTCGCGCGTCAGCGAGACGTTCTGATCGGTCTCGGTCTTCGGCGGCAGCTCTGGCGCGATACCCGGATCGGTCTTCTTCCGCCGGAGCAGGAACGGCCGAACCAGCTGCGCGAATCGCTCGGCCGTGTCGGCATCCTTGTCCGCCTCGATCGGCACGGCCCACCGGCTACGGAAATGGCTGAGCCGCCCGAGCAGCCCGGGCGTGGTCCAGTCGAGGATCGCCCAGAGCTCGGACAGGTTGTTCTCAACGGGCGTGCCGGTGAGCGCCACTCGCGCCTTAGCCGGCACCGCCCGCAGCGCCTTCGCCGTACCGGACGAAGGGTTCTTCACGTGCTGCGCCTCATCCGCAACAAGCAGACCCCAGTCATGCGCACCGAGGCGGGCCGCGTCCCGCCTCATAGTCCCGTACGTCGTGAGGACGAACCCGCCCTCGGCCTTCGGCAACGAGCGCCCGGTGCCGTGGAATCGGTGCACGGGCACGCCCGGCGCGAACCGTCGAACCTCGCGCTCCCAGTTGCCGAGCAGTGACGCGGGACAGACCACGAGAGTCGGACCACTGGTCTGGGCATCGAGCTGGCGATGCAGGTGCAACGCGATCAGGGTGATGGTCTTGCCTAGACCCATGTCATCGGCCAAGCAACCACCGAGCCCGAGCGACGTCATCCGGACGAGCCAGCGCAGACCGCGCAACTGGTAGTCCCGCAAGGTCGCCTGCAACGCCGCCGGCGCCTCGGGCGGATCGTCGGCGCGATCGGGATCGGCGATCCGGGTGCGCAGCTCGTCCAGCCAGGCGCTCGCGCTGACCTTGACCTGGCGGCCGTCGATCTCGGTGGCACCGGTCAGCGCTGCCCCGAGCGCGTCGATCGCGGTGACGGGTTTGAGCATCCGGTCGCGGGCTTTGCGGGCCAGCTCCGGGTCGATCAGCACCCACTGGTCGCGCAGTCGCACCACCGGGCGGGTCGCCTCGGCCAGCGCGTCCATCTCGGCCTCGGTCAGCGGGTCGTCGCCAAGCGCCAGCTGCCAGCTGAAGGTCAGCGTGCTGTCGCCACCAAAGAAGCTCGGCATATCCGAAGGCGCGGCCTCACCGGCACCGATCGCGGCGCGCGCCGTCAGCGTCCGCTCGAGCCCCTTCGGCCAGTGCACGTCGACCCCGGCTGCCGCGAGCCGGGCGGCACCACTCGCGAGCAGGTCACCGACTTCCTCGTCGGACAACGGCATCTCAGCCGGTACGGCGGAGTCGAGCAGCCGGGCCAACGGCGCCCAGCTCCGCGCCGTACGCCGAATCGCCAGCGTAGTGTCGATCCGCGCCCGCGTTCCGAACCCCGGAACCTCCCCGGCCCAAACCTCCCGAGCATCCCGCACCAACGTCGGATCACTCAAGCTGTGCAGCTGCACCACGGCCACGAACTCCCCAAACCGCGAGTCGGCCTTTTGGCTCAATTGGTCCAGCCCAGTCAATTCGTCGGAGCCGTCACTCAGGGCCGGCGCCCGGTCGAGGTCGAGGCGCAGCGAGATCCGCACACCGGAATCGAGCCCGGCCGAAACCTCGTTGGACCACGAGCGCAACTTCGGCACCGGCTGCGGGGCCTTGGCCGCGAACGGCAGCGTGCCATGCGCGGCGACCGCCGCGGGGGAGCGAGGCATCCCATCCGCCACCGCATCCAAAAATGCCCGAACCAACGCCTCCGCATCACCCCCGCTGGCGCCTGAGACGTCGGCTCCCGCGACTGCGCCTGCCGGGTCAGCTCCGGCGCCCGCGGATGCCGAGTCGGCGAGTGCACCGGCCGGGAGGACCTGCGCGAGGTGCTGGATGCGCTCGACGTCGCTGGCCTCGAGCGGCCCGACGCGCCACGCGTCGTACCCCTCGGGACTGACACCAGGCAGCAGCCGCCCGCGGGCGACGAGTTGGAGAGCGGTCAGCGCCGCCGTACCCCAGAAGGCCGTCGTCGGATGCGAACCACCTGCAGTCCGCGCCCGCCCGAGCACCGGCACAGCCGCACTCACTGGCACCAACACGACCCGCCGCACGCCCTCACTCCCAGCGCCCGGATCCACGACGAGCTCAGCCGTCTCGCCCAGATCCAAGGGGAGGTCTTCGCCGTCGGGCGACCAGAAGGCCATGCGGCTATTGCGGGGCGGGTCGGCCGGCTGGAAGGCCACTGCGAAGTGGCCGAGCCGATTCGTCGCCTCGATCGTTCCCTGCGTCACGCCTTTGTCGCTCCCCGCCTCGTATCCGTCAAAATCCCCGCCAGAAGTCCGATCGACCGGCGCGACGCTTGGTGGTCGACGACGTGCCGACCGCTCAGCCCATTCAGCTCGCCCCCACCTCAACTACGTCTTCGTCCTTCGGCGCGGCGGGCTGGTCGAACTGAGTCCGGTAAAGCTGCTCATACCGCCCACTCGCCGCCAGCAACTCGGTATGCGTGCCCCGCTCGACGATCCGCCCGTCCTCGACCACGAGAATCACGTCGGCCGCGCGAATGGTCGACAGGCGATGCGCGATGACCACCGCAGTCCGCCCGGCGAGCGCCTCGCTGAGCGCGGCCTGAACGGCGGCCTCGGAGGTCGAATCCAGCGCGGCCGTCGCCTCGTCGAGGATCACCACGCGCGGCTTGGCCAGCAGCATGCGCGCGATCGTCAAGCGCTGCCGCTCACCACCCGAAAGCCGGTAACCCCGCTCACCGACAACCGTGTCGAGGTCATCCGGCAAGGTGCGGATCAGGTCGGCCAGCCGCGCCCGGGTGAGCGCGTGCCACAGCTCCTCCTCGGTCGCCTCGGGCTGGGCGAGCAGCAGGTTCTCCCGGATGCTCTCGTGGAAGAGGTGCCCGTCCTGCGTGACCATGCCAAGGGTGTCGCGCAACGACTCGGCGGTCACGTCGCGCACGTCCACGCCGGCCAGCCGGACCGAGCCGGAATCCACGTCGTACAACCGCGGAATCAGCTGGGCGATCGTCGACTTGCCCGCACCGGACGAACCAACCAGCGCCACCATCTGCCCGGCTTCGGCCTTGAAGGACACCTCGTGCAGCACCTCGATACCACCACGGGTGTCGAGCTTCGCGACCTCCTCCAAGGATGCGAGCGAGACCTTGTCCGCCGACGGGTACGCGAAGCTGACCCGGTCGAACTCCACCTGCACCGGCCCGTCGGGCACCTTGCCGGCGTAGGGCTTGTCCTTGATCAGCGGCTCCAGATCGAGGATCTCGAAGACCCGCTCGAAACTCACCAGCGCGCTCATCACCTCGACGCGGGCACTCGCCAGCGCGGTGAGCGGCGCGTACAACCTGGTCAGCAGCATCGCCATCGCGACAACGGCACCGGCGTCGAGCTGATCGCGCAGCGCGTAGAACCCGCCGAGGCCGTAGACCAGAGCGAGCGCGAGCGCCGAGACCAGCGTCAGCGCGGTGATGAAGATGAACTGCACCATCGCCGTGCGCACACCGATATCGCGCACCCGCCGGGCCCGGTTGGCGAACTCCGCCGACTCCCGCGCCGGCCGGCCGAACAGCTTGACCAGGGTCGCGCCCGGTGCCGAGAAGCGCTCGGTCATCTGCGTGCTCATGGTGGCGTTGTGGTTCGCGGCCTCGCGCTCGAGCCCGGCCAGCCGGGTGCCGATCCGGCGGGCGGGGAACACGAAGACCGGCAGGATGACGAGCGCCAGCAAGGTGATCTGCCAGGACACTCCGAGCATCACCACGAGAGTCAGCGCCAGCATCACCAGGTTGCTCACCACGCCGGACAATGTGTCGCTGAAGGCCCGCTGCGCGCCGATGACGTCGTTGTTCAACCGGCTGACCAGGGCGCCGGTCCGGGTCCGGGTGAAGAAGGCGATCGGCATCCGCTGCACGTGGTCGAACACGGCCGTGCGCAGCTGCAGGATCAGGCCTTCACCGATACTCGCCGACAGCCAGCGCTGGACCAGGCCGAGACCCGCCTCGACTATCGCGATCAGCGCGATCAGCAGGGCGAGTCGCAGCACCACGCCGAAGTCGGAGCCGTCCACGATCGCGTTCACCACGCGACCGGCCAGCACCGGCGTCGCGACGGCCAGCACCGCGCCCGCCGTACTGAACACGAGGAAGAAGATCAGTAGCCGGCGATGTGGTCTGGCGAACGCCAGAATGCGTTTCAGCGTCTCGCGCGAGAACGGTCGCTTGTCGTCCTGCGCGTGCATCGCGTGGTACAGCGAAGTCCACGCGGTCATCTCCATGCTCACACCGAATCACCGGTTCCAAGGTCACGAAAAACAGGGATGTTCTGATGGTGACAGCCGCCACCGACAATTTCGTGTGAGCCTAGAACCTCAATAAAGCTTGAGGTCAAGTTCCGCCCTTCGCCGACAACTTCACGAACTATCTGGGTACAGTGTACGAGGTAGCGCAAGGACATTACCCGAAGATCACCCAGTTGACGACCGAAGGTGGCACGTGACGACTGAGTACAGCGGCAGCGGCGACCCTGTCCGCACACTAGAACTGCTCTGGGGTCTTCAGGCGGTCCCGACCCGCGGTCCGAAGCCGGCGCACACGGTGGCCGACGTCGTCCGCGCGGCGATCGAGGTCGCGGATGCCGAAGGCCTGACTGCGATGTCCATCCGCCGCGTCGCGGACCACCTCGGCGTCGGCGCGATGACGCTCTACCGCTACGTCCCGGGCAAGGCCGAGTTGCTCGATCTGATGGTCGACACGGTCCTCGGCGAGCTCACCCAGGCGGCGCCAACGAAAAACTGGCGCGCGGATCTGGAGGCGATGGCGCGCGACACCCGCGCGTTGTACCTGCGGCATCGCTGGCTGATCCAGGTCGCGACCAGCCGTCCGCCGATGGGCCCGAACGTGATGGCGAAGTACGAGCGCGAGCTGAGCATCGTCGAGGGCATCGGCCTGTCCGATATCGATATGGACGCCGCGATCGCTTTGATGAACGAGTACGTGCACGGCGCCGTCCGTGGTGCGATCGAGTCCGACCAGATTCAGAAGGAGAGCGGGCTGACCCACGAGGAATGGTGGGTCAAGCTGGCGCCCGTTCTCGCGCGAGTGCCGCAGCTGGTCGACTATCCGCTGGCGAATCGGGTCGGTACGGCGGTCGGCGTCGAGTTCAATGCGCCGTACGACCCGGACTACTCCTTCGAGTTCGGCCTCGGCCGGGTCCTGGACGGAATCGAGAGTCTGCTCAAGGCATAACGCGCAGCGCGGTAAATCGTTTTGGAGTGAGCACTCACTCAGCTATCGTCGAATGCCATGAGCCCTCGCGCGCCGGCGATGACACCGGACGAGCGTCGTGCCGCCATCGTGGCCGCCGCGACGCCCTTGCTGTGCCAGTTCGGCAAAGACGTCAGCACCCGCCAGATCGCGGAAAGCGCGGGAGTCGCCGAGGGCACGCTGTTCCGCGCCTTCGGTAGCAAGGAGGCGTTGATCGAGGCCGTGCTGGCGGACGCGTTCGACCCGCTGCCGATCCACAGCGAGCTGCTCGCCATCGACCGGGACCTACCGCTGCGCGAGCGGATGACGGCCGCGATCGACGTACTGCAGGCCCGTCTGCGTGGTGTCTTCGGCCTGATCTTCGCGCTCCGGATGCACCGGCCGCCCGACCACGAGAAGCCGCGGCACGGGAATCTCGACGCGAACGAGATGATCCTGTCCGCGATGGCCTGGCTGCTCGAGCCGGATGCCGCCTCGTTGCGATACGAGCCGGAGGAGGTCGCCCGCCGGATCCGGCTGGTCACCTTCTCGGCCACCCACCCGCTGATTTCCGACGGTCGACCACTGGCCGCCGGGGAGATCGCCGACCTGTTGCTCGACGGTGTCCGCACTAACGAACCCGGGGACCACTGATGCTACTTCGCCTGTTACGCACGTACTTGCGTCCGTACGCCGGCAACCTGTCCATGGTCGTCGTCCTGCAACTCGTCGGGACGATCGCCTCTCTCTACCTACCCAGCCTGAACGCGAGCATCATCGACAACGGTGTGGCCAAAGGCGATACCGGCTACATCATGAGCCTCGGCGGTTGGATGCTGGCCGTCAGCCTGATCCAGGTCGTCTGCTCGATCGGCGCGGTCTACTACGGCGCCAAGACCGCGGCCGGCTTCGGCCGGGATGTGCGCGCTGCCGTCTTCCACCGGGTCGGCGAGTTCTCCGCCCGCGAGGTCGGGAAGTTCGGCGCCCCCACGCTGATCTCCCGTTCCACCAACGACGTCACCCAGGTCCAGGTGCTCGTGGTGATGACGTGCACGATGCTGGTCGCGGCTCCGATCACGATGATCGGTGGCGTCTTCATGGCCATCCGCGAGGACGTCGGCCTGTCCTGGCTGGTCGCGGTCGCCGTACCGCTGCTGGTGCTGTCGATCGGCCTGATCGCGCGCCGGATGGTGCCGCAGTTCCGCAAGATGCAGGTGAACGTCGACAACGTGAACCGGGTGCTGCGCGAGCAGATCACGGGCATCCGCGTGGTGCGCGCGTTCGTCCGCGAGCCGCACGAGGTGAAGCGCTTCGGCGAGGCCAACGAGTCGCTGACCGAGACCGCGCGTAATGCCGGTCGCCTGATGGCACTGGTCTTCCCGGTGGTCATGCTGATCCTGAACATCTCGACCATCGGCGTGCTGTGGTTCGGCGCTTCTCGCGTACAAGACGGGCAGATGCAGGTCGGTGCGCTCACCGCGTTCATGAGCTATCTGATCCAGATCCTGTTCTCGGTGATGATGGGGACGTTCGTGATGATCATGGTGCCGCGCGCCGCAGTCTGTGCCGAGCGGATCAGCGACGTGCTCGAGACCGAGTCGTCGGTCCGTCCGCCGGAAAGGCCGATGGGGGCGACGACTGGACGCGGCGAACTGGTCTTCGACCACGCCACCTTCCAGTACCCGGGTGCCGCCGAGCCCGTGTTGCGCGACATCAGCTTCGCCGCGCGGCCGGGACAGACGACTGCCGTCATCGGCAGTACGGGCGCGGGCAAGACGACCCTGCTGTCGTTGGTGCCGCGCCTGTTCGACGCGACCGGTGGTTCGGTCCGGGTCGACGGCGTGGACGTTCGCGACTTCGAGCCCGACGCGTTGTGGCGCCGGATCGGCCTCGTGCCCCAGCGTCCGTACCTCTTCTCAGGGACCGTCGCGAGCAACCTGCGGTACGGCAATCCCGACGCGACCGACGGGGAGCTGTGGGAGGCGTTGCGCATTGCCCAGGGCAAGGACTTCGTCGAGGCGATGGCGGAAGGGCTGAACGCACCGATCTCTCAAGGCGGTACGAACGTGTCCGGCGGTCAGCGCCAGCGGCTTGCGATCGCCCGGGCACTGGTCCGTAAGCCCGAGATCTACCTGTTCGACGACTCGTTCTCGGCGCTCGACCTGTCCACGGATGCCCGGTTGCGGTCCGCCCTCGCCCCGGTCACGGCCGACGCGTGCGTCGTAATCGTGGCGCAGCGGGTGTCCACCATCGTCGACGCCGACCAGATCGTGGTGGTCGAGGACGGCGCGGTGGTCGGCAAGGGCACCCATGACGAACTACTCCAGACCTGCCCGACGTACGTCGAGATCGTTGAGTCCCAGCGGTCCGCGGAGGAAGCAGCATGAGCGAAGAGACTGAGAAGCCGGCCGCGGGCGAGACCGTAGCCGCGACCCGGCGGCCGACGACTGGCTCCGGATTCGGCCCGCCACAGGGCATCCCGGGGGACAAGTCGATGACCTTCGGGCCCTCGGCCAAGCGACTGCTCAGGCGGTTGCGGCCGCATCGCGTCCAGGTCTTCGGCGTCATCCTGCTCGCGATCGGCAGCGTCGTACTGGCTGTGCTTGGTCCGAAGGTGCTCGGCTGGGCGACGGACATCATCTTCGCCGGGGCGATCGGCAAGGACCTGCCGGCTGGTACGACGCCGCAGCAGGTGGCCGACGCCGCCCGTGCCGAGGGCAACAATCGGTTCGCCGACCTGATCGAGGGGATGCGCGACCTGGTGCCGGGTTCGGGTGTCGACTTCGATGCCTTGCGCAACGTTCTGATGATCGCGCTGGCCCTTTACCTCGGCGCCTTCCTGTTGTCCTGGGCGCAGGGCTACATCCTGAACGGCGTCGTGCAGCGCACGGTCTACACGCTCCGCGAGGAGGTCGAGGCCAAGCTCAACCGGCTGCCGCTGAGCTACTTCGACGGCGCTCCGCGGGGTGAGCTGCTGAGCCGGGTCACCAACGACATCGACAACATCTCGACCAGTTTGCAGCAGACGCTGAGCCAGTTGCTCACCTCGCTGCTGACGGTGATCGGCGTCGTCACGATGATGTTCGTGGTGTCTCCGCTGCTGGCCCTGATCGCGCTGGTGACGATTCCGATCTCGATGGTGCTGACCGCCGCGATCGCCAAGCGGTCGCAGAAGAAGTTCGTCGCGCAGTGGATGCACACCGGCGCGCTGAACGGCCAGATCGAGGAAGCCTTCACCGGACACGAGCTGGTCAAGGTCTTCGGCCGCCAGAAGGAGGTGGAGGCCATGTTCGAGAAGAAGAACGAGGAGCTCTACCAGGCCGCCTTCGGCGCACAGCTGATCTCCGGCATCATCATGCCCGCGATGATGTTCATCGGGAACCTGAACTACGTCGTGATCGCCGTCGTCGGTGGCCTCCGGGTTGCCTCGGGCAACATGACCCTCGGCGACGTGCAGGCCTTCATCCAGTACAGCCGTCAATTCACCCAGCCGCTCACCCAGGTCGCCTCGATGGCGAACCTGTTGCAGTCCGGCGTGGCCTCGGCCGAGCGCGTCTTCGAGGTGCTGGACGCGAAGGAGCAGATCCCGGACGTCGCCGAGCCGGCCGTGGTTCGCGAGTCGCGTGGCCGGGTCGAGTTCGAGCACGTGGCCTTCTCGTACAGCCCGGACAAGCCGCTCATCGCCGACCTGAGCCTCGTCGCCGAGCCGGGACAGACCGTCGCGATCGTCGGCCCGACCGGCGCCGGCAAGACCACGCTGGTCAACCTGGTGATGCGGTTCTACGAGCTGAACGCGGGCCGCATCACGCTGGACGGCGTCGACATCACCGAGCTCACCCGGCATGACCTGCGGTCGCGGATCGGCATGGTGCTGCAGGACACGTGGTTGTTCGGCGGCACGATTCGGGACAACATCGCGTACGGCAATCTCGACGCGACCGAGGAAGACATCATCGCCGCGGCCAAGGCGACGTACGTCGACCGCTTCGTGCACAGCCTGCCCGACGGCTACGACACGATCATCGACGAGGAGGGCAACAACGTCAGCGCCGGCGAGAAGCAGTTGCTCACGATCGCCCGGGCCTTCCTGGCCGATCCGCAACTGCTGATCCTCGACGAGGCTACGAGTTCGGTGGACACGCGGACCGAGGTGCTGGTCCAGCGCGCGATGGCCGCGTTGCGATCCGACCGTACGTCGTTCGTCATCGCGCACCGGTTGTCCACCATCCGCGATGCCGACCTGATCCTCGTCATGGAGGACGGCCGCATCGTTGAACAAGGCAACCACAACGAGTTGCTCGCGGTGGACGGCGCCTACGCCCGCCTCTACGCCGCCCAATTCAGCGGCGCCGCCATAGACGTAGACGAGCCAGAAACCGCCCCCGTCTAAGGAGATCCCCTCGCACGAGTGGTCGCATCCGCCCCACCGCCGTTGGGTCAGACGTGACCACTCGTGAGGGGACAGGACGGACTCGGGTGTTTGCCATGGCCAGGGCCGTCCGCAGCCATGTCGGGCTTCAGCGTCCGAACGCCCAGGCCACCATCAGCGGGAACTCGGCTTGCCAGAAGGGGTCGCCGTGGTTTCCGGTCCGTTCGGTCATCACGAGGTCCGCATCGGCATCTCGCAGCGCGTCCGCCCACCGGGCTGCGTTCTCGAGGAACCACGGCTCCAGCGTTCCGGCGACAAGATAGGTGCGCGGAAGAGGGCTCGGCATCACAGCAGGCGGGCGGTAGCCGCCGCCGGGCGAGGCGCAGAAGACCGCTCCGTAGACGTCCGGATGCCGAAGCCCCATGGCGAGCGCGAGCTCTCCACTCGCCGACACACCGCACACCGCAGTGCGTTCGGCCGGCAACGTGACGTTGAAGCGCGACCGCACCCAGCTGCGGACGTCGTCAACGAAGAAGCTCTCGTGAGCCGCGAACCGTTCCTCGTCGAACGACGGCGAATACTCGCGGATGCGCGCCATCTCATCCTCATCGTCCGTCCGGTAGGCACCGACGATCATCGTGGGCGGTACATCGGCCGCCTCGAGGTGCCCACCCCACTGCGAGATCAGCTGACCGTCACCGGCGAACACGACCGCCTCAGGCGGTTCCGGCGGCACGTACACCGTGACCTGCCGGCCGCCGTCGTACTCGAACGTCTCGGTGACGAGCTCTCCCGCAATCGGATCAGCACGAGCTGGTTCCGGCGCCGATTCGGCACCACCGGCGCCCGCCTGGTCATCCATTGGTGGCCGCACCTCGATCTATCACGGTCGTAACCCTAGCGACGCGGGCCGCCCCACAACGAGAGCCGACTGGCTGTGCGCAGATGCGACCACTCGTGGAGGCTGGGATGTGAGCTCCTTCACGTCGGGGAACGTTTGGGGTAGTGGGGTCCTCTTCATGGCGTATCGGGCGTTTGGAGGAGGAGTGGGATGAAGGTTCGTGGGGCTGTGGCTGGGGTGCATGGGGTGTTGGCGCTGGTGCATGTGTATTGGGCGACGGGGGTTACTTGGCCGGCGGGGGATCAGCGGGTGTTGTCGGAAGCCGTGTTGGGGCGAGTGGTGTCGTTTGCGCCGGGGGTGGTGTTGCCGTTGGCTGCGTTGCATTTGGTGTTGGGGGCGGCTGTGTTGGCGAGTGGGCGTTATCGGGTCGCCAGGTTGGTGATGGGTGGGTTGGTGGCGGGGTTGGGCGCGCGGGCTGCGGCCGGGGTGGTTTGGGCGCTGGGGATCGGCGCTGATTTGGGGTCGGCGTTCTATTGGTTGAACTTGGTGGTCTATACGCCGGCGTGTTTGGTGTTGCTGGTGGCTGATCTGCGGTTGCTGTCGGCTGGGCGGGTCAAGGCCTTGGTGGGAGACTCTCGCGGGTGACGATGGAGTTGGGGGAGCTGGTGAGGGCGGCGCAGGGTGGGGACACGCTGGCGCTTAACGAGCTGCTCGATCAGTTGGCGCCGTACGTCGGGCGGATTTGCGGGCCGATCGCGTTGGGGAACGGCGCGGATGCGACGCAGGAGGCGTTGGTGGTGATCGTGCGGTCGCTGCGTACGCTTCGGGATCCGGCCGCGGTCTTCGGGTGGGCGCGGACCATCGCGGCGCGGGAGGCGGTTCGGGTCGCGCGGCGGGATGAGCGGCAGGTCCCCGGCGAGCTGGGCGAGCTGCCGGATCGCGGCGACCCGCAGTTGTCGGTTGACGTGCGGGATGTGTTGGCAAGGCTGTCGCCCGAGCATCGCGCCGTACTGGTGTTGCGCGATCTCGAAGGGCTGGACGAGCAGACGGCGGCGGCGCTGCTCGACGTACCGGCAGGAACGGTCAAATCCCGGCTGCATCGAGCGCGGGCGAGTTTCCGGAAGGCGTGGTCGTCATGACGCAGAACTGGCCAGCGGTCGAGTTGGACAACGTCCGCCGACTGCATGTGCTCGCGGCGGGTATCGCGGGAGCTGCTGTCACCGAGAGGGTGATCGACGCGCCGTTCGAGCGGGTCTGGGTGTTGTTGTCGGATCTACAGGGGGCGTTCGGGGAGATTCAGCCGGACATGCGTTCGCTGCGGGTCGAGCGACGCGAGGGGGAGCGAGTCACCGCTGTTGCGCAGAGCCGGTTCGGGATGCGGGCTCGACTGGATGGTGTGGTCAGGCCCGGGTGGTGTTGGTTGCAGAGCCGGTTTCTGCTTATCGGTATGGCCGCGACGCCCGAGCCTGGGGGAGGGACGCGCGTCGCGATGACCGGTGGCGTGAGGGTGCCGGGCCGGGCCGCGCTCGTGCCTATCGGCGTACGCCGCGAGGCTGAACGTGCGCTGGCCCGGCTGGCCGACAAGGTCTGACGCCGCGCAACGTCAGCCCCAGAAACGTCAACCCGAGAACGTCAACCCCGCTTGAGGCGGCGGATGGCGAGTTCGGCTAGGAGGGCGGAGGCGTCGGGGAGGATCGAGTCGTCGAAGTCGGCCTTGGCGGAGTGGTTCGCGGGGGCGTTCTCGTAGTCGGGTACGCGGCAGGCGCTGATGTTGACGTACGCGCCGGGGACCTCGTTCAGGACGAACGACATGTCTTCGGCGCCCACTCGCGGGTGGGGCCGCAGGCGGAACCGCTCCGGGCCGAACACGTCCACGATCGTGTCCCGCGCGAACTCGAACTCCGTCGGGTCGTTCACCGTGACGGGATATCCCAGCTGGTACTCGGCCTCGACGGTCAGACCGTGTGCCGTGGCGATGCCCTCCACCAGCCGTACGGCGGCCTCGGCCACGTTGTTCCGGGACTTCTCGGAGAACGTCCGGACCGTCGCGTCGAAGAAGGCGTCATCCGGGATGATGTTCTCCTTGGTGCCACCGGCGATCTTGCCCACCGTCAGTACGACGGGGTCGAACACGTTGAACTGCCGCGTCACCATCGTCTGCAACCCGGTCACCATCTCGCACAGCACCGGGATCGGGTCCTTCGCGCGATAGGGCTCGGCGCCATGCCCGCCCGCGCCGACGACCCGCACGTGCAGCTGGTCCGCGGCGGCCATGAACGGCCCGGGCCGGCTGCTCCACATGCCGCGTGGATTGCCCGCGGACTGGACGTGCAGGCAGTACGCCGCGTCGACCCGGCGTCCGGCTGCTTCCAGCACGCCTTCGCGGATCATGATCGGGGCGCCGCCGGAGGTCTCCTCGCCCGGCTGGAACATGAAGACGACGTCGCCAGCCAGGTTGTGCCGGAGCTCGTGCAGGATCCGCACGGCACCGACCAGACCGGCGGTGTGGAGATCGTGGCCGCAGGCATGCATATAGCCCGGGTGCTTCGAGGCCCAAGGCACGTCGACGTTCTCCGTGACAGGCAGGGCGTCCATGTCACCTCGGAGCAGTACGACAGGACCGGGGCCTTTGCCGCCGCGCAGGACCACTGTCACCGCGGACAACGTCTTGCCGAGGGTGATCTCGAGGCCGTCGAGATGTTCGAGGGCGTCGAGGACGAGTCGCTGGGTCTTCGGCAGATCCAGGTCGTACTCGGGGACCTCGTGCAGGGCCCGGCGCAGCGCGATCGTGTCCGGGCCGAACAGGTGCCCTAATTCGAGAGCAGTGCTCTCGTTTCTGACCGAGCGACTCGTCACTGCGGCTGGCCCATCGCGGGCAGGGGCTGGCCATTGAGCGCCATCATCACCCGCTGGGCGCTACCACCGAGGTCGAGGCGATCCACCAGCTCGAGCCACGCCTCGGGATGCTTGACCTCACCCGGCAGATGCGCGTCGAATGGTCCGACCGGCGCGTCCGTCGCCACGGCCACGACCTTCGGCGCGACGTCCAGGTAGTCGGCGGAGTCGAGGATCTTCCGTTTCACCGACGGCGACATCGGTGTGGCGGGATCGGCGGCCGCGGCCCGGATCGCGTCGAGATCGCCGTACGTCGTGATGAGCGAGGCGGCCGTTTTCTCGCCCACACCCTTCACACCCGGCAGACCGTCCGAGGCGTCGCCGCGGAGCGTGGCGAAGTCGGCATAGCGGTTGGCGGGGATCGTGTACTTCGCGAGCAGCGCCGCCTCGTTCAGCACGTCCGCCCGGCCGACGCCCTTGGCCGCGGTGTAGATGACCCGGATATCGCGCGAGTCGTCGATCAGCTGGAAGAGGTCCCGGTCGCCCGTCACCACGTCGACCGGCATCTGCGCGCGGTGGGCCAACGTGCCGATCACGTCGTCGGCCTCGTGGTCCGCTGCACCCACGATCGGGATGCCGAGGGCGTCGAGGCACTCGCGGATCAGCGGCACCTGCAGCTCGAGGCGGTCGGGCACGTCCTCGACCTGCTCGCCACCCTTGGCGACGTACTCGACCCGCTGCGCCTTGTACGACGGGATCAGCGCGACTCGCCAGGACGGGCGCCAGTTGTCGTCCCAGCAGGCGACCAAGTGGGTCGGGTGGTGGTTGTCGATCAGTCGCGCGATGAAGTCGAGCAGCCCGCGCACGGCGTTGGTCGGCGTACCGTCCAGGGCCTTCATGGTGTCGGGGACACCGAAGAACGCCCGGAAGTACAGCGAGGCGGTGTCGAGCAGCATCAACCGGTCGGGAGAGTCAGACATGGGCAAATGCTTTCATGCCCGGTACCGGCGGCAGTAGGGTCTCCAGGATGGAGGACCTGGATCGCAAGATCGTCGCCCTGCTCGCCACCGACGGCAGGATGAGTTTCACCGACCTCGGTAAGGCGACGGGCCTGTCGACCTCAGCCGTGCACCAGCGGGTGAAGCGGCTCGAGCAGCGCGGCGTAATTCAGGGGTACGTGGCAACGATCAACCACGACGCCCTGGAGCTGCCGCTGACCGCGCTGATCTCGATCCGGCCGATAGACCCGTCCCAGCCGGACGACTCGCCCGAGCGGTTGCGAGAGGTCCGCGAGATCGAGTCCTGCTACTCGGTCGCCGGCGACTCGAGCTACATCCTCATCGTCCGCGTCGCCACACCCGGCAAACTCGAAGAACTCCTCGCCGTCATCCGCGCCAAGGCCAACGTCTCCACCACCACGACGATCGTCCTCTCGACCCCGTACGAACGCCGCCCACCCGCCGTGTGACCCGGACCGCGCGCCCGCGAGCGCTTTCTTTGCGACGGCGAGCCCACCAGCACTTTTCTTTGCGACGAGTGGACGCGTTTTGCCGCTCGTCCGCTGCCTGTCAGGTGCAGGCTGCCTCGCTGCGGCAAAACGCGTCCACTCGTCGCAAAGAAAAGGCGGCTTGGCCGGCTGCGACGTCAGGTGATCTGGATCAGCTTCTGCGACTCCGAGGCGCCTCGGGACGCGGCGGCGCGGCGTTCGGCTTCGGCCAGGGAGTCGCCCGCGTGTTGCGTCCACCAGGCCTGGCCCTCGGCGGGAAGCGTGTCGATGGGGTCGTAGTACTCGTACTGCCGGTTCAACGCCTCCGGGTCCTGGTGCTCGATCCCAGTGCGGTAGTTCTTCCGCCAGTACGAAATCCCGCGCACCTCGTCGTACTCGTCCAGCTGGTGCACCCAGCGCTTACCGACATACGGCACGTCGCACACGATCCGCGGCGTAGCGAAGCCCGGGAGGTACCCGAGCATCCCGTGCTGCAAGTGCTGCGCGTCCCGGACCGATACCCGCCAGTGCTCGGAGAACGGGATCATGTCGCACATGTAGAAGTAGTACGGCGTGATGGTCGCGCCGTCGAGCAACGCGAAGCACAGATCCAGCAACTGCGGCACAGAGTCGTTAACCCCGCGCATCAGCACGCCCTGGTTCCGTACGTCGCGCAGCCCCGCCTCGAACATCGCCTTGGTCGCCTCGGCCACTAGAGGCGTCACCGACTGAGCAGCGTTGACGTGGGTATGCATGGCGATCATCACGCCACGCTCCCGGCCAAGACGCGCCACTCGCTCCACACCGGCCCGTACGTCGTCCGAGAGCCAGTGCTGCGGCATACCCATCAGAGCCTTCGTGGCGAGCCGGATGTCGCGGATGTTCTCAATCTCCAGCAGGCTAGTCAGGAACGACTCCAGCCGCGGCCAGGGCATATTCGCCACATCGCCACCTGACACGACGACGTCCCGGACGCCGGGGGAGCGACGCAGGTAGTCGAGCATGTCGTCCAGGCGCTGCTGCGGCTTGATCGTGAACTTCAGCTTCTCGATCACCGGCGTGGAGTTGCCGACGAGGTCCATCCGGGTGCAGTGACCGCAGTACTGCGGGCAGGTCGGCAGGATCTCCGCCAGCACCTTGGTCGGATAGCGGTGGGTCAACCCCTCCGTGGCCCACATCTCGTGCTCGTGCAGTGAGTCGCGCGCCGCGTGCGGGTGTGACGGCCAGTCGATCCTCCGATCGGTGAACACCGGCAGCATGTAGCGGCGGACCGGGTCCGCGTAGAACTCTTCGGTGTACGCCGATCCGGCCGCGGCACCAGCAGGAACGATCGTGTTGAGCATCTGCGGCGGCAGCAGCATCGACATGGTCGCGCGCTCGGCCTGGTCCCGCTCGAGGTCGGCGTACACCCGGTCCTCGAGCAGGTCGCCCATCACGTCACGCAGCTGCTTCACGTTCTTCACGCAATGCGAGCGCTGCCACTGGACGGATCGCCACTCCTCGTCCGTGACGTCCTTGTAGCCCGGCATCCGGGTCCAGTCCGGCTCCGTCAGTTCGACCCGGCTGTACGCATACGGCTGCTCAGCCAGTGAGTCGACGGCGGCGGTGACGGCCGGGTTGATCAGATCGGTCACGCGAGTCCTCCCAGGGGCTCCACGACGTGGTGGTTTCATGTGAGGATAGCGATAGAACGTCCTCTAGATGCAACAGTACGCCGCAAGATTTCCTCTCAACAACCGCAGAAGTAGTATTTTGCGCGGCCGTGAGGCGTAATGACGCAGACACCACGAACAGCCGAAAGACCTAGATACAGGAGGCGAAGTGCCGACCAGAGCCGGTTCACCCGTAGGCCTGCACCGGGTGCTCGAGCCCGCGGGCGTGCTGCCCCAGGCGGCGCAGCGCCTCGACCCGACGCCCGAGTTGTGGCCGGACGAGGTCCGCATCAGCGTCGAACGGCTCAACCTGGACGCCGCGTCGTACCGGCAGTTGGCCGAGGCGCACGGCGGTGATGGCGAGCGAGTGAAGAAGGCCGTGCTCGACATCATCGAGGCGCGCGGCAAGATGCAGAACCCGGTCACCGGATCGGGCGGCATGCTCGTCGGCGTGGTCGACGAGGCCGGCCCGGAATCGCCTCTCGGCGTACGCAAGGGAGACCGGGTCGCGACCCTCGTCTCGCTGACGCTGACGCCGCTCCAGATCACCGACGGTCTGGCGCGTTGGGACGGCGGGAGCGAGCAGGTTCCGGCCGAGGGGCACGCCATTCTGTTCGCCCGGTCGATTGTCGCGAAGCTGCCCGATGACCTCGCGCCGGAGCTGTCGTTGGCCGTGATGGACGTCTGCGGCGCACCTGCGCTGACCGCTCGGATAGTGCAACAGTATGTCGACAAAGGCATAAAGCCTGTCGTGTCAGTAATTGGCGCCGCAGGTAAGAGTGGCTCGCTTTCGCTGGCCGCGGCCGGCCGGGCCGGAGCCGTCCGGACGATCGGCGTCGTGCCGTTCGAGCGTGAGGCGCAGAGCATGCAAGCCGCCGGCCTGGCCGACGTGGTGACCATCGCGGATGCGCGCGATCCGGTCGCGTTGGCCAAGGCGGTCGAGGAGGCTGGCGGACCGGCCGACATCACCGTGGTCTGCGTGGACGTGCCCGGTTGCGAGCATGGCGCCGTACTCGCCACAGCCGCTGGTGGCACGGTCATCTTCTTCTCGATGGCGACGTCGTTCTCGGCGGCGGCCCTTGGTGCCGAGGGGCTCGCGGCGGACGTGACGATGCTCGTCGGGAACGGCTATGTGCCGGGACATGCCGACTATGCGATGGAGCTGCTGCGGACCGAATCCGGCGTACGGCAGCTGTTCGAGGCGAGGCTGGCGGCCGAGGCGGAGCGCGAGAGGCAGGATTAGCTCTGTGCGCACACTCCTGACCAATGGTTCCGTCTATTCGCCCGCCGACCCCCACGCGACCGCCATCGCCTTCGACGACGGGGTGGTGACGTGGATCGGTGACGACACCGGCGCCGCGTCGTACGCCAACGGCGCCGATGAGGTCATCGACCTGCAAGGCCGCCTGGTCACGCCCGCCTTCGTGGACTCCCACGTGCATTCAGGGATGACCGGCTTCAAGCTGCTAGGCATCGACCTCGGAGCTCCGGCGACGCTGGCCGATGCCCTGGACGCCGTGCGGGATCACGCGGCGAAGCACGACGGCCTCGTGCTCGGGTTCGGCTGGGACGAGACGCGCTGGCCCGAGCATCGCGTGCCGACCGGCGCCGAGCTCGAGAACGCCGCGCCCGGTCGCCTGATCTACCTGTCCCGGGTCGACGGCCACTCCGCGGTCATCTCGCCCGCGCTCGCCGCCAAGGTGCCGGACCTCGCGGCACAGCCCGGCTGGACCGAGGACGGCCGCGCCGAGCGCACCGCCCACCACGTCGTACGGGATGCCATCGCCAAGATGATCCCGGACCACCAGCGCCGTGCCGCGTTGCAGGCCTCGCTGGAGGCGGCCGCACGGCTCGGCATCGGGTCGATCCACGAGCTCGGTGCCCCGCACATCTGTCCGGCCGACGACATGCTCGTGATCAAGGAGCTCGCGGCCTCGATGGGTCTGCACGTCGTCACGTATTGGGGTGAGCTCGGCGCCTTCGCAAAGGCTCGCGAACTCGGTGTCGCCGGCCTCGCGGGCGACCTGGTCGCCGATGGCGCGGTCGGTTCGCGGACGGCTGCCATGAGCACGCCGTACGCCGACGCCGGTCATACCTGCGGGCACGCCTACCTGACGGCTGACGAGGTCGCCGAGCACGTCATCGGCTGTACGACGAACGGGCTGCAGGCGGGTTTCCACTGCATCGGTGATGCCGGGGTCGGCGCCGTCGTCGAGGGTTTCGCGAAGGCCTCGGACAAACTCGGCGCGGTCGAACTCGTCGCGGCGCGCCATCGCCTCGAGCACGTCGAGATGATCGACGCGGCCGGGATCGACATTCTGAGCAAGAACGGCGTCGTGGCGAGCGTGCAGCCGATGTTCGACGCGCTCTGGGGCGGCGCCGAGGGCATGTACGCCGAACGGCTGGGCGATCGCTGGCAAGGGATGAACCCGTACGCCTCGATGGCCCGTGCGGGTGTCGCCCTGGCCTTCGGCTCGGACAGCCCGGTCACCGCGCTCGACCCGTGGGGAGGCGTTCGCGCCGCCGCGTGGCACCAGACGCCGTCGGAGCGCATCACCGTGCGCGCGGCCTTCGCGGCCCACACTCGCGGCGGCTGGCGAGCGGCCGGGATCGATGACGCGGGAGTGCTCGCGCCCGGGACGGCAGCGACGTACGCCGTCTGGGATCTGAGCACCGATTTGGTCGTGCAGACGCCGGACGAGCGGGTGGCCGCCTGGTCGACCGACGTCCGTGCGGGAGTGCCCGTGCTGCCGGATTTGCAGCCTGATTCCGACCTGCCGACGTGTCTGCGGACCGTCGTCGGTGGGCGGGTTGTCTACGAGAGCGAAGGATGGCGCACGTGAGCCGTGCCGTGAAAAAGCTGGACCTGGATCCGGTCACCGTCCGGAAGGCCCGGTCGCTGGCGCGCAAGGCCGGCCGGCCGATCGTGAACCTGGCCAAGCAGCACACCACCGTGTCGGTGGAGCGTGCCGTGCTGCGCCTGGCCGGGCTGACCGGTGCCGACAGCGACGGCATCCCCTGGGTGAACCGGCTCGCGGACACCGTCCGGGCCGACGTCGGGCTGGAGCACGGGCTCGCGCTGCCGGTGTGGGACGCGTTGGTGCGTGGTGAGGCCGAGGACTTGTCCGTGCTGGCGCAGAAGGCCGCATCGGGTTCGGTCACGTTCCGCCTGCCGGAGGGGCGCGACGCCGTACGGGCCCGGTCTGCCGCGCGGAAGGCCGCGTCGGTCGGGATGAAGCAGATCGACGGACGGCGTCGCGAGCGCGATCGCCTGATCAAGCGGCACGGCGATCCGAAGCAGCGGCCGTGGATCTACCTGATCGTGGCGACCGGGGACATCTACGAGGACATCCCGCAGGCCCAGGCAGCGGCGCGCGCGGGTGCGGACATCATCGCGGTGATCCGGTCGACCGGGCAGTCGCTGCTCGACTACGTGCCCGAGGGCGCGACGCGGGAGGGCTTCGCCGGGACGTACGCCACGCAGGAGAACTTCCGGCTGATGCGGGCCGCGCTGGATGAATCGTCGCGGGAGCTCGGGCGGTACATCCGGCTGACGAACTACGCGTCGGGTCTGTGCATGCCGGAGATCGCGACGCTGGCCGGGCTGCAGCGGCTCGACATGATGCTGAACGACTCGATGTACGGCATTCTCTTCCGCGATATCAACCCGATCCGGACGTTTGTGGACCAGCGGTTCAGCCGCCAGATCCACGCCCGTGCCGGGATCATCATCAACACCGGCGAGGACAACTACCTCACCACGGCGGACGCGGTCGACGCCGCGCACACGGTGACGGTCTCGCAGCTGCTGAACGAGTACTTCGCGAAGGAGGCCGGGCTCGAGGATTGGCAGCTCGGTCTGGGGCACGCGTTCGAGATCACGCCGGAAATTCCGGATTCGTTCCGTCTCGAATTGGCGCACGCAATGCTGGCCCGGCAGTTGTTCCCGGACGCGCCGTTGAAGTGGATGCCGCCGACGCGGCATATGACGGGTGACGTTTTCCGTGGGTATTTGCTGGACGGCTTCTTCAATCTCGTCGGCGCGCTGACCGGCCAGGGGATTCTGCTCGTCGGCATGATGACCGAGGCCGTGGTGACGCCGTGGATCTCCGACCGGGATCTCGCGCTGCAGAACGTGCGGTACGTGATGGGGGCCGCGGGCAACCTTCACGAGGACTTCCACCCGGCGCCGGACGGCTTCATCGCTCAGCGCGCCCGCCAGGTTCTCGGTGAGTCGGTCGAGCTGCTCGAACGCATCGTGGACGACGGTCTGCTGAACGCGATCGGTGACGGCACCTTCGGCCTGATGAAGCGCCCTGCTGATGCGGGCCGCGGTCTCGAAGGTGTGGCGCGTCGTTCCTCGGAGTACTACAACCCGGCGATCGAGTTGCTGGAGGCAACTTCATGAGCATCATCAGGCCCTACGGGGACACCACTGGTGACGGCATGGTGCAGATGTCGTTCACGCTGCCCATCGCGCATGACAAGCGGGCCGAGGGTGCCGCCGTACAGCTCGCCAACAAGATGGGCATGGATCCGGCGCTGGTCGTGCACGCCAAGCCGATGGGGCCGGACTTCACCTTCTTCGTGGTCTACGGGCCGGTGAACCACCTGGTCGATACTTCGAAGGTCGAGGTGATGGAGCGGGACTACCCGCTGCTGTCGCCGAAGGACGCGAACCTTGCCATCCGCAAGGGTCTGCGTCGGCGGCTGACCGTGGTGGGCGCCTGCATCGGTACGGACGCGCACACCGTCGGGATCGACGCGATCATGAACATCAAGGGCTTCGCGGGAGAGAAGGGCCTGGAGTACTACCGCGAGATCAAGGTGGTGAACCTCGGCGCCCAGGTCGCCGTACCCGAGCTGGTACGACGTGCCAAGGCCGAGAAGGCGGACGCCATCCTGGTCTCCCAGGTGGTGACCCAGCGGGAGGCGCACGTGCTCAACACCAAGGAGATGTCGGCCGCCTTCCGCGAGGCGTATGCCGAGCACGCGCGACCGGTATTGGTTGCCGGAGGCCCCCGTTTCACCGAGCAGATGGCGCCGGAGCTGGGCGTGGACCGGGTGTTCGGCCGTGGTACGACGCCCGGTGAAGTGGCGAGCTATCTCGTCGATGCCCTTGTCACCCGTCGTTCCTTGAGGAGTGCTTCATGACCAACGCCTCGGTCGGTCTGACCGTCACGCATCGCCGGTACATCCCGTACAGCCACGCGCATTACGCCGGCAACCTGGTGGACGGTGCGTACGTGCTCGGTCTCTTCGGCGACGTCGCCACCGAGGTCTGCATTGTTGCCGACGGCGACGAAGGCCTGTTCGCGTCGTACTCGGATGTTCAGTTCTTGCAGCCCTTGCGGGCCGGCGACATTGTGGAGGTGAAGGCAACCATCTCCCGGGTCGGCAATCGCAGTAGGGAGATCACCTTCGAGGCATCGGTGGTGTGCCGCGGCCGGGCCGATCTGTCGGAGTCCGCGGCGGAGGTCCTGGCCGAGCCGTTGCTGATCACCAAGGCCGTCGGAACGGTCGTCGTTCCTGTTTCAGATTCTGTTGCAGATAAGACACAGTAAGCGCGCGATCTTCGCGGGGTGATCACGATCCGCGTCTTCATGACTCTGTAACGTGACGGGCCTTTCTTTGGCTCGTTGGGGGAGCGTGACGCTATACAGAGCGTGGCCGGTTTCGGCAAATGTGTAACAACGATCTGTCTGACCATCGCAGAGGTTGACACCAGCCTTTTGGGCGAGCAATGTTTTGCGAGTCGTCAGAACGAAATCTCCAACGGTTCAACAGAAGTTCGGCCACCGGATGATCCCGCGACGCTGACCAGGCCAGTGCCAGGCCTGAGTCGACGGGGGCTGAGATCCCTGGTGGTTAGCCCCCCGCGGGGCAGAGGTAAAAGAGGCTCGGCGCCCAGTAGACAACGGCCGAGCGGACCGCACCCAGCGGCCCGCCGTCCGGTCCGAAGGGTACGCCGAGCCTCTTTCCTTTTTCCCCCACCCGCGTCCCTTCCGCCGCACGCACTTCCGCGCCGCCGCGACCCTTTCCGCCCGCCGCCGCGGACTTCCTCGCGGGCCGCCGCGCACCGTCCGCCGGCTGGCCGCCGCCAACCCGCGCGGGCCCCATCCACCTCGCGACGTCCACCTCCTCCACCTGCGTTGATTCGTCTGCATCCGCTCGCCCCTACCCGCGGCGGGTCAGATGTACGGCAACGTGGGCGGGCGGATTCGGACGCATCAACGCTAAAGGCCCACCCGGTACCAGCCTTTGTGCGGGTGGTGTTGGTTGCACCCGTCCCCCTGAGTCTTCCGAATTGTCAGGCCGGTCCGGGCCGCGTCAAGGGTCCAGATCGGCTAGCGCCGACGCTGACGCGCCCTTGACCCGACCCGAACCGGCCAAAGGCAGCGGGCTATCAGGGGGACTGGTGAGGTCTGCCCGGGTTCCAGGTCATCCCGTTCACTGAGGTCTCCGCGTGCATAGGTCCTCGGGTGCCGCATAGGTCGTCGCTTGCGAGGAGGGAGCCATTGCGGGCGTGGGTTCCCACCTCGGATTGCGAGGTGGTAACCCACCTCCGGCATGGCCAGCCACTGCCCGGGCGGCCCGCTTGGCCTGAATTCGTGCGCTTCCTGAGCGGACTGGACGTTTTCCGGGCCGAAAAACGTCCAGTCTGCTCGGGAAGCTGCGCGCGCGGCCGTCGAGGTGGGTCGAGTCGTCGGGATTTGGGGCTGGTGGTCGTCGTTGTGAGTCGACTGGACGTTTCTCGGCCCGAAAACGTCCGGTTCGCTCACAAAGCTGGGCGCGCGGACCGCCACGCAGCCACAACCTGCGAGTGAAGCGCTTCAACCCGGCGGAAACCCGACTTGTGGCTGCGTGCCGGTACGCACGGGACCTAGGAAGGCCGAATCGCCCCTAAGTGTGACCACCGCGTGGACTTGGGCGCCGGCATACCCGACGGGTCAGACGCGACCACTCGCGGCAAAGCTTCGCGCGCGCCAGCACGCGCGCCAACTCGGCGCGGCAGCGTTCACATCACCCGGTAGCGTGCAGACCACCCGGCGGCTCGGACGCCAGGTGGGCCTGCGGCACGCACAGCACTCGGTGCCGCAGTGTGCACAGCACCCGGCAGTACGCACGGCACCCGGCGCGTCAGCGTGCGGCGCAACCACACCACCCGGCAGTGCTCACAGCACTTGGTGCGGCAGCATGCGACAACCCGGCGCGGTAGCGTGCGGCACAGCCACACCCGGTCAGACTTCACCCGTCCCCCTGATAGCCCGCTGCCTTTGGCCGGTTCGGGGTGGGTCAAGGGCGCGTTAGCGTCACCGTTAGGTGATGGAGCCCTTGACGCGGCCCGGACCGGCCTGACAATTGCGACCACTCAGGGGGACGGGTGCCAACGAATGTCCCGGGCGCGGCAGGCGGTCCGGCAAACTCAAGGCCCGCAGAGGGTGGAGGACCTACGACTGTTGGTAGGTGGGGGTGAGGATGGCGCGGGCGAGGGTGTGGAAGGCCAGGTTGAAGCTGACGACGGCGGGGGTGGCGTCGGCGTCTACGTCTAGGGCTTCGGTGTCGATGGCGTGGACTACGAAGTAGTAGCGGTGTACCTGGTCGCCGGCGGGTGGGGCTGCACCGGCGTACGCGAGTTGGCCCATGTCGTTGCGGACGTGGAAGGCGCCGTTGTCGAGGCGCGGGGTTGAACCAGCGCCGCTAGGCAAGGACGTGACCGAGGCCGGCAGGTTGACCAGGACCCAGTGCCAGAAGCCCGACGGCGTGGGGGCGTCCGGGTCGAAGCAGGTCACCACGAAGCCCTTGGTCTCGGCGGGGAAGCCTTCCCAGGTCAGCTGCGGCGAGGTGTTGCCGGCCGCGAAGACCTGGTCTTCGGGCATCGGCTTGCCGTCCGTGACGTCTTCGCTGGTCACGGTGAAGGTGCCGGCCGCGGGGAGCAGCTCGTAGGGGTCCGGGGCGACTGGTCGGTCGAGCGACATCGATCTCCTCCAGGGTGATCGCCAAATGGCGTGAGCGCAAAAGTGTGTTGAAGCCGACATTACTGTCCGTCCCGGGCGGCAGCGGTCGGGGGTTTCGGCCGCGGGTGCGAAGATGCGGGTGGACAGTCGATGGGTTCACCGTGGTGTGCCCTGTGAAGGGAGTGCGGTGGAGAAGTATCTGGCCCGGATCGTGCCGGCCGACGAGGTGGCGATGCGCGCGGCGACGGAGCGTCAGCTGGCGCTCACGAAACCGACCGGCTCACTCGGGGTGCTGGAGGAGCTGTCGATTCGCGTGGCCGGGATGACCGGCACCTGCCCGCCCGCCGTACCGAATGCCGCGGTGGTTTCGGTGTTCGCCGCGGATCACGGGGTGCACGCGCAGGGGGTTTCGCCCTGGCCGCAGGAGGTCACGGCCGCCATGCTGGCCAACTTCGCCGCTGGTGGTGCCGCGGTCAACGCCTTCGCGGCCAACAACCGGGTCGACGTACGGGTCGTGGACGTGGGGGTCGCGGCGGACGTCAGCGGGCTCGACATCGTGCACGCCAAGGTCCGGGCCGGCACGCGCGACATGTCGCAGGAGCCGGCGTTGACCGGGCAGGAGGTGATGACCGCGATCCAGGTCGGCTTCGACCTCGCGGACCAGCTCGTGCGTGACGGCTACACCTGTCTGCTCACCGGCGATATGGGTATCGCGAACACGACGGCGAGTGCCGCGTTGATAGCCACCTTCACCGGCACGACCGCCGATGACGTGACCGGTCGGGGGACCGGGATCGACGATCAGACGCTCGCGCACAAGACCGAGGTGGTTCGGGCGGCGTTGATGCTGCACGACGTACCGGCGTCGGACCCGATCGGCGTGCTGGCGGCGTACGGCGGACTGGAGCACGCCGCTCTCGCCGGGTACATCCTCGGTGGTGCGGCGAACCGCGTGCCGGTCATCCTCGACGGCGTCATCGCGGGTGCCGCCGCATTGGCCGCGCAGGCGATCCACCCGTCGGCGATCGACTACTGCGTCGCGGGCCACCGTTCGGCGGAGGCGGGTCATGCCGTCGCGTTGAAGGCCCTCGCGCTGCAGCCGTTGGTGGACCTCGACCTTCGGCTCGGCGAAGGCACCGGCGCTGTGCTGGCGTACCCGATTCTGACCTGCGCGGTGCGTGCATTGGCCGAGATGGCGACCTTCGAGTCAGCCGGCATCGATGACGCCGCGGCCGACTCGGCTGAAGCTGAAGAAGGAACCGCGGAAGGAGTGCAGGCATGAGTGAGCATGCGCCGTACCTGTCCGGTCTGGTCCTGACCGATCGCCGCGTCGTGGTCGTCGGCGGCGGCGGGGTCGCCCAGCGGCGGCTGCCGCGCTTGCTCGAGACCGGCGCGAAGATCGACCTGATCTCGCCCGCGATCACCCCGACCATCGAAGGTCTGCTCGGCAATCCCGCACTCAACTGGATCCAGCGCGGCTACGTCGCCGGCGATCTCGAGGGCGCGTGGTACGTCGTCGTGGCGACAGATGTTGCCGAGGTCAACGATCAGGTCTCGGCCGAGGCGGAAGAGCGCCGCATCTTCTGCGTACGCTCCGACGACCGCTCCCGCGCGACCGCCTGGACGCCGGCCTCGGGCCAGCATGACCACGTCACCATCGGCGTACTCGGCGGAGGCGACCACCGCCGCTCGGCCGCCGTCCGGGACGCCATCCTGGAAGAGCTTCGTACGGGCGCACTGGGCGCGCGCGATTCCGTCGACAAGACCGCCGGCGTCTACCTCGTAGGCGGCGGCCCGGGCGATCCCGACCTCATCACCGTGCGCGGGCGGCGGTTGCTCGCCGAGGCCGACGTCGTCGTGGCGGACCGGCTCGCGCCGCAGCAGCTGCTGGAGGAGCTCCACCCGGACGTCGAGCTGATCGATGCGGCCAAGCTGCCGCGTGGACGGGCCGCCCAGCAGGAGGAGATCAACCGGATCCTGGTCGATCGCGCGCAGCAGGGCAAACTCGTGGTGCGGCTCAAAGGCGGCGATTCGTACGTCTTCGGCCGCGGTTTCGAGGAGGCCATCGCGTGCGCGGACGCGGGCGTGCCGTGGACGGTCGTGCCGGGTATCACCAGCTCGATCTCGGTCCCGGCCGCCGCTGGTATCCCGGTCACGCATCGCGGTGTGGCGCACGAGTTCACCGTGGTGTCCGGTCATATCCCGCCCGGTCATGCCGATTCGCTGGTCAACTGGGAGGCGCTGGCCCGGTTGCGCGGCACGCTCGTACTCCTCATGGCCGTAGAGAATCTGCCGGAGATCGCGAAGACGCTGATCGGGTTCGGCCGCGACGCGAGTACGCCGGCGGCCGCGATCGCCGATGGCACGTTGCCCGGGCAGCACTCGGTCACGTCCGACCTCGCAGGGATCGCTCAAGCGATGTCGGCCGCGGGAGTGGGCGCACCGGCGATTGTTGTCGTCGGCAACGTTGTCGCCGTGGCGGAGGAGATCAGCGGGGTGCGCAGCGAGTGAGCAGGCTGATCTCGATCACCGATGCGGCGGATGAGCGCCTGGGTGATTACGTGAAGCTGCGCGAGGTGAGCCTGCGCAAGTTGCTCGAGGCGGAGCACGGGTTGTTCATCGCCGAGGGGGACAAGGTGATCCGGCGGGCGGCCGACGGTGGCTACGAGCCGCGGTCGTTCCTGCTGGCCGAGCGCTGGTTGCCGTCGCTGGAGGACGTGCTGGCGCGTTGGCCGGATGTGCCGGTGTACGTCGTATCGCCCGAGCTGGCCGAAGAGGTGACCGGGTTCCACGTCCACCGCGGCGCCCTCGCGTCGTACCACCGCCGCCCAGGGCCGGACCTCGACGTATTGCTGGAGAGCGCCCGCCGGATCGTCGTACTCGACGACATCGTCGACCACCAGAACGTCGGCGCCATCTTCCGGAACGCCGCCGGCCTCGGGGTCGACGCGGTGCTGGTCACGCCGGGGTGTGCCGATCCGCTGTACCGGCGTTCGGTGAAGGTCTCGATGGGCACGGTCTTCCAGGTGCCGTGGACGCGCTTGACCGCTTGGCCGGGCGACCTCCAGCGCATCCGGGACCACGGGTTCGTGACCGCCGCCCTCGCGCTGGACGACGACTCGATCACGCTCGACGAGCTGGCCGAGCGCCGACTGCCGAAGTTGGCGCTGCTGTTCGGTACGGAAGGCCACGGGCTCAAGTCGCACGTGCTCGAGGCGACCGACCTGACCGTACGGATCCCCATGTCGGGCGACGTGGACAGCCTCAACGTCGGAGCCGCGGCCGCCGTCACTTTCTACGCCACCCGCTAAAGGTCGAGACGGTCCGCGTCGTTTTGGAGTCGCGCGAGCATAGTGAGGTTGGCGCCGGGCGGGAGCTCACCCTCGCCCAGCCCCGGCAGGCCGTGGACCTCGAGGAATCGCAGCATGTTCGATTCCACGTTGTCGCCGAGCCGGGCGAGACGCTCAGCGAGTTGTACGTCGCGAGCAGGGCCGTGTTCGGGATAGTCGACCTCGTCCAGGCTCGCCAGCAGATCGACGTACGTCGGTGAGTCGCCAAGCGCACCTCGGCCCGCCCGGAGATTGCGGATCAGGGCCAGTCCGAACGCGGTGGGCAGCACGACCCGGCCCCACTGCAGGCGATCCACGTTCACCCCACCGGTGTGGTCGGCCAGCCGGCGGCCGAGATCGCGCATTCGCTCGACGGTCGGCCCGTTCGACCAGGTGATCTGCCAGTCCTTGGCGAACCGATGCGGCGTGGTGCCCGCACGCCAGCGAACCCCGACGTCGATACCGGTGAGAACGCCAAGCCGGTAGGCGAATCGGGTCACCTGGCGGCCGTCTCGACTGAGACGACCGGGACGTGCGGGGAGCAGGGTCATCGGAACAGACCTTCGCGACCTGTCGCGTGCGACTGGTGGATCGGTTGGACCCGTCGACGCGAGTTGCGCGGACGCTAACCCAGCGCCGACCCGAAATCCACGCCCGGTCTCGACAACGTAGGACAACGCCTGCCAATTGCAATGTCGGCGCAGTCGGCTCGTGATGTTAACGAACCACATCCGCGGTCGGAGCGGAAATAGTACTGGCGGCGACTGTCGAGTATCTGTCTCGCCGATTAACGAAAATCTGACGTGATGATCCTAGATTTTCGCCAGGCAGCGAGGTAGCGTTTTTGGTAGTTGCCAGAGTTGAACAAGACGAAGAGGCGTTGACAGCAACGGCTGTCCGAGACGTACCAGTGGTTGTTGTAGTGGGACCGGCCCGCCGGAGCCTCGCAGTCAGAGACTCCGGCGGGTGCCGGAATCCAGTGAGCCGACCGCACGGAAAGAGGTGAGGATTCCATCCACGAGATGCCGGCCGACCGGCCGGTAGATGTCAATCCAACCCGTGGGCCCCGGCGCGATGGCGTCGGGGCCCCTCGACATGGAGGTGCGTTTGACCGTAATCCCGGCAGATGGAGGTACCGATGACCCAAGACTCAGTGGCCGACGTGCCGCACTTCGATGACGACGACTACCCCGCTTACACGATGGGCCGGGCCGCCGAGATGCTCGGCACCACGCCCGGTTTTCTGCGCAGTCTGGACGAGGCGAAGCTGATCGAGCCGCAGCGTTCCGATGGCGGGCACCGGCGCTATTCTCGGCACCAACTGCGTTTGGCCGCCCGCGCCCGTGAACTGGTGGATCAGGGCACCGCGCTGGAGGCGGCGTGCCGGATCATCGCCCTCGAAGACCAGTTGGCCGAGGCGCTGCGCGTCAACACCGAGCTCCGCGAGCGCCACGAGCCGACCGGCTGAGAGGTCATATATCGGGTGACCGATGGCGCGCCATTCGGCAAACTACGCGAGGCGACTCGAGGAGGACCGACGAATGGCGCGCGTGGTGATGGTGACCGGACTTCAGGCCGCCGGCAAGAGCACGGTGGCGCCGCTGCTCGCGAGCCGCCTCGGCCCACCGGCGGCGGCGTTCGACGGCGACGTCTTCTACCGGATGGTCGCCGCCGGCAAGGCCGACATGACCCCGAATCCCACGCCCGAGGCGGTCCGCCAACTCGAACTGCGGTACGACCGGGATGACCGCGGCGGAAACGGCCGAGGCGATCCTTGCGGACGGCCTCGGCTCGTCGACGTACTGAACGCGCCGAATTGGGCGGTTTTACGCGGTTTTACTCGGCGTCGGTGAGTTCGTTGTCAGGGTCGTAGATCGGGCTGACGGGCCAGTCGGCCGGGTAGTGGGGGGACAGCTCCTCGGCTTCCGCGTACAGGCGCTTGCGGTATTTGCGCGAGATGCGATCGCCGAAGACCGTGCCCTGAGTGTGGTCGGTCTCGTGCTGGAGGCAACGCGCCAGCAGTCCGAAACCCTCGAAGGTGACGGGCTCGCCGTTCTCGTCGACACCGGTGACGCGGGCCCAGTCCGGCCGGGCGCACTTGGTGAACGCGCCGGGCAGCGACAGGCAGCCCTCGTCGCCCTCGTCGAGTTTGCGGTCCTTGCCCTCGACGACCTCGACCGTCGGATTGCAGACGACACCCTGGTGCCGGACGCCGTCCTTGTCCGGGCAGTCGAACACGAACAACTGCAGGTCCACGCCGACCTGGTTGGCCGCGAGACCGACACCCTCGGCGGCGTTCATCGTGGCGACCATGTCGGCGACGAGCTTCTTCAGCTGGTCGTCGAACTCCGTGACCGGCCGGCAGAGCTGATGCATGACGGGCTCACCCCAGCGGGTGATGGGCAGAACCGTACCGTCGGTAGGAAGCGTGGGCATGAGCAGAATCCTAGCGTTGCGCCGGGGAACCTCGCGCCGAGGTTCCCCGGCACCAGTGAGCTACGCCTGGTTCTGCTCGTCGCGCCAGCTGATCCACTCGCGCAACAGACCGAGGTCGTGCGACGGGCCGCTCGAGCTGACCGTGAACAGCCGGGTGCCGACATCGAGCAGACCCTTGCCGACCTTCTCCGGCGACTCGCTCACGGCGACCGACCGCTCGATCTCGCCCGGGTCGCGGCCGACGTCGGCGCAATGCCGGTCGAGGACGGCGTGCTTGTGCGCGACCGTCTCGGCGTTACCGAAGCCGTGCCAGATCGTGGCGTGCTTCGCGACGAGCTTCAGCGTCTTCCGCTCGCCACCGCCGCCGATCAGCACGGGGATGTCGCGCGTCGGCTTCGGGTTGAGCTTGCTCCAGCGCTGCTCGATCCGCGGCAGCGCCTCGGCCAGGTTGTCCAGGCGGCCGCCGGCGGTGCCGAAGTCGTAGCCGTACTCCTGATAGTCCTTCTCGAACCAGCCCGAGCCGATGCCGAGGATCAGCCGGCCGTCGCTGATGTGGTCGACGGTCCGGGCCATATCGGCCAGCAGCTCGGGATTGCGGTACGAGTTACAGCTGACGAGAGCGCCGATCTCGACCCGCGAGGTCGCCTCGGCCCACGCGCCGAGCATGGTCCAGCACTCGAAATGCTTGCCCTCGGGCTCACCGTTCAACGGGAAGAAGTGGTCCCAGTTGAAGACGATGTCGACGCCGGCCTCCTCGGCGTCGGCGACGGTCTGCCGGATCTGGCCGTAGTCGGCATGCTGCGGCTGGACCTGGTACCCGATCCGCACCGGGAAGGCGTCGTACGGACGGCTGGGGGATTCGGTTGATGTCATGTCATCGAGCCTATCGCCGCGATCCAGGCCGTTTCACGGGCCTTTCGGCGTCACAGCCTTTTCGGGTTATGGCCAGCCACCGCCGGTCGGTTTGGGTTTCGCGACGATGCGCTTGCAGGCGGCCATCGACTGATCGTGCACCCAGGTTGGGCTGAGCTGGTTCTTGGCCTTCAGCGCCTTGGCCTGCTTGACGATGGTCCGGAGTTCCAGGTACTTGTCCATGCTCAGACCCATGTGCTGGTAGTCGTACCCCTTGTCAGGCTTGCCGCTCAGCATCTCCGCGGCCCAATAGTCGAGCTGCTCGGCACAACTCGCGACGGGGTCTTTACTCGGCGTCGGGCTGGGCGTTGAAGCAGGCTCCCCACCACAACCCACCAACAGGCCGACGAAGGCCAACGCGAGAGCGGCGCGTTTGAGCATGCGCCCAAGTAAACCAGGGCTCCTGGTGCACCGACGGCCAAAATTCAGCGAACGCGATAACGGATATGAGTAGCGGCAGGCGTATTGATCACCTCAACGATTTCCAGTTCGATCTCCGCCGGCAACACATCGAACAAGCGGCGGCCTCGGCCCAACAACACTGGAATCAGATGAATCTGCACTTCGTCGAGCACCCCGGCCGCCAGCGCCTCCCGCACGGTATAAGCGCCACCACGTAGCTGCACATTCTTGTCTCCGGCAGCGGCTTTTGCCTGCGCCATCGCGCTTTCGATCCCGTCTTGCACATAGGTCACCAGCGGATAGCCCCAGCGGGCAGCCGGTGCGGGCGGCCGGTGACTGGGAACAAAGATCGGGTTGCCGTTGTGGTCGCCACCCCAGTGATCCATCAGCTCAGCAGTCCGCCGGCCCGATAGAACCGCACCCGCGGCGTCCCATTCTTCTTGGAACTGCCCCGCCGTTCCGGGGTCATCGGCCCACTTGTGTAACCGCTCACCGTCGACGCCACCGAGGTAGTCGTCGGAATCAGCGACATACCCATCGAGTGACATCGACATATCCAGCACTGATACAGCCATGATTGATTCCTTCTTGGTCGGTTCCGGGCCAGCGGTTCATGGTGCAGGCCTCGGCTTAGTTCTCGGCGCGGATGCGGTAGTCCAGGATCACGATTCCTGAGCTCAGTGCGGTGGTGTTGACGAGGTTGAACCGGGTCACGCCGGTGTCGCGGTACAGGAGGTCTTGGGTGCCGCCGTGGCCGACGAAGAAGGGGTGGACCCAGAGGCGGAGGCGGTCCAGGAGGCCCGCGGCGATGAGCGTGCGGGTGACCGGGCCGAATCCGTATTGGACGATGTCGTCGCCTGGTTCCTCCTTCAGCTGTTCGACCGCGGCTACGAGGTCGCCCTGGATGACGTGCGCGTTGTTCCAGGCGGGATCGGTGAGGGTCGTGGAGGCGACGTACTTGGGCATCGAGTTCATCTTGTCGGCGGTGTCGCCGGACAGGATCGGCCAGACCCCGGCGAAGCTCTCATAGGTGTGGCGGCCCATGAGGACGGCCGAACAGGATTGGATCAGCTCCGCTTGAACCTTGTTTCCCTCGTCGGAGAAGCCACCCAGGCCGGGCCACGTCTCGGGGTGTTCGACGATGCCGTCCAGGCTGATGTAGGTGGAGTTGACGATCTCGCGCATCTTGGTCCTTCCATCGGGTGGATGGCCTCCAGCCTGTGGTCGAATCTGCTCTGGCTGAAGGTCCAATCCGACGAGCCGGCAGTGGACCACTTATGGAGGCGTCATGGCCGTGCAGTGGAAAGGTGACGGGCCCGGCCTGCTGGTGCAGCTGGACCGGGACGTACCCCGGCAGCTCGGACACCAGTTGCAGGAGCAGTTGCGCTCGGCGATCCGTGCAGGGGCAATCCGCGCCGGCGAGCGACTGCCCTCGTCGCGGAGCCTCGCCGATCAGCTGGGGATCTCGCGTGGACTCGTGGTCGACAGCTACGCGCAGTTGTACGCAGAGGGCTACCTCGTCACTGAGGTGGGTTCCGGTACGCGCGTGGCCGAGCGGGCAGGGACAACATCCCCTGCCGAGACGCCATTGCCGAGGGTGGATCCAGCCAGGACGAAGAGCGAGGTCGACTTTGAGTACGGCGTACCGGATCTGGCCTCGGCGCCGATACGGGACTGGCTCTGGGCGCTCGGCGACGCGGCCCGGCTCGCTCCCGCTGCCTTGATGGGTGACGAGCCTGATGGGGGTGACCAGCGGCTGCGAGAAGTGCTGGCGGCGTACCATCGCCGGGTCCGAGCAGGAGCTGCGTTCGCGGAGCACACCGTGGTGACGGCCGGTTTCCGGCATGCACTCACGCTCGTCTTCGCAACGCTGGCAAGCAATGGTGTGAAACGCGTCGGGCTGGAGAGCCCCGGCCCACGAGCGCACGATCGGATCGCCGAGCGGTTCGGCCTGCAGGCGGTGCCGGTGCCTGTAGACGAAGACGGCGTCGACGTAGGCCGGCTGGCGGCCAGCGGAGCACGCGCCGTCGTGGTCACTCCTGCGCATCAGTGCCCTACTGGCGTGGCACTCAGCCCGGAGCGCCGGCACAAGCTGCTGGCCTGGGCGGAGGCGGTCGACGGCTTCGTGATCGAAGACGACTACGACTCGGAGTTCCGCTACGACCGCCAGCCGGTCGGCTCCCTGCAGGGTCTGTCGCCCGAGCGGGTGATCGCGCTGGGGTCGGTGAGCAAGACGCTCGCGCCGGGAATCCGGATCGGCTGGATGTTCGCGCCGCCGGGCCTTGTCGACCCGCTCGTCGAGACGAAGGCTCTGACCAGTCGCGGAGCTCCCGCCCTCGACCAGCTCGCGCTGGCCCGCCTGATGGAGTCCGGTCGATACGACGGGCACCTCCGCCGAATGCGGACGACCTACCAGCGTCGACGCAGCACACTCATCACAGCGGTGGACGAGTTCCTGCCGACCCTTCGGCTGGACGGGCTCGCGGCAGGCTGCCACGCCGTACTCCGCCTGCCGGACGGTGTACGGGAAGCAGACGTCGTGACCGGGGCCAGGCAGCGATCGGTGGAAGTTCGCGGCCTAAGCGAGTACTGCTTCGGAGCCGGCGAGCTCGCCGCACATCCGGCGCCGGGCCTCGTCCTCGGCTTCGGCAACGTCAACGAGTCACGCATCCGGCGTGGAGTAGGCGTCCTGGCCGAGGTGATCGGAGCAGGTTAGGCGTTCTGCCGGCAAAGAACTGTCGGTGCGTCGTACTAGGTTGCGGCCATGGAGAACACCACGCGCCCCGAGCCGCCGCTGTACGCCGACGAGAAGGCGACGGTCGTCGGTTTTCTCGAGTTCCTGCGCGCAACTCTGCGCTGGAAATGCGAGGGCCTGACGCCGGAGCAACTCGGGCTGCGGGCGGTCGAGCCGTCGGAGATGTCGCTACACGGGTTGATCCGCCATCTGACCGAGGTGGAGCTCAGTTGGTTCGTGGAGTGCTTCACCGACGAGGAGATGGTGTATCCGTACACGGCCGACAGACCCAACGGCGACTGGGCTGATCTCGATCCCGCGTCCTATGCCGCAGACCTCGAGCGGTACGACGCTGCCGTGGCGCGGGTCCGCTCGATCGTCGACGGGCTCGAGCCGGATGCCGTGGGGAAGTGGCGAGGTGAGCCGATCACCTTGCGCTGGGTGCTTACGCACATGGTCGAGGAGTACGGGCGCCACTGCGGGCACGCCGACCTCCTGCGCGAGCGCATCGACGGCCGAACGGGGGAGTGACGTCAGATGTCGTACTCGTCGGGAACGCGCATGTTGGGGCCGCCCGGAGGAACGCGCTGATGCCCGGCTGTTCCTCGCCGTTCATGTCGTCCGTCCACGGTCCGTCGGTCCATGGTGTGCCGGCCTCGGTGAGTTCGGCTTCGGTGCGGAAGTGGAGCAGCACCGGCGCGACCCGGTTGTCGAGGGTGGCGTGGAAGTCGTAGTTGAAGTCGCTGCCGTACGACGAGTACCAGGGGAACGTCCAGCCCATCCGCTCGCGGTAGGCGGCGAGCTTCTCGTAGGGCGCCCGCGATACGGCGACGAGGGTGGTGTTGCGCACGTGCAACTGCCGCAGCCTGCCGATCCCGTCAGCGGCAGAGGAGCAGCTCGAGCAGCCCTCGTCCCAGTCCGGGCCGTACATGAAGTGGTGCATGACCAGCTGCGGCCTGCCCTCGAACAGGTCGAGCAGACTGACCGTGCCATCCGGTCCGTCGAACGTGTACGGCTTGTCGATGCGGACCATCGGCAACCGGCGGCGCTCGGCGTTGAGCCGGTCACGCGCCCGCGTCAGCTCCTTCTCCTTCGCCAGCAGTTCCTTGCGCGCGGCGAGCCACTCGTCGCGTGACACGACCTGGGGTAGATCTCCCGCTGATGTCATCTCGATTCTCCTAACGATTCTCGTGACACCCTCGCCTCGGGGGAGTGGCGTTATTCGCGAGCGGTGTCAGTGGTGGCGGGCTAGCGTGGGCGCATGGTGGCGCGGATGCTCGTACTCAATGGCGGTTCCAGCTCGGGCAAGTCCGGCATTATTCGCTGTTTACAAGCGATTCTGCCCGATCCGTGGCTGACGTTCGGCGCCGACGGTTTTGTCGAGTCGATGCCGGCCGCGCTGCAGGCCTCGGACGCGGGCATCGAGTTCGGTCCGGCCGGTGAGGTGATCGTCGGGCCGGTCTTCCGGCAGTTGGAGGCCGCCTGGATGACCGGCATCATCGCGATGAACCGGGCCGGCGCCAACGTCATCATCGACGAGATCTTCCTCGGCGGAGCGGAGTCTCAACGCCGCTGGCTCGACGCCCTCGACGACTTCGGCGACCTCGAGGTCCTTTGGGTCGGCGTGCGCTGTGCCCCTGACGTGGCCGCCGGCCGCGAGCTCGCCCGAGGCGACCGGACCGTCGGCATGGCCGCTTCCCAGGCCGACCTCGTGCACGAAGGCGTCAAGTACGACCTAGAGGTCGACACCACCCACACCGAGTCCCTCACCTGCGCCCAAACCATCGCCCGCCACCTCGCTTCGACAGGTGGGTGATTGACGGCGCAGTATGGCTGGCATGCAGCCGACGGTCGTACTGAGTGCAGGCAAGGTCCGGGGGAGCACGGTCGACGGAGTCTCCTCGTTTCTCGGCATCCCGTACGCCGCGGCGCCGACCGGGGCCGCGGCCTTCGCGGCGCCGCGTCCGCCCGCGCCCTGGGACGGCGTGCGGGATGCCACCGCGTACGGTCCGACAGCGCCTCAGCCCGGCTACGACCCGCCGTACGACCGGCTGCTGGCCAACCCGCTCATCGACGGCGCGGACTACCTCAACCTCAACGTGTGGACGCCGGCCGAGGGCGGTGAAGGCCTGCCGGTGATGGTGTGGCTGCACGGCGGCGCCTTCCGGAACGGCTCGAACGCTGTGCCGACGTACGACGGGCAGGCCTTCGCGCGCGACGGCGTTGTCCTGGTCAGTGCGAACTACCGGCTCGGCCTCCTCGGTTTTGGCGTGGTCGAAGGCGCGCCGGCCAATCGCGGATTGCTCGACCAGATCGCGGCGTTGAGCTGGGTACGGGAGAACGTCGCCGCGTTCGGAGGCGATCCCGACCAGGTCACGGTTTTCGGCGAATCGGCGGGCGGAATGAGCGTCGCCACGTTGATCTCGATCCCGGCGGCGCGCGGGTTGTTCCAGCGGGCGATCGTGCAGAGCGGTTCGGCCGAGGCCGTCGCCGAGCAGGCTGACGCCGCGCTGGTCACGCGCGAGGTGGCCAAGCGGCTGGGCGTCGAGCCCACGGCGGAGGGCCTTGGCGGGGTCGAGCTCGCCAAGTTGGTCGCGGCCCAGGGAGCGGTCGCGAGCGAGTTGCGGGCGCAGCCGGATCCACTGCGCTGGGGGCGTACGACGATCGCGGCCGGCGGCGGGATCATGCCGTTCTTGCCGGTGATCGATGGCGAGCTGATCACGAGGCTGCCGCTGCACGCGATCATCGACGGCGCCGGCCGGGACATCGACCTGCTGACCGGGACCACCAGCGAGGAGTTCCGGCTGTTCATGGTGCCGAGCGGTATCACCGCGGCGATGACGGCCGAGGCGCTACCGCCGACCTTGGTGCGGCTTGGGCTGAGTCCGGAACTCGCGGCGGTCTACGCGGCCGGGCGGCCCGGGTATTCGCCGGGTGATCTGCTGGCGGCGATCGTGACGGACAATTTCTTCACGATGCCGACGGTCCGGCTGGCGGATGCGCACGCGTCGACGGGCGGGAAGTCCTTTGTGTACGAGTTCGCCTGGCGGAGCGCAGTCGGTGGGCTCGGTGCGTGCCATGCGCTGGAGCTCGGTTTTGTCTTCGACAGCCTGGGCGAGGCGGCGGCGTTGCTGACCGGGCCGGACGCGCCGCAGGAACTGGCCGACGAGGTGCACGCGGCGTGGGTCGCCTTCGCGAAGACCGGCGATCCCGGCTGGGGCCGGTACGGCAACGGCGCCCGGCCGGTGCTGCGATTCGACCACCCCGAGTCGCGCCAACTCGAGAACCCGCGACCCGACGAACTCGCCCGCTGGACGGTGGAAACCCACTAGGGTTCGCGGTATGAGCCCGAAGTCGAGCATCGCCCCCGTTCGCTGGACCCCGCCGCCCGCCGTACCGCCGCACGCCAAGCGGGCGATCTCGGTCACGGTCGTGCCGATGCCCGGTGAGGGACCCGAGGACACCCTGCTCGATGCCGAGGGCAACATCCTGACCGGCTTACTGGACGGCCGGATTCTCCGGATCAGCGCGGATACGAAGACCATCACGGAGCTCGCGAACACCGGCGGCCGTCCGCTCGGCCTGGAGTGGTTGCCCGACGGCAAAGTGCTCGTCTGCGATGCCGGCCGCGGTCTGCTCCGGCTCGACCTCGGCACCGGTGAGCTGGAGACGCTCGCGGCTGAGATCGACGGCGTGCCGATGAAGTTCTGCAACAACGCTGCGGTCGCCGCCGACGGCACGATCTACTTCACCGACTCGTCGACCCGGTTCAGCGTGGACGAGTGGATGGCGGATCTGCTCGAGCACTCCGCGACGGGCCGGCTCTTCCGGCGTACGACGGATGGGAAGGTAACCAAGCTCGCGGACGGCCTGGCCTTCCCGAACGGCGTGGCGTTGAGCGCGGACGGCAACACGCTGTTCTTCGTCGAGACGGCCGGCTATCGGCTGCTGAAGCTCGACCTCACGACCGAAGGCGCGAAGCCCGAGCTCGTGGTGATGCTGCCGGGGCTGCCCGACAACATCTCGACCGGGTCCGACGGCCTGATCTGGATCGCGATCGGCTCGCCGCGCAACGCCCTGCTGGACTTCCTGCTCGACAAACCGCCCGTGCTGCGCAAGATCGTCTGGGCGTTGCCGGATGCGTTGAAGCCGAAGGCCGCGTCGGTGATCGACGTCCAGGCGTACGACGAGACCGGGCGGCTGGTGCATGACTTGCGCGGCCGGCATGCGGGGTTCCACGGGCCGACCGCGGCGCGCGAGGCGGACGGCAAGGTCTGGCTGGCCAGCATCATGGGCACCAGCCTCGCCGTCTTCGACGTACCCGAAAACTAAGAATCAGCCGATCTGCCACGAGCGCTTGGACAGGCCGTACCAGAAGCCCTCGATCACGCTGTCGGCCTTATCCAGCTCGCGATCGGCCGCGCCAAGCGTCACGAACAACGGCGCGAAGTGCTCGGTCCGAGGATGGGCGATGCGAGCCGCGGGCGCCTTGTGCAGGAAGTCGATGAGTGCGTCGACGTCCTGCGCGGCCAGGGCCCGTTCCGCCCAGTCGTCGAACTCCTTCGACCACGCCGGCGGGGTCTGCGCGGCCTCGCGGCTCATGTCCATCTCGCGCAAGTTGTGCGTGGTGAAACCGCTGCCGATGATCAGCACACCCTGGTCCCGCAACGGCGCCAGCTTGCGGCCCACCTCGTACAACGCGAGCGGATCCAGCGTCGGCATCGACACCTGGAGGACCGGCACCTCCGCGTCCGGGTACATCTCCTTCAGCGGCACATACGCCCCGTGGTCGAGCCCGCGGTTCGGGTCGTCGTACACCGGAGTGGCGGGGGAGTGCAGTAGCTTGCGGACCTGGTCGGCGAGTTCGGGGGCTCCCGGAGCGGCGTACTCCACCTGGTAGTAGCGCTCCGGGAAGCCCCAGAAGTCGTACAGCAACGGCACGGTCTGGGTGGCGGCGAGCGTCAGCGGCGCCGCCTCCCAGTGTGCGGACACGATCAGGACGGCCGTCGGCTTGCCCAGCCGCGAACCGATCCCGGCCAGCTCACTGGTCCAGGTCCGGTCGTCGGCCAACGGCGGCGCACCGTGGCTGAGGTACAGCACGGGTGTCCTGCTGACGGTGTCGCTCATGATCGTGCCTTTCGCGTCGTTCCTGCTCTCACCCATCTCCAACATAGTTGAACACTAAACATATTCCCAGTGAGCGACTTACGGCTTCGGTGCCGGCACCTCGCCGCGCGGCTGTTCAGACTCCGGTACGACGGGCCGCGGGTGCTCGTCGCCATTACCGCCATTGCTGCCATTGCTGCAGACGACTAGAGCGAAGTCGTCGCCATGGGCGGTGACGCCATCGATGACGGCCTGTTCGACCGCCTCGGTGCCGAGCTCCTTGCGCAACATCAGGGGATCGGTGCGCAGGTCCTTCGCCAGCGCCACGGCCAACCCGACCATCACGATCGCGAATGGCAAGGCCGCGACGATGGTGATGTCCCGCAACCCGGTCAACGCCTCCTCGCCGCCGGCCTTCAGCATCACGGCCGCGACTGCACCGGTGAGGCAACCCCAGAAGATGACGAGCCCCTTCCGCGGCTCGATCGCACCACGCGACGACAGCGTGCCCATCACGATCGACGCGGCGTCGGCACCGGAGACGAAGAAGATCGCCACCAGGGCCACGACCAGCACCACCGTGATCGAGCTCAACGGGAACGTCTCGAGCAGTCCGAACAGCTGAGCCTCCGGCTTCGCCTGGCCGGCCAGGTCAACGCCATTGCGCTGACTGTTGATCGCCGCACCGCCGAAGACGCAGAACCACACCAGGCTGACCAAACTCGGGACCAGCAGTACGCCGGTGACGAACTGTCGAATGGTCCGGCCGCGGCTGATCCGGGCGATGAACATACCGACGAACGGCGTCCACGAGATCCACCACGCCCAGTAGAAGACCGTCCAGCCGGACAGCCACTCGGCCATCGCGTCACCACCGCTGGCCTCCGTCCGCGCAGCCATCGACGCCAGATCGCGGAAGTAGTCGCCAACCGCGGTCGGCACCAGGTTGAGGATCAGCACCGTCGGGCCGACCACGAACACGAAGGCCGCCAGCGCGATCGCCAGCACCATGTTCACGTTCGACAACCACTGGATGCCCTTCGCGACACCCGACACGGCGGACGCGACGAAGGCGGCGGTCAGTACGGCGATGATCCCGATCAGGACGGCATTGCCCGTCTGGTCGAGCCAGCCGAGGATCCGCACCCCCGAGCCGATCTGCAACGCGCCAAGCCCGAGCGACGCGGCCGAACCGAACAGCGTCGCGAAAATGGCGAGACTGTCGATGGCCTTGCCGATCGGCCCTTCGGTACGGCGTCCGAGCAGCGGGGCGAAGGCCGAACTGATCAACTGCGAACGCCCACGGCGGAACGTTCCGTAGGCGATCGCGATCCCGACCACGGCGTAGATCGCCCACGGGTGCAGGGTCCAGTGGAACAAGGTCGTGGCCATCGCGGTCTGCAACGCCTCGGGCGAACCGCCCTCGACCGTACGCGGCGGTGGGCTGGCGAAGTGTGCCAGTGGTTCGCTCACGCCGTAGAACATCAGGCCGATCCCCATGCCCGCGCTGAACATCATCGCGACCCACGAGACGGTCTTGAACTCAGGTTGCTCGTCGTCATGCCCGAGCGGGATACGCCCGTACTTACCGGCTGCGAGCCAGATCACAAAGACGACGAAACCGGAGGCCAGTAGGACGAACAGCCAGCCGGTGTTGTGCTCGACCCACTCGAGGGCCGAACCGGACGCCGTACCAAGACTGCCGGCGTCGGTGAAACCCCAGACCACGAAGGCCAGGGCGATGATGGCGGTGACACCGAAAACGACGGTATCGAGACCGGAACCGCGACTTCGGCTGCCGGGTGGTGGGGCGGTGACAAGTGCCGGGTGCTCGTTGTGCTCATTGCCTGGTTGCTGGCTCGGTTCGATCCGGGTGCCGATGGCCACAGCTGAAATCACGCCTCGCTTCGGCGCGCCTCCTGATTCTTGACTAGCGGGTAACAGCCTTCGACCGTGCCGGAGATCGATGCAAAATGCAACTTTCCTGCCTAACGGCTCTAGGGTGAAGGTCATGCGTTTCGGAATGACAGTGCTGCCCGAGTACACCTGGGCCGAGGCCGCGCCGAAGTGGCGCCGGGCCGAGGAGCTCGGCTTCGATCACGCCTGGACCTACGACCACCTGACCTGGCGTGGCCTGCAGGATCACCCCTGGTACGGCACGACGCCGACGCTGACGGCGGCCGCGCTCACCACCTCGACGATCCGCCTCGGCACCTTTGTCACCTCGCCGAACTTCCGCCACCCGCTGACGCTCACCCGCGACATCCTCGCGCTGGACGACATCTCCGGCGGCCGGTTCATCTGCGGTATCGGCTCGGGCGGAGGCATCGACTCGACCATCCTCGGTGGCGAGCCGCTCACGCCGCGTCAGACCGTCGACCGGCTGGCCGAGTTCGTCGCGCTCCTCGACCGTCTGTTGCTGGAGGACGGGGTGACGGTCGAAGGCGAGTACTTCAGCACCAACAACGCCCGCACCCGGCCGGGATGCGTCCAGCAGCCGCGAGTGCCGTTCATCATGGCGGCGAACGGGCCGCGGTCGCTGCGCCTCGCCGTCCAGTACGGCGCGGGCTGGGTCACCACCGGGCGCAAGTCCGACGACTTCGAGACCTGGTTCGCCTCGGTGGCCGAGCTCAGCGCGAAGCTAGACGAAACCCTCGCCAAAGCCGGTGGTCGCGATGGCTTCCAGCGCCACCTCTCCCTCGACACCTCTCGCTACTCCCTATCCAGCCCCGAGGCGTTCGAGGACGTCGTACGACGTGCTGCCGCCCTCGGCTTCACCGACGTGATCTCGCACTACCCGCGCCCCTCGGGCGTTCATTCCGGTTCAGAGCAGGTGCTGACCGAGGTGGCGACGGAGGTCATCCCGAGGCTGCGCAGGGAGCTGGCCTAGTCGTTGTTGCGTTTGACCCAGGCGGGGAGGACGTACCAGAGGAGTAGGAAGCAGATGAGGACGACGCCGTCGACGATCAGGGCGACCGTGCGGGAGAGCACGACGTCGATCGCCAGCAGCAGGCCGCCGGCGATGGCGGCGACCAGGAAGACGAGGCCGGCCGCGGCGAGTTTGTCCGCGATCGGGATCATCCGGTCCCGGACCTTCTGCTGGAAGACGATCCGGTGGAACGACACCGGTGCCAGGAACAGCCCCATCGCCAGCGCGGTCGTGACGAGCGTGACGGCGAAGACCGTGTGGGTGAACGCGTCCGCGTCCTGGAATCGCTGCTGGAAGGCGATGCTGAGCAGGAACGCGAAGAGGATCTGCGTGCCGGTCTGAGCCAGCCGCAGCTCCTGCAGCAGCTCGTTCCACTGGCGGTCGAGGCGCTCGCCTTCGTCCTCTCTGGGACGTGTGTACCGTTCGCTCACCTGACCATCCTCGCGAGTAACAAGCGAAAGGGCCACACACCGGAGTGTGTGGCCCTTCGTTTACCGCTTTGTCTCGCTCAGACCGGAGGTCACAGCGGGCGGATGTTCTCCGCCTGCAGGCCCTTCTGGCCCTGGGTGATCTCGAACTCGACCCGCTGGTTCTCGTCCAGCGAGCGGAAGCCCGAGGTCTGGATGGCCGAGTAGTGCGCGAACACGTCCGCGCCGCCGTCATCCGGGGTGATGAAGCCGAAGCCCTTGTCAGCGTTGAACCACTTGACAGTACCGACAGCCATTGTTGTCTATCTCCTTGATGGCTTGTAACAAACCGCGACCCACACCTCATGAGCCGCGTGTCGCCGAAAGGCCCCAGACGACAAAACCGGCCATGCAGCACAGCGAAAGTCAATGGGAGTCCAAAACTGCAACGCGATAACTGTAACCGATGGAGCGGCTCGTGTGGGGGGTGATGTCAGAGTCGTGTCGCGGAAAGTTGTGAGCTGTCGCGCTGTGTCGCAGACCGGAAATGCGGGTAGGGGCCGGTCGCCTCGGTCCTGCGTAGACAACGAAACCCCTTGCCGACCTGCTGATATATCACCGGGCGCGTTTTCCGCCGCTCAGGCCGCCGAGACAAGGGTGGACAGCGCCGAACCCCGCGTTCCGGCGTGTCGCGGCCGGATCGAATGTGCGTCGGTTGCCCGGGTACTGGACAGTTGCTTCAACGGGCCGCATCGTTGGCCCCAATCGACGCTGCGACGGGAGCTGGTGAGCGGTGATAGTGACGGTGGTCCGCAGTGGCGGATTCGCCGGGCTAGTGGCCCGGGGCGAGATCGATACGAACACGGCCGAGGACGGCGGCAGGCTGGAAGAGGCCGTACGGCGGCTGGACCCGGCTCAACTCGGCACAGGGCGTCCCCAGCCCGACAGGTACATCTACCGCCTGCAGGTCCGCCCGGAGGCAGAGGCGGACCCCACCGAGATCACGGTCGCCGAGCAGGACCTGAACCCGGACCTGGCCTGGTTGGTCGAGCGCGTCCTCGGGTGAAAACAGAACGTCCGGAGAACCCAGACGGGCTCTCCGGACGGTAGAGGTCTGTGCTTAGCGCCAGGGGATCTCAGGCGCGCGGTAGAAGTTCACGCTCAAGGCGTCCCAGCGTGAGCCCTGGGAAGCCAGCCGGTCCTTGTAACCGTCCCAACCGAGGTCAGCCTCCTTGGACCAGCCCAGCTCGGCGATACCCGGCAGGCGCGGGAAGGCCATGAACTCCACCTTGTCGAGATCGTCCAGCGTCTCGCTCCACAGCGGCGCCTCGACCCCGGCGACGGAGTTGGCCGGCAGGTTCGGGATCAGCGTGGACGGGTTCCACGAGTACGACCGCTGGACCGAGACGAGGCCCGCCCAGTCGAGACCCCACGGCGTACTCGCGTTGTATTTCATGTCCAGGTAGGCGCGGTTCGCGGGGGAGAGCACGACCTTCGCGTTCTGCGCGGCGGCCTTGCGGGCGAGCTCCTGCGACCGGGCGTCGTCGGTACCCCAGTACTGCGCGATGCTGCCGGCCGGCAACGGGGTCTCGGCGATCTCCTGCCAGCCCATCACCTTCTTGCCCTGGCCGCTGACCAGCGCGGACGCCTTCGGCAGGAAGTCGAGGTACTCCTGGTGTGGCGTCGAGTGCGCCTCGTCGCCGCCGAGGTGCAGCACCGGGCCCGGGTTCTGCTGGGCCACCTCGCGGAAGACGTCACCCAGGAAGTCGTACGTGATCGGCTTCGTCGTACACAGTGAGCTGAAGCCGACGGCCGTGCCGGTGTAGAGCGGCGGCGCGACGCCGTTGCAGTTGAGCTGCGCGTACGACGCGAGCGCCGCGTTGGTGTGGCCCGGCGTGTCGATCTCGGGGATGACCGTCAGGTAGTGATCCGACGCGTAGCGCACGATCTCGGCGTAGTCGGCCTTCGTGTACGAGCCGCCGGGCGTGCCGCCGACCTCCAGACTGCCGCCGTACGTCGTGAGGCGCGGCCAGGAGTCGACCTGGATCCGCCAGCCCTGGTCATCCGACAGGTGCAGGTGGAACTTGTTGATCTTGTAGAGCGAGATGAGGTCGATGTAGCGCTTGACCTCGGCCACGGAGAAGAAGTGGCGCGACACGTCGAGCATGGCACCGCGGTACTCGTACCGGGGTTCGTCCGCGATCGCCACGCCGGGCACCTGCCACGGGCCGGCCTGCCGGGTGGCGGCCTCGGCCTTCGCGGGCAGCAGTTGGCGCAACGTGGTGACACCTCGGTAGAGGCCTTCGGGCGTCGCCGCGACGACGTCGATCCCCGAGCGGTCCGAGCGCAAGTTGTAGCCCTCGGCGCCGAGAGACGCTGGGCCGTTGGTGGAGAGCGTGATCGCGGCGTCCGTCGCGGGCCCGACCGGCAGGCTGTAGCCGGTCGAGCGGCGGAGCTGCCCGGCGAACTGGTGCGCGATCTTGAGGGCGGCCTGGCCCTCCTTGAGCGAGGTCTCGATGCCGACGCGGCTCCAGCGGTTCAGGCTGAAGGTCTGCCCGGCGAGCGCGCGCTGGGAGGACGGCTTGGGAATGAGGCCAGGTGCTGCGGCAGTGGTCACAGCTTCGGTGGGGGTGACGGCCACGGCGGTTCCACTGGCGGCGAGCATCGCCGGGGCGGCGAGGGCGACGGCCGTGACGAGGTTGACGAGGGATGGATGGCGACGAGGGCGGGGTTGTCGACTCATGCCCGAAAGTGTTCGACCGATCACTGTGCGAGTCAAGAGTGATCAGCCATATTTCGGACAGTTCCTTGCTTTAGTCGTCGTTCCTAGTCGAACTTGCGAGCCATCGCGAGCGCCCTCGGCACGTAGGCGGCGCCGAAGATGACCACATGGGTCATCAGCGGGTGGAGCTGGTGGAGCCCGATCCGGGACCACCAGCCGTCCGCCAGCGGATGGACCTCGTTGTAACCACGCAGCACACGCTCGAGCAGTGGGAAGCCGAAAAGGTCGAGCATCGCCAGGTCCGTCTCGCGATGCCCGCCGTGCGATGCCGGGTCGATCATCGTCACGCCATCGGCACACCAGACCGCATTCCCTGACCAGAGATCGCCGTGCAGCCGCGCCGGGTGGTCGGACGGATCGTCGTACACGCCGCTGGTGAGTTTGGCGCAGAGCTGATCGAAGACGGCGAGGTGGCTGGTGTCGATCACGCCCTTGTCGTACGCCGCTCGCAGGTACGGCCGGAGGCGGAATTCGGCGTAGAACTCGCCCCACGACGCGACCGGGGTGTGCGCGTGCGGCAGCGGGATTGGACCGATGAAGCCGTCGGCCTGCCAATCGTCGGGAGGTACGCCGAACCAGCGGGCGCCGGCGTCGTGCGTGACCGCGAGACGCCGGCCGAACTCCTCCGCGAGCAGGCCCGTCGGCGGCACGGCCGAGAGCCGCGGCGTGGCGAGCCGGCCGGGAGCGACCTCCAGCGGCGGCACCACCGGCACGCCGCCGGGCACGGCCAGCCAGCGCAACCCGGCCGCCTCGACCTCGAAGAAACCCGCGGGCGCGCCGGGTTGCTCCTTCACGAAGACACCCTCCGGGACGGCCATGGGCGAACTCTGCCAGGTCGCGCCGACAGGGTGTTACTTCTGGTTGAACGGATCATGTTCGGCGAGCAGTTTGTCCACCCGGGCCTGGTCCAGCCGGTGCACGAGCACGCTGCTCTCCTGGGCGTCGCGGATCACCTTGGCGAGCATGAACGACGAGGTCACCAGGTACATCGTGCCGAGCCCGAGGAAGGCCCGAATCCAGGTATCGACCGGCAGGTAGAGCACACCGATCAGGACGGAGACCAGGGCGATACCGAACGAGATCGCGGCCTGGGCGTAAAAGGCGGTGGTGTTCTTGGCGTTCGAGGGAGTGTCCATGTGGGTAAGCCTGTCCGGGCCGCCGCACATCGGCATGAGTGTGACTACTCAACAATCCGTGTTGGTGGATGCGAAGTGTCGGTGCGACCTGTCATTGTTCTCGTCGGCAACACAACGCTGTCTGTAGAGAGGGACGTGTAAAGCAGATGTCACAGGTAACACAGGCGTCGAGCCCCTTCATCGGGATCGACCCAGTGGTACTGGACTGTCAGGACCCGCGCGAGCTGGCCGGGTTTTACTCGGCGCTGCTCGGCCAGGAGGTCGACCCGAACGGGGACGACGACTGGCAGAGCCTTGCGGAGCCGGGGCTCTCCCTGTGCTTCCGGCGGGTGGAGGGAGCCGTGCCACCACCGTGGCCGGTCAGCCGTCCGCACCTGGATCTGATCGTGGAGGATTTCGCCAGCGGCCATGCCACGGTGGCCAGGCTGGGGGCCGTCCCGCTGGACCCGGTCGAACCCCCACCGGCGGAGGGCGACCGCCGGCAACGGGTGTACGCCGATCCGGCCGGCCATGTCTTCAGCCTCTGGCTGGACTAAGGGGGCTTTCTTTGGTTGTGACCAACTGACGTAGGAGATCGGCCGCCAGTCGTCCGGTTCGAGCCGTTACCGAGCGACTCGAACGACGCCTGGCGGTCCGATGACCTTTCCGATGTCGAGAATGCGCTCCTGGCTGCGTCCCCGCCGTGATCACGGCCAGAATGGGCCGTACCGCACCAAGGAGAACCAAGATGGCCAAGTACCTGCTGCTCAAGCACTACCGGGGCGCGCCGGCGGCGGTCAACGACGTGCCGATGGACCAGTGGACGCCGGAGGAGGTCTCGGCCCACATCCAGTACATGCGGGATTTCGCCACCCGGCTCGAGGCCACCGGCGAGTTCGTCAGCGAGCAGGCGCTCTCGCCGGAGGGCACGTTCGTCCGGTACGACGGTGAGGGGCGGCCGCCGGTCACCGACGGCCCGTTCGCCGAGACCAAGGACGTGATCGCCGGCTGGATGCTGATCGACGTCGAAACCTACGAGCGGGCGCTCGAGCTGGCCGCCGAGTTGTCCGCGGCTCCGGGTGCGGGTGGCAAGCCCATCCACGAATGGCTCGAGCTGCGCCCGTGCTACGGCGTGACCCCGACCATCACGGAGTGACACATGGTGGATGAGGCCCTGCTGCGGACCCTCACGCCCACGGTGATCGGGATCCTCGGCCGCCGCGGAGCCGACTTCGCGGCGGCCGAGGACGCCGTCCAGGACGCCTTGGTGGAAGCCGTGCGGGTGTGGCCGGACGATCCGCCGCGGGACCCCAAGGGCTGGTTGATCACGGTGGCCTGGCGCAAGTTCCTCGACGCCAACCGGGCCGAGGTCTCCCGGCGGAACCGCGAGGCGCGCGTCGAGGCGGAGCCCTTGCCCGGCCCGGGCGAGGTGGCCGACGACACGCTCCAGCTGTACTTCCTGTGCGCTCACCCGTCGCTGACGCCGGCGTCGGCCGTCGCGCTCACGCTGCGCGCGGTCGGCGGTCTGACCACGCGGCAGATCGCGCAGGCCTACCTCGTGCCGGAGGCGACGATGGCCCAGCGGATCAGCAGGGCCAAGCGGACCGTCTCCGAGGTCCGCTTCGACCAGGCCGGCGACGTCGCCACGGTGTTGCGCGTGCTCTACCTGGTCTTCAACGAGGGCTACTCCGGCGACGTCGACCTTGCCGCCGAGGCGATCCGCCTCACTCGCCAGCTGGCGGCGGCGATCGACCATGAGGAGGTCGCGGGCCTGCTCGCGCTCATGCTGCTCCACCACGCCCGGCGCCCGGCGCGGACACGTACAGACGGCAGTCTCGTGCCGCTTGCCGAGCAGGACCGCAGCCTGTGGGACACCCGGATGATCGCCGAGGGCGTCGACATCCTCCAGGCGGCCCTCGCCCGCGACCGGCTGGGCCAGTTCCAGGCCCAGGCCGCCATCGCCGCGCTGCACGCCGATGCCCAGACGGCCGAGGAGACCGACTGGGTGCAGATCGTCGAGTGGTACGACGAACTGGTCCGCCTCACGGACAGCCCGGTCGCCCGTCTCAATCGGGCCGTCGCGGTCTGCGAGGCCGACGGCGCGCGGTCCGGCCTGGCCGCCCTGGCGGAGCTCGACCCCGCCCTGCCGCGCTACACCGCCGTCGCGGCGTACCTCCACGAACGCGACGGCGACCTGGCGACCGCGGCACGCCTCTACAACGAAGCCACCCGATTGGCCTCCAGCCTCCCTGAAAGCAACCACCTCACCATCCAGGCGGCCCGCCTCAATGCGCAGCTAAGCGCTGGTTAGGGCCTTGCGGATGCGCTTTTCCGACACGGGGTAAGGCGTACCGAGGGTTTGGGCGAAGAGGCTGATGCGGAGTTCCTCCAGCATCCAGCGGATGTCGAGGAGCTCCGGGCTCGGGTATTTGCCGGCCGGTACAGCGTTGAGCCGGCGCTGGTATTCCTCGGTCAACGTGTGGACGAGGAACATCCCCGTACGGTCACGCGTCGCGTTGGCGCCGACCTTGTCGAGGCGTTGCTCGATGCCCTTCAGATAGCGGACCAGGTCGGGCAGCCGGTTGGCGCCCGCCTCGGTGACGAACCCGCGATGGACCAACCCGTTGAGTTGGCCGCGTACGTCGGTCAAGGCCTGCAGCAGCGCCGGACTTGCCGCACGCGAGATCTGCCGGTCGACCGCACGCGCGGATGCGAGCACGGTCTCGACCTGGCCGAGGATCGCCAGCACGGTGTCGGCCAGATCCGAACGTACGGCGTCACGCAGCCGGCCGAAGTCCTCGCGGTTCCACACGGGTGCGCCGTTGTCCCGCATCAGCTTGTCGACGGCGGCCGCGACGCAATCGTCGAGCAGGTCGCCGACGTTCTTGTGCGGGTTGTTCGTCAGCGTCATCTTCTGCTGATTGGTCAGGTTGCGCTGGACGACCTCGATCACCGACGGCATCGTGAGCAGCAGTAACTTGCGCAGCCCGAGCCACATCGACGCGGCCTGATCCCGCTCGGACTCCTGCAACCGGACGGCGACACTGTTGCCCTCGTCAACGAGCGCCGGAAACCCTGCCACCGTAAGGCCGCCGCGTTGCTCGGAGAAGCTCTGGGGGAGAGCGTCGATCGTCCAGTCGGTTAGGCCGCTGCGCTCCAGACCACTGATGGCCTTGGCGGCGACCTGGGAGATCGCGGCCTTGGTCTTCGGTTTGAGCCGCTCCTTCGACGCGCCCAGGTCTTTGCCCTCGGCAACCTTCTGGCGTTTCTCGTCGATCACCCGGAACGTCATCCGCAGGTGCTCGGGCACCCGCGCCCAGTCCCAGTCGTCGTCCTCGATCACCACGCCACGGAGGGCCCGCAGCTCGCGCGCGAGGACCTCGGTCAACGGGCCGGCGTGCGGGTCGAGGTTCGGCAGGACCTGGCGGGCGTGGTCCGGCGCGGGCACGATATTGCGCCGGATCTGCTTCGGCAACGACTTGATCAGCGCGGTGACGAGCTCTTCGCGCAGACCCGGGATCGACCACTCGAAACCGTCCGCGCTGACCTGGTTCAGCACCAGCAGCGGGATGTGCACGGTCACGCCGTCCGCATCCGTACCGGGCTCGAAGGCGTACGTGAGGTCGAAGACCATCCCGTTCTGCGTCCAGGTCGTCGGGAAGTCCTCCTCCTTGACCTCGGCGCCTTCGCGAACGACCAGGGACCGCTCGAAGTCCAGCAGATCGGCGTCCGCCTGCCGGGCCTCCTTCCACCAGGTGTCGAAGTGCCGCCCGGTGACGACGTCTGCCCCGATTCGCTCGTCGTAGAAGGCGAAAAGCGTCTCGTCGTCGACGAGCAGATCCCGGCGCCGGGTCCGCTCCTCGAGCTCCTCGACTTCTTCGATCAGCTTGCGGTTCTCGTGGAAGAACTTGTGCCTGGTGTCCCAGTCGCCCTCGACCAGTGCATGCCGGATGAACAGCTCGCGCGCGACGACCGGGTCGATCCGCCCGTAGTTGACCTTGCGCTGGGCAACGATCGGTACGCCGTACAGCGTGACCTTCTCGTACGCCATCACCGCGCCGGCCTTCCGCTCCCAGTGGGGCTCGGAGTACTGCCGTTTGACCAGGTGTACGGCGAGGTCCTCGGCCCACTCCGGCTCGATCCGCGCGTTCACCCGGGCCCACAGGCGCGAGGTCTCGACCAGCTCGGCGGCCATCACGAATTGCGGGGGTTTCTTGAACAGTGTCGACCCGGGGAAGACGGCGAACCGGGCGTTGCGGGCGCCGATGTACTGGTGCTGGTTGGCGGGGTCCTTCATCCCGATGTGCGAGAGCAGACCCGCCAGCAGCGAGACGTGCACGCGTTGGGGATCGGCCGGTGCGCCGGTGTTGAGGGTGACGCCGATCTGGGCCGCGACCTGGCGGAGCTGCGCGAAGATGTCCTGCCATTCGCGCACGCGCAGGTAGTTGAGGTACTCGCTCTTGCACAGCCGGCGGAACTGGTTGCCGGACAGCTCCTTCTGCTGTTCCTTCAGGTAGTTCCACAGGTTGAGGTACCCGAGGAAGTCCGAGTTCGGGTCGCGGAAGCGCGCGTGCTGCTGGGTGGCCTGCGCCTCAGCGTCGGTCGGGCGCTCGCGTGGATCCTGGATCGAGAGGCCGGCCGCGATCACCATCACCTCGCGCACGCAGCCGTTGCGGTGGGCCTCGATGACCATCCGGGCCAGGCGCGGGTCGAGCGGGATCTGCGCGAGCTGCTTGCCGACGGGGGTGAGGCGTTTGCGCGGGTCCTTCTGCGCCGGGTCGATCGCGCCGAGCTCGGTGAGCAACTGCAGGCCGTCGGTGATGCTGCGCTTGTCCGGCTCGTCGATGAACGGGAACTTCGCGATATCCCCGAGTCCGATCGACGTCATCTGCAGAATGACCGAGGCCAGGTTGGTGCGCAGGATCTCCGGATCGGTGAACTCGGGGCGTCCCTCGAAGTGCTCCTCGGAGTACAGCCGGATGCAGATGCCGTCGCTGGTCCGGCCGCAACGGCCCTTGCGCTGATTCGCACTGGCCTGCGAGACGGCCTCAATCGGGAGGTGCTGGACCTTGGTTCGATGGGAGTACCGGCTGATGCGCGCCGTACCGGGGTCGATCACGTACTTGATGCCCGGCACGGTGAGCGAGGTCTCGGCAACGTTCGTGGCGAGCACGATCCGGCGGCCGGGATGCGACTGGAAGACCCGGTTCTGCTCGGCGTTCGACAGGCGGGCGTAGAGCGGCAGCACCTCGGTATTGCGCGGGTTGTGATCGCGCAACGCGTCGGCCGTATCGCGGATCTCGCGCTCGCCGCTGAGGAAGACGAGGACGTCGCCGTCCGGTTCGAGGGCGAGCTCGTCGACCGCGTCGATGATCGCCTGGGTCTGGTCGCGGTCGATCGTGGACGGGTCGTCGGGGTCGTTGATCGGGCGATAGCGGACCTCAACCGGGTACGTCCGGCCGGACACCTCGACGATCGGTGCGGGTTTACCGTTCGTGTCGGCGAAGTGCTCGGCGAACCGCTCGGGGTCGATCGTCGCCGAGGTGATGATCACCTTGAGGTCGGGACGGCGGGGGAGCAGTTGCTTGAGGTAGCCGAGGATGAAGTCGATGTTGAGACTGCGCTCGTGCGCCTCGTCGATAATGAGGGTGTCGTAGCGGCTCAGCTCGCGGTCGCGCTGGAGCTCCGCGAGCAGGATGCCGTCGGTCATCAGCTTGATCAGGGATCGCTCGGACACCTTGTCGGTGAACCTGATCGCGAAGCCGACGGTATCGCCGAGTTCGGTGCCGAGCTCGGACGCGATTCGGTCCGCGACGGTCCGGGCGGCGAGGCGGCGCGGCTGGGTGTGGCCGATGTAGCCCTCGACGCCGCGACCGAGCTCGAGGCAGATCTTCGGGATCTGGGTGGTCTTGCCCGAACCGGTCTCGCCGGCGACCACCACGACCTGGTGGTCCCGAATGGCTTTGGCGATCTCGTCCTTGAGCTGGCTGACCGGGAGCTGCTCCGGATAGGTGATTTCCGGTACGGCGCTCCGCCGGTTCTCGACGCGCTGCTCAGCTTGCGCAAACGCCGTCTCCAGCTCCGCCAGCGCCTTCCCCCGCTTACCCGCCTCCCGAATCCCCCGCACCCGCTCAAGCCGCCGCCCCAACTGCTCCGCGTCGTACCGCGTCAAGGTGCCAAGCCGCTTGGCCAACTCCCCCAAACCCACACCCTCCCCGCTACCCTCACCGCCGCCGGCCTTGCTCGCGGTGTCGGCGCCTTCGCCCGCGGCGGCCGCGGTCGTCGGTGCGGTGTCGGCGGGCTGTGTGCCGGGCTTTTTGGTGGGCCTCCGGCGGCGCTGGTTCCGCCGGCGCGACGGCTGCTCCCCGGCCGGTGCGGAAGCGCGACCGCCATCGGTCGACGCGGAAGCGGCTACGGAGGGCTGGTGGTCGTTCGGCGATTCGATCCGGGCATCAGGCATGGCACCCCAAGGATAGGTGCCCCCCGCCGCCCCCACACCCGAGTTTCCCCCACGCCCACCCACCCCGACACGCCAGGCGAACCCTGTATCCCGTTCATCGGGCCCTTGTGACGCGGCGTGTCGGCGTTCATCGGACTCTTGTGACCAGCGCGCGCGGACTTTTGCGGCAATCCGCCAGACACCTGCACGTTGGCATTCATCGGTCCGAATCCGCCCTCTCCTGGGTGCAGACCTGTACAGGTGCGCGGTGGTCAGAAGGCGGATTCGGACCGATGAATGCAACGTGCGGTAGGCGGTCGCCGTCGGTCAGAAGGGACCGATGAACGCCGACACGCCGCGTCACAAGGGTCCGATGAACGGGATACAGACGCGCCGAGGCCGGGGCGCGGGGGCGGGGCGGGGCGGGGCGGGGCGGGGGGGAGGAGTTACCCGGTGCAGGTGGGGCAGGGGATCCAGCCGATTTCTTGTTCGTAGATGTTCGGGTCGCCGACGTACTTGTAGGTGACCTTTACCCAGACGTAGTTGCCCCTGCGGTCATTGGGCTTCGGCATCCACGGTGCGCTGACCTTGATGCTGTGATTGCCGACCTTGACGCTGCCCTGTGAGTACGCCCACCACTCGGCGTTCACGTACATGTCCAGACGCCAGCTCGCCGGGGTCTGGCAGACGCCGGTGACCGTCACGGTTCCGCTGCGGCCTGCGGTGGATGAACTCCATTTGCCGCTGGTGGTACCGCAGAAGATCTCCGTCGTGCCGGCGTTTGCGCTCGCCGGGGCAATCGCCAGCAACAATCCGAGTGACATTGCAAGTACGAGCAATTTCCTTGACATTCCCGCCATGGCCATGCCTTTCATTCCGTCGGGTCGGCTATCAGAAGGGGGAGGCGATGGGCCAGCAAAGCTTCTTGTCCTTCTTGGATCCGTACGGGATCTTCAACTCGGCGTGCGCGATGATGCAGGCGTATTCTGGCCGGCTCGGGGGCACGGACGGAACGATGACGGTCTTCACGTAGCTGGTCGCCTTGGTGCCGAGCCACTGGGAAAAATAGCTATGGTTCGTGGTCGTGTTGATCACGTCCAGGTTGTAGATCTTCGACTCGTTGGTGCCGCCACAGCCCATGCTGGTCGTGGTCACCCACCAGCCGCCCGTCTGGTCGTTGTCGAAGTACTTCGAGATGATTATTTCCTTGCAAGTCGGCACGGCCGCCGTGGCAGTCGGCGCTGTGGCCTGCGCTGGTGGCGCGACCAGGGCGCTGGCGCCAAAGGCCAGTGCGACAAGCGGGAGAAATTTGTGGAATCGAGCAGACATCGCAACATCTCCTAACGAATTCGTCCGGAGAAACCCTCCGAGAATTCGACGCTAGAAGCATGCCGCGGCTCAGACCACGGACAATCCGTACATTTCACCCATACAAGTCGTCAGGCTTTGACGGCCAGGACCGGAATCGGCGATTCGAGCAGGACGCGTTGGGCCGTGCTGCCGAGAATGAGTTTTCCGACCGGCGTACGGCGGCGCAGGCCGATTACGATGAGGTCGGCGTTTTCGGCGACGGCCGCGCTGAGTAATTCGGCCGCGATATCGCCACTGCCGACGCCGTGGCGGATGGTGACTTCGACGCCTCGTTCGCGCAGGCCGGCTTCGGCGGCGTCGAGCTCGGCCTGGTTGGCGTAGCGCTCGTCGACGTACGCGTCGCCGCGGCTGGTGTTGACCAGCACGATCGAGGCGGAGCGCAAGACCGCCTCGGTCGCCGCGGCCTCGAGAGCGGCTTCGCCCTCGGGCGTAGGTACGTAGCCGACCAGGATCTTCATCTCCACTCCATCCCATTCACGTCCCAAAGGAAACCAGCGGGGTGTTTCGGCCGCATGTCAGTCGTCCTCCCCGAAGGTGAGGCGATCGCGGGTCGGCTCGGTGCCGCGGAGCTTCGCGATGATGCGCGGCAGGTACGGCACGAAGAGCGCCAGCACGGTCAGCACGATGATCACCGCACTGAGTGGACGGGTGAGGAAGACGCTCAGGTCGCCGTTCGAGATGACCAGTGAACGGCGGAACTGCTCCTCCATCGTCGGCCCCAGGATCACGCCGAGAATGACCGGCGCGATCGGGAAGTCGAGCTTGCGCATGAAGAACCCGGCCCCACCGATGAGCAGTGCCATCAGCACCTCGTACCCGCTGCCGGACAGCGAGTAGACGCCAAGGCAGGCGAAGACGAGGATCCCGGCGTACAGCAGCGGCCTCGGTACTTTGAGCACCTGGACCCAGATCTGGATCAGCGGCAGGTTCATGATCAACAGGATCAGGTTGCCGACGTACAGCGAGGCGATCAGCGTCCAGACGAGCGTGCCCTGGTCCTCGAACAGCTGCGGCCCGGGCTGCACGTTGAAGATCTGGAACGCCGCCAGCATCACCGCGGCCGTCGCCGAAGTCGGCAGACCGAGCGTCAGCAACGGCACCAGGACGCCGGAGAACGACGCGTTGTTCGCGGCCTCGGGCCCGGCCACACCCTCGATCGCGCCATCGCCGAACTCGTCCGGGTGCTTCCGTCCGGCTTTGCGAGCCCGGCGCTTCTCGATCGAGTACGACAGGAACGTCGGCACCTCGGCACCACCCGACGGAATCGCGCCGAACGGGAAACCCAGCGCGGTGCCGCGCAACCAGGGCGCCCACGAACGCGCCCAGTCGGACCGGCTCAGGTATCCCGACCGCAGCCGGCCCTTCTCCAGCGGCGCGACCCGGTCCGGCGTACCGCGGAGTTTGGACGCCACGTGCAAGGTCTCACCGATCGCGAACAGGCCGACGATCACGATCACCACGTCGATGCCGTCGAGCAGCCGCAAGGTGCCGAAGGTGTAGCGCGGCGCGCCGGAGAGCCCGTCGAGACCGACCAACCCGATGAACAGGCCGACCGTCAACGACAACAGACCGCGCACGAGCGAATGCCCGACCAGCGCGGTGACCGCCACCATCGCCAGCAGCGTGATCGCGAAGTAGTCGGTCGACTGGAACTGCCCGGCCAGATTGCCGATCGGCTTCGCGACGAAGGTCAGCAAGACCGTCGAGATCGTACCGGCGATGAACGAGCCGATCGCGGCTGTCGCGAGGGCCGCCCGGGCTCGACCTCTGAGGGCCATCTTGTGCCCCTCGATGGCGGTCGCGACCGAGGACGATTCGCCCGGGGTGTTGATCAGGATCGAGGTGGTCGAGCCGCCGTACATCGCGCCGTAGTAGATGCCGGCGAACATGATGAACGCGCCGATCGGGTCCGAGAAGTTGAACGTGATCGGCAGCAGCAGCGCGATCGTCAGCGCTGGGCCGATCCCCGGCAGGATGCCGACGATCATGCCGAGCGTCACGCCGAGAACAGCCCAGAGCAGGTTCATCGGGGCGAGCACGGTACCGAAGCCGTGCAGGAGATCTCCGAAGACGGTCACAGGCCCAGCACCCCTTCCGGCAAGGAGATGTCCAGGAACTGGGTGAAGGCGATATAGACCAGCACAGACAGTACGACGGCCACGATCGCGTCGCGCCACGTGTTGCGGCTACCGAGCACTCTGGCCGCTCCGAAGAACAGCAGCAGGGTGGCGATGATGTAGCCGAGTGGTACGACCAGGAAGGCGTAGAGCACGAGCAGTACGGCGATCGCGACCGGCTCGAACCACGTCCGGCCGTGATCGGTCCGCGCACCTCGGGGCGATCGCAGGCCTTCGACCAGGTAGCCCAGCGACAGCAAGACCCACGCGGACGTGACGATCAACGGAAAGAACCGCGGCCCGGCCGGATCGAGACCCTTCGGACTACGGATGTCGAAGACGCCAACCAGAAAGGTCACACTCAGCACCACCAGCACAATGGCAGCGATGATCCTGACCAGTCTCGACGCTTCGACGTCGGGGGAAGTCTCCTCGGCAGTGGTCATACGATGCCCAACTCCCTCAGCAGCGCCTGCACCCGGGTGGTCTCCTCCGCGATGAACGCCGTCGCTTCGTCACCCGTACGCCAGAAGTCGGTCCAGCCCTGCTTCTTGCGGATCTCGGCCCAGGCCGGGGTGTCGTGGGCCTTCGAGACGAACTCGATCAACCGCTGGCGGTCGGCGTCCGGGATGTCCGGGGGAGCGACGATGGCTCGCCAGTTGAGCACCTCCGCGTCGTACCCCTCGGACTTCAGCGTCGGAAGGGTCTTGCCGGCCATGGTCACCGGCTCGGTACCAGTGGTGGCGAGGACGCGCATCTTGCCGGCGGCGATCTGCTCCTCGAACTCGCTCACGCCGGAGATGCCGACCGTGACGTCACCCGAGAGGATCGCGGCCGTGGCCTCGCCGCCACCGGAATAGCTGATGTACTTCACCTTCGACGGGTCGGCGCCCGCGGCCTTGACGAGTGTGCCGGCGACGATGTGGTCGGTGCCGCCGATGGTGCCGCCGCCCCAGCTGACCGAGGTCGGATCCGCCTGGTACTTCGCGACCAGGTCCTTCAGCGTCTTGATCGGCGAATCGGCCTTCACGACCAGCACCTCCTGCTCGGCGGTGATAGTCGCGATCGGAGTCGTATCGGTGAGCGTGATCTGCGATTCGTTCAGCGTCAGCGCGCCGACCATGACCAGACCCGTGATCATCAACGTGTGCGGGTCTTTGCGGTTCTTCGTGACCAGCTTCGAGATGCCGACCGCACCACCCGCACCGGTCACGTTCACGACCGAAATAGAGCGATCAGGCAACAAATCGTCGTCCTGGATGACATGCTGGAGTTGTCGCGCCGTCAGGTCCCAGCCACCGCCTGGTGCGGCCGGCACCATGATCTCGACATTCCGCGACGGGAAGGGGCCCGCCACACTGCCGCCCTCGAGCGCCGAGCAGCCGCTCAGCATCAGACTCCCGGCGATCAAGCCGACTACTGCCCTAGGTCGTAAGGGCATGGTCACCTCCCGATAGGTCTGGCTGGGACGGTAGCAGCATTCCATCTAGAGGACTAGTGGTACCACTAGGCGGACTGGCGCGTTATCCTCGTCGCCAGGAGGTGGCGGAATGACGGATGGCGACTTCACGCCGGATGGCGGCCAGGGTGGCGTGCGCAGTGTGCATCGGGCCCTCGATCTGCTGGAGCGGTTCGACGACGAGCACCCGGTCTGGACCCTGGCGGAGCTGACCCAGGCAAGCGGGCTGCCGAAGACGACCGTGCTGCGACTGGTGATGACGCTCGAGCAGCGTGGACTCGTGGTGGCGATCGGCCCCGGGCGTTTCGCGATCGGGCCGGGCTTCCTTCGTTGGTCCCGGTTGAGCAGCGCCAGCATGGAGGTGCCGCCGACGGTCCGCGCGGCGATGGGCCGGTTAGCCGAGGAGACGGGCGAGACGGTCAACCTCTACATCCGCGTCGGGCGTTCGCGGGTCTGCCTGGCGCAAAGCCCGGGCACGTTGAGCGTGCGCCACACCATCGGCGTCGGCGTGGCCCTTCCGTTGTGGGGAGGTGCCGCGTCCGCCGTACTGCTGAGTGATCCGCCGCTGCTCGTGCCCGGTCCGACCGTGGTGGACGAGATCGCCGCCGAGTCTCCGCACGGCGAGGCGTACGCCGATCACCTCCGGGCCGCCGCGGCGCGAGTGGTCGAGCGCGGATACGCCGTCACGCATGGCGAACGCGAGCTCGGCGCCTCCGGCGTGTCCGCGCCCGTACGGCGTGCCGACGGCCGCGTGGTTGCCGCGGTGGGCGTGGGTGGTCCCACGACGCGGTTCAGCGATGACCGGCTGCCGGCGTACGTCGATGCCGTCAAACGTTGTGCGCGACTGATTTCGTCGAGTGGCTGGAGTGGATTCAGTGCCGCTGCCTGACGCGGATCTGCTCAATGGCGTGCGGGTGCTCGACCTGACGAATGTGCTGGCCGGGCCCTTTGCGGGGTATCAACTCGCCCTGATGGGTGCCGACGTGGTGAAGGTCGAGGTGCCGTTGACCGGTGACCTCGCGCGGAACCTCGGCGCCTCGCCTGAGCTGTCTGCTAAAGGCCTGGGTATCTCGTTCCTGGCGCAGAATTCGGCCAAGCGGTCGCTGACGGTCGACCTCAAAACGCCTGCGGGTAAAGAGGTGTTGACCAGGTTGGTGGCCGGGGCCGACGTACTGCTGGAGAACTTCCGGCCTGGCGTGCTCGAGCGGTTGGGGTTCGGGCCGGAGCGGCTGCGTGAGATCAACCCGGGGCTGGTCTATTGCGCGGTGTCGGGATTCGGGCAGACCGGGCCGATGCGCGCGCGGCCGGCGTACGACCAGATCATCCAGGGTTTGTCCGGGATCATGGCCGTGACGGGGATGCCCGACACGTCGCCGACTCGGACCGGCTTCCCGATCTGCGACACGCTTGGTGGGTATGCGGCCGCCTTTGCGATCTCGGCGGCGCTGGTGAAGAAGGCGCGTACGGGGGTCGGGTCGTACCTGGATGTCTCGATGCTGGAGACGGCGGTCGCGGCGATGGGATGGGTGGTGTCGGACTACCTCGTCGGTGGGCGGACGCCGCGGGCGATGGGCAACGAGAACGTGACTTCGGCGCCGTCGGGGACGTTCGAGACGGCTGCTGGTCAGCTGAATATCGCGGCGAACAAGCAGGAGCAGTTCGTCACGTTGTGCCGGGTGCTGGATCGGCTTTCGCTGGTGGCGGATCCGCGCTTTGCCACTCGCGAGGCGCGGAAGGCCAACCGGGTGGAGTTGAAGGCCGAGTTGGAGACGACGCTGCGGACGCGTACGGCGGTCGAGTGGGACGAGTTGCTCGCGACCAGTGGGGTGCCGGTGGCGCCGGTGCTGACGCTGGAGGAATCGCTTGGGCTGCGGCAATTGGCAGAGCGGGAACTGCTGCACGACGTACCGATGCCTCAGGGTGCTGCCGCGGAGTCGTTGCGGGTATTGGGGAGCAGCGTGCATATCGATGGGCGCGCGATCGGGCCGGCGGGTGGGCCGCCGGGGTTGGGGGAGCACACCGATGAGGTGCTTGCCGATGCCGGCTACACGCCTGATGAGATCGCCGCGCTGCACGAGGCGGGCGTCGTATGACGGAGGAGGTGGTGGGTTGTGACCGAGGCTGAGGACTGGTGGTCGACGGGTATCTCCGATATCTCGCCGGGCACGATTCGCTTGCGGGGTTATGCGATCGAGGACCTGATCGGGTCGGTGTCGTACGCCCAGATGGTCTGGCTGATGACGCGTGGTTCCCTGCCGTCGGCGGCCGAGGCGGCTCTGCTCGAACTGACCTTGGTAGCGGCCGTGGATCATGGCCCGCAAGCGCCTTCGATTGCTGCCGCCCGGATGGCCGCGTCGTGCGGGCTCGACCTCAACAACGCGATGGCAACGGGCGTGAACCTGCTGGGCGACGTTCACGGTGGTGCCGGTCAGCAGTGCATGGAAGTGCTTCGCTTGTTGGTCGACTCGGCGCTGTCGCCGGCCGAGGCGGCTGCGGAGTTGGTTGCCTCGTACAAGGAGCGACGGGCCTACGTACCGGGATTCGGGCACCGCTTCCATCCGCGTGACCCGCGTCGGGATCCGCTCATGAACGCCGTCGCGGAGGCTGTTGCCGAAGGCACCGTTTCTGGCCGGTACGTCGAGGCGGCCCTTGCGCTCGAGGCAGTACTGGCCGGGGGAGCGAAGCCCGTTCCGATGAACATCGACGGCGCCACCGCCACCATCTATTGCGAACTCGGCTTTGCCCCGGAGTTGGGCCGCGGTCTCTTCGTCCTATCCCGCTCAGTCGGCCTTCTGGCGCACGCCTGGGAACAGCAGAACGAGCCGACCCGCATCAAAGGCCCGCTGCCACGCTCCGCCAACCCCACCTACACCGGGCCTCCACCTCGCACCCTCTAACGTGATTCGAGGAGGGATTTGAGGCGGGCTAGGTCCTTGGCGTTGGCCCGACGCATCGCTGCCGCCATGACGGGTGCGGCGATCGAGGCGAAACCGGACGGCTCGCCTCGGTTGCGAAGGCTCATGTAGGTGCCGCTGCCCTCGGCCATCCACTCGTAACTGGTCTCCATCGGGAACGGGCCCTGGGCGGTCCGCATCACGAGTCGCTGCGACGCGATCAGCTCGACGATCTCGTAGGTATAGGCCAGCCGCCGGCCGAGGAAGTGCGCGACGAAGGCAATCCGGGAGCCGACCGTCGCCGGTGGCGGCGTCTCCCACACCACGGACTCGATGTTGGTGTACCAGTTGGGCGCATTCGACGGGTCGCCCGCATACCCGGAGACCACGTCTACGGGCCGGTCGATGACGATCTCGGTCAGGACGTCGACGCTCACGGAGCACCACCCCTTCATTGCCAGCATAGGCCGCGAGGGCGCGCTTGGTTGAGGGCTCAGCTATGGCGTTGGGCGGCGTGGCGGCGTAGAACGGCGGGTATCGGATACTTCTTTGGGAGGGGATCATGTCCAATCGTTCCGCCATCGCCACGGCAAGCGCGGTGCTCGCGATCGCCACATTCGGGCTACCCGCCGCGACCGCGGCACCCGCAATCCCGCTGAGCGGTGGCCAGGAGACTGCCGCGGCAGATACCGACGGGCACGGGTTCTTCACGTACTCCATCGACGGTACGACGTTCTGCTGGACCCTCAGCTGGCAGGACATCCAGGCGCCCACCGCGGCCCACGTGCATGTCGGGGCGCGGCACGTCGCCGGGCCGGTCGTCATTCCTCTGGATGCCGACGGACTGCCCGGGCCTGACATGGCCGGTTGCGTCACGATCAGCGCCGCACTTGCCAGCGCGATCACGGCGGACCCGGGCGACTACTACGCCAACGTGCACAACACCACGTTCCCAGCAGGCGCGATCAGGGGCCAGCTCAAATAACTAGGTCGGCAGTTTGTTGCGGAGGACTTTGCCGGTGGCGTTGCGGGGGAGTTCGTCGACCAGCACGACCTGGCGTGGGGTTTTGAAGCGGGCCAGATTGGTGCGGACGTACTCGCGGAGGGCGTCGGGGTCGGCGGGACGGCCGGGGGTGGGTACGACGTAGGCGATCAGGCGTTGGCCGAACTCCTCGTCGTCCACTCCGACCACGGCGACATCCGCGACGGCGGGATGGGCGGCGAGGCAGTTCTCGACTTCGACGGGGTAGACGTTCTCGCCGCCGGACACGATCATGTCGTCCTCGCGCCCATCCACGAACAGGCGGCCCTCGACGTCGAGATGACCCAGGTCGCCGGTGCTCATCCGGCCGTCGACAACGGTTTTGCTGCCGCCGCCGAGGTAACCGCCGAAGACCAGGCCGCCGCCGGCGAAGATGCGCCCGGTCTCGCCGGCGGGTAGCGGCCGGTCGTACTGGTCGAGGATGACGACCGAGCTGCCGAGGCATGGCCGTCCGACCGTCCCGGGCGCGGCCTTGAGGTCGGCCGGACCGGCCAGGGTGGCGATGCCGATCTCGCTCGAGCCGTACGCGTCGCAGAGGATCGCGCCGTAGCGGGCCATGAAGCGCTCGGCGAGGGCCGGGCTCAACGCGGATGCGCCGGAAACGACTGCCCGCAAGGAGGTCAGGTCGTACTTGGCGACCTCGTCGGCGGGTAGCTCGAGCATGCGTTGCAGCATCACCGGCACGGCGACGATCGACCCGGCCCGGTGTCTCTCGACCGCGGCCAGGGCGACGGCCGGGTCGAACCTGCGCATGAGAACGAGTGGTGAACCGAGGAACAGCGCGAGCATCGCGGTGAGCAGCCCGAGCCCATGGAACAACGGCGGGCAGATTAGCGCCGGCTCACCCGCGCGCAGGCCGACGCGTCGCAGCACTGTGCCGGTCAAACCACTCAGCGACGCGGCGGTCGGCACTCGCGGCGCAGCCTTGGGCGTGCCGGTCGTGCCGGAAGTGAGGATGACGATTCGCCCGGGATGGTCTGGCGCGGCCGGCTCGGGCCAGTTGCCCGCCGCGAGGCGATCCAGCGAGGCGGCGCCGGTGTCGTCGTCGTGCCACGCGAGCAGTCGGCGGACACCGCGGCCGCTCTCCTCGACGAGCGGGACGAACTCCTGGTCGAGGATCAGCAGGTCTGGGTCGTTGCGCTTCAGCAACTCGTCCAGCTGGGGAGCGGCAAGGCCGGTGTTGAGGAAATAGACGTCCGCGCCGAGGCGGCCGGCCGCGAGCGTCGCCTCGAGAAAACCCTTGTGATTGCGGCAAAGCACGGCCACCTTGCTGCCCGCGCCGATGCCGAACGACGCGGCCAGTCCCGCGGCCTGGGCGGCACACCGCCGATCGAGCTGCCGGTACGTGATGGTGCCGAGGTCGTCGATCACCGCCGGCCGATCCGGGAAGCGGATCGCGGCCACCGCGCCCAGCGTCGCGACGGACTGGCCGAACTGGTGCAACGTACGCCCGATCGGCATCAGCTGACCCGGCCCGGCGGCACGCCACACGCCCGAGCGCAGCAGCGAGGCCGGTATCGCGCAGGCCTCGGCCGCCGTACGGAGCCGGTTGGTCAGCTTCACCGAGGCGACCCCGGTGTGTTGTCCCCGGGCTTGGGTTTTGGCTCGGTCCGGCGGTAGTACTGCCGGAAGAGCCGGTCGGTCGGCGTGCGGAACAGGTCGCCTATCGCGCCGGCCGGGCGGACCCAGGCCGCCACGAGGTGGTGCGGCCGCTTGGCGACGGCTGCGCAGACCTGGTTCGCCGCCTGCTCGGGGGTGAGCCCGGGCAGGTTCTTCAACTCGGTGGTCGGCTCGCTCATCCGGGTGTGCACGAGGCCCATGTACACCGTGGAGACGGTGACGCCGTCGTCGCGAATCTCCTGCGCGACGCTGCGCAGCCAGATGTCGAAGGCGCCCTTCGACGCGAGGTACGCCGACCAGCGGGCCATCGGTGGGGTCCGCACGCCGGCGGTCGAGATGTTCACGATGTGGCCGGATCCGCGCTCGCGCATGGACGGCAACAACTCCAGCACCAGCTTGGCCGGGCCGAGGTAGTTGATCGCGTTCGTGCGCTCGATGTCGTGGAAGCGCTGGTACGAGTCGGCGATCGACCGGCGGATCGACTTGCCCGCGTTGCTGACGAGCACGTCGACGTGGCCATGGTCGTGCAGCACGCGTCGTACCAGCTCCTCGATGGCGTGCGGATCGGTGAGGTCGGCCGGATAGCTGTACGCCGAGCCGCCGGCCTGGTTGATGCCGTCGGCAACGAGTTGCAGTTGGTCCGCCGTCCGGGCGACGAGCAGCACCGTCGCACCGGCTCCGGCCAATCGCCGCGCGGTCGCCTCGCCGATCCCGAACGACGCGCCCGTGACCAGCACGACCTGGCCGCGGACGGCGTGAGCGAGGCGGTCGGGGGAGAGCCGGACCCGCCCGTTCGCCAGGGCGACGAGCAAAGGCCAGCCGGGACGGCGTTTCCTGGGCTCCATGATCGGATATTACCGGCAGGTAGCCATTGGCGGTAGGACCCGTTCAGTCTTTGGTCCATTCACACCATCGCTCCCACCTCGGTCTCGGCTGCCGCGCCGCGCGACGAGGCCGCGACAGCTTCCATCACCCGATCGAGCCACTCCGAGATGAGCCAGTCGAACAAGGCCGGCTGCTCGAACTGCAGGTTGTGCCCGGCGCGGTCGAGCACGACGAACGACGCACGCGGGTAATGCGGAAGCAGATCGTACTGCTCGGCGTAGCCGACGGACGCGTCCTGTCTGCCAGTCAAGACGAGGGTCGGCCGCGGGTAGACCGGACCGGACTCGGGCTGCACCGCGAGCACCCAGTCGCGCCGGATGACCGCGAGCCGATCCTGGTCGGCGGCGGCCAGACCGGGAACGACGTCCGACCTGAATCTGCGCAGGGTTTCGGGCGATTGCACGACCGCGAGCTCGGCGAATTCGGCGGCCTCGGCCGGATCGAGGGAGGCGAGCAACGCCGGATCGGCGCGGATCACCTGGTGCTCGGGCACTATTCGGTCGGCATAGTCCAGGTTCTTCCCGACCGGACAGATCAGCGCCAGCCCGAGGATCTGCTCGGGCCGGCGAGCCACGAGGCTGCGCGCGAGCAATCCGCCGAACGATTCGCCGATCAGGAGGAACGGCTCCGAGCCGATCTGCTCGTCGATGAAGGCCAGCACGGCGGTGAGGATGTCTTCGGCGCTGTAGGCGTGATAGCCCGGGCTCTGGCCCATGGCCGGGAGGTCGGGGTAATACCGCCGATAGCCGGGACGCTCAGCGAAAATCGGCTCCAGACAGCCGGTCATCAGCCGGTGGTCCGGCGTCCAGCCGTGCAGCGCCAGCACCGGGGTGCCCTCGCCGTACGCCACGAAATGCAGGGTCATGCGGTCTCTCCTCAACCAGTCTTGCGATGGCCAAAGAACTATCAGGCCCCGCCGACAGTTTCCGTTCCACCCGCTCGACCGTCCGCAGATGAGCCCGCTTTTCAGCCGGCGCGGAAGGTTTTGCGGTAGGCCAGCGGGGAGACGCCGAGCTCGGTGCGGAGGTGGTGTCGCAGCGACGCCGCCGTACCGAGGCCGGCCTCCTGTGCGACCCGGTCGACCGGCAGCGCGGTCGTCTCCAGCAGATGGCACGCGTGCCGCACGCGCTGTTGCAGAAGCCAGGCGCCAGGGGAGAGGCCCGTCTCGGCCTTGAAGCGACGGCTGAACGTCCGCACGCTCATCCGCGCATGGTCTGCGAGTGTCGCGAGATCGAGCTCGGTTTGGAGGCGCTCGATCGCCCAGGCTCGCGTCGGCGCCGTACCGTCGGAACCCTCCTCCGGCACGTTGCGGTCGATGAATTGGGACTGCCCGCCTTCACGCCAGGGCGGTACGACGCAGTGCCGCGCGGCCCGGTTCGCCACCTCGCTGCCATAGTCGATCCGGGCGAGGTGCAGGCAGAGGTCGACGCCCGCGGATAGCCCGGCCGAGGTGATGAGGTCGCCGTCGTCGAGGAACAGCTGGTTCTCGTTGAGTAGGACCTTCGGATAGAGCGCGCGGAATTGGTCGACGTAGCGCCAATGTGTGGTGACGGGCCGCCCGTCCAGCAGGCCGGCCGCCGCTAGCGCGAAGGCGCCCGTACAGATGGAGGCGATGCGCGTGCCCGGCCGGATCCTCGCGAAGGCGGCCGCGAGCTCGTCCGGCAACGTTCCCTCATACCGCGGCCCGTGGATGCGCGTGCCGGGCACGATCACGGTGTCGGCCTCGGCGAGGATCTCCGGACCGTAGTCCGGCACGATCGTGAACCCGAGGCTCGCGCGGACCGGGCCGTCGTCGAGCCCGCAGACCTTTACGTCGTACAGCGGCGTGCCGTCGGCGAGGGTCGCGGCGCCGAGCACGGTCGGCGGAATGGTCATGTCGTAGCCGACGACTGGTGCCAGGGCGAGAACGGCAACCTGATGCATGGCCATATCTTGACACATGTTGGCGGTCTGGCCACTCGTTCCGTTGATCGCCAGACCGCAGAATCGCCGGGTGACGGAGATTTTGGAGCGGAAGAAGACGGCCAGGTTGCATCGCGCCTGGATCGTCGCGGGGATCGGGTTCGTGACGTTGATCGGTGCGGCGGGCTTCCGCTCGGTGCCGAGTGTGTTGCTGGATCCGTTGCACGACGAGTTCGGCTGGTCGCACGCGACGATCGGCTCGGCGGTGTCGATCAATCTGATGTTGTACGGCCTGATCTCACCGTTCGCGGCGGCGTTGATGGACAAACTCGGCATCCGGAAGGTCGTCGGCGGCGCACTGGTGCTGGTAGCGGCCGGTAGTGGGCTGACGGTGTTCATGACGTCCAGCTGGCAGCTGCTGCTCTGCTGGGGTCTGCTGGTCGGTGTCGGCACTGGTGCAATGTCGATGACCTTCGTAGCCACTGTGACGACTCGCTGGTTCTTTGCCCGGCGTGGACTGGTTACCGGGATCCTGACGGCCGCTGGCGCCACGGGGCAGCTCGTGTTCCTTCCGTTGATCGCGAAGCTTGCTGGCGACTACGGGTGGCGTTTGCCGGCGCTTCTTGTCGCTGGGATCGCGTTGTCCGTCGTACCGCTCGTGCTGATCTTTATGCGGGACTACCCGAGCGATGTGGGTTTGCGGGCGTACGGCGCTCCTGAGGGAAGCACGGTCGGCCTGCGGGTTGCGGCTGTTGGGAACAGCGCGGTGCGGGCGCTGGTCGCTCTGAAGTCTGCTGCTCGTACTCGGACGTTCTGGTTCCTTGCGGGTGGCTTTGCGATCTGTGGCGCGTCTACCAACGGGCTAGTGGGTACGCATTTTGTGACGGCTGCGCACGATCATGGGATGCCTCACACGACTGCGGCGTCTCTGCTGGCTCTGGTCGGCATCTTCGACATTGCCGGGACTGTCGCGTCTGGGTGGCTTACGGATCGCTGGGATCCGCGCTACTTGCTGATCGGGTACTACACGCTGCGAGGCGCGTCGCTGCTCGTGCTGCCGTCACTGTTCTCGGAGCACGTTGAGCCGAGTATGTGGGTGTTCATCATCTTCTACGGGCTCGACTGGATCGCTACCGTTCCGCCGACTGTGGCGTTGTGCCGGCAGTGGTTCGGCGCGGACGGGCCTATCGTCTTCGGCTGGGTCTTCGCGTCACACCAGGTCGGCGCGGCAGTCGCGGCGACTGGTGCGGGTGCGATCCGCGACGCCTTCGGGACCTACAACCTGGCGTGGTACCTGGCGGGTGGGCTGTGCGCGTTCGCGGCGTTGATGTCCTGGCGGATCCGGCCGTTGCCTCAGCCCGTTCCCTGAGGTCGGTAGCCTCAGCATTAGTTGAGGTCCGACCGGAGGGATACAGAATGGACCAGGGTGAGCTGACCGTCGGGCAGGTCGCGGAGCGCAGTGGTGTGGCGATCTCGGCCCTGCATTTCTACGAACGGCAGAACCTGATCGTCAGTCGTCGTACGTCGGGCAACCAGCGCCGCTACAAGCGCGATACCTTGCGCCGGGTGGCGATGATCCGGATCGCGCAGCGCGTCGGTATTCCGTTGTCGAACGTCGCCGCGATCCTCGCGCTCTTGCCCGACGGGCGGACGCCTACCCGGCAGGACTGGGCGCGGATCTCGGAGTGCTGGCAGGCCGAACTCGACGATCGCATCAACCACTTGCTGCAACTGCGCGACGACTTCAAGGACTGCGTCGGCTGCGGCTGCCTGTCCATCGACCGTTGCGTGCTCGCCAACCCGTACGACGCGCTCGCGGCCCGCGGTGCCGGGCCTCAACGTCTTGTGGACGCTGATGGCCGGCCGCGCACTCGGTGCGTGCCCGCTAGCTGAATTGTCTCGACCTGTAGTCGAGGTCGAGTGGGTTATCCACAGGCGTCCGCGGAATGGGGGTGGTTGCGTCTAGGGTTTCGGACATGGGCAATTCGATGGCGTTGGCATTGTCGGACTCGCGGTCCGCCACGGCCGCACAGGTGATTCAGGCGATCGCGGGGGAGTCCGCCCGGCTGCGGGCGGACCAGGAGACCGCGGTCGCCGCGCTGTGCGAGCCGAGAGCCCGGGTGCTCGTCGTCCAGGCCACCGGGTGGGGCAAGTCGGCGGTCTACTGGGCCGCGACGGCGATCCGGCGGTCCGAGGGTGCCGGGCCGACGCTCGTGGTCTCGCCGTTGCTGTCGTTGATGCGTGACCAGGTGGGTGCGGCGGCCCGGGCTGGGTTGCGCGCTGCCACGCTGAACTCGTCCAACTTTGACGCTTGGGATGGGATCGAGGCGGAGCTGCGCTCGGGAGCGATCGACGTGCTGCTCGTCTCGCCGGAGCGGCTGGCCAATCCCGGCTTCGGTCGTCGGGTGCTGGATGGGCTGGCGGGGCAGATCGGGCTGCTGGTGATCGATGAGGCGCACGCGGTGTCGGACTGGGGGCATGACTTCCGGCCGGACTATCGCCGGGTGTCGGATGTCCTGCAGAAGCTCAACCCGGACACGCCTGTGCTGGCAACTACTGCGACGGCGAACGCGCGAGTGACCGAGGATGTCGCGCATCAGCTGGGCGAATCGACGCTGGTGTTGCGCGGGCCATTGGCCAGGTCGAGCCTGCAGCTCGCGGTGGTGAACGCGTTATCGCCGCTCGACCGGTTCGCGTGGGTCGTGGATCATCTGCCGAAGTTGCCGGGCTCGGGCATTGTTTACACGCTCACGGTGTCTGACGCGCAACGCCTTGCCGCGGCGATCCAGGAGGTGCACGGGCCTTCGCTTCCTGTCGCGGCGTATACGGGTGGGCTGGAGGCGTCGGAGCGGGAGCAACTCGAGGACGCGTTGCGGGACAACCGGTTGAAGGCGCTGATCGCGACGTCGGCGCTGGGGATGGGGTATGACAAACCCGATCTCGGTTTTGTCGTGCACGTGGGGTCGCCGCCGTCGCCGGTGTCGTACTACCAGCAGGTCGGTCGTGCTGGGCGCGGGATCGACCATGCGATCGTGGCACTGCTGCCGTCCGACGCGGATGCGGGCGTATGGGACTACTTCGCTACGGCGACGATTCCGGATCCGGATCAGGTGAATCGGCTGCTGGCTGGGCTCGAGGCCTACTCGGGGGATGAGCCGGCGACCGTTCCTTCGCTCGAGGCCGAGACCGGGTTGCGGCGCGGGCGGGTTGAGTTGATGTTGAAGCAGCTCGCGGTGGATGGTGCGGTTGAGCGGGTCGATAAGGGCTGGGTGCGGACTAGTGCCGACTGGTCGTTCGACGCGGCGCATTACGACGGGATCATCTCGGTACGGCGACGCGAGGCCGACATCATGCGCGCCTACACTCGCGGCGAACGTTGCCTGATGCAACTTTTGCAGGAATCGCTGGACGATCCCTCGGCGGTGCCGTGTGGGCGGTGTTCGGTTTGTCTGGGGTTGTTGCCCGATCCGCTGACGGCGGCGCCCGATCCGGAGACGGTCACGGCGATCACTCGGCTGTTGCGCGGCGAGACGCATGTGCTGGAGCCGCGGAAGATGTGGCCGGGTGGGTCGTTCGGAGCCAAAGGGCGGATTCCGCCGGCGCTGGCGGCGGATCCGGGGCGGTCGATCGTGTTCGCGGATGCGCCGGAGTGGCGTGAGGTGATCCGCGCGGTCTTCAGCGATCAGGGCGGCGACGCGGTTCATTTGGACGCGTTGAAGGTCGGCTGTGTGAGCGCGTTGTCGAAGTGGCGCGACGCGTGGTCGCGCCGGCCCGAGGTGGTGGTTGGTCTGCCTGCGGCCGGCTACCGCCGCTTGGTGACCGAGGTGGCCGACCACCTGGCCGAAATCGGCCGCCTCGAGCGCGCCGACCTCACGGTGGATGGCGCCGCCTTCGCCGACGGCATGTCGTCAGCGGAGGAGGCAAAGGTCTGGCGCGACGGCATCACCATCACCCCAGACGTCGCCCAGACCCTGGAGAACCGCTCCGTCCTCCTAGTCGTCGACGCCTCCTCCTCCCAATGGCCCATCACCGTCACCGCCGCCAAACTCCGCGAGGCAGGCGCCGCCGCCGTCCTCCCCCTCCTAATCCACCGCCGCCCCTAACCACGCCAACACCGGCAGACGCCCGCGGTTCGCATCCCCTAAGCACTGCGTCGATTGGTCTGGATTCGACCCGCTCCAGCGGCGGGTCAGCATCCAAACCCACGGTCTGCGGTCGAATCCTGACCAATCGACGCTAATCGCCCGCCACGAACCACGCCCGCCCGGACGGTTCTGGCCGTCGTACGTCGAAACCATCCCGGTTAGTAGTTGTGGTGACTATGGGCTCGGGAGTGATCGCGGCAGGCCGAACGATGGGAGGACACTGTTTTCGAAGCGGGTCATGGCGCAGATCCGGTCGCCGGTGAGGGTGAGGACGTAGAGCCCGATCCCGTGGCTGATGCCGTTGGGGGCGCGCAGGTAGGCGCCGAACGCCGGCTGACCGTTGGCTCGTGTTGGCACGAGATCGAACCTGCGACCTGCGCGGAAAATGCTGGCGCAGAAGCGACCCACGACGTCTCGGCCTTCGTATTCGAAGGGCATCGGTGGCATCGACATGAAGACGTCGTCGGTCAGAAGGGCCACCAGCGCGTCGAGATCGGCCGACTCCCAGGCGCGAACGAATTTCGCCACGATCACATCCTCCGAGGGTGAGCCGGAGGCTGGCGGTGGTTCGCGGTCGTCGGCCGTGGGCCGTTGGTGTTGCAGGCTGCCGCGCGCCCGTTTGAGGGCACTTTTGACCGAATCGACGCTCGAGTCCAGCATGTCCGCCACCTCGTTCGCGTGGAATCCGAGGACATCGCGCAAGATGACCACCACGAGCTGGCGGGGCGGCAGGACCTGAAGTGCGGTCACGAAAGCCAGCGAGATGGATTCGGTCTGCTCGTAGCGGGCCTCCGGGCCGAGCGGCACATCGATGACACCCTCAAGTAGGGCGTCGGGAAATGGCTCAAGCCAGACGACCTCGCCGAGCCGGGTCGGCTCGGGCGGTTCAACATTGGGCACGTCCCACTCCTTGGCCAGGCGCCGGCTGGCCGACCGGCGCGCGTTGAGGCACCGGTTGGTGGCGATCCGGTAGAGCCAGGTGCGCAGCGAGGCGCGTCCCTCGAACCGTGCGAAGCCCTGCCAAGCGGCCAACAGCGTGTCCTGCAAGGCGTCCTCGGCGTCCTGGAACGATCCGAGCATCCGGTAGCAGTGCACCTGCAGCTCTCGGCGGTATGGCTCAGTCAGCTGCCGGAACGCGTCGCCGTCCCCGGCCCGCGCCTTGGAGATCAGATCGGCTGCCACTTCTCCCACCCTCGGGTCACCCTCTTCCGCATCTTGTCGCACTCCTTGTATGGACACCGGCCGAGGGGCGAAAGGGTCGGTTGGCGGGCGCCCCTTTCGCGACTTGGCGGTGTCTACATCATCGACGGCTCAGCCGTCGGTCTTCACTCACGAGGTGGGCAAGTGTGACCACCCATGGCGCAGAAAGGAACCAGAGATGATCCTGAAGGACAAGGTCGCGGTGATCTACGGAGCCGGGGGAGCGATCGGCGGTGCTGTCGCACGCGCCTTTGCGGACGAGGGGGCCAAGGTATTTCTCACCGGGCGCCTCCAGGCACCGGTCGAGGCAGTCGCCAAGGACATCGTTTCCGCCGGCGGATCCGCCGAGGCGGCCGAGGTCGACGCTGTCGACGAGCAGGCTATCGGCAGCCATCTGCAGTCCGTGATCGATAAGGCGGGCCGCGTCGATATCTCGTTCAACGCGGTCGGCATCCCGAATACGAAAATTGTCGGTGTCCCTTTGGCCGAGCTGGATGCCGAGCAGTTCTCCCTGGCGATCACGGCCTACACGACGTCGTATTTCCTGACCGCACGCCTGGCCGCAAGGCACATGATCCCCAACAAGTCGGGGGTGATCATGACTGTCACCGCACTCCACTCGCGGACTGGCATCCCGTTGGTGGGTGGTTACGGTCCGGCGCAGGCCGCCAAGGAAGCGCTCACTCGAGCTCTATCCGCCGAGCTCGCACCGCAGGGCATTCGCGTCGTCGGCCTGCGACCACAGGGCATGCCGGAGTCACGCACGATCAAGGAAGCCTTCGAGCCTCGCGCCGAAGCAACGGGAATGTCCTGGGAACAGTTCCAAGGGTTTCTCGCCAGCAAGACCCACCCGCAACGGCTTATGACCCTCGCGGAGATGGCCAACGTCGCGGTCTTCATGGCTTCCGACAAGGCAAGCGGGATGACGGGAACCACCGTCAACCTGACCATGGGCAGCCTGGACGACTAGCGACCGACGCCTGACGGCCGCGATTGGCTTCCCGCGGCACACAACACAAGAGATCGAGCTAGTCCCCAAGCACTGGTCAGACCGCGATGCGGGTGGTGCGGTGTTGGCTGGGGCGGATGCCGCGGACTCGTTTGAAGGCGGTGCTGAAGGCGAAGCTGTCGGCATAGCCGACCTGGCGCGCGACGCTGGCCACGCTCGCGTCCGTACGTCGGAGGAGGTCGGCCGCGAGCGCCATCCGCCAGCCGGTGAGGTACGTCAGCGGCGGCTCGCCGACGAGGTCCGCGAAGCGCCGGGCGAACCCCGCGCGGGATACGCCGACGTGGCGGGCGAGACCTTCGACGGTCCAGGCGCGGGCCGGGTCGTCGTGCAGCGCGCGCAGGGCCGGACCGACGACGGGGTCGCCCAGTGCGACGTACCACGCGGGTGTCGCGGAATCGGGCCGGTCGAACCAGTCGCGCAGCGCCAAGACCAGGATCAGGTCCAGCAGCCGGTCGATCGCGATCTCCTGTCCGGGGCGGTCGCGTCCGAGCTCGAGGGCGAGCAGTTCCATCGTGGGACAGTCTTCGTCGGGGTTCGTGATGACGAAGACCTCGGGCAGGGCGCTGAGCAGCCGGTCGCTGAGGTCACCGCGCACCTGGTACGCCGCGGTGAGCATGACCATCTCGTTCGCATCGCCGCTCGGGCGATTGCTGAATCGCCAAGTGTGCTTGCCGTCCATCTCAACTTCGCCGATGCACTCGTCCTCATCGCGGATCACCACACCGACCTTGCTGGCCGGATCATCCGCCAGCACGAATCGCACGCCTTCGCGGACCAGCCCGACGTCGCCGCGCCGCAGCAGCATCGGCTCGCCCTCATCGGGGATGAGCCAGGCGTCGTCCGTAACGCCGCACACCAGGGTGAGTGGCGTCGTGATCTCGAATCGCAGGGCCCAGGGAGGCGCCGCGATGGAACGGCAGACCATCGCGCCATTCGCCCGGATACCGCGGAGGAGATCGCCCAGTGCGTCCATTCCGGCGATGTTAGACGATCACACAGGAGATCGAGCGTTATGCCCATGGATCGTCCAGCGCCTGGCTAGTTGACTCGACGCATGACGACACTTGTTCTCGCCGCGACCGGCAAAACCGGCCGCCGAGTCACCTCTTTACTCGGTCCGATCGCTCGTGGGGTTTCGCGTCGGTCGGCCATTCCCTTCGACTGGAACGATCCGAACACCTGGGCCGCCGCGGTGGAAGGCGCGGACGCGGCGTACGTCGTACCGCCGATCGAGAGCCTCGACTACTCGGCCGTACCGGAATTCGTCGACCTGGCAAAGCGCAGCGGCGTACGGAATTTCGTTCTGCTGTCGGCGCGTGGAATGGACCTGACGATGCCGCACGAGGCCGCCGTAAGTGGATCGGGTGTGGACTGGACGATCTTGCGGCCGGCGTGGTTCGCGCAGAACTTCAGCGAGGACATGATGTTGCCGGCCGTACTCGCGGGCGAGGTGGCGCTGCCGACGGGTGACGGCCGGCACGCGTTCATCGACGTGGACGACATCGCGGAGGTGGCCGTCGCGGCGTTGACCGGTGCGGGGTCGCATGCGGGTCAGGTGTACGAGCTGACCGGGCCGGAGGCGATCACCTTCGGCGAGGCCGTCGCGCTGATCGCGGCCGCGTCCGGCCGGGAAATCAAATACGTCGACGTACCGCCAGAGTCCTTCCGCGCCGAACTCGTCGGCCACGGAATGAACCCCGAATACGCCGACCTCCTGACAACCCTCCTCACCGCAATCCGCAACGGCCAAGACGCCGAAGTAGCCGACGGCGTCCAACGCGCCCTAGGCCGCACCCCCCGCACCTTCACCACCTACGCCCAAACCACCGCCACCACCCCCGCCTGGTCCTAACCCCACCCCACCCACCATCCGCCCGCGACCCGCCACCCCGCCGCCCAACTCCCGCCCACGGTCGGACGCAAAATGCGGCCCCCGTCCCGAAACCCCCCGCCACGGTCGGACGCAAAATGCGGCCCCCGTCCCGAAACCCCCCGCCACGGTCGGACGCAAAATGCGGGTGCTGCGCGGCAGCCCCCGGCCACGGTTAGACGCGAAATGGGGCCAGAACCAGGTGACGGTCGGACGCAGAATGCGGCCGACCCAAGCCCACGGTCCGACGCGAAATGCGGCCAGAACCAGGTGACGGTCGGACGCAAAGTGCGGACCGCCCCGATATCCCCGGCGCAAGACCCACGGGCGACTTTGTGGAAAACCCTCCCGCGAAGTGCCTCGTTACGTCGCGCGTGGGCAAACACAACAAGGCACCTCGCGGGAGGGTTTTCCACAATTTGGCGCAGGCTTGTGCGGGTTCCGCTTGTCCGCAGGTTCTGCGCGCCGAGTCCGGCCCCGGCCCAAGGTTCTGGCCGCATTCCGCGTCCGACCGTGGCCGGGGCTTCGGGCCGGGGTCCGTATTTCGGGTCCGACCGTGGATGGGGTTGGCCGGGCAGCTTCCGGATTTCGCGTCCGACCGTGGGCCGGGCTTGTCGGGAAGCTCCCGCATTTTGGGTCCGACCGTCGACGGGGCTGGCCGGGAAGGTCTCGCATTCTGGGTCCGACCGTGGGCGGGGGTTGCCGGGGAGCCCCGCACTTTGCGTCCGATCGGCGGGATGGGTGGGTTATTCGGTGCGGAGGGCGGTGGTGGTGGGGGTTCGGGCGGCCCAGGTGGCGGGGAGGAGGGCGCCGAGGATGGCTAGGGGGAGGCCGCCGGTTAGGAGGAGGGCTAGTTCGGGGGGTTGGTAGACGGCGAGGATGGAGGGTGGGAGTACGAGGCCGGCGCTGTTGCCCATGGCGGGCATTACCCAGCCGTGGAGGGCGATGCCTAGTGGTACGCCGATCAGGCCGGCGGCTAGGCCGGTGAGGGTTACCGAGGTGATGACCATGGCGATGGTTTGGCGTGGGGTCATGCCGAGGGCTTTGTGGATGCCGAGTTCCTGGATGCGTTCGCGGGTGTCGAGGACGACGCCGTTGAGTACGCCGAGGGCGGCCACGACGACGAGCATGAGCGTCAGCATTGCCGCGAGAGCGTTCAGCGTGACGACGATGCTGCTCCCGTTCTCGCCGCTGCCAACGTTGGCCGTCACGCCAAGCGGGTCAAGGGCCTTGTTCAACGAGGTGGTGTAGCTCGCGACGTCGACGCCGGGATCGACCGCGATGTGGTGGGATCTCACCGTCAGACCGGTCGCGCCGGCGAAGGTCGCGGTGTCGGCGAACACCTCGAGACCGTCGTTGCTGGTGTCGAAGACCTCGCCGACGATGCGTACGGTGTAGCTCTTGCCGTGGTGCTTGAGGGTGAGGGTGTCACCGACGCGGGTGCCCGTGGCGGTGAGCAGTGGCGTCGGGACCACCGCCTCGCCGACCTGGCTGAACCAGCGTCCCGAGATCATCCGATACCCGCCCCACGAGGCGTCACCCGTGAACGCGATGACGGTAATCGCGCCGGTCACGCCCGGTACGGTCGCCTCGGTCGTCGCCGCACCGTAGTGCGCGCGCGTGCCAGGCTGCGCCGCGATCGCTGCCGCAATAGCGACCGGATCAGGCTCCTTCTCCGGAGCGCCCGGACCATTCGGGCCAGGCTCGCGCTGGCCGCCAATGCCACCACCACCGCCGGCTCCGATCGTGACGTCGGCGACGTCGTGGGCCCGCGCGGACAGGACCTCGCTCAACGACGACGTCAGCCCCACGCTGAACGTCACGGCCGTCGTACCGAAGACGATCGCCGCGCCCATCGCCAACGTACGAGCGGGCCGCGCGAACGGCCGCGCCAATCCCAAACTGACCGTCCTCGGAACCCGCAACCGCGAGGTCAACCGCGAAGCCCAAACGCCGCGACCAGCATGCGGCGTACGCCCGACGGCAATCGCGTCGACCGTACGGAGGCGACCTGCGCGCCAGGCACTCGCCCAGGCGGCAAGCGCGACGACGCCGAGCACGAGGACGACGACGACCACGTTCACCCAGGGCGTGACGGCCAACGGCGTCGTGCCGTACGCCTCGGTGGTCTGGGCCATCACGGGGATGGCGAGAAGGTTGCCCACGACAACGCCGAGCGCCGTACCGACTGTTGCCGGGAGCAACGCCTGGGCGAGATACGCGCGTACGACCTGCGCAGGGGTGAAGCCGATCGCTTTGAGGATGCCGATCCGGCGAAGGCTCGCGCCGACCGTTCCCGCGACGACGTTGGCGACGATCAGCACCGACATCACCAGGCCGAGGAGACCGAAGGCCATGAGGAAAGGTACGAACAACGCGGTGTCGCGTTCGGCGGTCTTCTTGAGCGTGAGCCAGGACTGGGTGCCGACCACGGGCAGGCCGGCCGTCACCGCGTCCGCGTCAACCGAACCGCCGTTGAACCGATAGAGCATCTGGTAGCCGGCAAGGCCCAGCGACGCGATCTCGGAGGGCACCACCCAGCCATCGGCAGTACGACTGACCGACCGCGCCACGCCGACCACCTTCAGCGTCCGACCACCCGCGAGGGTGACCTGGATGCCGAGGCGTTGGGGGAGTGCGGCGTCGGTCGACACCACGATCTCGCCCGGCCCGGTCGCCCATCGCCCGGACGTCAGCGATACGCGGTCAACGGCCGCGTTGGACGGGTCAGCACGGCCAACGACCGACAGCGGGGCGCCGAACCTACCGGGCGCCATCTCCGGAGTGATCGTGGCGACCCCGAACGGGCCGGCGCTGGCCTCGGCCGCGGCGGCGCCAGCGGTGATCTTCGCCGCCGACGCCTTCGCGGCATCGAACTGCGCCGACAAATGGGCGCCCTGCTGCCGGGCAAACGCCTTCTCAAAAGGCGCGCGAGACGCGACGAGCAGCGAGACGCCGAGTACCGAAGCGGCCACCGCCATCAACGTGGCCAACCCGATCACGATGGTCGGCACCCGACGTCGCGCGACGCCCGAGCGAACGACCCGGCCCAACGCGCTCATCGGACCGCCGCCGTCAGGGTCGCGCCGTCGGACGCGATCCGGCCGTCGACCAGCTCGATCGTGCGAGTCGTGCAGGCCCGGGCCAGGCCGAGGTCATGCGTGACGACCACGATGGTCTGGCCATCCGCGTTCAACTCGGTGAGCAACCGGCACACCTCTTCGCCGGCGGCAGTGTCCAACGCGCCGGTCGGCTCGTCTGCGAGGAGCAACGCCGGCCGGTTCATCAGCGCCCGGGCCACCGCGACGCGTTGACGCTCACCGCCTGACAGCCGGCCCGGATACGCGCCGGCGTGACGGGCGATGCCGAGGTTCTCGAGCAACTCCTCCGCGCGCCGATGTGCCGTACCGCGCGCCATCCCGGCCAACTGCGCGGGCAGTACGACGTTGTCGGCGACCGTCAGATCGTCCAGCAGGTTGAAGAACTGGAACACCATGCCGATTTTGGCCCGCCGGTACAACGCCGAGCCGGCCTCGCCCAGTTGGTCCACGCGTACTCCGTCGACCGTGACCGTGCCCGCGTCCGGACGGTCGAGGCCCGCGATCAGGTTGAGCAGGGTGGACTTGCCGCTGCCGGACGGGCCGAGGATCGCGACCGCCTCACCGGCTCGCACGGCGAACGACGCCTCCTGCAACGCGGGCGGCCCATCGTCGTACTTGCGGCTCACATCGCGCAGCTCGATCACCGGCGTGCTCATATTCGCTCCCTAGCTTCGTGGTCCTCGGGTGGATGACCTTGAAGCTAGGTGCGTTCACGCTGCCGGTACGTCGGCCGCCCGGGCCATTTCGGCTACCGCGCTGGGCTGACGTCATCCTTGCGATGTATACAACCGATGTACAACATGTCGACGCGTGGTGGACGACAAGGCCCTGTCCAGGCGACGACAATGGGCCAGTGACGAGCCCTGGCCCCACCTCACGCTGGCCTGTGATCCGGTTCGTCACGCGTCAGACCGGCCCGCCCTGCCACCCAACTCGCCGCAATCAGCTCTTCGACGCGTTGCTGGCCCTGGTACTCGGCATCTTGATGTTCCGGTTCGCGGAGGACAACGCAGAGCAGCTCGAAGGCCCGGACAGGCCGCCCTTCATGTTCGGGCCGTTAGGACCCCCCGAAGACGGCCCAGGGGCGGCCTTGGTGGTGTTGGCGATCGTGGCGTCGGTCGCTCTCGCACTTCGCCGGCGCTATCCGCTGGCGGTGTTGTGGGTAGTGACGGCTGCGGCGATGGTGACGCCGACGGACCTTCAGAAGCTGACGTTCTACGCATCTGTCATCGCCGTCTATACCGCCGCGATGTACAGCCCGTACCGAGGGGCGACCTTGGTGACGCTGCCGCTCGCGGTGGTGCTCGTGACCACGGCGGGGGACTCGGCCACCTCGTTCATGCCCGACGAGTACGTGCCGTTGCTCGTCCTGATCCCGATCGCCGTGACGGCTAACGGCCTGCGCAACTGGCGTATGCGCAGCGATGAAGGCCAAGCCCGGCTGGCCCAGGTCGAGCGCGAACAAGCCGAGGCGCTCCGCCGGGCCGTCGAAACCGAACGCGCCCGGATCGCCCGCGACCTCCACGACGTGGTGACGCATAACGTCAGCGTGATGGTGATCCAGGCCGGCGCCGCTCGCAAGATCATGGCCAGCGATCCCGAGCAGGCGAGTACGGCGTTGCTCGCGGTCGAGGCCGGCGGCCGCGCGGCGATGGCCGAACTCCGGCACGTGATGGGGCTGCTCACCATGAACGACCCCGACGATCCGGCCGACCTGGAACCGCAGCCGGGTCTGGGCCAGCTCGAGAGCCTCATCGGCAGAGTTCGCGATACCGGTCTGCCGGTCGAACTGGCCGTGACCGGAACCGCGCGGCCGTTGCCGCCCGGGGTTGAACTCGCCGCATATCGGGTGGTGCAGGAGGCGCTGACCAATACGGTCAAACACACGTCGGGGGCTAGCGCCTCGGTGACCATCGAGTACGGCGACGACCAGTTGCGGGTGGAGGTCCTCGACACCGGCGGCGATCCGGGCGAACTCGTGGCCGACGGCAACGGTCGCGGGTTGATCGGCCTGCGCGAGCGACTAGCCGTGTACGGCGGGACCTTGCACACCGTACGACGTCCGCGCGGCGGCTACCGTGTCGAGGCGATCATCCCGCTGGCCGCGCCGACGCCGGCGGCACCGACAACGTCCGCACCGACTACGGAGGCACCGTGACCGAATTGCGCGTCGTCGTCGCGGATGACCAGACGCTGGTCCGGACCGGCTTCCGGATGATCCTGAACGCGGACGGGATCGACGTCGTGGCCGAGGCGACCAATGGCGCCGAGGCGGTCGACGCGGTACGCCGTACCCGGCCGGACGTGGTGCTGATGGACGTCCGCATGCCCGAACTCGACGGGCTGGAGGCCACCCGGCGCATTCTGACCGGCGCCCCCGGCGAACCGCGCGTGATCATCCTGACGACGTTCGACCTCGACCAGTACGTCTATGCCGCGTTGAATGCCGGCGCAAGTGGCTTCCTGCTCAAGGACGTCACGCCCGAGCACCTGGTCGCCGCCGTACGGACGGTGCGTGCGGGGGATGCGCTGCTGGCGCCGAGCATCACCCGGCGACTGGTCGAGCGATTCGCCCAGCGCGATGGTGACGTCGCCGCCGTACATCGGGACCTCACGGCACTCACGCCGCGCGAGCTCGAGGTCCTCGGCCTACTCGCCCGAGGCCTCAGCAACGCCGAACTGGCCGCGCGACTTCAGTTGTCCGAGGCAACGGTCAAGACGCATGTCGCCCGCATCCTCGGCAAACTCGGCCTGCGCGATCGCGTCCAGGCCGTCATCGTCGGCTACGAAACAGGACTGGTCAGTGTCGGTGGCCAAGGGACCGCACAAACCTAGAGGGCCGTACGGCTGCCTTCTGGATCAGCAAAGTGGCGATGCCCGCAAGCGTCATCCCGGCGAGGTTGATGCCGAGTTGGGCCGCGGAGCCGCCGATCTGGTGCGGCGCGCCGAGCGCCAGGGAGAGCGCGAGATCGCCTGCCGCCGGGACCGTCGTGACCGAGATGAAGACGCCGACCAACGCGTTCGAACGACCCGCCGTCTGCGAGAGCACCCCCGCACATCCGGCGAGCACCGCCACGACCGCGGACCACTTGTCCGGCCGCCAGATGAACCCGGTCAACGGACGCGCCGCCGTCACATCGGCGAGGTCGATCCACCCGACACCGCGTGCGACCAGCGCCGCCAGAGCCGTCGCCACGATCGCGACTAAGAACCCGGCCACCAACAACCGCAGCGACCGGACTGCCAGATCGCGACGACCGAGCGCCAGCCCGAGCGCAAGAGCCACCACCACCGCGAACTCCGGCCCGACCACCATCGCGCCGACCACCAGAATGGCCGAATCGGTGACGACGGCAACGGCCGCGATCATCGTGGCGAGGGTGAGGAACGTGTAGTACGCCCACGACCCGCGCGCCTCGCCGTACGCCTGATCGACCACGGCATCCCACACCACCGCGTCATCGGGCGCACCCGGCGCGGCCGCCTCGGTGGCCCGCGCGTTCTTCGAAGGGGAGGCGTCCACGACGGTGACGGCGACGGCGCCCTCGTCGTACATGCCCTCAGCCTTCAGCCAGGACAGGATGTCAGAGGTGGCCTCGCGGGTGACGTCGCAGTGCACGACGTCGCCGGCCGGACGGCGGGCGGCTCCGGGCAGTACGACGATATTCGTGGCTCGGTCGTCGGTCATCAGGGTGTCTGTGACCGTCTCGGTGCGATCCGCGGGGACGATCAGGCGAAGGTGCATCACGGTCACCATCTTGACAGGCCGCCCACTTGGCCAGGTTCTGACGCGACCTTTACCGGCCACGCCGGACAGGTGTACCCGTGGGATGGGACTGTGATGCACTGCATGAACAGGGACTGAGGAGGACAGCATGAGCGCAACTCCGCAAACGGCCGGGACGGACACCGGACGGCCTGAGCTGAAACGGGTGATGGGCCCAGGCCTGTTGCTGTTGTTCGTGGTCGGGGACATCCTCGGCACCGGTGTCTACGCGCTGACCGGTAAGGTCGCGGGCCAGGTCGGCGGCGCCGTCTGGCTGCCGTTCCTCTGCGCGTTCGTCGTCGCGCTGCTGACGGCGACGAGTTATCTGGAGCTGGTCACCAAGTATCCGAAGGCCGGTGGCGCCGCGGTCTATACGCACAAGGCGTTCGGGGTGCACTTCCTGACTTTTCTGCTCTGTTTCGCGGTGATGTGCTCGGGTCTGACCTCGGCCTCCAGCGCGTCCAAGGCCTTCGCGTCGAACTTCTTCGCGGCCGTCGGGATCGACTCCTCCCGGGGTTCGGTGCTGATGATCACCTCGCTGGCGTTCATGACGTTGATTGCCATCGTCAACCTTCGCGGTGTCGGCGAGAGTGTCAAGGCGAACGTCGTGCTGACCCTGATCGAGTTGTCCGGTCTGCTGATCGTGATCGGCGTCGGCGTCTGGGCGATCGCGGGTGGCGATGGCGACACCTCGCGGCTGAACGATTTCAACGTGCCGGAGGGTAAGACGGCGTTCAGTTCGGTGACCGCGGCGACGGCGCTGGCGTTCTTCGCGATGGTCGGCTTCGAGGACTCGGTGAACATGGCCGAGGAGACCAAGGACCCGGTCCGGATCTTCCCGAAGATCATGCTGACCGGTCTGGTCGTCACCGGTCTCATCTACATCATGGTCGCGATCTCGGCGGTCACGCTGGTCTCTCCGGAGAACCTGAACAAGGGCAATACCCCGCTACTGCAAGTGGTCAATGTCGGCGCACCTGGATTCCCGATCGAGATCTTCGCGTGGATCACGATGTTCGCGGTCGCCAACTCGGCGCTGATCAACATGCTGATGGCGAGTCGTCTGCTGTACGGCATGTCGCACGAGAAGGTGCTGCCGGGACCGCTCGGCCGGGTCCTGCAAACACGCCGTACGCCGTGGGTGGCGATCATCTTCACGACGCTGCTGGCCTTCGCGCTGATCGGGTTCGCGGACCTCACCGCTTTGGGTGGCACGACGGCGTTCCTGTTGCTGTGCGTGTTCGCGATCGTCAATCTCGCGGTCCTGGTCCTGCGTAAGGACAAGGTGGAGCACAAGCACTTCCACGCCCCGACCCTGCTGCCCATCCTCGGTGGGGTGCTCTGCGTCTACCTGGCGAGTCCGTTGTCGGGCCGCGCGACGAAGGACTACGAGATCGCCGGCTGGCTGATGCTGATCGGCGTTGGCTTGTGGGCGCTCACCTGGCTGCTGAACAAGTACGTCTTCAACCGGACCGCGGACTTCGACCCGACCCACCTCGACCCGAGCGGACCCGTCAACTGAGCGCGGGTTTGGTTCGGTAGGGCATCTTGGTTCCATGAGTTCGACATCGCCCGCCCCGATCCGCCGCCCGGGTAAGACCGGGTCCCGGATCGGCGGCGGGCTGCAATTCCTCGCGCTGCTGATCGGCCTGATGTGGATCAGCGAGGTGGTCGACACCGCGCTGAACAACTCACTCGATCAGTACGGCATCATCGCGCGGACTGGGGATGGGCTGGTCGGCATCCTTACGGCGCCGTTCCTGCATCTCGGCTTCGGGCATCTGATCTCGAACACGCTGCCGTTGGTCACTCTTGGTGCCCTGATCGCGATCGGCGGCGCGATGCGGCTGTTCTCGGTGACGGCGATCGTGGGGGTCATCGGTGGTTTCGCCACTTGGTTGTCCTCGCCGCCGAACACGGTCACGATCGGCGCCAGCGGTCTCGTCTTCGGCTACGCCGCCTACCTCGTCGCTCGCGGCCTGTTCAACCGCCGCATCGGCCAGGTCCTGATCGGCCTGGTCGTCATCCTCGTCTGGGGCGGCGCCCTCCTTGGCGGCCTACTCCCACAAGACGGCATCTCCTGGCAAGGCCACCTCTTCGGCGCCGCCGCCGGCGTCCTAGCCGCCTGGCTCCTAGCCGACGAGCGCCGCTCTAGCTAAGTGTGGCGGGGTCGGTGTTGGCGCCGCAGCTGATCAGGACGACGTGTTCATTGGGGGCTGGGCGGTAGGTGTTGGTGGTGAGGGCGGCGTAGGCGGTGGCTGTGCCGTGCTCTACGGCCAGGCGGTATTCGCGCCACAGCTCCAACCGGGCTCCGACGATCGCGTCGTCTGGCACGAGCAAGGAGTCCACGTCGTACCTCATCACCGCGTCGTACGCCAATGCGCCGAGTCGTCGCGCGCCCAGCGAATCGGCCGCGCAGCCGCCTACCTCGACGTCCACCGGCTTCCCCGCAGCCAATGCCTGGTGGAGCGTCGGGCACAACTCGGGCTCGACGCCGATCACGCGCGCTTGATTGCCAAGAGCGGTGGCGATTCCCGCGATCAGGCCGCCACCGCCGACCGACACCAGCACCGTGTCGAAAGCCTCGAGCTGTTCGAGTAGCTCCAGGCCGATCGTGCCCTGACCCGCGACGATCTCGGGCTGGTCGTAGGCGTGCACGAACAACGCGCCTGTCGCGGCGCCGTCCTCCTCCGCAGCGGCGAAGGCTTCGGCATATTCACGACCAACCTGTACGACGTCCGCGCCGAGGTTTGCCAGCCTGGCCAGCTTCGGCGCCGGGGCGGTTTCGGGGACGAAGACGCGGGCGGGTACGCCGAGTTCGCGGGCCGCGTACGCGATCGCCGTACCGGCATTGCCGCCGGAGGCCGTCACCACGCCTTGCCCGGTGAGCTTGCCCTGTTCCTTCGCGGACAGCATCCGGTTGAACGCGCCGCGTGGCTTGAACGAACCGGCGTGCTGGTGGTGCTCGAGCTTGATGCTGAGGTTCGCGCTCACCGGCAACACCGGAGTACGCCGTACGCGTCCGGCGATCCGCCTCGCAGCCGCCTCGACATCCACCACCGTCACACTCATACCTCCACCCTATTCGGCTGCCCCAGCGCATCCGTGGCCGGACCGCCACGTCCACGCGAAGGCCGGAACACGGCGGTTGAAGCGTTTCCACGGCCGTCGTGTGGACGTGGCGGTCCGCCTCGCGCCGCTCCGGGGGTCGTTTTGGTGCGCGATGTGGGGGAGACTGCGGCGGAGGACGAGCGGCGACGGCGAAGGGTTTGCGCGTGGGTGCTTATGGCGAGAGCTACCGCAGGAGCCTGGCTGATCCCGAAGGGTTTTGGCTCGAGGCGGCGCGGGCGATCGACTGGGTGGTTGAGCCGACGCGGGCGCTGGACGACTCGCGGAAGCCGCTGTACCGGTGGTTCCCCGACGCCCAGCTCAATACGTCGTACAACGCGCTCGACCGGCATGTTGCCGCGGGCAACGGTGATCGGCCCGCGCTGATCCACGATTCACCCGTGACCGGGACCAAGCGGACCCTGACCTATCGGGAGTTGCGCGACGAGGTGGCGACGTTCGCCGGCGCTTTGCGTGAGCTCGGCGTTGGCCGGGGCGATCGCGTGATCGTGTACATGCCGATGATTCCCGAGGCCGTCGTCGCGATGCTGGCGTGTGCGCGGCTCGGCGCGGTGCACTCGGTGGTGTTCGGCGGGTTCGCGCCCAAGGAACTCGCCGCCCGGATCGACGACGCGACCCCGGTCGTCATCGTGGCGGCGTCCTGCGGGATCGAGCCGACCCGCACGGTCGAGTACAAGCCGATCATCGACACCGCCCTCGGACTCGCGACCCATCGCCCTGACCACGTCGTCGTCCTGCAACGCGAGACGGCGCCCGCCGAGCTTGGCCCGGACGATCGCGACTGGGCGGAGCTGATGGCCAAGGCGTCTCCGGTCGAGCCTGTGACCGTGGCGGCGACGGACCCGCTCTACATCCTCTACACCTCTGGTACGACGGGTAAGCCGAAGGGCGTCGTACGGGACAACGGCGGGCATGCGGTGGCTCTTGCCTGGTCGATGGGCGCGATCTACGGCATTGGCGCCGGCGATGTGTGGTGGACGGCATCCGACGTCGGATGGGTCGTCGGCCACTCGTACATCGTCTACGCACCGCTGCTGGTTGGAGCCACGACAATTCTGTATGAGGGCAAGCCAGTCGGTACGCCGGACGCCGGCGCGTTCTGGCGGGTCATCGCCGAGCATGGCGCGAAGGCGCTCTTCACGGCGCCGACGGCCTTGCGGGCGATCAAGAAGGTCGACCCCGAAGCCGCGCTCGCGACGTACGACCTGAGCGGTTTCGAGGCGCTGTACCTGGCGGGCGAACGCCTCGATCCGGAGACGTACCACTGGGCGCACGCACACCTCGGCGTACCGGTCATCGACCATTGGTGGCAGACCGAGACCGGCTGGCCCATCGCGGCGAATCCGCGCGGGTTGGAGCAGCTGCCGCCGAAGCCGGGCTCCGCGACCGTACCCATGCCCGGGTGGGACGTGCAGATCCTCGACCAGGCCGGTGAGCGGCTCGAGGCCGGCCGGGAAGGCGCTATCGCGATCAAGCTGCCTCTGCCGCCTGGCGCACTACCGACACTCTGGGGCGACGACGAGCGGTACGTCGCTTCGTACCTGGCGCGGTACGACGGCTACTACCTGACGGGTGATTCCGGGTACTTCGATGCCGACGGCTACTTGTTCGTCATGGGCCGTACGGATGACGTGATCAACGTGGCCGGCCATCGGTTGTCCACTGGCAGCATGGAGGCCGTACTGGCCGCGCATCCCGCTGTGGCCGAGTGTGCGGTCATCGGGGTACACGACGCGCTCAAGGGTCAACTGCCGCGCGGGCTCGTCGTACTCAAGTCAGGCGTGTCGGTTGACCCTGAGGTGCTGACGGCTGAGTTGGTCGAAGCGGTACGACGTGACATCGGGCCGGTGGCGGCGTTCCGGCAGGTTTCGATCGTGGACGCGCTGCCGAAGACGCGCTCGGGCAAGATCCTGCGCAAGACGATGCGGGGGATCGCCGACGGACGCGAGGAGCCGGTTCCGTCGACGATCGAGGACCCGGCCGTGCTCGAAGCCCTGCGTTCGGTGCTTCGCCCCTAGGTTCTACTCGTGTAGATCCAGCGGCGGTGAGACCGTCTGAGAGCAGAGGTAGTCTCGGGCCTATGCGAGTCGTCATTGCTGGTGGACATGGGCAGATCGCGTTGCGCCTCACGAGGGTGCTCGCCGACCAGGGCGACGAGGTGGTCGGGCTGGTGCGCAATCCGGACCACGTCGCGGATGTCGCGTCGGCCGGTGGCACCGGGGTCGTGATCGACCTCGAGCAGGCCGACGAAAAGGCCGTCGCGGACGTTCTCGCCAATGCCGATGCGGCGGTCTTCGCGGCCGGCGCCGGCCCGGGCAGCGGCAACGCCCGTAAGGACACCGTCGATCGTGGCGCGGCGGCGCTGTTCGCTTCGGCGGCCGAGCGTTCGCGGGTGCGGCGTCACCTGCAGGTGGGGTCGATGGGCGCCGATCGGGCCGACGAGCCGGGGATCGAGGAGACCTTCGCGATCTACCTGCGTGCCAAGAAGGCCGCCGAAGACGATCTGCGCAGCCGGGACCTGGACTGGACGATCCTTCGCCCGGGCGCACTCGTGAACACGCCCGGCACCGGCTTGGTCCAGCTGTCCGACAAGACTCCGCGCGGGGACATCAGCCGCGACGACGTGGCCGTCGTACTCGCCGCACTGATCCCCGCGAAAACCTCCATCGGCCGGACCCTCGAGCTCATCGCCGGCGACACCCCGGTCGCCGACGCGGTCCGCGCCCTCTGACATCCTTCCTTGCGGTTTCCCCTTCTTCTGAACGGATTTGGTGATACATGGCAGACACCGAGCGCTCGGTCAGCATCGAGCGGGTCGAGAACAGCCGCTACCTGGCGACGAACGTCCGCGGTGGCAAACTCTCGATCGGCAGCGGCAAGGACGACGACTTCACCCCGGTCGAGCTACTGCTCGCGGCGATCGGCGCCTGCTCGGCCATCGACGTCGACGTCGTGGTCAGCCGCCGCGCCGAGCCTGACGAGTTCACCGTCGTGGTGCGCGGCGACAAGATCCGCGACGACGCCGGCAACCGGATGGAAAACCTCGACGTCGCGTTCACGGTCCACTTCCCCGACGGCCCCGAAGGCGACACAGCCCGCGAAGCCCTACCGCGCGCCGCCAAAATGTCCCACGACCGCCTCTGCACCGTAAGCCGAACCGTCGAAATAGCCACCCCAGTAACAATCACCGTCAACCCCTGACGCCTTGAGCCCAAGGCCGGTCGTGCGTGCGGACGGGGTGGTGTTGCGGGAGTGGGGGGAGGCGGATGTGGCGGTGATGGTGGCGTTGTTCGATACGGCGGAGATGGATCGGTGGACGCCGTTGGCGCATCCGTTTGATCGGGCGGCCGCTGTGGCGTATCTGGCGCGGGCCGTGGAAGGGCGGAAGGCGGGGACGTTGCAGTTCGCCATCACCGAGGATGGTGGTGAGGCGTTGGGGGAGGTGTTGCTCTTCCCGACCGAGGCTGACGGCGTTTGCGAGTTGGCTTATGCGGTCGGCGCGGAGTATCGCGGGCGGCGGTTGGCGGCGCGGGCGATCAAGGCGGTGCTGCCGGTTGCGGTGGCGGCTGGTTATCGCGAGGCTCGGTTGTCGATCGCCACGGACAACGTGGGTAGTCAGAAGGTTGCGGTTGCGGCCGGCTTTGCCCGCACGGAGCTGCCGACGATTCGGCGCGAACGCAAGGGCTACGTGCTCGACCTTGCGACGTGGGCTATCACACTCTGACCCATCCACCGCGTTCATTCGTCGGGATACGCCATAGATACAGGCCGTATTCCGACGAATGAACGCAAATAGGGGAGGCCGGTTGGGCAGAGCGGGGCCGGCTAGTTGGTTAGGCGGGTGGCGGCGGTGGTGGCGATGCGGGCGAAGTTGGTGGGGGTGATGCCTTTGCCCATTTCGCCGAAGGCTATGACGCTGATGACGGAGCCGGCGCGGGTTACGGCGTACGGGAATCCGCCGTCTTCGCTGCCGGGATCGCTCGGGAGCGGGTAGTCGTACCAGCGGATGATGCGGGTCGCGTCGCCGCCCTTGATCGCGCGGTCTTCGGTGCGCTTGCGGGCGTGCGTCGGTGCGGGTTTGCCGGCTGTGCAGACGCGGATCGCGGCGATGATCTTGTTGTACGCCGTGGTGGCGGCGGCCTCGTTGTCGTACGAGGTGAGCCATTGGCCGCCGGACGCGTCGAGGCCATTGCTGAAGTTCTTCGTGGCGGTGGCGCGGTTGCCCGGGCCGTGCGTGCTGACCACACCGCAGATCGGGGTCTGCGGCCGGCCCGAGATGGCGGCCCAGTCGCGGCCGGGATCGCCCTTGGCTACGTCGGATCCGCGCAGCTGCATCTCGGGCGTCAACGTCACCGGCCGCCCCGGCTTGGTGGGCGTCGAAGTCGGCGTCGACGAAGGGGTCGGCTTGACCGTCGGCGTCCCAGACGGACCATTCGTCGGCTGCACAGTCGGCGTACCAGGAGGCGTAGCGGAAGGGGTAGCAGTCGGCGCACCGCTAGGAACGACGGTCGGAGCCCCCGAAGGCGTGCCAGTGGGTTGGGTCGCGGACGGCGCACTCCCGGCCGGATTATCGTTGCCGCAGGCCACCAACAGCAGCCCGCTCGTCATTACCGCGACAGCCGTGAAGGCCTTCCTCGTCTCGCGCCGTCCCCGTACAGACATGCTGTCCAACCTTCGCTCGAGTAGTTAACGTCAACCTCTTTGACGCTAACCGCGAGACTTTGGTTGGAACGCACGCCGCGCGAGGCTTAGAGGGTGTCTCACGTGGCAAGGTTTCGCGAGCTTCTTGTAGCAGGTCAGGGCGGCGGCCATGGCCAGGCCTCGGCTCTGCCAGTCGTTGCGGCCACGTACGGGCTTTGAGACCACGGGCAGCCCATGGCAGGCTCATGCCGCATGATCGATGAATTCGCGAAAGACAACCTGCACGGGAGACTGCGGCGGGACCGCAAGGCGCTGCTCTGGAAACTCGACGGCTTGTCCGAATACGACGCCCGCCGACCTTTGACAGCGACCGGGACCAACCTCCTCGGCCTGGTCAAACACGTGGCCACCGTCGAGGCCAGGTACTTCGGCGAGGTCTTCGACCGCCCTTCCCCGGAACCGCTGCCCCGGTGGCAGGACTACAACGGCAGCGATCTGTGGGCGACCGAGGACGAGACCCGCGATCAGATCATCGGGTTCTACCGGCGCACGTGGGAACACTCGGACGCGACGATCAACGAGCTTCCCCTCGACGCCCCCGGCCACGTGCCGTGGTGGCCGGAGCCTTATCCCAACACGAACCTGTTCGCCATCATGGTCCATGTCCTCGGCGAGTCCATCCGGCATGCCGGGCACGCCGATATCCTGCGCGAGGGCCTCGACGGCCGGACCGGGGTGCGCGCCGAAAACGAGACGCAGATCGACGAGGAAGCCCGTGCAGCCTACTGCGCGAAGATCGAGCAGGCCGCCAGGTCGGCCGCACCAATGAAGGCTTAGAGGTTGTCTCACGTGACTTGATGCCGGTCGTGGGTGCTGATTCGGCACGTCGCCCGCCACCGCGCATCGCGCGGCCCGGCATCGAGTCCGGCGAACGCCTCGGTCGGCACTGCCGCCCTGTCCTGCTACAAGAAGCTCGCGAAACTTGCCACGTGAGACACCCTCTCAATCCAAACCGACGTACGACGACCGCGTCAGGAACGCCAACTGCGCCCGCTTATCCGGCAGCTCGATCTCCGGCCCCATGACGAAGCCGGTACGTTCGAGCCGCGCGACGGCCTTCGCGTTCCGCGCATCCGGCTCGACCACGATCCGCTGATTGGCCGGCTCGCCGAACAAGAACGACAGGAACGCCCGGAACAACGAGGCGGTGAATCCCGGCTCGTACGCCTCAGCCGGCCCGAGCAGCAGGTGTGCCCCGATGTCACCCGGCTGTACGTCGTAGCACTCGCCAACCGGATCCGCCGCCGGCTCATACGTTTGCAGCAACGCCACCGGCACCCCATCGCGATGGACCAGATACGCATGATGCGTCTCCAGCGAGTCGAGGTACTCGTAAATCTCCAGCACGTACGACCGGCTGTGCTCGCTCATTCCCCAAAAGCGCGCCCGCTCGGCCGTCACCCATCCGTAGATCAGCTCGATATCCCGCCGCGGATCCACCGGCACGATCGAGACCTCCCCGAAGCCCGGAATCACCTCCCGGTACGCACAGGAGACAGGCACCAACTCACCCCGCTGCCAAAGCGCCAGCTGATCCTGCTGATGAGCATCCCCCGGGATCCCGGAGGCACCGAGTGGCACGATCCACCGACTAGCCGACCGATCAGCCAAGTCCCACACATACCGAGCAACCGACCCCCGCACGCAAACATCGCTCACCCCAGGCACACTCGTCGTCGACATCACGCAATCGTTGTCCCCGGCAAGCATCACGTCCGGCGCCTCATACGCAGGCCCATCAGCCAACCCCGCGAATGCATGCAACGCGAACAACCGATGCGCCGCCCCCCACGGCTCACTGGCCACCTCGGTCTCAGCCAACGCCTCACCGATCACGACATCCAGATCGATCCCCGGCACCCCACGTACGAGGATGTTCTCCAGCGCAAACCCGATCCGCGTCTCCAGCCCGGTCCAAAGGTGAAAGATCTCCGGGTACGCCGCAGGATCGTCCAACCGAGCCAGTACGGGATGCGCCGCGAGCCGCCGAGCAACCGCCGACCTCAACCGCGCGAACGTCGCCGCCTCGTTGCTCGAAGCATCCATCCGCCGATCCCACGCCAACAACACATCCCGAACCTCAGAAGGATCGGCCTTCGCCACCAAGTCCAGCAACACCCCAGCGGCACCGGCATACGTGTCGGTATGAATCGACGCCATCCCCGCTGAATCCCACCGATCGCGCCCGGCCAGCAGGTCACCGATCCGCTCCGAACGATGCGGGGGAGCGAAGTCATGCCCGAGCGCCGCCGCCAGCCCACGCTCATTGGCCATCACCGCGACCCCGTCAACCGTTGCCCGAGGCATCGGCTTCCACCCTCGCCACTCGAACCGCGCGTCATCCGCCGGCACGACCGTCTCGCTGTTCACCGCCGACCGCTCCGGCACCCGGCCCGCGACCCGATGCAGCGTCCCACCCTGCGTATCCGCAGCCAGTACGACGTTCACCGGCTCGACCCATTCGTCGAGCGCGGCATCAACGTCCGCGACCGTACGCGCCTCCAGCAACAAAGGCAGCGCGTCGAACCCAACCGAACCCAACACCCGAGGCGGCAGCAGCAGGCACAACCCCTCGCCACTATCGGGACCACCCGCGATAACCGGCCCACACGCCGTCTCGATCACCTCGACCTCAACCGGATCACCGCCCGCCACCTCGATGACCTCAACGTGCGACGGTACGACGTACCACCCACCAACACCCTCAGCCTCAACCTGACCTTCACCTCGACGAAGACTCGAGCGATAGAGATCCTGGCTGTCGGCAACAGCGTTCGTGATCGCCCAAGCGACGTGTCCGGTGTGCCCGAAGTGGGCGATCCCCGGCACACCCGGCACCGCGAATCCGATCACGTCGTACGACGGGCAAACCAGGCGGATCTGCTGGTACACCCCCGGACTCTCGATCAACCGATGCGGGTCGCCCGCGATGATCGGCATACCGGTCGTCGTACGACTGCCATCCAGCAGCCACCCGTTGCTACCCGATGTCCCCGGCCCCTCTATCGCGAACAGCTCGGCCGCGGAGGGCCCAAGGTGGCGCGCGACCTGCTCCCGCCAGAGCTTGGTCGGGAAGCCGGCGAACAGCACGTGCGTCGTGAGCCAGATCCCGATCGGCGACCACGGCTGCCACCGGCCCGGCACCAACCCGGTCGCCGCGAACTCCGGCGCCGCCAGCGAGGCGTTGGGCAGTTCCGAGTTGACCCCATCGACGTACGACGTGAGCCAAGCCTTGGTCTCGTCGCGGAGATTTGCGAAACACGTCTGGGCGGTGTCGTCGAGCCGGACCTGGCGGGCGAACCGGTCCCAGGCGAGCGCGGTCGGGCCGAGTACGGCGGCGCTGGTGCCGAGACTGCGCCGGCGTTCGAGCTCGATCTGCCAGGCGCGATCGTGCGCGGCGTTCACGCCCTGGAGATGGGCAAGCTCGAGCGCGTCGGTCTCGCTGCGCAGGTGCGGAATCCCCCAGGCGTCCCGTGAGACCTTGACGGCCACAGACGTCCTCGTTTCGTTAGGTTAGGCTGCGCTAACTTACAAGTCAGAAACTGGCGAGGCAATCGGGCCGGCGAACCTTCGCCGCGGGTGGTCGGCCGGCAACAGGAGGTAGTCGTGGGGCATGGTTGGGAGGGCGTCGTCCTCAAGCTTTTCCGGGGCAAGGACTTCGTATTCATGGTGACCGGCGCCGAGCAGGTGGTGTCCGATCGGTACCGGCGGATCGACTTCACCGACGGCGGCATGCTCGCCGCGACCGGGGTACATCCGACCATGTGGGTGCGGCTGTGGTTCGAGCACGCGGGCAAGGCACACCAACGCGCGTACACGCTGGTGGATCCCGATCCGGAGGCCGGCACGTTCGGGATCGAGTTCGCGCTGCACGAGGGATGCGCCAGCGACTGGGCACTGCGCGCGCAGCCGGGGGAGTCGATCGACGCCACGCTGCAGGGGACCGGGTTCGCCGTGCCGAATCCGCTGCCGTCACGCCTGCTGGTAGTCGGCGATGCCGCGTCGTTGCCCGCGATCAACTCGCTGCTCGGGTCGATGCCGAGTGTGCCCGCGACGATCTGGTTCGAGACCGCGCACGACGACGACCAGCAACTGCCGCTACGCCGCGACCCCGCGCTGCACGACGTACGTTTTGTCGAGCGCCGCGGCGACGCACTCGAGCAGGAGGTCCGCAAGGGGTTCCCTGAGCACGCCGCCGACGCTTTTGTGTGGATCGCGTGCGACACCGTCACTACCCGCACCCTCACGACGTACGTCGGCAAGGAGCTGGGGGTGCCGAAGGAACGCATCAAGTCCCTCGGCTACTGGCGTCCGCCTAGCTGAACACGCCTTCTAGCCAGGTACGCCAGGCCTCCTCGGTCCCAGCGGTCGCCGGGTCGAAGAAGTGGTGCGCCACCCCGGCCGGCCAACCCCAGTAGTCGCGCCCGTAGATCCGGTAGAGGGCGTCAGCGGTGCGAATCCCCAGGAACGCGGGGGAGACGTAGTCCACGACGCCCTCGATCGCCGGCAGACCTTCAGGCGTCAGGTGCACCCGCTCACCGACGTAGGTGTCGCTCAGGCCGAGGGCTCGCGTGATCGCCGTCGTACCGCCCTTTGCGGAGCTCTCGGGCGCTTCCACCGACACGTACGTGCTGTCCCGCCCGGCGAAGTGGCCGACGTACTGCCCGAGTGAGTGGTAGTAGAACGCCGTGTGCTGACGGCAAGCGTCCACCTGGCGCTCGACGTCGTCGTCCATCACGCCGTTGTGCGTGTACGTCAGGTAAGTCCCGTGGTCCCGAGCCTCGAAGACGTAGTCGAGCCGGTTGAACCCGTTGGTCTCCGGTGCTTCCGTCCCGAAGTGCTTGCCCGGGTCCCACGCGGTGACCGTGCCACCGCCGCCACTGAGACCACGCTCGGCACCACCCAGGCGCGGCTCGTACTCGATGGCCCACAACCACCCGTCGCTGTGCCGCGTCACCGCGTCCCAGACCACCTCCGGCGTAGCGGGCAGCAGACCCTCCCACGTCACCTGGAATTCCTCAGCCATGTCTCGCACCTCCAGCATCGGGACCGCCCGTCGCGATCCCTTCTACTCGTGCGTCGACTGATCCTCGCCCGTTTCGACACTTTCGCTCAAGGTTCTCGCGGCGCGGGTGTGGAGGTAGCGCTGTTGCGGGAGGCTCGTCGTACGGGCGGCTGCTGCGCGGTAGGCGTCTCTAGCTGCCGGGAGATCGCCAGACATCTCCAGAAGATGAGCCCGTACGGCGTACCAGCGGTGGTCGGTATTGACCCGGTCATCGTCCGCGAGGTCGTCCAGGAGGCGCAGGCCTTCGGAAGGGCCTGAGGCCATTGCGACGGCCACGGCCTGGTTGAGCCGGACCATCGGGTTGTCGGCGAGCTGGACGAGTACGCCGTACAGCGCCACGATCTGCGGCCAGTCGGTCTCGTCGCCGGTCTGAGCCTCTGCGTGCACAGCCGCGATCGCCGCCTGCAACTGGTACGGCCCGACCGGTCCACGCGGTAGCGCCTTGGTCACCAGCTCGATGCCTTCCGTGATCAACTGGCCGTTCCACCGGGTACGGTCCTGCTCGGCCATCGGTACGAGCTCACCCTGCGGGCTGGTGCGACCCGGGCGTCGGGCATCCGTGAGCAGCATGAGCGCGAGTAGGCCCGCCACTTCGCTATCGCCTGGCAGTAGTCGGTAGACCAGGCGGGTAAGCCGTATCGCCTCGGTGGACAGCTCTACCCGGTGCAGGCTCGGGCCTGACGTACTGGCGTAGCCCTCGTTGAAGATCAGGTAGAGCACGTGGAGGACGGCGCCGAGTCTGCTGGCATCTGGTGGCAGGCGGAACGGCTCTGCGATCTCCTTGATCCGTTGCTTCGCTCGCGTGATCCGGCGGGTCATCGTTGCCTCGGGCACCAGAAACGCCCGGGCGATTTCGGCGGTAGTAAGACCTCCGACGGCCCTGAGCGTCAGTGCGATCTGTGAGGCAGGGGAGAGGGCCGGGTGGCAGCACAGGAACAGCAGCACCAAAGTGTCGTCCGTCGCTTCTGCAGGCGCTTCGTCCGGTAGAACCCACGTCTCCTCCCGGACGCGTCGAGCCTGCTCATTGCGCAACAGGTCGGTAAGCCGTCTAGAGGCAACAGTGATGAGCCATGCGCGCGGATTACTCGGCACACCCTCTTGGGGCCACTGCTGGACGGCTGCGAGCAACGCCTCCTGTACGGCGTCTTCTGCCGTGGTGAAGTGGCCATAGCGGCGTACGAGCGCGCCGAGGACCTGCGGCGCCAGCTGACGCAACAAGTCCTCGGTGGTTTCGCTGCCCGGCATGACGGCCTAGAGCGCCAGGTCCTCCGCCGACTCGGCAATCGGCCGTACGTCGGCGTAGTAGCTCGCAGCCGCGGCCTCCGGCCCGGGGCAGTCGTTGAGCTTCGAGGCGATCTCCGTGGCCCGGTCGAAGCTGTCGCACTCGACGATCCAGTAGCCGGCCAGTACTTCCTGGGTCTCGGCGTACGGCCCGTCAGTCACCACTGGCACGCCGTTCTGGGTCCGGATCCGCCGAGTGTGTACGGGCTCGGTAAGGCCGCGGGTCTCGACGAGTTCGCCCGAGTCGATCAGCTCCTGGTTGAACTTCGTCATGAACTCGGCGAGCGCCTGGAAGTCCTCTGGCGTCCAGTTCGACTCACCGTCCGCCTTGCCGACCATGCCGTCGTAGTCCTGCTGCGAGCCGTAGGTCAGGATCATGTACTTCACGATTGCTCCTTTCGGGTGACGCCTGCTTGGCGCCTTACACCGGAGACGTCGAGGCCGACGGATCCAGACCGGACATCCGTGCCCAGACTAATTTCCAACCGCTTCTTCCCGGCCATAGCTGGCTACAAGTTCTGAGCCGAGTCGGGCCAGTTCTGCCTGTACCGACGGCGGGCCGAGCACCTCGATCGTCGCGCCCCAGCCCGCGAGCTGCTGCGCGACCATCAATGGAGTATCCGCCGCCACTCGCACCCGCGACCGCCCGTCCTCGAACGTCTCCTCGACCTCGCAGTGCCGCCCGTAGTGCGTGTGCAGCACGTGCACGAACCGGGCGGGGATGAGCACCCAGGCCGAGACCAGCGAACGGCGCTTCTCGACCTCGGATACCACCTGCTCCCAGGCTTCGGACAACTCGAAGTCGTCCGGACGTTCTGCTGGTTCGTCGGTGACTTCGGCCTCGACCATGCGATCGACCCGGAACGTACGCTGCCCCTTCGGCGTACCGGCGATGAGGTACCAGATGTCGTCCTTGTCGACGAGCCCCCACGGATCCACGAGACGTTCGGACTGCTCGCGCCCGCGGCCGCCGTACACGAGCCGCACCTTCTTCCGCCGTACGACGGCCGTCTGCAGGCGTTCCACCATCGGCGGGCGCGTCTTGAGCCGATCGCCCCAGCGGGCCGGGTCGATCACCACGGCATCCGCAGCGGCCTCCGCGTCCTCCCGGAACGTCCCGGGCAGTGCGCGAACCAGCTTGCGCAACGCCGACTTGGCCTCGCCGGAGACACCTGCAGCCGGCCCGACCAACAGGAAGAGCGCCTGCGCTTCAGTGGCGGTTAGTCCCGTCAGGTCGGTCCGTGCGCCGCCGACCAATGACCAGCCGCCACCGCGACCCGCCTGCGGGTACACCGGAATACCCGCCGCTGAGAGCGCCTCAAGATCTCGACGGGCGGTGGCCACCGAGACCTCGAGCTCCTCGGCCAACTCGGCCGCCGTGACTCTGCCCTTGGACTGCATCAGCAGCAACGTGGCCACCAGTCGATCGGCTCGCATGACCCCAGTCTGCCAAACAAACTACTCAATCCATGAGCACTTTCTTCGGGGCGCATTTGGACCGGTGTGTGCGGCAGGCTTGGGCGGTGAACGATGACGCGATCCGCCGCCAGCGCGAAACCGACCTGATCACCTACTACGACAACGAGGTAGCCGCGCGCACGGACCGGCAGCTGCCGCAGTGGCGGATCGACCAGCGCAGCCAATTCGTCAAGGCACTCCTGGCCGAGCAGCGCAAGTCGATCCTGGAGATCGGCAGTGGCCCCGGCCGGGACGCGCAGGCCCTCGCCGAGGCGGGGCTCGACTATCACGGGGTCGACCTCGCGCCCGCGAGCGTCGCGGCCTGCCGGGAGCAGGGTTTCGACGTACAGGTCGCGTCGGTTCTGGACCTCCCGTTCGAGGCGAACACCTTCGACGCCGGCTGGACCATGAGCACGCTGTTGCATATAAGCGACGCCGACCTGCCCGCGGCTTTGGCCGAGATCGGGCGCGTGCTGAAGCCGGGCGCGCCGCTGGCGATCGGCCTGTGGGGTCACCCAGATGGGCAGGAAGGCGCAGGCGGTGACGATGACTACGGCCCCGCCCGATTCTTCAGCCTCCGAACCGACGAGCAACTCCACGCCCAACTCCGCCGCCTCGGCAGCCTCGAGCAAACCGCCCACCACGACATCGGCACCCCCTTCCACTACCAATGGTCCGTCGTACGCCTCTCTGCCTAACCGCCCGAGGCAGCCGGTCCGCGATCGGCGACACCGGCATGCGAGGCGCGCGCCTGTGGACAGCCCTGCCACGTTCGGGTCTAGGTGCCGTGGGCTCAGTGTCCACAGGGCGAACCGCATTCCGCGTCCGACCGTGGCAGCGCTATCAACAGGCGGGCCGCATTTCGGGTCCGACCGTCGTAGGAGTCTCTGCAGGGAGGCCGCATTTTCGGGTCCGACCGTCGCGGGGGAACCAGGTGCGCCGCATTTTTCGGGTTCGACCGTGCTGGTGTTGTCCACAGGTGAGTCGGTCGGCCCTAACTGAGCTTGAGTATGGCGGCGACGACTTCGTCGAGCGGGATGCTGGTGTCGATCTCGGTGTGGGCGATCGCGCGCAGCTGCGGCTCGACCGTTTGCTTGAACTCCAGGCTGCGGGTGACTTCCTCGGGGTGTTTGCCGTAGGCGTTGGTCGTACGGGTGGTCAGCCGCTCGACCATCACCTCTACCGGGGCGCTCAGCAAGACGATCGAGTCGAACTGGTCGACGAACTTGCCCATGTTGGACGCGCAACCACTAACGAAGAGCACCCCCGCATCGTCGCTCGCGAGCAGCTCCGCGACCCGGTCTTCGCGCCAGACCCAGTCCTTGCCAGGGTGCAGCGGCGACGGGCCGCCGCCGTCCGGACTGTCCGCCCACTCGGACCACGCCGAATCGTCGAGGTCGATCGCTTTGTGGCCCTGGGCAACTAACCGGGTGATCACGGTGGACTTTCCGACCGCCGACATGCCCGTGAGGAGGATCCGCTTCACGTCCTGTCGACCTGCTTTCGGATTGAGGTGAGGGTGGTTGTGGGGGAGTCGTTCGCGTCTATGACGGTGCAGGTTGGGCGGCGGGTGATCAGGTGGTTGATGGCGTGGATCAAGCCGGGGACGTCCTCGGGTCTGACGAGGGTGGCGTTGACCAGGTGCTCGGCGCGTTCGCGGTGAGCGGCACGGCTTTGGAGCCGGGAGAGCAGCACGTCGTGGTCGACGGACAGGACCAGTTCCACGAAGGACGCGTCATGTACGCCGGCCAGGGTCTCGAGCTCTTCGATGAACTCCGTGCGGGCGAGGAATTGGCCCACGATCACGTCTCGACCACTGCCGAGGTGTTCGCGGATGAGGGCGATCGCGAGTCGGCGCGCGGTGATTCCCGACTCGGGCAAAGCCGCTTGCCATTGCCCGAGTGAGTGTTTGAGGACGTCGATGTCGAGCGCCAGGGTCAACGGTTCGTCCTGTGCCAGGAGGTGCGCGAGCGTTGATTTCCCCGACCCCGGCGCACCATTGATCAGCACGAGCTTGGCCACGGGCCGAGGCTACTGCGTCGTCGGATCCCAGCGGAGCCGATACTCCCGGTCAGTCTCGCCGATCTGCCGGCAGCCGAGGCGTTCGTACAGCCTGCGGGCGTTCGGGTTGTCCTTCTCGACGCCGATATCCAGCGGGAGTCCGGCCCCGGTCGCCTCGGATTGCAGCGACTCGATGATCGCCGTACCAATGCCACGGCCTTGCACGCGCGGGAGCAGTTGGATGCCACAGAGCTCGATCGACTCGGCATTGCGCGCGATCCGCAATCTTCCGACGGCCTCGCCGTCGACCTCGATGACGCTGGTCGAGATCTCCGGATCGCCAAGTTGCGAAGCGGTCCAGTCGGCGAATCCCGTCCGCCAGGCCGCCTCGTCGAAGTCCGTCGGCCGCCTGTCATCGGCAGCGATGACCACATCGGCAAGGAAGTCGACGTCAGCGGAGAGCGCCTGTCGCAACCGGTAGGCGGGGTTGGGTGCCATGGCTCGTCAACCTATTCATAGTCAAGGCGATCGGCCACCGGTTTGACCATATGCAACCGATGGTTGCGCACCGAAGGATCGCGGACTATGGTAATGCGCAACCAAACGTTGCAGAAAGCGGGAAGCAGATGGAGTACGGAAGTATCGAGCGCCAGATCCACGTCGACGCCTCGCCCGAGGTGGTCTTCGACGTGATCAGTAGCCCCGAGCACCTCAAGGAATGGTGGCCCGACGAGGCGGAGCTGGATCCGACGCCCGGTTCGGCCGGTGAGCTCATCTGGGGGGACAAGGCCAGTGGCAATGCCCAGATCGCGCCGATCACGGTCGTCGAGGCCGACCCGCCGCGGCTGTTCTCGTTCCGCTGGATCTACCCCGAGGGGGAGGCGCCGACGCCGACGAACTCGCTGCTGGTGACGTTCGAGCTCGTCCCTTCGGGCGCGGGCACGGAGATCCGGCTCACCGAGACCGGGTTCCGCGAGAAGGGCTGGGAGATCGCCGTACTCGAGCAGCAGTACCAGGAACATGTCGAAGGCTGGGACCTCCACTTCCCGCGTCTTGGCGTGTACGTCAAGCGGCTGGTCTCGTCCCAATGACCATCGCGATCGACGACGACCTCTGGTCCGCGATCGGAGACCCGACCCGGCGGCGAATGCTCGACCTGCTCCTGGCCGAAGGCAACGCGACCGCGACCAGCCTCAGCGAGCAACTGCCGGTGACACGCCAGGCCGTCGCCAAGCACCTCGGCGTACTCGACCGAGTCGGCCTGGTCCACGTCACGCCGGCCGGCCGGGAGATGCGCTACCGAGTGGACGAGGCGCAACTCGCTCGTGCGGTGGCGCAACTGTCCACCGTCGGCGCCACCTGGGACGCCCGGCTGCGCCGCATCAAGCGCATCGCCGAGGCGATCCAGCGCAAGCAGGACAACCCGAAAACCAACTAGAAAAAGGGATTCGAAGATGGTGGACATTCTGCACCGGGTCGGCATCAAGACGCCGTCCGTGGACAACGTGTATCAGGCGATCACCACGATCGAAGGTCTGTCGAACTGGTGGACGATCGATACGAAGGGCGATGGCGCGATCGGGGGAGTGCTGGAGTTCCGCTTCCCCGCCGGCGGCTTCGACATGAAGGTGCTCGAGCTCGAGCCGGGCAAGCGCGTGCTGTGGCAGGTCGTCGACGGGCCGGCGGAGTGGATCGATACGACGGTGAGCTGGGAGCTCAAGCAGTCCGACGAGTACGTCATCGTGCTGTTCAAGCACCTGGGCTGGACCGAACCAGTCGAGTTCATGCACCACTGCAGCACCAAGTGGGCGACGTTCCTGATGAGCCTCAAGGCCCTGGTCGAAACCGGCCAAGGTTCCCCGGACCCCGACTCCGTCCGAATCGGCGACTGGCACTAACCGCACGCGCCTGACCGGCAGGTATTTGCCATCAGGCCCTACGCGCCTCGTCCCGCTGCCGGATCAGCTCCTCGACCGCGCTCGGCAGAGTCGTCTCGAAGTCGATCAGCTTCGCCCACGTCGGCGTGACGACGATCCGGACCATACCGTCGTACAGCGAACGCACCTCCGCCTCCCAGTGGACGCGTTGCTCGGGCGTCATCTCGTAACTGCCGTTCATCTGGAGGTACTCGTCGGGAATGCCCTCGACGACGTCCAGCTCGGCATGTCCCCGGATGAGCAGGGTCTTCGGCGGGTGCACCTCGGTATCGATCGTCAGGGCGACCATCGGGTTCTTGCGCAGGCCCGGGAGCTTCGGGGCATTCGTCGAAGTGCACATGACGATCTCCGAGCCGTTCCAGGTGAACCCGATCGGGACATTGCGGGGTGTGCCGTCCTTGGCGATATAGGCCAAGCGGGTCAAGTCGCGGGCCAGCAGCTCTTGGCTGATCGGCCGGTTCAGAACTTCGGTGATCTCGTTCGGTCGCATGGTCATACCTCCAGTCGTCGTTTAGTTGAGTCGCTCGGCGAACGCGACGATGATGCCCTCGGGGCCGCGGACGTAGCAGAACAGATAGTCGTCCCCGACCGGCACCACCTCGCCCATGAGTTCCACGCCGCGCTCTCGCAGGCCGGCGACGAGGGCGTCCAGATCCTTGACGCCGAACAAGACGCGACGAATTCCAAGCGCGTTCGCGGGTGCGTTCTTCGGCCCGGAGCTGACCGCGGCCGGTGAGTGGAACCTCATCAGCTCAAGCCGGCTCTGGCCATCCGGAGTCCGCACCATCGCGACATCGAGTCGCATGTTGTGGAGCCCCACGATGCGGTCCAGCCAATCTCCTTCGGCCGGCGCCTGGCCCTCCAACTCCATGCCGAGTTCGACAAAGAATGCGACCGCGGCCTCGAGGTCCTCGACAACGATGCCGACGTTTTCCATCCGTTCGATCACGGTGTGGTTCTCCTTCGTCCGTCGCGCGGCCCGATCTGGCCGCTCGTGCCCCTGGGACGCAGCCAGGACCACCTTCTCGACATCCGAAGGCCCACCAATTTGTTGCGTGGGGGTTATTGGCCGACGTGGGGGAGGCGTTCGAAGAAGGAGTCGAGGACGACGATCGTCTGGGTGCTGGTGACGCCCTCGACGCCGTGCAGTGATCGCAATGCCGCCTGCAGGTCCTCGGTGCTGCGGGTTCGGACCTTCACCAGGACGGTCGCGGGGCCGGCGATGACGTGAGCTTCCTCCACCTCGGGAATGGCGGCGATGGCCTGAGCGGTGGACTCGTCACCCATCCAGCTTTCCGCGTCCAGCAGGACGTACGCGAGGACGCCTCGGCCCAGCGCGCCCGGATCCACCTCGATCGTCGTACGGCGGATGACGCCGCTCGCCTTGAGCTTGCGAACTCGCTCGTGGGCGGCGCCAGGGGACAGGCCGACCGCCGCGCCGAGGTCGGCGTACGAGCTGGTCGCATCCTGCTGGAGCGCGGTCAGCAGACGCAGATCGATCTCATCAAGGGCCACGGCCGGATCCTAGTCGATTGAACGTCGACTCACCAAGATGGCATAGTGCCAGTTGAAGTTCAGCAAATTGACTCAACAGCAGAACGAGATTCGGTGGAGCGAGGAAATGACAGTAATGCTGGGAGACCCGATCGAGCGTCGTCGCGCAGACTTGGTGACGGTCGACGAGCGGTTCGCGCTGGTGGCTCGAGGCGATGAGAATGTCGAGCGGCTGTACGCCGGCGGACGTTGGCTGGAGGGACCGGTCTACGTGCCCGCCTGGCGATGCCTGTTGTTCAGCGACATCCCGAACGACCGCATCCTGCGTTGGGACGAGGTCTCCGGAACGGTCTCGATCTTCCGCCAGCCCGCCGGGTATACCAACGGCCATACGCTCGACGGGCTCGGCCGGCTGGTCAGCTGCGAACAGGGCAACCGCCGCGTGACACGGACCGAGGCCGACGGATCGATCACCGTGCTCGCCGATCGCTACGACGGCCTGCGGCTCAACAGCCCGAACGACGTGGTGGTGCGGCGCGACGGCTCGATCTGGTTCACCGATCCGCCGTACGGCATCACCAGCGACTACGAGGGACACAAGGCCGAACAGGAACTCGCCGGCTGTCACGTCTACCGACTCGATCCGTCGACCGGCGAGCTGCGGATCGTCGCCGACGACTTCGCCCGGCCGAACGGTTTGGCGTTCTCCCTCGACGAGTCTCAGCTGTACGTCGTCGACACGCCACGCAAGCACATCCGGCGTTTCGACGTGAAGGACGACGGTCGCCTGGCGGGCGGCGACGTCTTCGCGCCGTGCGAGGCGGGCGTCTTCGACGGGATCCGGATGGACGCCGACGGCAGGGTCTGGGCGGCGACCCACGAAGGCGTGCACTGCTTCGACCCGGACGGCACCCTGCTCGGCAAGCTGCTGATCCCCGAAGTCGTCTCGAACATCTGCTTCGGCGGCCCCAAACGGAACCGCCTCTTCATCTGCGCCACCACGTCGGTCTACTCCTGGCTGCTCACCACCAACGGCGCGCCTCAGCCGTACTCATGACGCACGTCACGCGGGTGCGCTGTCACAGATGCCGGGTCGTCGGCATCTTGTGTTCGAACAGTTGCCCGCCTGACGCTTCAAGGAGTACGTCGTGAATCTCGCCCTGTGGATCGTTACCGGACTGCTTGCCGTCGCCTACCTGGTCGGCGGCGGCGGCAAGGTGATCCTGCCGAAGGCGAAGATCGCCGCTGCTGGGCCATCCGCGGCATGGGTCGAAGACTTCAGCGCCGCCGGCGTCAAGACCATCGGAGCCCTCGAAGTCCTGGCTGCCGTGGGCCTGATCCTGCCCGCACTGCTCGACACCGCCCCGATTCTGGTGCCGCTGGCCGCATCGGGCCTGGTTGTCGTCATGGTCGGCGCGGTGATCACACGCATCCGCCGTCACGAGCCCAAGTACCTGCTGGCGGACGTCGTCTATCTCGTCCTCGCCGCCTTCGTGGCGTGGGGCCGCTTCGGACCCGAGGCTTTCACTGGGTGACCTGTGGGCTGTCCGAGTCCGTCTTTTCGGGGAGGGCGCCGGTGAAGGCCTTGGTGACGTTTTGCAGAGCTGTCGTCACCTCGGACGGGATCACCCAGAAGGTGTTGCCGGGACCTTTCGCCAGCTCCGGCAACATCTGCAGGTACTGGTAAGCCAGCAGTTTCGGGTCGGGGTCGTTGCGGTGGATGGCCCCGAACACCGTGTCGATCGCCTGGGCCTGGCCTTCGGCTCGCAGGATCGCCGCCTGCCGATCACCCTCCGCCGTCAGGATCCGGGCCTGCCGTTGCCCCTCCGCCGTGAGGATCGCGGCCCGCTTCTCGCGATCGGCCCGCATCTGCTTCTCCATCGACTCCTTGATCGAAGGCGGGGGATCGATCGCCTTCAGCTCGACCCGGTTCACCCGGATACCCCACTTGCCCGAGGCCTCGTCGAGAACGCCGCGCAACTGGGAGTTGATGTACTCGCGGGACGTCAGCGTCTTCTCCAGATCCATGCTGCCGATCACGTTGCGCAGCGTGGTGACGGTGAGCTGCTCGATCGCCTGGAGATAACTGAAAATCTCGTACGCCGCGGCGCGGGGATCCGTCACCTGGAAGTACAGCACCGTGTCGATATCGACCACCAGGTTGTCTTCGGTGATCACCGAGCGCGGTTCGAAGGACACCACCTGCTCGCGCAGATCGATCAGCGCCCGCGGACGGTCGATGAAGGGGATGACCACGTTCAGACCGGGCTCGAGCGTGCGCAAGTAGCGCCCCAGCCGTTCGACGTTACTCGCTCGGGCCTGCGGCACGATCCGGACCGTGCGCAGCACCAGTACGACGGCCAGCACGGCGGCGACCAGCCCTACGATCAGTTCGGCCATGGCTCCTCCCGGGGATGGACGAGGGCGGTCGCGCCCTCGATTGCGAAGACGTCGACAGTGGTCCCGGCCGGCAACACCAGGTCCGGATCGTAGGCGCGAGCGGTCCATTCCTCGCCGCCGATCCGAACCAGGCCGGCCTCGCGACCGACCGGCTTCAACACGATCGCCTCGCGGCCGATCAGCGCGGACACGCCGCTACGCAACTGCGGCGTACCGGTGAGATGGCGGCGAGCGACCGGCCGTACGAGTGTGATCATCGCGGCGGCCGTGACGGCGAAGGCGAGCAACTGCAGGCCGGTACCCAGGCCAATGGCGGCCACCCCGGCTGCCGCTGAGGCCGCGACGGCGAGCAGGAGCAAGTCGAGCGTGGCCGTCAGCAGCTCGACGGTACCGAGGACCGCGGCGATGGCCAACCAGAGAAGCCAGGACTGCATGCGATCACCTGCCGGAGGAAAGCGTCTCTCCTTCGAAGGTACTCCGCATACCCCGTGCCGTGGTCAGCCCGCAGCTATCGCTTCGGTCTCGCCCGCATCACCGAGAACTCGTTGCCGTCGGGATCGGTCATGGCAACCCGGCCTGCCTCGTCCTGACCGTTGTCGGATCGCTTCGCCCCGAGGGACACGAGGCGGTCGACCTCCGCCTGCAGATCACTGTCGGCCGGGGCAGCGAGGTCGAGCTGCAGACGGTTCACGCCGAGCTTCGGGTTCACCGGGGGACCGCCCCAGGAGATCTTCGAACCGCCCTCTGGCGCCTGGATCGCGGTCTCTTCGTCCTGATCCCAGACCAGCGGCCAGCCCAGGGCCTTGCTCCAGAAGTACCCGACTTGCTGCGTCCCGTCGGACGAAAGCGCTCCGATGACTCCGGTGTCGGCCAGGAAGTTGTTGCCCGCCGCGATGACGCAGAACTCGTTGTGCTCAGGGTCGGCGAGCACGACGTGAGTCGCGTCCGGGCCCTGGCCGATGTCGAGGTGCCGACCGCCGAGCTCGAGCGCACGAGCCACCGTCTGCTGCTGGTCTTCGGGGGACTTGCTGGTCAGATCGAAGTGCATCTGGTTCGGGCCGGTCTTCGGCCCCTGATACGAGACGAAGCGGATCGGGAACTCGGTGTCATCGCCGGGCTGGAGCACCAGACCGTCGTCGGACAGCTCCCTGCCCAGCACGCCACCCCAGAAACGCGCGAGCTTGAGGGGATCGTTCGCGCCAAAGCTGAGTGCGTCCAAGGTCGAAGTCATCCGCTCCACATCTCCGAATAGCTGAAGCCCGTGCCTATGAGAAAGGCAACGCTAGGTGTTGGAGGGATTGCCCCGCAACGCGATTAAAGCGATCGCAGTGAGGTGTCCAACGCGCTCATGAGTTCGGCGACGCGGTTTCCGCTGGACGGAGCCGCGGGGTAGCGCCTGAGCACCGCGACAAGAGCAGGCGTTGCTCGCCGGCGAGCCTGTTCAATGCTCTCTGCTCCAACACTTCGATCCCCGCCGGCGGCCAGCTCCGCCGCGCGTGCTGCGCATGCGGCGGCGCCGAGAATGTGCCCAACCTGCGTCGATTTCGCGAGCGGGTGCAAGTAGGCCGCGGCGGCTGCGTGGCCTGCTGCGCGCGCTGCGTTCTGAGCGGCTTCGGTCGTCGCTTCCCGCCCGGCCTGGTTTGCTGCCAGGGCGGTGACTCGCTGCAACTTCGTGCGCTGAGCGCCTTCAACGAAAGTCCACGCCGCTTCGAGCGCTTCACGAGGCCGTCGGTCATCAGGATCACTTGCCTCGAAGATCGCCAGTGTCTCCGCGGCGCTCTCTGCCGCATAGCGGGCGACCACTCGAAGGTCCTGCGCAGTCAGCTCGATGTCATGTCCGTCATTCTCACGCAACTGTCACGCCTTTCCGCCGGACTGCGGTACGTCGTACAGGAGGTGAGTCACCCGATCGCCCTGCGCGACGAGCGATGGGTCGGCGAGTGTGACCTCGCCGGCGGCGCTGCCGAAGAACGGCCGGCCTTCGCCGAACACCACGGGTACGACGTTCATCACGACCTGGTCGATCAGGCCGAGGCGCAGCGCCTGCCCACCGACGTTCCCGGCCGCGACATCCACGATCCGGTCCCCGGCGACCTCGCGCGCCTGGGCGAGGGCCGACTCGACCCCGTCGGTCACGAAGGTGAACGGTGCGGTGTCGGCGAACTCCCAGTCGGTAGGCGCCTCGTGGGTGACCACGAACACGTGATCGCCGGCCACAGCCTGACCTCCCCAGCCGTTGGTCTGGTCGAACACGTACCGTCCGACCACCATCGCGCCGACGTCGGAGGAGTAGACCGCCTGGAGGAAGTCCTTGGTGGCCTGAGCGGTCCGCATCTCGGCCCCGAGCCAATCCCACGCCACCTCGCCACTCCCGAACCAGTCGAAGAGCTGGCCGATCTCGCCATCCGGCCTCGCAACATAACCGTCAGCCGACACGGCGGCGTACATGATCGTCTTTCCCATCATCACCCATCTCGTCTCAAGCCCCGGCCGGTAGCGCAACCAGACAACTCCGGCGTGACTGTTCTGCGTGACGTCCGACCATCACAGCCGACACGCTAGCGGTGCTGATCACCAAAAGGCGGTCGCCGAGCACAGCATCCCGGCCACGCGACATGGGAGTGGCTCACTGCTACCGGCGAGCAGATGGCAGCCCGCTCATGCCTGGGCACCCGGCAGCACTGTCGCGAGGACCTGGCGATCGCCGTGGACGGTCGCGCCGGATAGCGCTTGATCGATGGTGATCGCCCCAGCGGCGAGTCCCAGGACGACCTCTGGCTGCCCTTCGAGGATGGTGGCCGGACGCCGGTCAGGCGCGAGGGTCACGTGCGGGCCGTCCTTGTCGATCCGCAGTGTCATGAACAACCCGGGTACGTCGATGCCGAGCTCCGCCGGAGTCTTCGACGTCCTTCCGTTGAGTAGCGCTGGGAGTGCGACAGCCAGCCAGCGAGGCTGAAACGAATCGTCGTCCCGGCCAGTCACCATCAGCGGGGTGCTCCAGCGAACGAGTGCCTCGATCGCTTCCCGAAGTTCACCACCCCAGGGCGTCAGGGCGTAGGTCACTCCGCCCGTCTCGCCCAGACGCCGCTCGACCACTCCGGCGGACTCCAGGCTGCGCAGGCGGTCGGCCAGCAGATTCGTCGCGATACCGCCCAGCGCGGCAACCAGTTCGCCGTACCGCATGGGCCCGGGAAGTAGCTCGCGGACGATCAGGAGGTTCCAGCGATCGCCCACTGCGTCGAGAGCGCGCGCAAGACCACAGAACTGCCCGTAGGAGCGTGTCGTCATATGCTTGACTTCCTCAACCTCACTTGATGTTATCAAGCACGCTAGCAGAGGAAAGCCCCGCCGAGAGAGGTCCAATGTCTGTTGCAGATCCAGCCGCCTCCACGTCGCCGGCCTCGACCGCGACCCAGGCCCTGCGCGCCGCCGCGGAGAGGGGAGATGCGGACGCAGTCGCCGACCTACTGGCGCCTGACGTCGTCTTTCACTCGCCGATGACGGAGCGGGTGACGTTCGTTGGCAGGGAAGAGGTCGCAGCGCTGCACCGCGACATCTTCGCCGTCCTCGATGGCCTCGAGACCACCGATCCGCTCGCGCTCGGCGATTCGCGATCGTTCTCTTTTCGCGCCCAGGTTCGAGGGGTGGAACTCGAAGCCCACGTCCTGCTGCACGTCAACGAGCAGGGGCAGATCGACGAGCTCAAGATCTTCGTCCGCCCGTTCCCGGCCCTCGCGACGCTGTTCGGGACACTCCCGCCGCGGGTCTCGGCGAGGCGTCGAGGACCCCTCACGGGCACCGTCGCGGCCATCGTCACCTGGCCTCTCGCCGTCGCAGTGCGCACCGCCGACCGCTTCACCCCGCGATTCCTATAGCCCTGTCAGACGAGGTTCGTCTACGCGACGTCGGGCCGGGTCATCAGGGGTGATCGGAGGTGCAACGCGAGACTGGGGCTGGTTAGTGGTACGACGTTCCAGGTCGCCGTCGCTGTCTCCGCGTCGGCGTCGACCACCAGCCGGACCCGGTGCGGCGAGGTGATGACGTACAGCTCGGCGATGAACGTGTTGCCCTGCCAGGCGCCAGTCGCGACGACAGGGCGGCCGAGTGGCGAACTTTCCCGCCATTCGCCGTGGCCGACCTCGACAGTGAGGGACGACCCGAATCGCAGGCGCCACCCACCGTCCACCGGATCGACGATCACCGTGGTTCCGTCGGGCAGAGCCGAATCCTCGGCCGAGGCGTCGAGTCTCGCCTTGACGGAACGCGCCGGGGCGGCCGGGCAACAGGCAGTCCCAGAAGAGGCCGGGCAGTACGTCTTCCTGTTCGACAGCGCCGGTCACGACGACCACGAGCTCGTGGGACGGGACGACCACGCAGTACTGACCGAAGGCGCCGTGACCGTGGTAGCCATGACGCGACATCCAGAACTGGTAGCCGTACCCGCAAAGAAAGTCGGGGTTTTGCGACCAGTTCGGGAGGGGCAGAGTCTCGCTATGCCGTCTGGTCGCGAGCTCGACCCAGTCGCGCGCGATGAGCTGACGATCGCCCCAGCCGCCTCCGCGCAGCAGTAGTTCACCGAAGGCGGCGACAGCCTCGGTCGTGAGGTGCAGCCCGTGGAATCCGAAGGCGGCACCACTCGCCACCCGATCCCATTCTGCGTGGTCGATGCCCATCGGCAGGAACAGCCGCTCGTCGAGCAGCTCCGGGAGGCCGCGGCCGGTGACGCGTTCCACCATCCGGGCCAGGATGAAAGTGGTCGCGTTGTCGTAGGTGTGCCGGGTTCCCTCGGCTTCGGTCATCGGTACGCGCAGGAAGCCCTTCACCAGGTCGTCCGGTTCCAGCCGCCAGGCCTCGTCCAGGCTATCCGTGCTGTGCCCAGCCGTCATGGACAGCAGATGGTGCACGGTGATGCGTCGACCCTGTTCGGAGATGTCGGCCGGAACGTGCTCGGGCAGCACGTCCACCAATCGATCGTCCAACGTGAGCAGCCCGTCGGCGATCGCGAGCCCCACGGCGACCGAGGCGAACGACTTGGTCAGCGAATAGAGCAGATGCGGGCGTTCGGCCGAGTACGGTGCCCACCAGCCTTCGGCAACGACGTGGCCGCGGCGTACGACCATGATGGAGTGGCATTCGACGGATCGCGCTTCGAGCTGGTCCAGCAGCGAGTCGATCGCGCGGGACGAGATCCCGGCAGCGGCCGGCGTCGACCGCGGCAGAAGGGCACGCTGAGACGGCATCCACGGACCCTAACCAAAGCCGCCGAATCGAGCCACGAGATTTCGCTAAGGATCAGCCGAATGCTGCTGCCTCCGACAAGGTGCTAGTCCGCCGTTCGCTGGAGGAGGGATGACTCGAAGCCCAGCCGTTCTCTGCGGATAGCCGATCTGTCGCTCAGGTCTCGGGACGCGAGGGACAAGCGCGACCCAGGCCATGCCGACGATCTCCGGTCGGACGAGTCGAGCGACATCGGTGAGCCACTGGCCGCGGTTAGGTCCGCGGGCCGATACTGCGGGTTATGCGTAACCGGACTCTCGCCTGCGTCGTCGCGCACCCAGACGACGACGCGTACGGGGTCGCCGGCAGCGTCGCCCTGTACGCCGATGATCCAGACTTTCGGTTCATCCTGGTTCACGCCACCCTTGGCGAGCTTGGCGACATCCGGGACGGATTCCCGGCCACACGACAGACGCTCGGGTCCATCCGCCAGGCTGAGGACGAAGCCGCGTGGCGCGCACTCGGTCGCGTCCCTGACCGTCACGAATGGTTAGGTCTGCCGGACGGTGGCGTCGCCGATGTTCCCTTCGATGACCTTGTCGCAGCGGTCGCGCGGATCCTTGCGGAGGAGGATCCCGCCGTCGTCGTGACGTTCGGCCCCGACGGCATCTTCGGGCATCCCGACCACATCGCGATCGGTGCAGCCACCGACGAAGCGTTCGCACGCCTGCGATCCGAGGACGGGCCTGGCTTCCAGCGCCTCGCGCACGGCGCGGTGCCGCAGACGGTGTTCGAAAGATGGAACCGCCAACGGGCTGAGCTGGGGCTCTATACCTTCGATCCGACGCAGACGTACCACATGCGCGGAATACCGGACGAGCAGATCCGGATCACCGTGGACTGTCGAGAAGTCGCCAGTCGTACCGTCGCCGGCCTTCGCGAGCACAAGAGCCAACTGCACGTCATGTCCGACGATCCCACCAATACCGTTCAATGGGAGCGGCGCCTGCGGCGGGAGTGGTACACGATCGCGTGGCCTGAGCGCGAACGCGATGCACCGATGCTGACCGACCTCTTCGACGGACTCGACTGACGTCGCGGCGAGTCGAACGACCGGGATGCCGGGCGACGTCTCGCGGGGGAGCGAGGACTCAGCGGGGCGGGAACCGGCTCGGACGACGGCCGCCACTCGCGTCTGAGCAGCCCGTAGACCCACGAGTCAGAGACGTCGCCGTTCACGACGCAGTCTTCCCGCAGCGTCCCTTCACGCACGAACCCGAGCTTCTCCAGCACGCGGGCAGATCCCACGTTGCGTGTGTCGGCCTCAGCCTGGATGCGATTCAGGTCCAGCGTGTCGAATGCCCATCCCAGCAAAGCGCGCGCGGCCTCCGTCGCGTAGCCGTGGCCCCACGCCGCATCGCCGAAGCAGTAGCCCAGCGATGCGCTGCGGTAGTCCGGATTCCACCGGTTCAGGGTGCACCAGCCGATGAACGCCCCGTCGGAGAGACGATCCACGGCCAGCCGCGCCCCGGTGCCCTCCTCTGCCATCTGCCGGCAAGCCGTGATGAACCGCTCGGAGCGCGCGCGTTCGCTCCATGGCGGCGAATCCCAGTAGCGCAACACGTACGCGTTGCTCTGCAGCGCGAAGAGGTCGTCCGCATCCGCGTCGTCGAAGGGACGCAGCCGAAGGCGAGCGGTCTGCAGCGTGGGGCTAGGCAGCGACATGCGGGTCTTGCTCCGTCCGATGTTTGGTTGCCGCTCAACCAAACATCCGATACCTGCCACCCGCAACGGGTTTTCCCGGCGAACGGGCATAAGCGCGTGCCCGAACCGCACCGACCACCCAGCACGCACCCCGTACAGGCAACGGAGGTACGGCGTACGGGGGAGGAGCCAGCAGCAAAGACAATGCGTCTCGCAGCGCGGTTGGGCAGGACTGACGCAATGGCAGAGAGGTTGGCGAATGGTGCTTGAGTTGGTCAAGCGGCCGTATAGCGGGCAATCACGTCCACGCAGCGCCGGAATTGCGCCGGCGAAGCTGGGTTCTTCCAACCGAGCTTTTCGAGTGTCCAGTCGATGGCGAAGGCCGGCGTCAACCCGGCATCGGCCGACTCGGGATCAGCGACCCGCGCGTACCCCCGGCGCACCAGGTCCAATCGGTCATGCAAGGGGTCGCCGGCATCCACCTCCCATTGGGCGAGGTCGTATGCCGGCGAAGCAGGGCCAGCGAACTCCCAGTCGATGACGCCGCTGACCGTCCCGTCGTGAATCAGGAGGTTCTTGGGGCAGAAATCGCCCTGGACGAGCGAGAGCGGGGGAGCCGGACGGGTCGTCACCTCTTGGCGCAGGAAGTCAGCACCGCGCTCGACGACCGCGGCTGCCGCCGGACCGAGTGTCTCCCTGACGATGCGTGCGACCCGGATGACTTCGTGCTCTTCGGGCAACCGCAGCTCGTGCCGGATGCCTCGCTCGTCGTCCGGGACCACGCTGTGCACCCGTGCCAAAATCTCACCGGCGTCCATGACCAACCGCTCGAGATCAGAGGCGGGCAGTTCGCCGATGAGCTGCTCGAGCGAACGGCCCGGCAGGAACTGCTGGATCGAGAAGGACAGCAGCTCGCCGTCGTGATCCAGGTGCTCGAGGCCGAGCACCTGTGCAGTCGGCACGCCTACGGCACGCGCCTGTGCCATAAGGTGCGCCTCGTCGACGAACCACGGCGTAGGCTGACGCGCGATCCGGACGACCACAGCGACATCGCCGGCAAACTCGGCGCGGTAGGTCTCATTCATCCCGCCACCGGCCAGGGGAACGAGGCGCTCAACGCCGTGGCCGCAGACTGACCGCACCACCGAGTCGATGATCGGCCGAGGGGTTGTCACCATCGCCCAAGTCTCGTTCAGCGACCCTGACCGAGCCACCCAATAGAACTGTTTCCCCGGGTTGATCGACTGATGCATCTCGGCATTGGCGTCGCAGGCCGCACGTTGTGCAGGGCGGCCGGAGAGTTGTCCGCCCTCATCCGTGTTGACGTATGACAAGAGTGGTGGGGGAGCGGGGTCGGCTCCCACCGTCGAAGCCCACTCGCGCTGTAACGGTGAAAACTCGATTCGCCATCGTGTGTGGCGTTCTGGGGATCGCTAAGGCGGGGGCGCGGGCAGCTATTTTCGTACTCGAGGCCCTGCCGGTCTGACCGATGAATTTCCGCGCGTGTTGGTCTGTACGCCGAATACCGACTCACGGGAGGCTGACGCCATGCGGAAACTGACCTTTGGCATGAACCTGAGCCTGGACGGCTACATCGCCGCGCCCGGCGACGACCTCGGCTGGAGCGTGCCGAGCGACGAGCTATTCCAGTGGTGGTCCGACCGGGTGGGGGCGACGGGCCTGGCGCTGTACGGGCGCAAACTGTGGGAGACGATGAGCTCCCACTGGCCGACCGCAGACCAGCAGCCTGGCGCCACACCGGCGCAGATCGAGTTCGCCCACCGCTGGCGGGACATGCCGAAGGTGGTGTTCTCCTCGACGATCAGCGCGGTCGACTGGAACGCCCGCCTGGTCACCGGCGACGCTGTCACCGAGATCACCCGGCTCAAGACTGAGGATGGCGGTCCCATGGACGTCGTCGGCGCCACCCTCGCCGCGGCGCCCATGCGGGCCGGGCTGATCGACGAGTACGCGATCGTCACCCACCCGGTCCTGGTGGGCGGCGGCACGCCGTTCTTCACGGCCCTGGACAACTGGGTGAACCTGAACCTGGTGGAGACCCGGACGTTTCCCGACGGCGTGCTCCTGACCAGGTACGAGACCAGGCGCTGAATACCCGGGGTAGTGGACCAGGCCCAGCCGCATTGATTCATCTGACGCAATACGCAGAGTGCTAGTTGACATAATGTCGCTTATCGGACATTCAGGGCAGGGGTTTTCAGGGTGCGGGAAGGGGCGATCTTCCTGCCTGATTCGCCTTGTAGGCAAGGCGTTGGATCTGGTGGTGCGCTGTACTGAGCGTCCGGACGTCGCGCTCTGGTGAACGTCGGTTCTGGTTGCGGGAACTCGGCCGGCAGGGTTCAGCTGGTGGGGTTTGGTGGTCGGATCGCCGCACTGTTGGTGCGAGCACTGTCTGTGACGGATGTAGCGCTCTGGAGTTGTCTGAGCGTCCTTCTGCTGGCCGGATCGTCTGGCGGGCACGACGTCCGCGGCTTAGGTTGCCGCTCTCAGAATCGGCGGGACCCGCATCGTCAATGGCGGGGCCTGCTGACCGGATGAACCGGCGGGCGGGCGATTCGCGCGAGATAAGGACGGCATTCGTACGTCATGGGGTCAGGTCGTTGAGCGGATCCCCCAGGGGGTGCGGTGGACCGCTCCTGGCGAATCCTGTCATGCATAATCACTATTATGCAGCAAAAATAGGGATTTTCCGGATGATGTTGTTGCTTGGAGCAACAACTAGTTGCCTGGTGAGATCGGGCGTCGGAAATTGTCGGTGGCGGCCGATAGAAATCACCTATGAAGGTTCTCGCAGCACAGTCGGCATTCTTCGCTGCCCGCCGGCCGCGGAAGGACTCCCCCCACACCACTGATGCCTACCGCCGCGACCTGGCCGGGATCACCGCGCTGCTCACCGACGTCCCTGAGGAGCTCGATGTGGAAGATCTCACCGCTCAAGCCCTCCGGTCAGCGTTCGGTGCGTTTGCCGACGGCCATGCCAAGAGTTCGGTCCTCCGCGCCTGGTCCACTTGGAACCAGTTCCTCACGTTCTGCGTGTCCGACGGCTTGCTGGCGGGCAATCCGATGGGCGCCGTCGCCAGACCCAAAGCCCCTCCCCTGTCCCCCAAGCCTTTGCGCGGTGAAGACACCCCGGAGAAGCTCCTCACCGCCGCGGCAGGTGGTGCCCGCCAGGCCAGAGATCCTTGGCCCGAGCGCGACGTGCTGGTGATCGCCCTCGGATTGGTGGCCGGCCTCCGCTCCGCCGAAATGCGAAACCTGACCGCTCAATCGCTCGCCGGAAGACCCGGGGAAATGCGATTACACGTGCACGGTAAAGGCAGTCGGGACAGATCGATCCCGGTCCAACCGGTGATGGAGAAAATCATTGATGCGTACGTCGATTCGTGCCGCCGGCGTTTTCCGAAGGAAAGGTTCGGGCGTTCCACACCACTTCTGCTGAACCGGGCGGGTGAGCCGATCGGTCGAGGCGGCCTCGAGTATCTGGTCAAGTCCTGCTACCGATGGGCCGGGCTGCACGACCAGGTCCCGGTCGGCGCGAACCTGCACGCGCTGCGGCACACGTTCGCGACCCGGTTGGCGGAGGATGGCGCGACCGCCTCGGAGATCATGGCGCTCCTCGGACATGCCAGCCTGGCAACCAGTCAGAACTACATCGAGGCCACCGGCCGCGAGCAACGAGCTGCGGCAGCAAGCAATCGCACCTACCGCTCACTCGACAAAGTCCTAGACCCCGCCGGCGCGAGCGAGCCACCCGCCTAGGGCAATAGAACCCATTGTTCAACCGGGCGCAGCCTTGCTGGCGCGAACCACGATCTCAGCTGAGATCGACAGGACGACGCAAAGAAGTGGTGCCGATAAGGAATGGGTCGCCAGCGGCAAACATCGAGTACGGACCGGGCAAGGCGGTCGAGCTTGGGACGACGAGGGTGTCGCCGGGCGTAGCCTGGGGTGGTGCAGTACACCGACTGGGGTGAGCGCGCCGCTCGCTGGTCCGGAATTCGCAGCGAGACCGTCGATGTGCACGGCATGAAGGTGCACTACCTGGTGACTGATCAGGCGCGGACGCCGGAAGTGCCGGTTCACCTGCTCGTTCCCAGCCCGGCAATAGCGCCTCGAACTGGCTCGATGTACTCGCGGAACTGCGACCCCACGCGAACGCTGTCGCGGTAGACCTGCCCGGTACGATCGCCGGCCACACCGCGCTGCCGAACCGGCGCGCGGCGAGCATCGAAGCCAACGCGCTGTTCCTGCGCGATTTCGCTGACGCACTCGAGCTGGATCGGGTCGTGGTTCACGGCTGGTCGGCGGGCGGCATGATTGCGTTGCTGTTCGCCGACCAAGCACCTGAACGGGTTGACGGGCTCGTGTTGGTGGCGCCGGCACTTGCTCCCCCTCTGAGCGACGGCGAGGCGCGCAGGTGGCAGACCCTTGGCAGGGTGGGGTTGGCCATCGTCGCACCGGTCGCCCTGGTGCTGCTCCGCGTGTCGGGGCGGCGCATCCTCGCTGCGAAGCTGCGGGTACTGGACGATCCCGCGTCGATTGCGGGCAGCAGGTGGAATACGGGCGGTGACCTGTCGAGGATGTCGCCGGAAATCGCCGGTCTCATGCGGGACGAGATGTCGGCGGTGGAGGCGACGCGGTTGGGCAGCGCGGTCACGGTGTATGCCTCGCTGATGTCGCGGATGTTCGTCCGCCGGCGACTCGTGCTCGACGCGATGCACCGGGTCGCGGCGCCGACTCTCCTTGTCTGGGGCGATGAGGATCGCCTCACTCCCCGCACGTCGATCGATGACTGGACGGCGCAGCGGCCCGACTGGAACCTGGTGGTCCTCCACCGCGTGGGTCACGCGCCGCCGTTCGAAGTCCCCGCCGATTACGCTCGCACGGTCATCGACTGGTCTGATCGAACCAAAAGCTAAGCCAGCCAGCGGTCGAGGTTGGCGGCGACGAAGTCGTCGTCGCGCAGGTGCGGGTACGCCGCCCAGATCCGGTCGATCTCGTCCAGCTGTCCCACCGACAAGTCCTCGGCCGGGTCGAGGCACCAGCGTCCTTCGAGCAGTCCCTGCCGCCGCAACACCTCGTGGATGCCCGGGACACAGCCGTGGAAGTCGTTCGCGACGTCGAACACCGCGGAGTTCGCATCGGTCAGCTCCGACTCGACCGCCAGGAGCCGGCGCAGGGCGTCGTCGTCACCGGAGCGGGCGAGTTCGGCCTCGTTGAGCATCTCGACCGCACCGCGCACCCAGACCGACCATTGGCCGAGCAATCCGCCGACGAACGATAGGTCGACCGCACCCGGAGAGCGGTACGACGAAATCAGGTCGAGCACGATGTGGTCGTCGTTCCCGGTGTACAACGCGACGTCGTCGGCCCGACCCGACTCCCGGACGCCGAGGATGACGTCGAGCGTCGCGTAGCGGTTGAACGGCGCCACCTTGATGCCCGCGACACAGTCGAGCGCGGCCAGCTGACGCCAGAAGTCCCGCGAGAGCACTCGCCCGCCGACCGCCGGCTGCAGGTAGAACCCGATCACCGGAAGGACTTCGCCGACGACGCGGGCACGCTCCAGCAGAGCGTCCTCGCTGTGCTCCCCCGCGTCGTACGGACTGAGCAGCGCGAGGTGATAGCCCAGTCCAGCCGCCAGCTCAGCCTCCTCGACCGCCTGCGATGTCGGCCCGGTGAGACCGGCGACGAGGATCGGCGAGTCGTCGGGGTACTCGCGGGCCACCTCCGCGGCGAGCTCGAGAACCGGGGAAAGCAGGCCCCGCTCGGGCTCATGCAGGGCGAACTGGGTCGTGTGAACCGCGACCGCCAATCCCCCTGCTCCTGCTTCCAGGTAATAACGACTAAGCGCCCGCTGCCGTCGCTCGTCGAGGCGCCGGTCCGCGTCGATGGCCAAGGGATGTGCCGGGATGACGCAGCCGGTGCGGAAACGTTTGAGGGCCTCGTCCATCAGAACCTGCCGTCGCGCCGCTGGAACTTGGTCGGTTTGTCGTGGCGTGGCAGGCCGGCGCTGACCCAGGCCGCGACATCCCCGACCATCGCGCCCAGCGTCTCGTCCGGATAGCCGAAGAGCCGGTGGCACTCTGAGGCGTTCGAGAGCAGGGCGGTGGGCAGCTCCGCGCCGGTGATGACGGGTTCCCGGTCGAAGATCTGTCCGAAGCGCTGAGCGATCTGGCGAACCGAGATGGTCTCCGGTCCGGTCACGTTGAGAACGAACGGCGGGCTCGCGGCGTGGTGGAGGGCGCGCAGCGTCACCTCGTTGGCGTAGCCCTGCCAGACGACGTTGGCATGACCTGTTGTCACGTCGACAGGCTCGCCGTGCCAGACCGAGGAGGCGATGTCGAGCAGTACGCCGTACCGCATCTCCACCGCGTAGTTGAGCCGGATCAAGGCGATGGGGGTTCCCTGCCGATCGCTGGCGTCGGCCAGGATTCGTTCCCGTCCGAGGCAGGACATCGCGTACTCCCCCACCGGCTCGAGGGGCGAGGTCTCGATGGCGCCACCGCTGCCTACCGGCACGAACGGGTAGACGTTGCCGGTCGACAGCGCGACGATGCGCGAGTCCGGGAACCGGCTTGCGACCCTGCCGGGTAGGTAGGTGTTCGTGGCCCAGGTCGCGTGCTCCCGGCCTGCGGTGCCGAACTTCGCGCCGACGAGATACACCACGTTGGCCGCCTCCGGTACTGCGGTCAGCTCGGCGTCGGAGGAGATGTCGGCGACATGCACCTCAGCGCCCGCCAACCGGAGGGAATCGGCGAGGCCGGATTCGGTGAACCGCGAGACCGCGATGACCTTTGTCGTTGTGCCGGCGGCCTCGATCGCGCGCAGCGCCAGCCGAACCAGGCTCGGACCGAGCTTGCCGCCCGCCCCCAGGACGACGATGTCACCTTCGAGCTTGCCGAGGTCCGCCACGAGTTGCGGGCGCGGGAGGGACAGTCGCTCCTCGAGCTCAGCCACGGTTCGCACGCATGCTCCTGCCCTGGTAGGTCAATACCGGGCGACCGTAACTCCCATTATGGCTGTCCGTCAATGCGGGGCGACTCAACGAGGCGGCGAAGAATTCGAGCGGCGATCGGAGTCGATTACGCCGATTCGCAGGATTCGGGCCCTAATATAGGTGCATGATTCTGTCACTAGCGGCCAGCCGAAATCGCTGATCATGCCTTCCGCACCCGAGGAGGTCACGGTCGGTGTCGTCGGCGCCGAGCAGATCGTGCACCGGACGATGGCGCTGGCGCGCGAGCTCGACAACCCGTCCCTGCGGCTCGTCACCGCGGTGTACGACGACGAGCACGACGCGCATGCTCAGGCGAGCCGGATCGCGTCTCGTGTCGACGTCTACCTGTTCGCCGGGCCACTCCCCTACGACATGGCCGTTGCCGCGGGTCAGCTGCCCGTTCCGGCGACCTACGTGCCGTCTGGCGGGCCCGCGTTCTTCTCGACGCTGCTGCGCGGTGTGCTCGAGGACGTCTTCGACCCGAAGCGGATCAGCGTCGACACCATCACGAAGCGCGAGCTCCATCATGCGTACGAGGAGATCGGTCTTAGCGCCTCCGGCGTCCGGCTGATGGAGTACGGCGGTCCCGAGGCGGCGGACAAGTTCTTCGACTTCCACCGCAAGCTGTACGAGCGTGGGAAGACCACTGGTGCCGTGACCACGGTCCCCAGCGTCGAGGCCGCGTTACGCAAGGCGGATATCCCGACTCTGAGGATGGCGCCGTCGGCGATGACGATCCGCCACGCCCTGAGCACCGCGATCCTGATGGGCAGCGGCGCCAAGCTCGAGGAATCGCGAATCGTCACGATGATCGTGCGGGTGCCGGGCTCCGCGCTGCCGGCGCATGCGAGCCCGAGCAACTACTGGTACCAGGAGCTCAAGCTGTCGCTGCATCGAGAGCTGCTGCGTGAGGCCAGGCCGATGGACGCGGCCGTGATTCCGCGGGACGAGCACAGCTTCCTGATCGTCACGACCATGGGTTCCTTGCGCATGGCAACGGATGATCTCTCGATGGCGCCATTCCTCGGCCGGATCCACAAGGAGCTCGGCATCCTGCTGGAGATCGGCATCGGGCTGGGGCGGTCGACTCGCGAGGCGGAGGTGAACGCCCAATCCGCCGTCGACAAGGCAGCAGCGGACGGCGGGCGCACCGCTTTCATCGTCGGACCGCGGGACACGGTGTTGCAGATGCCCGGCGATCGCTCGCACGTTTCCGAGCGGTCGACCTCGACACCGGACTCCAAGGGCGCTCAGGTCCTCGCGCGTCTCGCCGAGCGCCTGGACGAGCTCGGCGACACCGAACGCGTCGTCGACGCCGAGAAGGTCGCTGAGCTGCTCGGTGTGACGTTGCGGACCGCTCGCCGGACGCTCCACACGCTGGTCGACGAGGGGCTCGCCTGGCCGATGCCGCCGTCACACTCGAGCAAGGTCGGTCGTCCCCCGCGTCCGTATCAGCTGCTGATCGAGAAGCTCCCGCGCTGAGCGATTGCGGCCTCGCCGTAATCCCTATTTGGTCCTTGCCAAATTCCCTGCTGGTGCGGCAGGGTGGCTGAACGCCGCACACAGCAGGAGGGTCTCGTGCCAGCACGAAACGCAGTGGCGGTCGTCGTCGACGACGCCGCGATCCAGCGTGCCCAAGAGGCGGGGGCGGACGCCTGGTGGATCTATGTCACCGAAGTGCTCGGCCATCTCAGACTGCCTTTTCGGTCATTGACCCCTGATGAGGCCACGAGCCCGCCCGACGACGTGGCCGTCCTGGTCTTCGCGGGGACGCCCACGCTCGACCCGGCCGCGGTCGCTGAGCTCGAGCGATGGGTGCGCGCCGGCGGGGCACTCATCGTCGTCGGCGATCCGGGACCACTCGCGTCCATCGCGGGTGTCACGTCAGCGGGCGCCGTCGACGACGGACAGGTGACGATCGCCGATAGCCCGGTCTGGTCATCGCGTCCGGACGTCGCCCTGCATGCCGTCGGCGGTGTCCGGCTGACGACGCGCGAGGATGTCGACGTACTCGCTCAGTGGGATCCCACCGATGACGTCGGCGCGCAACCGGCCGCCGTACTTCGCAAGCTGGGCACGGGCCTCGCGATGACCCTCGGCGTCGACGTCTGGCAGAGCATCGTCCGCATCCAGCAGGGGTACGCCGTCGTGGCGGACGGCAAGCCCGCGGCCGACGGAACCGCGCCCATCGACGACGGCATCCTCAAGTGCGAGGACGGTATGGCGCTCAGCTTCGAGCGCGACCGGGCCATGCCGCCCGGTGAGCCTGAGCTGACGGCGCCGTTCGAGCATTCGTATCCCCCGCCCGCCGCCGTGCCGATGTTCGACCAGCCGTACGCCGACCTCTGGCGGTCGGTGTTCTTGCAGTGTGTGTGGTGGGCCGCTGAACAGGCCGACGCCGTCGTGCCCTGGCTCGGCTACTGGCCGGCGGGAGTCGCGGCCGTGGCTCACATGTCGCACGACTCGGACGGCAACGTCGACGAGCACGGTCAGGCGGCCCTCGACTCCTTCGCCGAAGCGGATGTCAAAGTCACCTGGTGCCACGTGTTCCCCGGCGGATACTCGCCTTCGACGGTCGCGGCCATCACCGCGGGCGGGCATGAGCACGCGTTGCACTACAACGCGATGGGTGACGCCGATCTCGCCGAGTGGGGATGGCCGCAGATCCGTGCGCAGTATGCCTGGGCCCAGGCCGTGACCGGCACCGACGAGATCGTGTCGAACAAGAACCACTACACCCGCTGGGAGGGCTGGACCGAGTTCTACACCTGGTGCGAGCGACTCGGCGTCCAGATTGACGAGTCGCGCGGGCCCAGCAAGCATGGCAGTGTCGGCTTTCTGTTCGGCACCGCCCATGTCTCGTTCCCGATCGCCGACGCGTCGGAGGGCAACCGGTTCTTCGACGTACTCAACCTCCCGCTGCACACCCAGGACCTCGCTTGGGCCGGGCATGAGTCGATTCGCGACGTGATCCTCGATGGGGCTGAGGCCGTCCACGGAGTCGCCCACTTCCTGTTCCACGGGCCGCATCTGCACCTGCGTCCGCCAACGCGCGCGGCGTGTGTCGCGTTGGCCCATGAGGCGCGCCGGCGGGGCATGCCGTGGTGGACGAGCGCCCAGATCAACAGCTGGGAGCGACGTCGTCGCGGTGTCACGCTGTCCGCGGCGGCCATCGAGGACGGCTGGGCCATGCGGGCGCAGGCGTCTGACCCGGTTCAGGCCGCGTCGGTGCTGCTGTCGCTGCCGGGCCTAGGCGCGGATTCGAAGCCGGTGCTCCACGATGGCAAGGGATCAGCGCGCGTGGTCGCCAGGCATGGACGCCATTTCGTCGAGCTCGAGGTGGATATCGTTGCCGGTGACAACGACTGGCGCGTGACGCTATCCCGCTGACCTTCAGCGGCTGGTGAACGCGGTGTGCACCTTGCGCAAGGCCGCCGCGATGTCGGCCACGTCATCGGCCGTATAGCGCTCGTTCCAGGAGATCACCAGCAGCCCGCCGCCAATGATCAGCTCCTCCGCTCGCGGGCATAGGCCGGCGACGTAGCGCGGGGCCGTCGGCATGCTCAACGGGAAGCCCGAGTCGCCGTACGTGCGTAGCTCGGTGAAGAGCGGCGTGAGATACAGCGGCCGCTGGATGTACCCGCCACTGGCCGGGATGCCCTCGGCCACAAGCGCCTCGGCGTAGCCGTGCCCGTTGTCTCCGGCCAGCGACTCGTCGATGAAGACTGGAAACTGCCAGTACGACGTACCGTCGGGCGGTGCGGCAGTCAGACCGGGCAACGGCGCGATGGCCGCGGTCAGAGCATCCGCGCTCTTGCGGCGATCCTCGACCACCCCGGCCAGCTTGCCGAGCTGGGCGCGCGCGACGGCCGCCTGCAGCTCGGTCATCCGGTAGTTGAGCCCGAGGAACAGGTGCGTGCGCTCATCGGTGTCACGCGGCCAGGCCTTGTCGGCGAACAGCCGTGCCCGGCGAGCCAACGCGTTGTCGGCGGTGATGGTGATCCCGCCATCGCCGGCCGTGATGTGCTTGGACTGCTGCAGGCTGAAGCAGCCGATATGCCCAACAGTGCCGGCCAACGCGCCGTCTGGTGCGCAGCGCGTGAGGTAGGCCTGTGCACAGTCCTCGATCAGTACGACGCCGTGGGCGTCGGCGATCTGACGCAACTCGGCGACGGGCGCCGGGATGCCGAAGAGATGGACGACGATGATCGCCTTCGTCCGCGCCGTGATCCGCGCGCGGACCGACGCCGGGTCGAGGTTGCCGGTCAGCGGGTCTACGTCGGCGAAGACCGGGATCGCATTCTGCGCGAGGATCGGCAGCACGGTACCCGCGTCGGACAGGCAGGTCGTGATGATCTCGTCGCCGGGGTCGGGATCGACGGCCGCGACCGCCAGGTGAATCGCCGACGTGCCGGACGACGACGCCACCGCATGCGGCACTCCGTAGTAGTCCGCGAACTCCTGCTCGAACTCGGCCGTCTCGGTGCCCACTGTGCTGTTGAGCTTTCCGCTGCGGACCACTCTCGTGACGGCGGCCACCTCCTCGTCGCCGAGGGTGCGGCCGGCCGGACCACTCACGCTCGGGAACGGCTGGGTCCGAACCGGCGGTCCGCCGGCGAGGGCGAGCGATGCAGGTGACTTCGGCACGAGAGAACCTCCAGCTCGACGTACGGCCCATGCTATCGACCGGCAAGTATTTCTCCACTAACGTAATCCAGAATCCGGCTGACCGAAATAGTGCGAGGTGTCGAATATGCCCGCGGAATCCAACGTCCTGGCGATCAACGGAGGTACGCCCGCACTGCCGGCCGACGACCCGGTCCCGGAGTGGCCGACGTACGACGACTCGGAGGAGAAGGCGCTGCTCGACGTCCTCCGATCGAGGAAGTGGGGAAGCACCCATGGCGATGTCGTCGCTACCTTCGAGCGGGAGTTCGCCGCCTACCACCAGGCCGCTCACGGCACCTGCCTGACGAACGGGACGCTCGCGATCGCAGCGGCGTTGCGTGCCGCCGGGGTCGGCATCGGCGACGAGGTCATCGTGCCGCCGTACACGTTCATCGCGACGGCTGCCGCTCCCTGTTCGTGGGCGCGGTCCCCGTCTTCGCCGACATCGACCCCGGCACGCATCTGCTCGACCCGGACGCCGCCGAGGCCGCGGTCACCGAGCGGACGAAGGCGGTCGTCCCCGTCCACCTCGCTGGCCGGCCCGCCGATATGGACGCGTTCCTCGCGCTCGGCGCGCGTTATGACGTGGCGGTGATCGAGGACGCCGCGCAGGCCATCGGGGCGGCGTACAAAGGGCGCCCGGTCGGCGCGATCGGTGACCTCGGCACGTTCAGCTTCCAGAGCAGCAAGAACATGACCGCCGGCGAGGGCGGCGCCGTTCTCACCAACGACGAGGATCTCGCGGCTGCGGTGTACTCCCTCGTCAACGTCGGCCGGGTCCGCGGCGGTGGCTGGTACCAGCACGAGTCGGTCGGCTACAACCTGCGTCTCACGGAGTTCCAGGCCGCGATCCTCCGCGCCCAGCTCGCGCGCCATTCCCAGCAGCAGGAGGTACGGGAGCGCAACGCGGCTCTGCTGACGAAGCTCCTAGGCAACGTGGTGTCACTGGCCCCCGACGATCCAGCTGTGACCGCACATGGCCGACACCTCTACCTGATGCGCATACCGGCGCTGGCTGCACCCGGACGACGTGACGCCGCTCTGCGTGCGCTCGCAGCCGAAGGCGTTGCAGAGGTATCCGGCGGGTACGTGCCCCTGCATCGCAACACGGCTCTCACCACCGAGGCGAGGGCCATCGCCGATCGGCTGGGGCAGCCGTACCCGCAGAGCGAGTGTCCCAACGCGGACGCCGTGTCGAAGGACACCATCTGGCTGGCGCAGACGTCGTTGCTCGGCACAGAGCAGCGGACGCGGGGCATCGCGGCCGCCATCGCCAAGGTCGTGTCCAGCCTGGCGGGCTAGGGGTCCCGGCGTACTGGCAGCACCGCGGCGAGGAGCTGCTTGGTGTAGTCCTGCTTCGGGTTGGTGAACAGCTCCTCGGTCCCGCTCTCCTCAACGATGCGGCCCTTGTGCATCACCGCGACACGATCGGCAAGTCGCTCGACCACCGCGAGGTTGTGCGAGATGAACAGGCAGGTGAGACCGAGCTTCTCGCGGAGGTCCATGAACAGCTCGAGGATCTGCGCCTGGATCGAGACGTCGAGCGACGACGTCGGTTCGTCGCACACCAGCAGGTCGGGGTCGAGTGCCAGCGCTCGTGCGATCGCGATCCGTTGCTGTTGCCCACCGGAGAACTGCCGCGGGTACAGATCGACGTGCCGCGGGTTGATCCCGACCAGCTCGAGCAACTCCAGGCCCTTGGCCCGGCGCGAGGCCTTGTCACCCCGTCCGTGCAGCCGCAGGGGCTCCATGACGTTGCCGATCGCGGTGAAGTGCGGGAGCAGCGAGCCGTACGGGTTCTGGAAGACCATCTGCAAACGGGGCCGCACCGACCGCAGCTCCCGCGCTGGGATCGCCGCGAGATCGCGGCCGCCGAACAGCACCCGCCCGCTCGTACACGGCTGAAGGCCCATGACGATCCGCGCCATGGTCGACTTCCCGCTACCGCTCTCACCAACCAGACCGAGGGTCTCACCCCGTCGTACGTCGAGTGAGACGCCGTCGACGGCGCGCACCTCACCCGCACGGGTCGCGAAGACCTTGGTGACATTCTCAACGCGGACGAGCACTTCAGACATCGGCGGCCGCCTTCCAGCACGCTGCCTGGCGGCCGGGGCCGATGGTCAGGATGTCCTGCTCGGTGTGGCATCTCGGCCGCTCGGCCCGTGCACACCGTGGTTGGAAGGAGCACCCCTCTGGGCGGCGCGCGAGGTCCGGAGGGCTGCCCGGGATGGGGGCGAGCGGCCGGCCTCGTCCACCGACCTCGACGCTCGATCCGACGAGTCCGACGGTGTAGGGATGGAGCGGCAGATCGAGGAGCTCGCGGGTCGGGGCCTGCTCGACGACTCGTCCGGCGTACATGACGACGGCGTCGTCGCAGAAGTAGCGGGCGACGCCGAGGTCATGCGTGATCATGATGATGCCGGTGCCGCGCTCCTTCAAGCCGGCCAGCAGATCGAGGATCTGCCGCTGCACCGTCACGTCGACCGCGGTGGTGGGCTCGTCGGCGATCAGCAGAGCGGGCTCGGTCACCATCGCCATCGCGATCATCGCCCGCTGCCGCATACCGCCGGAAAGCTGGAACGGGTAGGTCCGGATGCGCTTCTCGGGCTCGGGGATGCCGACATCGCCGAGTGCTCGCACCGCCCGCTTGCCGGCTTCCGCCTTGGTGCAGAGGCCGTGCCAGAGCAGGTGTTCGGTGAGCTGACGCTCGAGCGTCAGGGTCGGGTTCATGGCCTCCATCGCACTCTGGAAGACCATGCCGATCTCGCGCCCGCGGATGCGACGCATGTCCTTCTCGCTGAGGGCCAGCAGATCCCGCCCGCCGAATCGGGCCTCGCCACTGGTCACTCGCGCGGTCTTCGGCAGCACTCGCATGACGCTGCGGACGGTGACGCTCTTGCCGCTGCCGCTCTCCCCGACGATGGCCAATGCCTGACCGGGGTGTACCTCGAAGGTCACCCCGTCGACGGCGGTGAGAACCTCGCCGTCGCGCTGGAACGTGGTGCGCAGGTCGCGCACGCTGAGCAGCACGTCGGTCATCTTTGCTCTCCGCTCGAGTCGAACGCGTCCCGCAGGCCGTCGCCGATCCACGTGAATGCGAGCAGGGTCAGGGCGAACAGCACGGCGGGGACGACCAGCATGTGCGGTGCCGCCAGGAGATACCGGCTGCCTTCGCTGATCATCGCTCCCCAGGACGGTGTCGGGGGCTGTACGCCGAGCCCGAGTAGGGCCAGGCCGGCCTCGGCGGCGATGGCGGCGGGAATGGCGAAGCTCGTGGTGACGAGGATCGGACCGATCGCGTTGGGCAGGATGTAGCGGACGGCGATCGTCGGCCCCTTCGCGCCCATCGACCGGGCCGCCTCGACGTACTCGCGCTGCTTGAGCGTCAGCACCTGCGCGCGCACCAGCCGCGCCTGCGTGACCCACGACGCGATGCCGATGGCAACGACCAGCGCGAAGATGCTTCGGCCGAGCACGGTCACCATCACGACGGCGAACAGGTAGCTGGGAAAGGCGTACATCACGTCGGTGCACGCCATCAACGCCTGCTCGACCCGTCCGCCCAGGTACCCGGCGGCCAGGCCGATGATCAGCGCCAGCGTGAGTGCGGTCAGCTCAGCGCCGAAGGCGACCGTCAAGGCGGTGCGCAACCCGTAGATGAGCCTGCTGAGGATGTCGCGACCCAGCAGATCCGTGCCCAGCAGGTGACCGTCGGAGCCAGGCCCGACGAGCTTGTTCGCGATATCGGTCTCGCCATAGCCGTACGGCGCGATCAGTGGTGCCGCGAGGGCGGTGACGACCAGCAGTACGGCGAAGATCAGGCTGCCGAACGCCAGTCGGTGTTGTCGGAACCGGGCCCAGGCACGAGCCCGCGGCCCCCGGGCCCTTGCGACCTCTGCGGCCTCAATGTCCGTGATGGGATCCACCTCCTGCGGCACGAATGCGGGGATCGAGGACGCCGTACAGCAGATCGACAACCAGGTTCGTGACCATCAGGATGAGCGCGAAGAACAGCGCCGTACCCATCAGCAACGGCATGTCCCGGCTCGCGGCAGCATTGGCGAAGTAGAGGCCGAGTCCCGGGATTCGCAACAACGCCTCGACGAAGACCGTGCCGGTCATCAGGGCCGCCAACAACGGGCCGACCACGGTGACCAACGGGATCAGGGAGTTGCGCAGCACGTGCCGGACGATCACGGTACGACGCGGACCGCCTTTGGCCAGGGCCGCGGTGACGTACTCCTCCCGCAAGGTCTCGAGCATGCTCGAACGCACGTACCGAGCCAGTACGGCTGCCGGACCGAGGCTCAGGGCCAGCACCGGGAGGATGAGGTTGGCCGGGCCGCTCCAGCCTCCGGACGGCAGCCACTTCAACGTGGCGGAGAACAGCAGGATCAAGAACGCCGCGGTGAGATAGCTGGGTAGTGCGTGGCCGAGCGTGACCAGGAACATCGTGCCGTGGTCCGTCTTGGAGTTGTGCTTCAGCGCCGTGAACACACCGATGGGTACGGCGATCAGCAACGCCAGGACAACCGCGATCAGGGCCAGCGTGGCCGACACCGGGAAGGCCTCGGCGATGATGTCCTGCACGTCACGACTCGCGTACTTGTAGGAGGGACCGAAGTCCCAGACGACCGCACCCTTCATGAAGATGAAGTACTGCTTCCAGACCGGTACGTCGTCGCCGTAGCGCGACGCGAGTTCGCCAGCCAGCGCCTCGGTACCGACGCCGCCGAAGTTGGTCGCTCCGCTGTTCACCCGCTGCAAGTCCGCGAAGTTGCCGGGCGCGAGCTGGAGCAGAGTGAAGGTCAGAACCGAGACCGCGAGCAGCGACAAGATCAACCGGGCGACCCGTTTGCCGAGGTACGCGGCCAGACGCACGCTCAGCTCCTTACACCCATCGGCTTGAAGTAGAAGTAGTCAGGGTAGGCGCGAAGTTGCAGACCTTCGACTGTTGGCTTGACCGCGTGGAACACGCTCTGCCAGAGCACTGGGACGTAGAGATACTCTTCCTCCCGCAGCTTCGCCGCCTGCTTGTACAGGGCCATGCGGGCGGCGTCATCCGGCTCCGCGGCCGCCTTCTTCACCAGGGCGGCCATCTCCTTCGCCCCCGATGAGGCCTGTGCGTCCAAGATGGCCTGAAGCTGCGCGGACTTCTCTGCCGGCTTGAGGTTCTTGTTCTCCTGGATGCCCTGGTACTTCTGCCACTGGTCACTCGGCAGGCTGAACTCCTGGACGTTCTTGGGCGACCAGAGCGATCCCACCATCGTCGGCCAGGTCGGGAGTCCGGCGAACGTGCCGTAGTAGTAGCCGATGTAGTCGCCCTTCTGGACCTTCCAGCGCCGCTCGACGTACACACCGGATTCGACGTGATCGAGAGTCGCCTTGATGCCCAGCTGGGTGGTCCAGGTGTCGACGATCGCGTCCGCGAGCGTGGTGTCGGTGGCGCCGATGAGGATGCGCACCGGCGGCAGCCCTCGACCGTCGGGGTACCCGGCCGCGGCGAGCAGGGCCTTCGCCTCGGCGACGTTCTCCTTGACCGCGAAGCTGTCGTCCCAGCCGGCGGTCCGGCTGGTGACGAGCGTGACGCCGGGTTGCATACCGGGTTGTACGCCGGCGAGGGTCTTCCGGCCCAGCGCCAGCGAGAGGGCCTTGCGGACCCGGACGTCGTCCAATGCCTTGTGCTCGCTGCGCAGCTTGGCCAGATAGATCGTGCTGTAGTTCTCCGTCTGCTTCAGTTCCTTCGACAGAGCCGGGTCGTTCTGGAAACGCCGGACGTCGGCGCCGGCGACCTCGGTGAGGTTGGTCTCGCCGTTCTCATAGGCCACGGTCGCCGTCGCTGCCGCACTCGGCTCGACCAGGTTGACCCGGATGCGGCCGAGCTTGACCTTGTCGCGGTCCCAGTAGTTCTCGTTGGGCACCAGGATCAGTCGCGAGTTAGCCACCCATTCGGTCACGGTGAATGGCCCGTTGGACACGAAGTTCGGCGGGTTCTGCCAATCCTTCGGCTTGCTCTCGACGAGGCTCATCGGCAGCGGCAGCAGAGCCGGGTGGGTCAGTGCGAGCAGGAAGTCGGGGTTGGGGTAGGCGAGCGTCAGCACGAGTTCGTGGTCGCCGGTTGCCTTGACTCCGACCTGTGCCCAGTCCGTCAGTACGCCGGACAGGAACTCCTCCGCACCCTTCATCCCGGTCGACGCCTGGTAGCTGTTGGCGCCGAGGGTCGTGCCGCCGGCAGACGTCGCCGCGGGGGTGAAGAGCCGCTTGTAGGAACGTTCGAAATCCGATGCCACAACCGGCTCGCCATTGGACCATTTGGCGTTGTCCCGCAGCGTGAAGGTGTAGGTGAGCCGGTCGTCAGAGAGCTTCCACTCCTTGGCGACAGCGGGTACGACGTCGTCGCCCTTCTCGTTCTGGGAGACCAGGCCCTCCGAGATCCCGCGGCACAGGAGCCACATGCCGTTCGTGATGACCTGGGGATCGAGAACCTCGACGGGCACGTAGTCGATCGTGAGCTGCTGTTGACCGTCGGCGGCCTTGTCGTCGCTGCCGAACAGTCCGCAGCCGGCCAGCGACCAGCTCCCGCCCAAAGCCAGAGCGGTCAGACCGGACGTACGCAGGAAGTCTCGCCGGGTCTGGCCGACTTGTGGGACCGCACTCGTAGTCACGCGCTTGCTCATCCGCGGGTGCCGCCCTTTCTGACGTCCTGAATTCGACTTATGGTCGTGACCGTAGGACGCGGGCGGCGCGCTGTCAACGACCCAGAGCTAGTTGCAAGTTGCTGCAGGACGCCCGCTCAGGGGCACGCGAACGACTAGAGCGGGCCGATTTCGGGTAGCACTATTGCGGCCGCTCGCCTGTCCTAAATGAGGTCCACCGGTGCGCGCAGGACGGGGCACTCATCACCCGTCCCGGGACATAAAAAAGGGGAAAGAGGCACCTACCTCTTTCCACTCTCAACTTATAGCGCACCCCTGGGCTTGCCGCAAGCCCCTCTTCGTACCGGAGAATCATCGGCCGAAGCCGAAATCTACGGAAATGAGAGTCACGAAAAATGCGGGTGTTGTTGTCGACGTATGGGTCGCGCGGGGACGTCGAACCGATGGTGGGACTCGCGTTTCGGTTGCGGGAGCTCGGCGCGGAGGTGCGGGTGTGCGCGCCGCCGGACAAGGAGTTCGAGGGGCTGCTGGCCGGTATCGGCGTACCGCTGGTGCCAGTCGGTCCGTCAGCGCGTGCGCTGACCAAGGAGGCGCCACCGGCGTCATCCATCTCCCAGCGGGCGGCCGAGTTGGTCGCCAACCAGGTGGATGTGGTCACCGCGGCCGCCGAAGGATGTGACGCCATGGTGGTGACCGGCATGTTGCCGACCGCGGCCGCCGCGCTGTCGGTCGCCGAGAAGCTGGGCATCCGGTCTGTGTCCGTGACCTTCCAGCAGCTCACCCTGCCGTCGCCGCAACGTCGGCCGCTGGCGTACCCGGGCCGGCCGCTGCCAAAGGATGTGGCCGACAACCGCGTGCTGTGGGAGATGGATGCCGAGAGCATCAACACGCTGTTCGGTGAGGGGCTCAACACCAGCCGGGCGTCGATCGGCCTGCCCCCGGTGGACAGCGTTCGCGAGTACGTCATCGGCGACCAGCCGTGGCTCGCGACCGATCCGACCCTGGACCCATTGACCGACATGCCGGACTTCGACGTCGTACAGACCGGCGCGTGGATCCTGCCGGACGAGCGCCCACTCGCGGCGGACCTGGTGGCGTTCCTGGAGGCCGGCGAACCACCGGTGTACGTCGGCTTCGGCAGCATGGCGATGCACGCATCGGCGGACGTCGCCCAGGTGGCCATCGAGGCGATCCGGGCGCAGGGTCGTCGCGCGATCGTCCGGCGTGGTTGGGCCGACCTGGCCTTGATTGATGACCGGGATGACTGCTTCGTCGTCGGCGAGGTCAACCAGCAGGCGCTGTTCGGCCGCGTCGCCGCCGTCGTACATCACGGCGGTGCGGGCACCACGACGACCGCCACCCGGGCCGGCGCGCCCCAGGTCGTCGTACCTCAGATCGCCGATCAGCCGTATTGGGCCGCGCGGGTCGCCGACTTGGGCATCGGCGCGGCGCACGACGGCCCGACTCCGACCTTCGAATCCCTGTCAGTCGCGCTCAAGACGGCCCTGACCCCCGAGACCCGCACGCGAGCGACCGCCGTCGCCGCCACGATCCGAACCGACGGTGCCGCAGTGGCCGCGAAGCTGCTGCTCGATTGGAGCTGCTGAAGTGAACCCCTTGACCACTAGCGCGTTCAACCTTCCCGACCACCTCTCCCCCAAGGCCGACCCGGCGCTGATCACCGGCGACGAGCAGCACTTCGCGGCCATCGCGGAGAGCCTCGAGCGCTCGATCGCCGAACTGTCCGACCGCCTCGACGCCGCACGCAAAGCGCCTGGCGGCTCGGGCCAGGAGGCGCTCGACCGGGACATGGAGATCCACCGGCTGACGTCTCGTTTGCGCGCACTACGTCGTTTCGGCCTCGACCTGTGCCTCGGACACATCGTCAGCGCGGACGACTCCGAGCCCCTGTACGTCGGACGACTCGGTCTGACCGACAGCGAAGGTCGTCGGCTGCTGATCGACTGGCGTTCCCCCGCGGCCGAGCCGTTCTTCGGCGCGACCCACGCCAACCCGATGGGCCTGGCCAGCCGCCGTCGGTATCGCTGGACCCGCGGCCGGATCAGCGACTACTGGGACGAGGTGTTCACGTCGGACGGCTTCGAAGGGCACGCCGCCGCCCTCGACGACCAGTCCGCCTTCATCTCCAGCCTCGGCAGCAACCGGTCGGACCGGATGCGCGACGTGCTCGGCACCATCCAGGCCGACCAGGACGCGATCATCCGTGCGGGTTCGCGTGGCGCACTCGTCGTCGATGGCGGTCCGGGTACGGGCAAGACGGTCGTCGCGCTGCACCGCACGGCGTACCTCCTGTATTCCGATCCGCGCCTCGGTCACGACCGGGGTGGCGTGCTGTTCGTCGGTCCGCACCAGCCGTACCTGGCCTATGTCTCCGACGTTCTGCCCAGCCTCGGCGAGGAAGGCGTGCAGACCTGCACCCTGCGGGACCTCCTCCCCGAGGGAGCCACGGCACCGAACGAACCCAATCCGGACGTGGCCCGGCTGAAGTCGTCCGCGGACATGGTGAAAGCGATCGAACCGGCCGTGAAGCTGTACGAGGAGGCGCCCACCAAGGGCATGACGGTCGAGACCCACTGGTCCGACATCAGGCTCAGCCCCACCGACTGGGCCGAGGCGTTCGGATCAGCAGACCCCAGCACTCCGCACAACGAGGCGCGCGACCAGGTCTGGGAAGAACTGCTCACGATCCTGCTGGACAAACACGAGGAGGCGTACGACGACGAGGACGTTTCGCTTGACCTCGTGCGCAAATCCCTTCAGCAGAACGAAGAACTGGTCGACGCGTTCAACAGAGCGTGGCCGCTGATCGAACCGACCGACCTCGTCGGCGATCTCTGGTCCGTGCCCGCCTACCTGCGTATGTGCGCTCCCTGGCTCAGCCCTGAGGAGGTCAAGACGCTGCAGCGCGCGGACCCGCAGGCGTGGACCGTGGCCGACCTGCCGCTGCTGGACGCGGCGCGGCTGCGACTCGGCGACCCGGAGGCCTCACGCCGGAAGCGTCGGCAAAAGGCCGCCGCCGCGATCGAACGCGAACGAATGGCCGACGTCATCGACAACATCATCGCGGCCGATGACGACAACGAAGGCTGGGTGCCAATGCTGCGCGGGCAGGACCTGCAGGGCGCCCTGGTCGACGAGTCCGCTCTTCCCACCTCGGACCCGGACCTGCTCGCGGGCCCGTTCGCGCACATCGTCGTGGACGAGGCTCAGGAATTGACCGACGCGGAGTGGCAGATGCTGCTGCTGCGCTGCCCGTCCCGGAGCTTCACCATCGTCGGGGACCGCGCCCAGGCCCGGCACGGGTTCACGGAGTCGTGGGAGGAGCGGCTCGAGCGGATCGGGCTCGACCGGATCAACCTGGCCTCCTTGAGCATCAACTACCGGACGCCGGAAGAGGTCATGGTGGAGGCCGAGCCCGTCATCCGGGCCGTGCTGCCGGACGCCAACGTGCCGACGTCCATCCGCAGCAGCGACATCCCCGTCGTTCACGGGTCTACCGCGGAGCTGGAGTCGATCCTGGACACCTGGCTCGCCGAGAACACCGACGGGATCGCCTGCGTCATCAGCGTCGATGACGTTGATGACTTTGATGACGACAGGTTTGGTACGACGTCCCGCGTCCGCTCGCTGACCCCGGAACTGTCGAAGGGCCTCGAGTTCGACCTGGTCGTGCTCATCGACCCGGAGACGTTCGGCACAGGCATCGAAGGAGCGGTCGACCGCTACGTCGCGATGACCCGAGCAACCCAGCAACTGGTCATCCTCACCAGCTAGCGCGTGAGCCAGTCGGTCCGCGGCGCCGCGATCTAGGCGCCGCGGACCGCCCTGTCTCGTGCGACCTCCGGCTCCCCCATGAGCTCATGCTGGCCCACCGGTCGGGGCACGCCAGAGTTATTCCTTGACACGAATGTTCGTCGTGGAGAATACTTCTGCGCATGGACGCAATCCTCGCGGCACTGGCCGACCCGGCCCGCTGGCGGCTGGTGAGTCTGCTGGCCGAGCGACCCCGCTCGGTCGGCGTCCTCGCCCAGCTCGCCGAGGCGCGGCAGCCGCAGACGACCAAGCATTTGCAGACCCTCGAACGCGCCGGCATCGTCATCAGCCAGCGCACCGGTCAGCGCCGCATCTACGCGCTCCGGCCCGCTCCCCTGCAGGATCTGGCGGCCGTGCTCAACCAGCTCGCCGGCACCGCGGACCGGATCGGTGGCCCGGGTGCGACGTTCGACCGATACGGGCTCAGCCTCGAGGCAGAGCGGCTCGCCGCGGCGGAGTCGGGGTGGGCCGACGGACGCTCGTTCAGGTTCCAGCGGTCGCTGACGGCGGACGCCGAGCTGGTTTGGCGTCACCTGACCGAGGCCGACCTGCTCGCCCAATGGTGGTCGCCCGACGACCTCCGCGTCTCCGAGCTCGTCTTCGAGCCACGACCGGGTGGGCGAATCCTCCTGGAGTACCGCGACGCCGAAGACGCTGACGGCTCCGACCTGGTCGCCGGGCGTGCGGAGGGCGTCGTCGACGACGCACGGGTGAGTGAGCGCCTTTCCTACTGGCTCTCGCCCGTGCTTCCCGACGGCAGCGTCGCCTTCACCGCCCACGTCGACCTCGGCCTCCGGGCGACCGACACCGGCACTGACCTGGACATCCATTGGCGGCTCACCGACAGCACTGTCGACTCCGCCGACTTCATTGCAGGCATCGAGATCGGCTTCGGCCAAAGCCTCGACAAACTCGCGGCGACGCTCGCCGCCACCCAGACAAGGACCTCGAAATGACGCAGGCAACGGCCGCCGAGTCGTCGCCAACATCGCCCTCTCGCTCGATGGCCACTACGACGGGCCAGGCAATCCCACGAACATGGCCTGGGTGATGCCGTACGCCATCACTGATGTCGCCCGCGACCACATGACCAGCCTCCGGGAGTCGGCGACGACGGCCCTGCTCGGGCGGGTCAACGCCGAGGGCTTCCTCGGTTTCTGGCCCACCGTCATCGACATGGAGGGCGCCGACGCGCGCGACGTGGGCTTCGCGAAGTGGCTCGTCGACACCGACAAGGTGGTCTTCTCGTCAACTCTCGGCGAGGCTCCGTGGCAGCGTACGACGATCGTCGACAGGCCGGCCGCCGAGGTGGTCGCGGACCTCAAGGCGACCGAAGGCGGCGACATTCTCGTGCTCTCCAGTGCGAGCGTCATCAAGGCGCTGCTGGCGTCCGACCAGATCGACCGGCTGGCGATCACGCTCTTCCCGGTCTTCCTCGGCGGCGGCCCGCGCCTCTTCGACGACGGTCTGCCCGCCGGTCAATGGACGCTCGCCAGCCAGGCCGCGGGCGACCACGGCACTCTGGCCCTCGTCTACGACCGCGTCCGCTGAGGCCTGGGCCTGCGACCAGGCTCGCCAATTCGTCCGAATGGCTTCCACATGTCGAAGCCATTCGGACGACCTCCATTGCAGGGGGCGCTTGCTCTTGTTGGTCGATGCGAACACGTCTATGATCCGCCAAAGCCCAGAATTCTGACTTCAGCAGTAACCGCCCATAGTCGAAGCGCTTCGACTGTTAATCGACGGCCGGTCTGTCCGGCCGTTTCCTTCGCATGCCCGCACGGTATGGATTCACGTGCTTCCGACACCTTGAGACAGGAAGTGAGGCAATGTATATGGCTTCAAGACCAGGGAAGATCAAGGCAATCCTCCTTACCGCCGCGCTGGCAGTTGCCGTTGCTGTGCCCGGCAATATGAACGAGGCATCGGCCGACAGTAAAGCGTCGAGCGCTGCGCAGATCGTGGCCGATCTGGGCGCCGGCTGGAATCTTGGAAACTCGCTGGAGGCCAACTCCAACGGATATCCCAGCGAGACGGCCTGGAACAATCCGACCGTCACGCAAGCGCTCATTGACAAGGTGAAAGCGTCGGGATTCAAGTCGATCCGCATCCCGGTCTCCTATTTGCGGCACATCGGCCCCGGCCCGAACTACACAATCAATTCCGCCTGGCTGAACAGAGTCCAGCAAGTCGTCGACTATGCCTACAACCGGGGCATGCACGTGATGATCAACATCCACGGCGACGGCTACAAGTCCATTCCCTACGCCTGGCTGATCTGCGACGCGTCCGATCAGACCACGATCAAGGCCAAGTACCAGAAGGTGTGGCAACAGATCGCGTCCAGGTTCCAGAACTACGATCAGCGCCTGATCCTTGAATCGATGAACGAGGTATTCGACGGGCAGTACGGCAATCCGACCCAGCCGTGCTACTCGAACATCAACGCTTACAACCAGATCTTCGTGGACACCGTCCGGAGAGCCGGCGGAAAGAACACTTCGAGATGGCTGCTCGTTCCCGGCTGGAACACGAACATCGACTACACCGCCGGGAATTACGGTTTTGTGATCCCGACGGACCAGTATCGATCTCCCACCATTCCCAGTAGCGAGCGGCGGATCATGATCTCCGTTCACTACTACAGTCCGTGGGATTTCGCGGGCGAGGAAAATGGCAACATCACCCAGTGGGGACGCGCGGCGACCGATCCGTCCAGAAAGTCGACCTGGGGACAGGAAGACTACCTGAATTCGCAATTGAAGATGATGTACGACAAGTTCGTCGTGCAAGGATATCCGGTCGTTGTCGGCGAATACGGTTCGATCGACAAGACCTCGTTCGACTCGTCGAACAACACGTATCGTGCCGATTTCGCGTATGAGGTCACGGCCGCCGCCAAGAGATACGGCGCGGCCACCGTCTACTGGGACAACGGCGCAAACGGGCAGTACGGCTTCGGGCTCTTCAACCGAAGCTCCAATGCGGTGACCCAACAGGGCATCATCAACGACATCAGGAACGGCGCCGGCTGGTAGCGCACCGACAACCAGAGCAACCCGGGGCCGGTCAGCACCCGCCGGTCCCGGGGAGCAAGCCGTCAGTCGAGTTGTTTGATGCGGACCATGTTGCCGGCCGGGTCGCGGAAGGCGCAGTCGCGAACGCCGTACGGCTGATCCGTCGGCTCCTGGACGACCTCGGCGTTGCTGGCCTGCAGCTTCTCGAAGGTGCCGTCCAGGTCGTCCGTGGCCAGGTTGATGCTGGCGTAAGTGCCCTTGGCCATCATCTCGGCGACGGTACGGCGCTCGTCCTCGGTGACGCCCGGGTCGGCGCCCGGCGGGTACAGCACGATGGACGTATCGGGCTGGCCGGCCGGGCCGACCGTGATCCAGCGCATCCCGTTGTAGCCGACATCGTTGCGAACCTCGAAGCCGAGGGAGTCGCGATAGAAGGCGACGGCCGCGTCCGGGTCGTCTTGCGGTAGGTAGCTCGCGTTGATCGAGATGTCCATGGCAAATACGTTAGTGCGGCTCGGCGACCGGCACTTCTCGATTCCTGATCGGTCTGGTCACCTGTTTCGCCACGCACGCCGGTATGCCGTCCGTCGTACGCTCCGCCTCCATCCTCTCCGCTTCACGCCGGTAGACGCTGGGCGGCACCCCGACCAGCTCGGTGAAGCGAGTGCTGAAGGTACCCAGCGACGAGCAGCCGACCTCGAAACAGACGTCGGTGACGCTGAGGTCTCCGCGCCGCAGTAGCGCCATCGCCCGTTCGATCCGCCGCGTCATCAGATAGCCGTACGGCGACTCGCCGTACGCGCGCTTGAACTCACGGCTCAAGTGGCCCGCGGACATGTTCACGCCACGCGCGAGCGCCTCGACGTCCAGCGGCTGCTGGTACTCCCGGTCCATCCGGTCGCGGACGCGTCGCAGCAGCGCGAGATCGCGCAGTTGCTGGGCTGCGGCGGGTCGGTTGGTCACGTTCGAAATCGTGCCATGCCGGGCCGGAGTTTCCTAGCACGCCCGCCGGTCCACCCGGCCGCCGAGGTTTACGGCCGGGCCGAGTTTTCCGGATCCGGACTAATCGCCACGAGCCGTGCTGGAAGGCGATTTTATGAACAGGGCAAGGGATTCCTTGCGAACCATCCGACAGGAGGGTACGAAAATGAGCATTCGGCGAACCGTCATCCGGGGACTCGCGCTGGCAGGCGTTGCGGCGACCACGGCCGTCATGGCACCGGGCGCGAACGCGGCACCGGCACGGGAGGCCGGGCCGACGGCTGTGACCGGCGCCAACGCCAGCATCTGCAAGGCGTACGCCGGCACCGTCCGCGGTTGCGCCTACTTCAGGGCCTACGACGAATTGCTGATCGCGTGCGACCGGCGCGGCGACGGGCGCTCGGTGTACGCCCAGCTGTACTGGAACGGCGCCATTCGCGCGCAGGTCAAGGACCGCAACGGCGCCACGTCCGGTTGCTACGGCCTGGACCTCAGCCTGCCCGAGGGCAAGGCCGTCTGGGTACGGACCTACGTCCAGGGTGTCGGCTTCAGCAGCTGGCGTCGCGGCACCGCCTGAGTCACCGCATAACTGAACCAGGCCCCGGGCAAAGCGCCCGGGGCCTGGTTGTTGTTGTCCGACTTGTTGTCCGACTTGTTGTACGTCAGAGCCAGCCTCGGCGGGCCACCTCCAGACCGAGCTGGAACCTGCAGTCGACCCGAAGGCTCCGGCACATGTCCGCGACCGCACGCCGTACCGTCCGGTCGGTGACGCCGAGCTCGCGCCCGATCGCCTCATCCGTCAGCCCTACCGCCAGCAGTACCAGGACCTCCCGGGACCGGGTGTCCAGCTGGTCGGCCGGATCGTCGCCGACCAGGTCGTCGACATCCTCGGCCTCGTCCCAGGTCGCCGCGAAGGCCGCGTCGACCGGGCGCAGCAGGTCCTCTGCCTGGACCAGCAGCGCCGCCTGATCCGGAGGTGTCGCCAGCATCGGCAGCAGCGCCGCGGTTCGGTCCACCATGATCAGCTGGGTCAGCGGCAACCGTTCGGCGGCCCGCAACTCCTCACCCAGCGAAATTACTGTCCGGAGGTAGCCACGCACCAGCTCGGCCTCCGGACCGAGCAATCGCTCCCGCGGCCCGATCGTCTGGACCCGGATGCCACGAGCGACCAGCTCCGCCACGCGTTGCGCGGATTCGGTCTGCTCACCGTGCGGCAACTGGCTCTGGAAGGATCGCAACGAGCTCCGGCAGCCACCGACCAGCCGGTCCCGCACGGCCTGGATCTCGGCCGCTCCCTCCAGTCGCACCACACGCGGGTCGTCGCCCTTTTCGGCGACGGTGTACAGGTACCACAACAGGCGTCGCAGCCCTGATTCGACGTCGACATTCGACATTCCCCCTCCCCCGAGGTTTATCGGGCCGCCCCCAGCGGACCGATATGACTTTCTATGCAAGGGGGTTGGTGACGGAGTGTCAAGGTGCCGGGCCGCTGCGGTGAGACAGTAACCGCGGGTGATGTCCGGTACCGGACACCACCCGCGGACAGGCGGCCGGATGCCCCTTTCGGCTGCCTGTCGTGCGCTTTCAGCTGCCCACGTACGCCGCGAGGTGCTCGCCGGTGAGCGTGGAACGATCGGCGATCAGGTCGGCCGGAGTGCCCTCGAAAACGATCTGGCCGCCGTCATGACCAGCACCCGGCCCGAGGTCGATGATCCAGTCGGCGTGTGCCATCACCGCCTGGTGATGCTCGATCACGATGACCGACTTGCCGGAGTCGACCAGCCGGTCGAGCAGTGCCAGCAGGTGCTCGACGTCGGCGAGGTGCAGACCGGTCGTCGGCTCGTCGAGGACGTACACGCCGCCCTTATCGCCCATGTGAGTGGCCAGCTTCAGGCGCTGCCGCTCGCCGCCGGACAGCGTGGTGAGCGGCTGGCCGAGGCTGATGTAGCCGAGCCCGACGTCGACGAGCCGGGTGAGGATCGTGTGCGCGGCAGGCAAGCGCGCGTCGCCCTCACTGAAGAACTTCTCCGCCTCGGTCACCGACATCGCGAGCACCTCGCTGATATCGCGGCCGCCGAGGTGATAGTCCAGCACTGATGCCTCGAACCGCTTCCCGTCGCAGACCTCGCACGGGTTGGCGACACCGGCCATCATGCCCAGGTCGGTGAAGACGACGCCGGCGCCGTTGCAGTTCGGGCAGGCGCCCTCGGAGTTGGCGCTGAACAACGCCGGCTTCACGCCGTTGGCCTTCGCGAACGCCTTGCGGATCGGTTCAAGCAGCCCGGTGTACGTCGCGGGGCTGCTCCGTCGCGACCCACGAATGGGCGCCTGGTCAACCGACACCACGCCTTCCGACGCGGGGATCGAGCCGTGGATCAGCGAGCTCTTGCCGGAACCCGCCACACCGGTGACGACGCACAGCACCCCGAGCGGTACGTCGACGTCGACGTCGCGCAGGTTGTGCCGGTCGGCGCCGCGGATCTCGAGCTTGCCGTTGGGCGTACGCACTTCCGGTTTGAAGGACGCGCGGTCGTCGAGGTGGCGGCCGGTGACGGTGCCACTGGCTCGCAAACCGTCGAGCGTGCCCTCGTAGCAGACGGTTCCGCCCGCCGTACCGGCTCCAGGGCCGAGGTCGACGACGTGGTCGGCGATCGCGATGGCCTCTGGCTTGTGCTCGACGACTAGCACGGTGTTGCCCTTGTCGCGCAGTCGCAGCAGCAGGGCGTTCATCCGCTGGATGTCGTGGGGGTGCATGCCGATGGTGGGCTCGTCGAAGACGTACGTGACGTCGGTGAGCGCCGAACCGAGGTGGCGGATCATCTTGGTGCGCTGCGCCTCACCACCTGACAGCGTGCCCGCGGGCCGGTCGAGCGAGAGGTAGCCGAGCCCGATCTCCACGAACGATTCGAGCGTGTGCAGCAGCGCGGCGAGCAGAGGCGCGACCGACGGCTCGTCGAGGCCGTTGACCCACTTGGCGAGATCGCTGATCTGCATCGCGCAGGCGTCGGCGATGCTGATGCCGCCGACCTTCGAGGAACGGGCCGCCTCGGTGAGCCGGGTTCCGTCGCAATCGGGGCAGGGGCCGAAGGTGGACGCCCGTTCCACGAATGCCCGGATGTGCGGCTGCAGGGCATCGGGATCCTTGGAGAAGAACGACTTCTGCACCTTGGGGATCAGGCCCTCGTAAGTGAGGTTGACCCCCTTGACCTTCACCTTGACCGGCTCTTTGTAGAGGAAGTCGTTGAGTTCCTTCTTGGTGAACTTGCGGATCGGCTTGTCCGGGTCGACGAAACCCGACTCGGCGTAGACCCCGACGGTCCAGAAGCTGTCCGACTTCCAGCCGGGGATCGTGAACGCGCCCTCGGCGATCGACTTCGAGTCGTCGTACAGCTGGGTGAGGTCGATATCGGAGACCGAGCCGCGGCCTTCGCAATGCGGGCACATACCACCGGTGATGGAGAAGCTGCGCCGCTCCTTGGTGGTCTTGCCGCCCTTCTCGATCTTGACCGCACCCGCGCCGCTGATCGAAGCGACGTTGAAGGAGAACGCCTGCGGCGAGCCGATGTGCGGCTTGCCGATCCGGCTGAAGAGGATGCGCAGCATCGCGTTGGCGTCGGTCGCGGTACCGACCGTGGAGCGCGGGTCGCCACCCATCCGCTGCTGGTCGACGATGATCGCGGTCGTCAACCCTTCGAGTACGTCGACCTCGGGCCGCGCCAGCGTCGGCATGAAACCCTGCACGAACGCGCTGTAGGTCTCGTTGATCATCCGCTGCGACTCCGCTGCGATCGTGCTGAACACCAACGAGCTCTTGCCCGAGCCGGAGACGCCGGTGAACACCGTCAGACGGCGTTTCGGGATCTCGATGCTGACGTCCTTGAGGTTGTTCACGCGGGCACCGTGCACGCGGATCAAGTCGTGGCTGTCGGCAACTTGCGGCGCAGGCGACTGCTTGCTCGTCTTGGTGGCCCTGCTCATCGTGTCTCCATTCGCACAGTAAATCAGCGGTCCTGAATCAGACCGAGAACGTTGCCGTCGAGGTCCGTGAAGGTCGCCACCAGACGGCCGCCACCAACGTCGCGCGGCGCGTCCTTCAGGGTGGCGCCCGCAGCGGTCACCTCGGCGAGCTTCGCCTCGATGTCCAGCACGTGCCAGTAGGCGACCGGCGAGGTCATGGCCTGTGGTCCGCCGTTCGGTACCAGCCCGATCTGCTGGCCCTCGGCCTCGAAGCCGACGTAGTAGTCCCCCTCGGCCATCGGCTTCACGCCGAGCAGTGCGGTGTACAGCGCCGTAGCCGCCGCCAGGTCGGAAACGGGGTGCAGCACGGTCTTGATTCCCTGGGTGGTTGAGCCGGTCATGATCTCTCCTGAAGTCGTGGTGATGCCTACGACCATCAAGCTAGTTCCGGCCCAACGACCCGCGCTTCTCGATTCCTGATCGGTTACTCAGAGGTGGGCTTGCGCCAGACGGAGACGTGGCTCTCACTGTCGGCGGTGAAGGGGGCCCGGTTCCAGTCGGCGTATCGCTCTTCTAGTTCCAGTCCGGCCAGCTGGGCCATGAGGTCGCACTCGGCCGGCCAGATGTAGCGGAAGTTGCCGGAGGCGTAGTGCGTTGTCCCGTCGGCCTCGTGCCAGTAGTGGTGTGAGGTGCACTCCTGCGTGACCAGGTCATAGGTGTCGAACACGAGATGCCCGTCGTCGCCAAGGCTCATCGGCACGGCCGTCTGACCGGGAGGCAGCCGACGTACCGGCGGCACCCAGAGCTCGATGACGAACCGTCCACCAGGGCTGAGATGCCTCGCGGCGTTGCGGAAGCACTCGACCTGTTCGGCCTGGGTGCGGAGGTTCGAGATGGTGTTGAAGACTAGATAGACCAAGGCGAACTCGCCGGAGACGCGCGTCGTGGCCATGTCCCCCATGACCACGGGCAGGGTCGCCTCGTCGACCTTGTGCCGCAGCTCGGCCGCCATCGGTTCCGACAGCTCGATCCCGGTCACGGGAACACCACGCGTGGTAAGCGGGATGCCGACTCGGCCGGTGCCGACCGCGAACTCCAGTGCCGCCCCGGACCCGGCCAGATCCGCCAGGAAGTCGACCGTCGGATCTAGCTTTTCCGGCGCGAACATCTCGGGTGAGGAGGCGTCGTAACGTTTCGCGGTGTCCTCGGTCCACACTTCGCTGCTCGTCATGGTCCGGAGCCTGCTCGACGGGACCTGACGCTGTCCAGCCGTTTTCACGACGCCGTATGAGACGGTACGAACTCGGATCTTCGGCTGGGGGCGCGGTGGCAAATAGCGGAGTTCTCGTACTGGCCGGGCCGCCATGTGCCGGCAAGTCCTCGGTCGGCAAGGTGCTCGCTGCTGACTCGTCGCACGGTCGCTCGAGCTATATCGAGGTCGACGCCCTCTTCTCACTCCTCCTGCCTGGGTCGGATCGAAACCGGGATGATCGGATGCTCGCGTACGACGCGGCGCACGTGCTCGCTCGCACACTCGTCGAGCGCGGACGGACCGCGATCCTCGAGTGCACGTACGCGCGGCACGAGCAACGGGCCAGCCTGCTGAAGGCGATGGCGGACCTTCCAGCAGCACCGTTATGGGTCGTGGAGTTCTACGTTTCCCCCGACGACGCCATCGAGCGCTTCCGCCGACGGGACCAAGCCACGGACCTCGACGAAGACCTCGTACGCGAGCGGGCGCAAAACTTCCCGTACTCCGATCAAGCCCTACGCCTGGTGTCCTCAACAGCCACTCCGGACGACCTGGCCAACCAAATCACCACCTGGCTACGCCACCAACCTGAGCCGGTTGACCGGGACCTATGGGCCAGCACGGGACGAGGTTGGAGCTGACTCCCCCGCTAGCTTGGGCGAGTGCGGAGGTGGGTGGCCAGACCGCGAATGGTGGCGGGGGTGATGCGGCCGTTGGCGAGGCCCAGCTCGACCAGGTCGTCGAATACGCGTTGATCGGCGGCCGCGGCCCGGATGCCAGCGTCGAGCACTTTCCCGGAACGACACAGGCGCGCGCTCAACGCCGTATGGCGAAAGTGCTTCCCAAGCAACGCGCGCGAGGCCCGTCGATACCGAGGCACCAGCCGCGCGAAGTCGCCCGACCGGACCGCCTCCGCAGCCGCCTGCCCCGCGAGAAGACCTGTCGCGACCGCGTAATAGATGCCCTCACCCGTCATCGGATTGACCAGCCCGGCCGCGTCGCCCGCGAGCAACACCCGCCCTTCGCCGGCACGCCAAGACGGTACGGCCAACGGCAAGTGATGCGCCCGCCAATCGGTAGCACCTTCGGCCGCGCCGGGCAGTAGCCGATCGAGCTGGCTAAGCAATTCCCGCCGAGTGGGCCGAGGCCGCCGATCGGACCGGGTGTCGGACCAGCGATCGGACCGGGCATCGGGTAAGGACTCGCCGTAGCCGATGTTGGCGAGGCCGTCGCCACGATCGAAGGACCAGGCGTACGACGGCTGGCGGTTGGTGCCGAACACGATCAGCTGTACGCCCGCGCGGTCCGGCGGCGTCGGCGCATAACCACGGATGGCCAGTGCCATCGGCCCTGGTCGGACGCCGAGCATGCGTCGTACGACGGAATGGGCGCCATCCGCGCCGACCAGCACCTTCGCCTCGAGGTCGTCCACGCGCAGCGGGTCCAGTTGGAGGGAGCGCACGCGGTGCCGGATCAGGGTGGCGCCGGCGTCGAGCGCAGCCAGCAGCAGGCGGTGATCGAAGACGGTGCGCGGGATCACCCACGCCGGCCGGGCCATCTCGCGACCGACCGCGAGAGGTCCGCGTTGCAACTGGAGGCGCCGTACGGGAATTAGGTCGTCGGTGAGACCGGTAACGCCAACGTCGGCTAGGAGGTCGAAGACATGCGGGGCGATGCCGTCGCCGCAGGACTTGTCGCGTGGGAAGTCGTCACGGTCCAGTAGCGCGACCGCCAAGGACGGGTCGGCCCGCAGCACTCCGAGGGCGGCCGCGGCCCCGGCCGGACCGGCGCCGACGATCACGACATCCCACTGCGACCTCACCGGCTCAATCCGATCAGTCCGGGCGGATCAGTTGGAACATCAGCATGTCCTGCCACTCGCCCGCGATCTTGAGGTATTTCGGCGCCATGCCGAACTGCTGGAAGCCGACCCGTTCCAGCACTCGCCGCGATCCCAGGTTGTGCTCGATGCACTCCGCCTGTATCCGGTGCAGCCCGAGCTCATCGAACGCGATCCGCACGACATCCGCAACGCAGCCGTCGCGACTCCACGCCCGGTCATGTCCGCGGCCACCCAATAGCCGACCGCACACGATTGGAAGAACCCGTGCACGATCCACTCAAGGTGATCCGCCCGACCACCCGATCGTCGTCCACGATCACCTGCGGCAGCGTCGTAATCACACCCCCATCCTCCCAGCCCCACACCAACACCTAGCCACTGCGGCCGACGCCACCACGCCAACGTCGGCATCACGCTTGCGAGTCCGCATCGCCTAAGCACGCTAAACCAGCACCACGAAAGACGAGCGCCCGGGCAGGCGCCGTTCCTGGCAGGCCATTAGCGTCCATTGGTCAGGATTTGCCCGCAGACCGTCAGCTTTCAGACTGACCCGCCGCTGGAGCGGTCAAATCCAGACCAATGGACGCAGTGCTTAGGGGGTCGGTTCTGCGGGCGTTATGCCGGTGTTGGCGTGGCGGCGGGTTGGTGAGGGCCGGGGTGGCGGGGTCCCGGCCCTCGGTGGGGTTAGCAGTCGGCGATGCGGACGTAGGTGTCGGGGCCTGGGTAGGTGGCCCAGGTGCTTTGGCCGAACTTGGCGGCTACGACGACGCCGTCTTTGATCTGTTCGTAGTGGAGGTGTGGGCCGGTCACGTTGCCGGTCCCGCCGACGCGGCCGATCCGGGTGCTGTCGGTGACGCGGTCGTTGACGCCGACCTCACGAATCTGCAGGTGCGCATACAGCGTGTGCCAACCATCGCCATGTGCGATCTCGATGTAGTTGCCGTAACCACCGGCGTCGTACGACGAACGGACGACCGTACCGGAAGCGCTGGTCTTGACCGGCTTGCCGAGGTCGTCATCACCGGCACCCCAGTTGAAGTCGAGCGACCAGTACGACGGGCTGTGACCCGAGCGGCTCGCGCCCGTCCACCGCTCGTCGCAGCGGAACGGTACCCGCAGCACCGGCCGTGCCAGTACGGCAGACGGAGCCGCCGCGGTCTTCTGCATGGCGGCGCGCTGAGCCATGTAGCTGTTGGGGTTGATCGTCGGAGTCGGAGACGGACTTGCCTGAGCCGTGAGTGCGCCAGCGGCCAAGGCCACTGCCGTCGTGACGAGTGCTAGTAGACGTTGCACGGTTTCCTCCAGAGGGGCGGTCGGAGAAACCCTGGGCCGGCGATCCCGAAAGACCTCGAACACCCAGGCGGTCACCGCCAGCCTCGACCCACCACGACGCCCCGACCACGAAACCGATCAAACTCGGTCACCTGACGGCGAGGTCGCCTGTCGTGGGCAGATAAATCGGTTGTTGGCCGACCGCCAACGCTGCTGTACTGCTGGAGAACTGTTCGTCTACCCAGGAGAAACCAATGCGCCGAGCGTCGATGTCCGCCGAGAAGGGGTATTTCACCTATCTAAGGGACATGACGCGCAGTGTTGAGTTTGAACTTGGGCATTCTGGCGCACATCGACGCCGGTAAGACCAGCCTCACCGAGCGGCTATTACACGCCGCCGGCGTCATCGACGAGATCGGCAGCGTCGATGACGGCAACACCCAGACCGATTCGCTGGCCCTAGAGCGTCAGCGTGGCATCACGATCAAGTCGGCCGTCGTGTCGTTCCAGCTGAACGAGCTCGCGGTCAACCTGATCGACACTCCCGGCCACCCGGACTTCATCGCCGAGGTGGACCGCGTACTCGGTGCGCTCGACGGCGCCGTGCTGGTCGTCTCGGCCGTGGAAGGTGTGCAGGCGCAGACCCGCGTGCTGATGCGTACGCTGCAACGCCTCCGCATCCCCACGATCATCTTCGTGAACAAGATCGACCGAGCCGGCGCACAGTACGACGCACTGCTCGAGCGCCTCGCGGCCAAACTCGCACCGGAGATCGTCGCGATGGGCTCGACCACCTCCATCGGCACCAGGGCCGCCCGCTTCACGCCGTACGACGGCACTGATCCGGGCTTCACCGCGAACCTGGTCGACGTACTCGCCGAGCATGACGAAGACCTCCTCGCGGCGTACGTGCGAGACGAGTCGTCCATCGAGTACGGCGAGTTGCGCAAGCGCCTGGCCGTCCGTACGGCGGAGGCGCAAGCCCATCCGGTGTACTTCGGCTCGGCGATGACCGGGGTCGGGCTCGACGAGTTGATCGCAGGGATCCGCGAGTTCCTGCCGGCAAGGGCGGGTGATGCCGACGGGCCTGTTGCGGGCACGGTGTTCAAGGTCGATCGGGCGCCGTCGGGTGCGAAGGTCGCGTACGTACGTCTGTTCTCGGGCACGATCCGGACCCGCGACGTGCTGCCGTTCGGAGACAACGCGGAAGCCAAGGTGACCGCCATCGACCGATTCGAGGGCGGTGTGCCGGTGAGCGGCAACGCCTTGGCGGCCGGCCAGATCGGGCGCCTCTGGGGCCTGAGCGAGATCCGGATCGGCGACCGCGTCGGCACCGGTGTAGTTGCCGAGGGCAAGCACTTCTTCGCCCCGCCCTCGCTGGAGTCGGTCATCTACCCCGAGCGCCTCGCCGACAAGGGCCGCCTGCGGATGGCGCTGGCGCAATTGGCCGAGCAGGACCCGCTGATCAATGTCCGGCAGGACGATATCCGGCAGGAGATGTACGTCTCGCTGTACGGCGAGGTGCAGAAGGAGGTCATCCAGGCCACCCTCGCGAACGACTTCGGCATCACCGTCGGCTTCCGCGAGACCACCACGATCTGCGTCGAGCGGCTACAAAGCACCGGCGAGGCGTTCGAGGTGATCGCGACGGGCGAGAACCCGTTCCTGGCCACGGTCGGTCTGCGAGTGGAGCCGGGCCCGATCGGCAGTGGTGTGGAGTTCCGGCTCGAGGTGGAGCTCGGTTCGATGCCGATCGCGTTCTTCCGTACGGTCGAGGAGACCGTGCACGAGACGTTGGAGCAGGGCGTGCACGGCTGGCAGCTGACCGACTGCGTGGTGACGATGACGCGGTCCGGGTATTGGGCCCGGCAGAGCCACTCGCACGGCACGTTCGACAAGAGCATGTCGAGCACCGCCGGCGACTTCCGCAACCTGACGCCGCTGGTGCTGATGGACGCGGTGCAACGTGCGCACACCGTCGTACACGAGCCGGTGCACCACTTCCGGATGGAGCTGCCGGCCGATGCGTACGGTCCGATCCTGCCGCTGATCACCCGCCTGCGCGGCATCCCGCATTCCCCCGAGCTCGACGGCGTGACGTGCGTACTGGAAGGCGATATCCCTGCCGCCAGCGTGCACGAGCTGGAGCAAATGCTGCCCGGGCTGACCTCCGGCGAGGGCGTACTGGAAACGGCCTTCGAGCGGTACGACCCGGTCACGGGCCTCGTGCCGGAACGTCCGCGCACCGACCACAACCCCCTCAACCGAAAGGAATACCTCCTCCACGTCGAGCGACGCGTCTAAGTCTCAATATCGGTCGAGCAGCCACTGCCCGAGCGTGCGCAATTGGTCCGAAAGCTCCGGCGGTTCGATGACGTCGAGGTCGAGGTTGAAGTAGGCGAGCCATCGCGCGGCCCAGTCAAGATCGTCGGTCCCTAGGTGGATCTCGCACTCGTCGCCAGCCTCGACCACGCTCGCCACGGTCGGGTTGACGAGTGACCGGACGAGGTCGGCCGACGTATGCACCCGCACGCGCACGCGATATCGCCACGGCCCGTGCGCGAGCGTGTCGGCGACAAACCCCGCGGCGTCGGATGGCGCCTCTGGTACGTCAAACCGGGTGCCGAGCGGCTGGATGTGGTCAACGCGGTCGAGCGCGTACACCAACCAGTCGGTGGCGCCACGTGGACAGGCGACCAGGTACCAGCGGCGGCGCAACGTGACCAATCGATGCGGCTGTACGTCGGTTGGGCGGGCGTCCGAGGTGTCGTGGCGGCGATGCCGGATCCGGATGGCCTCGTTCGCCCGGCAGGCGAGCGCGGCCGGGATCAGGACGTCACGATCGGCCCGGCGACCTGACTCCGCCGGCAACGCCTCCACCTCGCCGAGTGCGCTGAGCCGGGTCCGCCAGCGCGACGGCACGACCTGGGTGAGCTTGGCCAAGGCGGTGATCGCGGCGGCCTCCAACCCGTCGACCGCGACCGCCGTACGCAGGCCGAGCGCGACGGCCGCCACCTCGTCGGCATCGAGCAGCAAAGGTGGCATCGCGCGGCCGGCGGCGAGCCGGTATCCACCTTCCCGGCCGGCTTCGGCGTCGATGCGATAGCCGACCTCGCGCAGGTGTGCCACGTCGCGTCGGGCGGTGCGCTCGGTGATGCCGAGGCGGGCGGCCAGCTGGGTGGCGGAGATGCCCGGATGCGCCTGGAGCAGCGCGAGCGTCTCGAGACGGCGGCTGGTTGTGCTCATGCGGCAATATTGCCCTGCATACCCGGACAGTAGCTGTCCTAGTAGTGCGTCATGCTTGATTCATGACACAGATTTCGCTGCTTCGTCCCGCAGAACTCGTCCAGTCCCCCGCTTTCACCCACGTCGCCGTGGTGCCGCCGGGCGCCACGACCATCTATATCGGCGGCCAGAACGCTGTCACCTCCGACGGCACACTCGTGGGCGGTGATGACGCCGCCGCTCAGACAGAGCAGGTGATGACGAATCTGAAGGTCGCACTGGCCGCGGCGGGCGCAACGGTCCACGATTTGGTGATGATGACGGTCTTGTTCGTGGACGGCGTCGACCTCAACGCCGCCTACCCGGTCGCGGCCGCCGGGCTGGAGGGCGCTGCGCCGCCGGTTGTCGGCATGCGGGTGGCTGGTCTCGCCGTACCCGGTGCGCTGCTCGAGGTCAGCGCGGTCGCGGCGGTGCTGCGATGAGCCCGGTCGGACGCACCCGCGATGCCGGCTGGCAGATCGGGGTTTCGAAGACCGTCGATCGCCCGGTCGCCGAGGTGTGGGAATTCGTCACGTCGCAGGCGGGCGTCGCGATCTGGCTCGGCGACGACGTCACGGTCGTTCCCGAGCGCGGCGCGGGCTACGAGACCAGCGCCGGTGTGCGCGGCGAGACGCGCGGCTATCGCGAGCTCGACCGCATCCGGCTCACCTGGCAGCCATCCGACTGGACCCACGACACGACCCTGCAGCTGACGGTGTCGAGCGCCGGCGCCGGTAAGTCGCGGCTGGTAATCCATCAGGAGCGGCTGGCGGACGCCGCCGAACGTGAGCAGCAGCGCCGCCATTGGCAAGGCGTGATGAACGCACTCGCGGCCGAGCTCGTTGCTTAAAGCTGAGCTGTACGTCGGAGCTCGGACTCTGGGGGCTCGCAGGTGCCGCCGGACTCGACGAGGTCCTCGTAGATGCCGACCTTGAACGTGATCAGGTCGAGGCATTCGGTCAGCTTGGCGATCTGCGCGCGCACGTCCTCCTGATGCTGACGCAACAGGTCGAGCCGGTCCTTCTCGTTGCCGCTGCCGTCGCGCACCAGCTCGGTGTAGCGGCGGATGGCCGGCAGCGGCATACCCGAGGCGCGCAGGATGATGCAGAGGTTGAGCCACTCGACGTCGTGCAGGCTGTAGACGCGACGGCCGCTCGAGTTGCGGCGCACCGGACTGGCGAGAATGCCCTCACGTTCGTAGAAGCGCAGGGCGTGAACGCTCAGGCCGGTCTGCGCGGCCACCTCACCGATGCTCAGCTCCACCGCGGTATCAGTCACCCGGTCAGCATATTGGCTTGACCTAGAGTCGCCTCTAGCTCCTAGCCTCAGGCTGTCTTTTCAAGGCTGATGAGGGAGTTCCATATGCGTTACCGCAATCTCGGCGGCACCGGTATCGAGGTCAGCGTGCAGTGTCTCGGCGCGATGATGTTCGGCGCGGTCGGCAATGCCGATCACGACGACAGCGTGCGCATCATTCACGCCGCGCTCGACCAGGGCATCAACTTCGTCGACACGGCCGATATGTATTCCACTGGGGAGTCCGAGGAGATCGTCGGCAAGGCGCTGCTCGGCCGCCGCGATGATGTCGTGCTGGCCAGCAAGTTCCACTTCGCGTTGAGCGAAGGCCCGAACCACGGCGGCAACTCGCGCCGTCACATCATCAACGCGGTTGAGGACAGCCTCCGTCGCTTGCAGACCGACTGGATCGACCTCTACCAGGTTCACCGGCCCGACCACACGACCGATATCGAGGAGACGCTGTCGGCGCTGACCGACCTGGTGCAGCAGGGCAAGATCCGCGCCTTCGGCTGTTCGTCGTTCCCGGCCGAACAGATCGTCGAGGCCCACGTCGTGTCCGAGCGGCGTGGCCTGCACCGATTCCGGACCGAGCAGCCGCCGTACTCGTTGCTTGCCCGCGGCATCGAAACCGCGCTGCTGCCGACGGCCCGCCGCTACAACATGGGCGTGCTGACCTGGAGCCCGCTCGCCTCCGGTTTCCTGTCGGGCAAGATCCGCAAGGGGCAGCCGATCGACCTGAGCAAGGGCCGGGCGGCGATCACGCCGTTCCGGTTCGACCCGTCGATCCCGTCCAACGAGGTCAAGTTCGACGTACTCGAGCAGCTGGTGGAAGTTGCCGAAGGCATCGGTTGTACGTTGCCGGAGTTGGCGCTCGCCTTCGTCGTCGCGCACCCGGCGGTGACGTCGGTGATCATCGGTCCGCGCACGATGGAGCAGCTCGAAGGCGCGTTGAAGGGCGCTTCGCTGGTGCTGGACGACGCGACGCTGGACCGGATCGACGAGATCGTCCCGCCGGGCACGAACGTCTACCCGCCGGACGGCGTGTGGAAGCCGCAATCCCTGGTGGACGTCAACCAGCGTCGTCGCCCGGTCGCTGACCGCTCGGCGGCCTGAGGTCTGCTCGGCCTAGGCCTGTGGGTCGGTGACGTCGGCGGTGGTGGCGTTGAGAGCGTCGGCGAGTTCTTTCGCGTCGACGGTCAGGCCGACACCGTGGTCGCCGCCACCGATGGAGATCGTGCCGGTGATGCGTTCGTCGGCGATCACCGGCCACGCGTTCGTGCTGCCGAGAGGCGTGATCGTGCCGCGCACGTATCCCGTCACTGCGAGCGCCGTCGCCGCATCCGGCATCGACATCCGCTTGACCCCCAACACGGTCCGTAGCTTGGGCCAGGCGATCTCCCGGTCGCCTGGCACCAGCACGAACCGGTAGTCGTCATCGGCCAACCTCACCACGATCGTCTTGATCAGCTCGGCCGGCTCGATCCCACGAGCCGCGGCCGCCTCTGCCAGCGAGTTCACCCGGCCGTGCCTGGTCACCTGGTGAGCCAGCCCGAGGGCCTCTGCGGCTTCAATCGCTCTAGTCATCGCTGCAACTCCTGGTCGATCGTGGCCGGTTTGCCCACTTCAGATCCTGCCACCCGGATGGGAATTCGCCGGAGCAGCATTGCCAGGAGAAGCGTCACCAGCAGCAGTACGACAGCCTCGACCGCTACGCCATACCACCCGGCGCTGGTCCACGCCGTACCCGCTAGGCCGCCGAATACCGACGACCCGAGGTAGTACGCGAAGAGGTAGAGCGAGGCGGCTTGCCCGGTTCCACCGCCACCTAGATGGGCCCGGACTGCTACCCAGCCACTGGCCACACCGTGGACCGCGAAGAACCCTGCGGTCATGACAGCTAGTCCGAGCACTACCACTGGCAGTGGGCTTGCCAGCGTCAGGAGTACGCCTGCGATGGTGATCGCGCACGCGGTCGGTACTACGGCCCGACGCCCGTACTGGTCGGCAAGGCGGCCTGCGTACGCCGAAGAGGCCGAGCCCACGACGTACACCGTGAACACGAGACCCGCTAAGCCCGGCCCCAGCCCGTACGGCGCTGACGCCAACCGGAAGCCAGTGGCGTTGTACACCGCGACGAATGCGCCCATTGCGGTTGCGGCTATCCCGTAGAGCGCTAGTAGTGCGGGATCGGTTAGTACGCCGGCGGTCTGCTTGAGGAGGTTGCGGGGATGCGCTGATTGCGGGTGGAAGTTCCGCGAGTCTGGGAGAAGTACGGCGACCACTACCGCGCATGCCAGGCCGAAGGCGGCGATACCCGCCATGGCGAGCCGCCAACCGCCTAGGTCCGCGAGGCCGCCCGCGATGAGTCTGCCGGTCATACCGCCTACGGCCGTCCCTGCGACGTACAGGCCGCTAGCGCGAGCATGCCTGCTCGCGTGGACCTCTTCGCGTAGGTAGGCGACTGCGACGGCTGGAAGTCCCGCGAGCGCTACGCCTTGGAGACCTCGCATGACCAGTAGTGAGTTCCAGGTCGGCGCTAGAGCGCAGCCGACGGCGATAACCGCTGCTGCTGCCACCGACCAACGCATCAGGCTAGTGCGGCCTACAACCTCTGACAGCGGTCCTACGATCAGTAGCGCGATACCGAGGCCTAGGGTCGCCACCGAGATCGCCAAGGCGCTACGGGCTGGGGAGATGGCGAAGGCGTGCACGAGCTCCGGGAGCAACGGCTGCGCGCTGTACAGCATCGCGAACGTGGCGAGGCCGGCCGCGAACAGTGCAACCGACAATCGGCGATAGCCGGGATCACCCGGGAGGTAGCCGATCGTCATACCGTCGACGATGCCAGGCCTTCGGTGATACGTAAAATGCGCGAAACAGCCTGAAACGATGCGCTATCCGTATCATTTGGTGCATGCATATCGACGACTTGCGCTGGTTCGTCGTCCTGGCCGAGACCGAACATCTGACCGACGCGGCAGCTCTGCTCGGGATCAGCCAGCCGACGTTGTCGCGCAGCCTGCGCCGCGTCGAGGACGAGTTCGGCGTCCGCCTCTTCGAACGCGAACACCGCGGGCTCCGCCTCAATCCGCACGGCCGCAACGTCCTCGCGGCCGCCCGTACGAGCGTCACCGCGGTCGACGCCACCCGCGAGCAGATCCGCGCCGAGCACGACCCGGACTCGGGCACGATCCGCCTCGCGTTCCTGCATTCCGTCGCCACCGGAGTGGTGCCGGACCTGCTCACCGCGTTCCGCAAGGTCGCGCCGAACGTCCGGTTCGCCCTCCGCGAAGAGCCGTCCCACGAGATCGTCCGCGACCTCGAATCAGGCGAGGCCGAACTCGGTATCACCGGGCCGAGACCCGACCCCGAGATCTTCGGCTGGCACCTGCTCGAACGCCAACGCCTCTGCCTCTACGTACCACCCGGCCACCCACTCGCCGTACGCAAAAGAGTCGCCCTCTCCGAAGCCGCCGCCGAGCAATTCGTTGCCCTACGCCCCGACTTCGGCTTCCACCGGGTCACCGACGACCTGTGCCGCGACGCCGGCTTCATCCCCCAAGTGGCCTTCGAAAGCACCGACCTCACCACCATCGACCGCCTCGTCGGCGCCGGCCTCGGCGTCGCCATCCTCCCCGCCGGCGCCGTCCGCGGCACCGCCAGCGGCGCCACCGGCATCCCCCTCTCCGGCATCCGAGCCCGCCGCGACATCGGCCTGACCTGGCGCCTCCACCACCCCCTCTCCCCCACCGCCACCCTCCTCCAAACCTTCATCCGCACCCCGCCGCCCTAGCCTCCCCGGCGTGTCTGTATTCCGCTCATCGGGCCCTTGTGACGCGGCGTGTCGCAGTTCGTCGGTCCCTTCTGACCGCCGGGACGACAGGCGGCGACAAGATGTGGTCCGTATAGTTGGGGTGATCATGAGTACACATGCCAAGGCTTCTGTGGACACCTCTGCGCAGTTGGTTGAGGTGTTCAAGGCGCTGGGCAATCCGGTGCGGCTTCAGGTGTTGCAGTGGTTGCGGGAGCCTGAGCGGCACTTTTCGCCGGATGAGGCGATCGCGGATATGCATGAGGTTGGCGTGTGCGTGAGTCATATCCAGGCCAAGACCGGGCTGGCGCAGTCGACCGTGTCCGCGTATATGGCATCGCTCGAGCGTGCGGGGCTCGTGCGGTCCACCCGGATCGGCAAGTGGACGCATTACCGGCGCGATGAGCAGCGCATCAGTGAGCTCGTTGACGTGCTCGGTCGCTCGCTCTAACGAACCCGCTCAACAGCTGCTGACCTCTGTGGACCAAGACGTGAACTTCGCTCGAGCATCATATCGAGATTCTGCGATACTTCGATTCGAACAAACCACGATGAGGAGAAGCGGCTATGGAGCTGGGCAGGTTCGGCGTGTGGACGTTCGACTTTGAGGATCAGCCGGCGAGCTTGATCCGGGATGAGATCCAGGAGCTCGACGAACTGGGCTGGCCGGCCATCTGGTTTCCCGAAGTGGGTGGTCGCGAGGCGATGACGCTGGCCGGATTCCTGCTGGCGAATTCGACGAACATCACGGTGGTCAACGGAATTGCGCAGGTTCTGCATCGGGATGCGCTGCGCACGTACGGCGCTGCGTCCTTGCTGGCCGAGGCCTATCCGAATCGGCACCTGCTTGGCCTGGGAGTCGGCGATGCGCGTCCCGGGCTGAAGCCGATGCAGGTGATGCGCGAGTACCTGGATGAGCTCGATCAGAAGGGACCGATCAGGCGTTTGCTCGCGGCGTACGGGCCGAAGATGCTCGAGTTGGCGCGGGAGAGGGCCGATGGTGCGCACACTTATCACGTGCCGGTGCGCCATACGGCGGAGGCGCGGGAGATTCTCGGCGAGGCGCCGTTCCTTGGCGTGGAGCATGCGGTGTTGTTCGAGGCTGATCCAGGGAAGGCGCGGGAGATCGCGCGCGAGCATCTGCACGTCTACTCGACGCAGAAGTACAACATCGCCAAGTACCTTCGCCAGGGGTACACGGAGGCCGATTTCGCCGATGGGGGCAGCGATCGGTTGGTCGACGATCTGGTGTTTTGGGGTGATCTCGACACGATCGTCCGCAAGCTGCAGGGGCATCTCGACGCGGGTGCGGATCACGTTGGCATTCAGGTCATCGGGATCGAGCCCGGTCGATCGGCTATGCCGCAGTGGCGGCGGCTGGCCGAGGCCTTAAAGCCGGGTGTTCCTTTGAAGGCAGGTGTTCACAGCACCTCGCCGCGGGTCTGATCGAGCGGCGCGAGTTGGAACCAGCGTTGGCTGGGTGGCACGAATTGCAGCACGATCGCCGCGACCGCGAACACGGCGGGCAGAAGGGCGAGGCAGCTCGCGCCACCCATCACCAGCAGCACCAGTCGTACGTCGCGACCGCCGGCGAGTAGCGTCCCGAACCACCAGACGGCGAAGCCCAGAACGACTAGCAACGCGCTCGCGGTCAGGTTCGTGGCGTCTACGAACGCGAGCCAGCCTGTCACCAGGAGGAAGCCGCCGAAGAGGATGAGGGTGGCTGCGACGATCATCCAGAGCAGGTACGCCGCGGTGATCGTCCGTGGCCGCGCTACGACCTCTGGCCCCTCCATCCCACTCCCTTTCGTCGCCCCAGACAGTAATTCATGCGACCACATGGAAAGGGAAGACCATCCACGAAAGCGTTTACCCAAGCCAGCTCCCCCGACCGCCAGAGCACGCCAACACCGGCATCCCGCCCGCGTCCCGCATCGCCTAAGCCCTGCGTCCATTGGTCTGGATTTGACCGCTCCAGCGGCGGGTCAGTTTGAAGGCTGACGGTCTGCGGGCAAATCCTGACCAATGGACGCTAATGGCTGGCCAGGGACCGCGGCCGCCCGGGGATGGTCATTCGTGGTGCTGGATTAGCGTCGATTGGTCAGGATTCGCCCGCGGGCCCGAGTTGACCAAGGTGGCCCGTCGCGAGGGCGGTCGAATCCAGACCAATCGACGCAGTGCTTAGGTGGTGCGCACCCGCGGGCGTCATGCCGGTGTTGGCGTCGGCGGCAGGGCTTAGGGGGTGCGGTGTCGCGGGCGTGGTGCCGGTCTTGGCGGGTGTCGTTAGACCAGTTCTGAGATCAGTACGGCCGTGGTGTTTGGTTCGAGGGCCTCGAAGATGTGGGGGGCGTCGCCTGGGTAGCTCACGTAGTCGCCCGGGGCGAGCTCGATTGGGTCCTCGCGGGGGCCGATTAGGGCGCGGCCTTGGCTGAGGACGACGTGTTCGACCGTGCCGGGGTTGTGGGGATCGGAGGCGCGCGGTTTGCCTGGGCTGACCTGGATCAAGTAGATGTCGCGACGCGCGTTCGGCGGGCACGACGCGAGCAGAGTCGCCGAATAGTCAGCCTGTTCGGAGTACATCACCGGCCCCTCGCCGGCCCGGACTACCCGTACGACCGCACGCGGCGGATCCACCAACCGGCTGAACGGCACATCCAGCGCCACGCTCAGCGCCCAAAGCGTCTCAACACTCGGATTACCCGAGCCGGACTCGAGCTGGGACAACGTCGATTTCGCCAGGTTCGCCTGCCGCGCGAGCTCGGTCAGCGTCAGGCCGGCGTTGTCGCGCTCACGCCGGATGGCGGCCGCGATCATCGCGACCGGCGACCTACCACCCTCAGAGACCACCATCGTTCGCTCCAGACTTTCCGCTTTGTTCGACTTGACGAACACCTGTTCGCTGTTCACTGTAGTGGACATGAATTCGTTATGGCGAACACTCGACCGCGGCACGCTGCGCGATATCGGCCTGCTCTGTGTCGCCGACGCGGTCGTGGGCGCGTCGTTCGGCGCGATCGCGGTTTCGGGTGGACTCGACACCTGGGTGCCGATCGTGATGTCCGTGCTGGTCTTCGCCGGTGGCGCGCAGTTCGCCGCGATCGGCATCGCGTTGTCCGGCGGCAGCGCCATCGCGGCGGTGGTGACCGGGCTGCTGCTCAACGCGCGCCTGATGCCGTACAGCCTCGCGCTCGCCGACGTCCTCGGCTCAACCTGGCGAAAGAAGCTGGTCGGCGCGCAGATCCTGACCGACGAATCGGCCGCCTTCGCACTGCAGGGCGCCGACCCCGCGAAGAGGGGAGCCGCCTTCTGGACTTCCGGTTTGGCGTTGTTCGCCGTCTGGAACATCTCCGTTGTGCTCGGCGCCATCGCCGGCAATGCCGTAGGTGATACCGAGGCATTCGGCCTCGATACGGCATTCCCGGTAGTGCTACTGGCCCTGGTCATGCCGGCGCTCCGCGAACGCCGTACCCGCAACGCGGCCCTCGCCGGCGCAGTCGTCGCCGTGGCCGCCACGCCTTTCCTGCCCGCAGGTCTCCCCGTCCTCGTCGGCCTAGTAGGCCTGTTCCTGGCCCGGAAGCCGCCTCACCAAAAGGCAACAACGTGATGCCACTAGTAGCAATTCTCGTTCTCGCAGCCGGGACCTATGCGTTCCGTCTGGCCGGCCCTGTGTTCCACGAGCGGGTGCAGATCCCTGAGCGGTGGCAGGAGTTGCTGTCGGTTGCGGCCGTCGTGCTGCTTCTGTCCCTGGTAGCGACTGGTGCCGTCATGGATGGCCAGTCGTTCGCCGGATGGTCTCGCCTGGCCGGCGTCGCCGTCGGCGCGGTACTGGCCCTACGCAAAGCCCCGTTCCCACTGATCGTCATAGCGGCCGTAGCGACTACAGCCCTACTGCGCCTGGCTGGCCTGGAATAGAAGCTGGCAGACCCAGTGGGGGCTGGGTCTGCCAGGACGCACCTCCTAAAAGGTAGTTATGGACATGTGCCGTTCACGGGCCCGTTCAAGCCGGTCCACATGTACGCGTCGCTGACCCAGGTGCCGTCGCTCAGCCGGTTCCACAAGCTGCTGGCGCCCCAGCGACCTGTGTGAGTCGTGCCGCTCTTGGAGCACGAGATGTTGACGGTCGTGCCGTCGGCAACACTGCCGGCGAGCGCGTAGCCCGTCCCCGGACCCGTGCGCTTGTTGACGGTGCCGCCACCGAAGGCGTCCATGATTCCCTGGGTGAACCCGAGCGCGCCGTAGTTGTACAGGCTGCCGCCCGCGTTGCGCTGAGTGCTGCCGTGCAGCGCCCAGCCGTTGTAAGCAGTGCTGGCGTTCTGGAAGACCCAGCCGCCGACGTTATGGTTCGCGATACCGACGTACGCGCTGTTCTGCCGTAGCGCGAAGTGCACGTGCGCACCACTGGCCGCGCCACCGCACGACACGTCCGTGCCGATATTGCCGAGGAAGCTGCCCGCACTCACAGCCGTACCGTTCGCCGCGATGTTGTTGAACAAGTGGTAGTAGTCCGTGGAATAGCCCCGGTCGTGAATAACCCGGATCCATCCACGCCCGTTGCCACACATGGTGTACGCCGTACCGCCGCGTGCCGCGAGGACCTGGCCGTTGCCACCCGCAAGATCGATAGCGCTGTACGGCGTATCCGTCCCGGCCCAACCGTGCGAGCCACCAGGCATGCTCCACGTGTGGCCCACAGCGAACGGCAGGCGCATCCCGGTCCGATAGTCACCACCGGCCACCTGAGGAGCGAAGGCCGTCTGCTTGAACAGAGACTTCTCCTTCGCCGACACGACCGGCGAGGCGGCAGACAGCTCCGCGAACGCCGCCGAGCCTTCAAAGCCAACCTGCCATCCACCGGCAACGCGACGCGCAACGAACAACCAGCCCTCAGGGTGGGTGTCCTCCCCGCGAGGCGTCAACGCGACTGCCGTGCCGAAAGCCCAGTCGCCGTCGCGGCGGATGACGTTGACCTGATTGCCCGCACGCTTCGCGTTCTTCTTGGCGACAGCGTCGATCTTGCCGCTGACCACCTGCTCCAAAGAAGCCGGCGCGGACTGCGCAACAGTCGTCGCACCCGCACTGATGAGGACACCCGCACCGAGTGCCGCGATCCACCGAGAACCTAACCGAACACGCATTTCCAACCTCCTGATGGGCGGAACAGGACTGGTGGCTGGACGCTATCGATCAACTACCGGCTGTCGGCTATGTTTTCGGCTGTGAGGCGTCCAGAGAGTGTCCATTGAGTCCGCTTGACACGTCATCGGGCAGTTCACCTGCAGTAGTCGCACTGGGGGCGGCGATGTTGAGGTACCGCCTTGCCCACGGTCTTTCGTTGCGGCAGCTCGCGGGTCGCCTCGGCATGCAAGGACACGGCGGACTTTCCGACTACGAAAAGGGCCGGCGCCTCGCCCCCGAAGACCTGATCGCGCGCTACGAAAGCCAGTTGCGCATCACCGACGGCGAGTTGCGTTCGTTGCACGCGGCCGCCCTCGCCGAACGCGCATCAGCCCGTACGACGGACGCGACCGCCCAGCCCGAATCACTCGTCATCGCGGAGTTGCCCGCCGCCCCGGCCGACTTCTGCGGACGCGATACCGAGCTCGCCACCATCGCCGCCGCGGCCGGCGAATGCCTGGCTGGGCGTGGACCCGTGACGGTCGTGATCGCGGGACAACCCGGCGCGGGCAAAACGACGTTCGCCGTACAGGCGGCCAGCCGGGCGATCGGCCTCGGCTTACGCGACGCGCAGTTCTTCGTGGAGTTGGGCGAGGCCGCGCCGGAGGCCGTGCTCCATCGTTTGCTGCGCGCACTCGGCGTACCGGACTCGCAGCTGCCGGCTGACGCCGCCGGTGGCGCGGCGATGTTCCGATCGCGTTTGGCCGGACGGCGTTGCGTGATGGTGCTGGACAACGCACGTGACGAGGCGCAGGTGCGTGCCCTCTTGCCCGGGCCCGGTCCGGCGCTCGTCCTCATCACCAGTCGCGATCGCCTGACCGGGTTGACCGCGGCCCGCCGGGTCGACCTCGGCGAACTCACCGAGCAAGACGCGACCGGCCTCCTCGCCGACATCGTCGGAACGGAACGCGCCCAAGCCGAGCCGGAGGCCATGGCCGAAGTCGTCTCCGCCTGCGGCCGATTACCTCTCGCCGTACGGATCGCGGGCAACCGGCTGGCCTCCTGGCCGAACTGGTCCGTCGCGCACCTGGCCGACCTGCTGCGCGACGAGCAACGCCGCCTCGGTTGGCTCACCGCGGGCGATCTCGCCGTGCGCGGAGCCTTCGCGTTGTCGTACCGCCGCGTGCCCGCGACGACCCGGCGGTTGTTCCGGCGATTAGCGCTCGCGCCCGGTCCCGACTTCGGCGCGGAAGCGGCCGCCGTACTCCTGGATGAACCAGCCGAGGAACACCTCGACGCCTTGGCCAGCGCAAGCCTGCTCGGCCTCGCCGCCACGCCCGGGCGCTACCGCTTACACGACCTGTTGAGGTTGTACGCCGCGGAGCTACTCGTGGAGGAAGAACATCGCCACGACCGGGAGAAGGCCGAACACGCCTTATTTGGTTGGCTTTTCGACAATGCCCGGGCAAACGCGGACGCGATCGCGCCGTTGGCCGAGAACGGTCCCGAGGCCCGAGCCGCAGCCCTCACCTGGCTCGATACGGAAGCGGCGGCGTTGCTCGAGGCGGCCCGCATCACGGCGGCGCGCGCGGACGGCGTACTGGATTCGTTGTTCCGCGAGCTCACCCAGCGCATCCCCTGGTACTACGACCTGCGTTGCCGCTGGCCCGACATGGTGGAGGTCGCGAGCCTGGCCATGGTCGTCGCCGAACGCTCGGACGATCTGCGCGAACGGGCCTACGCGCACAGCATGCTCGGCCTCGGCCGGATCGGTCAGCACCGCTACCGTTCCGCGGTCACCGAGCTCCAGGCGGGGATGACGGATGCGCGCGCGATCGGTCTGGCCGAGGAAGAGGCCGAGCTGTGCGGCCGCCTGGGCCTGGCGTACGAAGGACTCGGGCGGTACGCCGAGGCGGAGGCGAGTCATGCCGAACACGCTCGCCAATGCCAGGCCCTGGGCGATCGGTGGGGTGAGGCGGCCGCGATCGGCAGGCGTTCGCACGCGTTGCGGATGCGCGGTGAGCACAGCGAGGCGGCGGTCTGCCTGCGCCGCGCGTTGGCGATGCGCGCGGAGCTCGGCGATGACCGTGGCGTGGCGATGGCGGAGTTCCGGTTCAGCGCGTTGCGCAATGACCAGGGCCGGTACGGCGAGGCGTTGCGGCGGGCGGATCGCGCGCTCACTGTGTTCGAGGCGCAGGACGATCGCTGGGGCTCGGCCGTGGTGCGGTTCGAGTTGGGCCGGGCGCTGGCGGGGCTCGGGCGGTACGCCGAGGCGGCAGCGTCGTACCGGACGGCAGTGACCGGGCTGGACCAGGTCGGCGAGTGGCAGCGCCGGGCCGAGGCGGCGTCGGCGCTCGCGGAAGCACAGTCGAACGCACTTCGGCACAACGGCGGACCTCCGCACGGCTAGTGTCGAGCGATGAAGTACATGCTGCTCATCTACGGCAACGAGCAGACCTGGAAGTCCATGGACGAGATCGGCATGGACCACGTCATGGACGTACACCAGAGTCTGTTCGAGGAACTGACCAAGACCGGCGAGTACCTCGGTTCGGCCGGCCTGACGATCGCGGACGCGAAGGTGGTCCGCGTCCAGAACGACGTACCTGCTGTCACCGACGGGCCGTTCAGCGAGGCCAAGGAAGTGCTGGCCGGCTACTACCTGGTCGACTGCGAGTCGAGCGAGCGAGCCGCCGAACTGGCCGGACGGCTGGTCGAAGCGCAGTACTCCCCCATCGAGGTCCGTGCCGTCATGGACGACCCCAAGGACTGACACAGATCGCGCCCCCTGCTCCGGCCTCACACCGGAGCAGGGGGCGCCTGACCTGCTTTGCTACCAGGTCTTTTGACCAGTTGCGGTGGTCACCAGTGACGCATTGCCGGGGCCATGGTCACCGAAGCCACTCGCTCCTCGGACTCGCAGAGTTGAGCCGATCGCCGGCACCGTTGCACCGGCCGGCAGCCGGACGCCAACAGACATCCGGTTGGTCAGAAGGACCCGGACCATCGGGTTGGCGCCACCTGTCGCCTCCACACCGGTCACGAATCCCTGCTGGACCCTCGCTCGCCCCAACCCCTTGGCCGCACCAGCCTGCTCCCGCCGGCTGCTGTCGACCAGTACCTCGAGCTTTGACACTACCCCTCCTCGCCTTGACCCCATTCGAAGGCTGAAGCGTGTCGTAACTGCCAGGACGCGGCAAGCCGACACTGGGAGTTTGCAGGCTCCTGCCAATTTGGGCGCAGAGGTTTAAACGGCCCGATCACTGGCCACCGAACCCGGTTGTAGCAATACCCTTGATGATCTGCCGCTGGAAGAACAGGAACACGAGCACCAACGGCAGCGCCGCCAGGATCGATGTCGCCATGTTCTGCGCGTATTGCAAGCCGTAGGCACTTTTCACAGTGGCCAGTCCGACCGGCAGGGTCATCAGGTCCGCATCAGTGGTAACGATGAAGGGCCACAGGAAGTTATTCCAGGCGCCGATGAAAACAAAGATCGCTACCGCCGCCAGGATCGGCCGCGACAACGGCAGCACGATCGACGCGAACACCCGCACCCGGCTGGCCCCGTCAACGCGGGCGGCCTCCTCCAGTTCGATCGGGATCTGGTCGAAGAACCGCTTCAGGATCAGCACCATCGCCGGCGCGAACGCCTGCGGCAGGATGATTCCCCAGTAGGTGTCGACCAGGCCGAAGGCGAGCATCTCGTAGAACAGCGGCACGATCAGCACCTGCGGCGGAATGATGATCGCCCCGATGATCGCGGCGTACAGCCAGCGCCGTCCGGCGAAGTTGATCCGCGAGAAGGCGTAGCCCGCCAGCGCGGCCGTCGCGACCGTCACCAGGGTGATCGCGACGGACGTGAGCAGGCTGTTCAGCGCCCAGGCCGGGATGTTGCCGGCCGCGAGCACCTTGCGATACGCGTCCAGGCTGAACCCGTCCGGCGGCGACAGTTGCAACTCGGACGCGCCCGCGTCGGTCTCACTCTTCAGCGACGTGAGGATCGCCCAGGCGAACGGGACCAACCAGAGCGCCGCCATCACGGCCAGTACGGCGAACGCGACGATCCGGCCGAGCGCCCAGGGGTTCTCCCCCGGTTTGTGCGTGCGACGCGTCAACGTTCGGGGCGCGCGGGTCAACGTGTGCGTGGCCATCTACCGATCACCCTTCCGGAAGGTCAGACGGAATTGCAGGAGCGAGACGACGACGATGATCGCGAAGAACAGATACGAGATGGCCGAGGAATAGCCGAAGCGGTAGCCGGTGAAGCCCGTCTCGTAGATGTACTGCACGATCGGCCGCGTCGTACCGGCCGGGCCGCCGTTGGTGAGCAGGTAGATCTGGTCGAACACCTTGAGCGAGGCGAGCAGTTGCAGCATCACGATCAACGCGGTCGTCGGCGCGAGCTGCGGGATCACGATCGAGAACAGCTGCCGCCATTTGCCGGCACCATCCAGCGCGGCCGCCTCGAACTGCTGGTCCGGGATGTTCTGCAGCGCCGCCAAGTACAAGAGAAAGTTGAACCCGATCGTCCACCAGACAGTGGTGAGTACGACGCTCAGCATCGCCACCTTCGGATCCTGCAACCAGGCGACCGGCTCGAACCCGAACTGGGTCAACACGCCGTTGATCATGCCCAGCTTCGGGTTGTACATCCACGCCCAGAACAGCACCACCACGGTCGAGGCCAGCAGGTATGGCATGAAGAACGACAGCCGCCAGAGCCATTGGCCCGGCAGACCCAGGTTGACGAGCAGCGCGAGCGCCAGCGGCACGATCACGAGCGGGATGGTGCTGAGCACGGTGAACCAGGCAGTGTTGCCGAGCGACTTCCACATGTCCGGGTCTTTGAGAGCCTCGGCATAGTTCGCGAGGCCGATCAGCTCGCCGTTCGCGCCGGTTAGCGAGCGACCGGTGAAGCTGAGGTAGAGCCCGTAGATCGCGGGGCCGACCAGGAAGAGCACGAACAGAACGGTGAAGGGTGCGGCGAAGGACCAACCGGTGAGAGTCTCCCGGCTCTTGGCACTGACTTCCCGGGGCTGTCGGACTTTGCTGCGTTTGCGGTCGATGACGACAGAGGATGACATCTGAGTCCTTCCGATCAGACCGGTTGCGGGCGGTCGAGCAGCACGTTGAGCCTCTTCACGAACCCCTCGAAACCGCGCGCCGGGTCTTGGGCTCCGACCAGCACGTTCTGCACGTTCTCCGCGAAGTACTTGTGGAAGTCGCTACCCGCGCCGCTGAACCAGACGTCCGGGTCGTAGTTGACGTAGTCCGTCACCTCGGCATAGCTCGCCTGCGGCTTCAGCGCCTTGTACTCCGCCGACTCCACCACCGGCGCGTACGCCGGGATGTGGCCGGCGCCGGCCCACGTCACCGAGGTCTTGAGCAGTTCGGCCACGAACCGATAGACGTGGCGCCGTCGTTCCGGATCGTGTTTCGCCTGCCGCGGAAGGACGAACGTGTGCGAATCGGCGTACGCCGCGGGCTTGCCGAACAGTGGTGGGATCGGCCGCGCGTCGAACGGGATCTTCTCCGCGAGGATCGTCGGCAACTCCCAGACGCCGCCGAAGAGGATGCCGCTCTCGCCGTGGAGGAACTCGCTGGTCGCCGTACCGCCGTCGCCGCTGCGGCTCGCGATCTTGTCGTCGAGCAACGACCTCAGGTAGGTGAGCGCGTTGACCGCCGCCTGCTCGTCGACCTGGGCCTGCTGCCCCGGGACCAACCGCATCTCGGCGCCGGACTGCCGGTAGAACGTGTAGAAGAGCCGCCACATCTGCGAGCCGTCGCCGAGGAAGCCGTACGACATGGCGTGTTTGCCGGTCACCCGCTGGATCTTGTGGCAGGCCTCCACGAACGCGCCGGCCTCGGTGATCCCGGGTAGGTCGGTGGCGCCTGCTTTCGCCAAGATTTCTGGGTTATAGAACATCACAAAGGGGTGCGTATCGAGGGCTACCGCGTACAGCTGGTCCTCGGAGAACCCCTTCTGCCAGACCAGTGGCGGGAAGTCCTTCTCAGTGAGGCCGACCTCTTTGAGCAGGTTCAGGTCCCACGGTTCGAGCAGGCCGCCAGGGGCGTAGCCGGCGATTCGCGACGCGTGCATGACCGCTAGATCCGGTGCGCGTCCACCGGCCGAGGCCATCGCGAGTTTCGTGTAGTACGGCGGACCCCAGGCGAGCACGGTCTGGGTGGCGTGGAAGCCGAGGTTCCGGCCGTTCGCCTGGTCGACCAGGCCTGCCATCACGACGCCGTCGCCGCCGGACATCGGGTGCCAATAGCTCAGTTCGTCTTCGCTCGCCTGGCTGCCGCAGCCGGACAGCAGGCCGCCACCGACCACCGCGGCAGCGGCGCCGAGCAACCCCCGCCGGGTCATTGGACGATCTCTCACCGATCCACTCCTTCGTCGAGTGCCCGATGATTACATCGTTGGAACGCACTCGACAAGAGCGAAACAGTTCATTTTTGTTGATTCGCGTGCGGCACCTTGCCATTCATTCGTCGGAATCCGCCCTCTCCCGCCGCCGACCTGTGCAGGTCTGCTGTGATGAGAGGGCGGATTCCGACGAATGAATGTCTAGGTACCGGTGGAGGCACGCGCGATGATGCGGTGCGGGATGACGATGCGGCGAGGTGCGGCGGTGCGGTCGCGCATCGTCTCCTCGAGCAACTCCAGGCCGGCCGTGACGAAATCACGCTTGCTGAAGTCGACCGTCGTCAACGGCGGCACGGCGAACTCGCTGTCCGTCACGTTGTCGAACCCGGCCACCCCGACATCACCCGGCACCGCGATCCCCAGATGCCACAGCGCCGACAACACCCCGCTCGCGATCGTGTCGGTGAAACAGAAGAACGCGTCCGGCAGGTCGTGATCACGCAGGTACGACGTGACCGCCTCGGCCGCGTTCTCGGGGTTCCATCGGTCGAACGGTACGAACAGGTCGTCCTCGATCGGCAGGCCCGCCTCGGTCAAGGCCTGCCGATAGCCGATGGTGCGCAGCCGGGCGGCCGCCGTACCGCTTGATTTGACCTGGTCGGGTCCCGGTTCGGGTGTGCCGACGGCGGCGATCCGGCGATAGCCCGCGGCGAGGAGATGGCGGACCATGTCGGCGGCCGCGGCGACGTTGTCGATGCAGACCTGGCTCACCACGTCCTGGTCGACGTCTCCGATGAGGACGACCGGCGGCAGTCCGTCCGGGCCCGCGGTGACGACGCTGTCGCCAAGGTTGATCGGGTTGAGGATGAGGCCGTCGACCAGATGCGCCCGGGCCTTCGAAAGCAACTCCCACTCGCGCTGCGGCTCGGCGGCGGTCTGCTCGATCTGCACACCCCAACCGCGTTCGTGGGCGAGTTCGACGAACAGGTGGGTGATCTCGGCGGAGTACGGCCGCAGCAGATCCGGCAAGGCGAGGCCGATCATGCCGGAACGCCCATTGCGCAGGCCTCGGGCGCTCAGGTTCGGCACGTAGTTCAGGGCCGCGAGTGCCTCTTCCACTCGTGCCTTGGTCTCCGGCCGGACGAATATGACGCCGTTGATGACGTTGGAGACCGTCTTGGGCGAAACTCCCGCCCGCTCGGCCACATCTTTGACGGTCGCACGCATGCACACATCATCACCCACGCCCGCCTCACGTTCGCGTTATCGCGTCGTCCAGGCGCCGCCGTTCACGTTCAGCACCTGACCGGTGATGTGCCGTGCGCCGGCTGACGCGAGGAAGTGGACCGCGGCCGCGATGTCTGCCGGATGGCCAGTCCGCCCGTTCCGGGTTTGCTCGACCAGCCGCCGCCGCCGTTCGTCGGTCATCCGCCCTTGGAAGAACTCCGTGTCGTCGATGAATCCGGGCGACACCACATTCGACGTGATCCCCCGGGGCCCGAGCTCCGCCGACAGGTCCAGGTTCCAGGTCGAAAGGGCCACCTTCACCGCGCCGTACGACCCGCCGCCGGAACCCCGGTCCGCCGCGATCGACCCGAGCAGTACGACGCTGCCGCCGTCGGCCAACCGATCCGCCAACGCGGCAGTGGTGAGCACGGCGCTCAGCACATTCGCCGCGAAGTTCGCCTGCCAGGCGGCAGCCAGTCGCGCCAAGCCAGTCTCGGTCTCGCCCTCATCCGGGCCGGTCTGGCTCGATCCGGCCTTGCTCGAGGCGGCGAGGTCGGCGTTGCCGCCGGCGTTATTGACGAGTACGTCGATCCGCTCGGGAAGGCCCGCGACCATGGACTCGACCTTGGCTGGATCGGACGCGTCGCACACCACCGGGCGCGCGCCGATCTCCGCCGCGACCCGCTCGAGCAGCTCCGCCCGGCGGCCGGTGATCACCACCTCGTCACCGTCTTGGCGGAACCGCTCCGCGATCGCTCGCCCGATACCGGCCGATCCCCCGGTCACTACGACTGTCCGCATAACCTCACTCATCTCGTCGCACGTTTAGCTCTAAACGTTCAGGTCTAAACGTTAGCATGGGCAGATGCGAGGCAAGCCCGATGGCGGCGGTGATCGGTATCCACTCGATGGGCCGGGCGACTACCCGGTCGAGGAGATCGCGGCGGCCTGGTTGCGGGAGCGGCCGGGTACGCCGGTGGACTCGATCGGGATCGTCACTCCCCTCTGGCGATTGGCCAAGCTCTTCGCCGACGACCGGCGCCGGCTGCTCGCCGACCTCGGGGTGGACCCGGCGACGCTGGATCTGCTCAGCGTGCTCAGACGCAGCGGTCCGCCGTACGAGCTGAACACGCGCGAGTTGACCCGTCGCTCCCTGGTCACCGCAGGCGCGATCTCGCAACGGATCGCGCGCGCCGAACGGTCGGGCCTGGTCGAGCGCCGTACCGAGACGGACGGCAGCCGCGCCGTCGTCGTCACGCTCACGCCAGCCGGCCACGACCTCATCGAGCGAACCGTCGACCAGGTCCTCACCCGCGAGTCGTCCCTGCTCACCTCGCTGGACGACGGCCAACGCGCGGCACTCGCGCGTCAACTCCAAGCCCTCCTGGCCGACGTCCGCCAAACCCTGGAGGGCCCTGACCGTTAGGCCGGTGGGTGGCCGGATTGGGTTGGGGGGCGAGTGCTGGTCAGGCCGTCCTTGACGGTGGTGAGCAGGTTGAGGGCTGCGGCGAGGTGGGTGTCGTCGCGGCCGGCGGCTTCGCTGATGGCGGTTGCCCACTCGTGCCGTACGAGGGCGTAGTTGCTGCGTCCGCGGTCGGTCGGGCTGACGGTGACGCCGCGGCCGTCGGTCGGGTTGGCTTGGCGCTGGATGAGGCCCTTTTGCTCGAGCCCGCGCAGCGTTGCCGAGAGGTTTGTGCGCTGGAGTCCAGTGGCGGCGGCGATTTGGCTAGGGGCGGCGGGATCGTCCTGGAGGAGATAGCGCATCACCATGCCCTCGGACTGGGTCAATCCGACTGCTTGCGGGTCGGCATAGCCGCGGTACTGGAGCTCCCGGCTGATGATCAGTGCCAGGTCGGCGAGGTCGGCCCAGCTCTCCTCGGCGGCCGACCGGCGCGTCCGTCGAGGGCTGCGCCGCGGCGATGGGGTTTTCGTCACATCGCCACGATAGATGATTGTCGGCACATAGTTATGAGCACATACTGATCTTGCCATAATAGTTATGTCCTCATAATCATTTGGAGCGGCAATGTCCATCACTCTTTCCGCGCGGCAGGCCTCGCCACGTGCGGTTGCGCTGGCCGGTGGGCTTCACCCGGCAGGCGTGTTCTTCCTGCTCGCCGGCGCGTTCCTGCCGATCATGGACTTCTTCATCACCAACGTCGCGCTACCGAGCATCGACGCGTCGCTGCATGCGTCGGCGTCCGAGCTGGAGTTGGTGATCGCCGGGTACGGCGTCGCGTACGCCGCCTTGCTCGTCCTGGGCGGCCGGCTGGGCGACCGCTTCGGTCGGCACCGCGTCTTCCTGGGTGCGCTCGCAGGGTTTGTGGTGGCCTCGGCCGTCTGCGGCTTCGCGCCGACCGTCGGCGTACTGATCGCCGCGCGCGTCGTGCAGGGTGCGACCGCGGCACTGCTCGTCCCGCAAGTGCTCGCGACCTTCCACCACACGCTCGAGCACGAACGCAAGGCGCGCGCCCTGGCCCTGTACGGCGCGACGTCCGGCATCGCCGCCGTCGTCGGGCAGTTAGTGGGCGGCCTGCTGGTTGGTGCCGATATCGCCGGCACATCGTGGCGGCCGATCTTCCTGGTCAACGTGCCGATCGGTCTGGTGGTCCTGTTGGTGGCGGCGCGGATCGTGCCCAACACTCGCTCGGATCACCCGGTCGGCGTCGACCTGCCGGGCACCGTGCTGTTCGCCGCGACGCTCACCGCCGTACTGGTCCCGCTGACGGAAGGTCACTCGCTCGGTTGGCCGTGGTGGACCTGGGCCATGATCGCGCTCGCGGTTTTGCTTGGCGCCATCACCTTCCTGGTGGAGCGGCGTGCCGAGCAGCACGGTGAGATCCCGCTGTTGCCGCCGTCGCTGCTGCGGCTGCCGTCGATGTCCCGCGGGCTGGTGATGGTGTTCGCGTTCAGCATCGGCTTCGGCGCCTTCATGTTCGTCTTCGCTCTGACGGTCCAGGATGGTCTGCACGCCGACGCTCTCCATGGCGGGCTGGCCATCTTGCCGATGGCGGTGCTGTTCTTCCTCGGCTCCGTATACGCGCCACGGGTGATCGGCCGCTTCGGCCGGGCCGCGCTGTCGGTTGGCGCGGTCATCCAGCTGGCCGGCCTCGGCGCACTCGTGGTAGTTGTCGTCCACGGCTGGCCACACGTGAGTCTCTGGGCCATGGCGGTCCCGCTCGCCCTGGCCGGTGCCGGTCAATCGATGCTGTTCGCCGGGCTGTTCCGCAGCGTGCTGGCCGATGTCCCGACTCATCTGGGCGGCGTCGGCAGCGGCGTACTGATCACTCTGCAACAGAGCGGTCTCGCGCTCGGCGTGGCCACACTCGGCACCCTCTACCTCACGCAGGCGGAGCGCAACACGGCCCACGCCTTCGCAACCGTCGAAGCCGTGCAGATGGGGATCATCGCCTTGCTAGCCATCGGCGTCGCCACGCTCCCCCGGTTCACCACGACCGCTTCCGAGGCGCCTCTGCTCGACGCCTGACCGTTAGCTGGAGGGCGAGTCGGGGTGAACGTCTGGTTGAGGGTCAGGCATTTTCGGCGGCGGCCTCGATCAGGTCATGCCATGCGTCGTACAGCGCGCTCGGGTCTTCGGAGATCGGGCCGGTGTGGGTTACGAGTAGGCGCGCTCCCCCGTTGCCGTCGCGGAGGTGCCAGGAAACGGTGCCGTCGTACTGCCAGCCGTATTCCATCGAGGTCGGCTCGGTGACGACGTCGGCCGTACGCGGTTCGATGCCTTTGGCAACAAAGCCGGCCGGTGCGGCGCAGCCCTGTGCTGGTCTGTCGTCGCCGCATAGGTAGGACCAGACCTGCTCCTTCGGCTTGGCCACTTGCCGTTCGAAGCGAATCGTCCAGCGGTCGCCTTCGCGGTCGATGGTGCCCGCGTCCAAGCCGAACTCCCGAACGTATTGGTCATGCAGCGGCGCGTAGTCCTTGATGGGCTCGTCGGATCCACCGAGCGCACGATCGAGGGCGGAGAAGCAGGTCAGCCAACCAGCGGTGTAGCTCGCCGCGGCAGCACGATCGTCGAACGTCGCGGTCAACGTCATCAAACAACCCGCCCCATCAGGCGCGAGCTCCCAGCGCAGCACCTCGACGCCCCAGTTGTACTCGAGGAGCCGAGGCGGGTCGTACGCACGGATCACGCCGGTGTTGTCCGGATCCTCGACGAAGTCGTCCTCCCCCTCGGCAAACGCGAACGCGATCCGCCCATCCAGCCGAAGGTCCAGCTCCACCGCCGCCGGGAACCACGCCGCCAGCTCGGCCGGCTCGGTCAACGCCCGCCAAACCTTCGCCGGCGGATGATCCAGCCGCCGCTCGATCCGCAACTCCGTACGCCCGTCCACACTCCTCAATCGCTCAGTCATAACCCCGACCATACCCACCCAGCTATATAACCACAACCGCATGCACGACCATCGCTCGAGCCGCCGCAGTCGCCCATGCGACGAAGTACGCCAGCTGTCAGGCAACGGTGTTCGCCGGCTATTGGGCGAAGCGGGATTGGTCGGATTGTTCGGGGGTTAGGTTGGCGGATTCGGTGGGCCAGAGGGTTAGGTTGCGGGCGGCGGTGGGGCCGTCGTGGGTCCAGGTGCCGATGACGCGGCCGGCTTGCACGATGGCGGGTTTGAGCATGCCGCCGCCGGGGTGGATCTGGCGAGCGTAGGCCTCGGGGACCATCAGGCGGCGGTCGCGATAACCCAGCAGGTATGCGTCGAACTCGCCGAGCAGGCGTACCGACTCCGACTCCCCCGGCTCGCCGACCATCGCATAGGGCGAACCCTCGACGGTCACCACCCGATCCGCCACAGCCTCGATCGCCCGTCGCGATACCGGCACGGACAACCCGGACCAAGTGGCGAGATCTGCCGCGGTTGCAGGCCCGTACGCCGCGAGGTAGCGCCGGGCGAGCGTCTCGGCCGTCGCCGGGCCTTCCGCCGCCAGAGCCGCCGGAGCCGCCAGTGCCGACAGCGGCTTGCCGAGCCAACTCTCGACGCTCACCCAGGTCTCCGCCGCGTCGTACCCGGGCCCGTAGCAAACCCGCCCGAGCAACCCGGCATGCCGGATAAGCGCGTAGACGGCCTGCCCCCGCGGCGACGGCAACAACCCTTCCGAGACGAACAGCTCGCCGATAGCGGCACGACCAGCAGGCCCGTTAGCGGCGAGACACGACTCGAGTACGTCGACCGCGCGTTCCCTCGTCTCCGCCGACAGCCCCAACTCGCCGTACCGGCGCTCGGTCCCACGGATCAACCCAGGACCGAGCAGCTCGAGCAACCACCCAGCGTCCGAAGTCGCGACAAGTTGAAGTGTTCCCCGCTGGAACCACCCGCGTACGACGCAGCGATCGACCTCGCGGGCCTGGACGACGTCGGCCCAGGTGGTCGCCGTACTGCGGGCGCGGACCGCATGCGCCGCGCCTCGCCAGGACTGGGCCTGAAGCCCAACCGTCCGGCGTACGACGTCGGCTACCCCTCCGGAGCCGGCCTCGTCCGCCGGACGATCCAGGCCGTTCGCGGAAGCACGGGTCCGAAGCAACCATTCGACAGACCCGTGCGACACACTCGCATCACATCATCATTCGAGCGTGCCGCACAGGCCTATGGCCGTTCCGTTATGTCAGGTGGTCGTCGACCATGTTGGCGTAAGCGGTCTGGCCGGTGGTGTTCGGGTGGTACGACTCGCTGATCGGGTTCGACAGGCCGTTGATCCACTCGGGGCTGCCGCAGACGGCGTGACCGATGTACGCCGAAGTCGGATTCACGAAGGTGAAACCGGCCGCGTTGGCCCGCGAGAGCAGCTTCGAGTTGAGCAGGTCGGCGGTCTGGTTCAGCCGGGTCATCTCCGAGCTGCTGAACCAGGTGCCCGCGTTGCAGTCCGTGCCGTTGAACAGGCGCGGATAGCCGACGATGACCACCTTGGCCACGCTCGCCCGGCTGCGGACGGTCGCGTACAGGCCGTCGAGGCGGGCGGGCAACGTGTTGTTGATGACGTTCTGCGCGTTGTTGATGGCCGAATCGCAGTTGCTCATCCACGCCGGTTTGGCGCACTCGGTGATCACCGACGAGAAGCCCGCGTCGTTGCCGCCAACCTGCAAGGTGACGAACTCGATGCCGCTGTTCAGCGCGCCGAGCTGGTTGTTCGTCACGTCGGACACCCGTGCACCGGAGCACGCGACAAAGCTGAGGTTGGCGGCGATCCGGTTCTTGATCAGCGACGGGTACGCCGCCAGGGAGCGCTGGCAACTCCCGCTCTCACTGGTGTAGCTGCGGGTGCCGACGCCGGAGGCGTACGAGTCGCCGAGTGCGACGTAGTCGGGGGCCGCCGCGGCCGCGGTGGCTGGGGTGAGGAAGGCCGTGGTGATGACCGCGGCGCTGAGGAGGAGGGCGGCTCGTGGCCGGCCGTGGAGGAGTCTCATGCTCGACCGCCTTGCACTTGGTAATGGGACCAAAGGCGCGTGACTGATCCCGGTAGGAGAACCAGCCATCGGGACGATCGATCGAGGGGTGATCGACAAAAACGGGGGCCGCCTCACGAGACCAACTGACAGTCACCATGACGGACCGGTCAGTAACAACACAAGGGCTCGGTAAGAAATTCACGGCAAATTCTGCAAAGAGGTTGCTACCGATCGGGTGCGTCAGGCGGGTTCGAACGTCGCGAGCAGTGCCTCGAGCGCGGCCTGGTCCGGGAACGAGAATTCGGGTCCCTCCGGAGCCTCGGCCAGGGTGGCGAAGAGCTGCTCGTTCATCCCGATCGCAGGCGGGAGATGGGTGCTGAGGATCGCGGAGGGATCCAGGCCGCGGATCTCATCCACGACGCGCCCGTACGCCACGCGATCCACCAGTCTCACCCACGGACTGTCCACGCCCGCCCACAGCAGCTGCGCGGCTCGGCGGTCATCATCCGGCACGTCGCGCAGGTCGGGGCCGCTGGCAAGCTCGGCGGTGCTCATGGCGCCACCGAAGCAGTCCGAAGCGAAGAACGCGCCGCTGCGGCTTTCCTGGAACCCGACGGTGACCGGACTGTCGAACAGCGGCGGACGGTAGGCCGTGAGCACGCGGTCGCCGATGTCGAGCTGCTCGCCCGGGTTCAGCAACTGGATGCGATGCATCGGTACGTCCCACTCGCAGGACAGAATTCCCATGCCGCCGAAGGTCGTGATCAGGCGTGCTTGGGGTGCTGCCTCCAGCAGCCGCCACAATCCGCCGGTGTGGTCGCGATCCGGGTGAGTAAGCCAGATCCAGCGCACGTCGGCGGGATCGATCACGCCAGCGAGCGCTGTCAGGTAGTCCTTGTCCGGGTTACTCAGTCCGGTGTCGACGACCACGGGTTGCTCGGCGTGAAGGACGAACGTGTTGACCGGCAGGAAGCCGATGCCCGGCACTACGGCGTGGTCGCTGAGCACGGTGATCTCTGGGCTGATGCGGTGTCGCTCCATGTCCTGGCCTGCTATCTGTTGACTGGTTGTGCTGGGGTCGGAGCCGCGTGCCGGGACCGAGGGGTGTGCAACATCGGCGCGTCATGCACCGACGACTCGTTCTGCGCCAGTGAGAGCAGGTGGGCGGCGACGTCGCCGGTCCGAACTACGCTCCACGGGCCGAGCGAGAATCTGCCGGCCCTCGCCCGACCGGATGGCGCGCCTTCCACCATGCGAGGTATCCGTACGAGGGTCCAGGCGACTTCGTCGGTTGCCCGCAGTAGCTCGCCGAGTTCGGCGCCGTAGGGCACCAGTAGACGGCAGCGCAGCCTGAGGTACGTCTCGACGAACCGTCTGCCCAGGCTCCAGGGGTCGCCTGGGAAGTCGATGTGGAAGCCCTGGAGTACGACGAGCCGACTGCCACCGGTCTCGCGCATTGCGGTGATGATGTTCCGCGTGCCGGCCGCGATGCTCTCCGGCCCGCGAAAGCCACCCAGAGTCGAGATGACAGCGTCGGCGCCCCTGAGTGTGCGCTCGACGGCGGATGGATCGAGCGCGTCTCCCCGGATCACCTCAACACCAGGAACGGCGTTGGGCCCGCGGACCAGCGCTCGCACCTCATGGCCGTTCTCGAGGGCCAGCCGGCTGACCGCCGCCCCTGCCAACCCTGCGCTTCCGAACACCGCTAACTGCATGGCCGTCTCCCCACCTCGTCGTTGCCACGACCGTAAGACGGTGGCGTCGCGCTGCCCATGCCAGAAATCGGTCATGTTCGGGGCACGGTCCAGGTGCCTACCATGGGTCATGGAGTCCGAGGTCCTGCCACGCGCAGTCGACAAGGTCGCCCGCCTCGCCGGGCAGCCGACTGACCTCGCGACGTTCTGGCGCTCGTGCACCGAGGTGATCACCACCGTCGTGCCGCACTTTTGGGCGCCGTGCTTCTTCACGCTCGACCCGGCCTCGCTGCTGGTCACCAGCCACTTCCACGAGGGCCTGGACGAGTTCCCTCCAGAGGCGCTCGCGCATGAGTACTACGGCGACGACGTGCAGAAACTGGTCGACGTCGTGCGCACCCCGACAGGCGTCTCCACCATTCACGAGGCAACGGGCGGCGACCCGAGTAGCAGCCCGCGCTGGCAGTTCAACATGTCCATGGGCGGAGATCAGGAACTGATCGCGCGGCTGCGAACTCGGCAGGGCGAGACCTGGGGGGCGGTCGGCTTGTATCGCGAGCCCGGCGCACCGATGTTCGGCGACGGTGACAAGGAGTTCCTGCGGGCGATCGGGCCGCACCTCGCGCTCGGCGCACGCCAGGCGATGACGTTCGGCGAAGCGACCGATCCCGAGGTTCCGGATGGTCCGGGGCTGGTGGTCATCGACAGCGCCTGGCAGATCCGCTCCACGACCGCAGGCGCTGACCATTGGATCTCCCGCCTGCCGGACGGCGACCTCGAGCACGGGCGTTTACCGACGGCCGTGCTGTCCGTTGCGGCGCAAGGCTTGCGGGATCGGAAGCTTGGCCAGCCCTCGACCGTCGCGTTCGCGAGGGTTCTGGCGAAGGATGGCACCTGGCTCTTGCTGCACGGGGCTCCGCTAGAAGGCGATGACCAGCCTCGGGTCGCCGTGATCATCGAACCGGCCCACCCTGCACGCATCTACCCGCTGCTGATGTCCGCCTATGAGCTGACCGAGCGCGAGCGCGACGTGGTCAAGCTGGTGCTCACCGGCTCGTCGACCACCGAGATCGCGCAGACCCTCGTGGTGTCGCCACTCACCGTTCAGAACCACCTCAAGAGCGTGTTCGAGAAGACTGGCGTCCGGAGCCGGCGCGACTTGGTGGGCAAGATCTTCTTCACCCACTACGAGCCGCGCTTCCGCGAGAACGAACAGCGTGTCCTGCGTGGCCGGCCCATCCGAGGCGGACCGGTGCCGCACGCCACGCAGAACTGACCTCGGTTCAGCGGCGTTCGGGGCCTGGGACGGAGAGGGGGTCGAAGCCGTAGGGCAGTTCGAGTCGGTTGGCGGCCATCAGCTCCGCGTCGCCGAGCAGCTCGCGGGTGGGGCCGTCGGCAACGATGCGGCCGCCGTTCATCAGCAGGCTCCGGTCGCACAGCTGCAGCGCGTAGGGCAGGTCGTGCGTGATCATCAGCAGGGTCACGTCGAGCCCGGCGAGGATATCGGCCAGCTCCCGGCGGCTGGCGGGATCGAGATTGCTCGACGGCTCGTCCAGCACCAGCACCTCGGGCCGCATCGCCAGCACGGTCGCGACGGCGACCCGCCGCCGTTGCCCGAACGAGAGGTGGTGTGGCGCGATATCGGCGTGATCCTGCATGCCGACGGCGACCAGCGCCTCGCGTACTCGTTCCTCCAGCTCAGCACCGCGCAACCCGAGATTGGCCGGGCCGAAGGCAACGTCGTCCCGCACGGTCGGCATGAACAACTGGTCGTCGGGATCCTGGAAGACCAGGCCGACCTTGCGCCGGATCTCGGTCAGGTGCTCGCGATGCAGATCCGCGCCGCCGACCTTGATCCGCCCGCTGCCGGTGCCGCCGGCAACGGAGCCGAGGATGCCGTTCAGGTGCAGCACGAGCGTGGTCTTGCCTGCGCCATTCGGCCCGAGCAAGGCGACCCGCTCGCCCTTGCCGATCTCGAAGTCCACCCCGAACAGGGCCTGGCGGCCATCCGGGTACGCGAAAACGAGCCGTTCGACCAGGATGGAGGGTCCGTTCACCACGCGAGCATTCTCTCAGTGATAGCGACGAGTACGGCGACCGCGGGCAGCACGAGGCCTTTCGCCCACTCCGCCCGGGTGGCGCCGCCCTGGGATAGCGCGGGCATGGTCCCGGTATAGCCGCGGGCGAGCATCGCGAGATGGACCCGCTCGCCGCGTTCGTACGACCGGACGAACAACGCACCAGCGCCCGCCGCGACCGCCTTGAGATGACCCGCGCGCCCACCGGCGTACGCCCTGGACTCCCGGGCGATCCGCATCCGCTGCAGGTCGCCCGACACCACGCTCAGGTAGCGGACCATGAACGACAGGATCGCGACGAGCGTTGCCGGCAGGCGCAGGCGTTCGAGCCCGGCGAGCAGCTCGCGCGGCGACGTACTCGCGGAGAGCACGATCGCGGCGAGGACGCCGAGGGTGCCTTTGGCCAGCAGGTTCCACGCGCCGAGCACGCCGGACTCGGACAGACTCAGACCCAGTACGTCGACCTTCGGCCCGGTGGCGACGAACGGCAGCAACAGCGCGAACACGATGAACGGCGTCTCCACCGCGAGCCGGCGCACCACCGTTGCCCCGGGCAACTTGGCGAGCCGGATGACGCCGATGGCCAGGACGGCGTACAGCAGGAAGGCGACGAACCGCTCGGCCGGGGTCGACACCACGGCGAGCACGAAGACCAGCAGGGCGACGATCTTCACCTGGGCCGGCAGCCGGTGAACGGGGCTGTCGGCAACGACCAGGAGCCCGTCGCCGGCTGACATCAGACGTTGACCTTCTTGTCGATAACGCGGGTCGTCCGCAGCGAGGCGATCTTCGCGACGGCCAGGCCGATCGCGATGGTCAGCAGTACGCCGATGATGCCGGCCAGGGCTCCGGAGACGCGTTCGTTGCCGACACCACTCACGCCATAGTCGGCCAACGGGCTGCCAGCGACGGCCGAGTCCTTCGCGCTTTCGCCGAAGCCGAGCGATTCGCCGACGAACTCCAGGCCGTCCGGATGGGCGCTCGCGAACAGGCTGATACCGCCCGCGATCAGCAGCGTCACCGCCAGCGCGACCCCCATCGGCCGTCGGCCCGCGTTGACCGCGATCGGCTTGTCCGCGGTCACGGTCGAACTGTTGCCGTCGGCATCGATCAGGACCAGGTCGGGCTGCAGGTGGCGCGCGACGTACACGAGGTCGGGCCGGGTCGCGACCACCGCGCTCAGCACGGCCGCGGTGATGGCCGCCTCCCCCAGACCGATCAGGACGTGCCAACCGACCATCGCGCCGGCCAGTTTGCCGATCGGGATCGCGACGGCTCCCCCGGCGGCGTACAACCCGGTGAAGGCCAGGGCCGAGACCGGTACGGCGAGGAGCGCGCCGACGGCGGCGGCCGGCACGACGCTACCGACCCGCTTCGGCAGGACGGCCAGGAGCGTGCGCGTGACGATGAACCCGACCAGCACGCTCACCACGCCCATCAGCGTGATGTTGGTGCCGAGAGCGGTCAGCCCGCCGTCGGCGAAGAGCAGGCCTTGCACGAGCAGGACGACCGACATCACGAGTACACCGGTCCACGGGCCGACCAGGGCGGCGGCCAGCGCACCGCCGAGCAGATGACCGCTGGTGCCGGCGCCGACCGGAAAGTTGACCATCTGGACCGCGAACACGAAGGCAGCCGTCAGCCCCGCGAGCGCCGGACCGGTCTCGCGGATCTCGCCACTCGCCTTGCGCAGGCTCACCCCGACGGCCCCGGCCGCGATCAGACCGGTGGCAATGGACGTGGGCGCGTCGAGAAAGCCGTCGGGAACATGCATGCGCACATGATCGCTTCTTCTGCGACCCATTCGCAACAAGCCGTCTCAGTGGTGTCAGAGCGTGCGCAGGGCGTCGCCGATCGTGCGGTGGAAGGTCGGGTAGGCGTAGATCATCTGCTGCAGCGAGTGCACCGGCACCTCCGCGTGCACGGCGACGGCCAGCGCGCCGAGCACCTCTCCCCCGGTCGGCCCGGCCGAGGTCGCGCCGACGAGGACCCCGCGTTCGGAGTCGACCACCAGTTTGATGAAGCCCTCGTTGCCCGCCTTGTGGATCCAGCCACGGCTCGACGACGGGATCTGCGCGCTGCCGGTCTTGACCTCGATCCCCGCCTCGCGCGCCTGCTTCTCGGTCATGCCGACCGCGCCGATCTCCGGATCGGTGAAGGTCACCCGGGGCACTGCGTGGTACGCCGCGACCGGCGCGCCCTCGGTCCGGAGGATGTCGTGCACCGCGACATTCGCCTGGTACATCGCCATGTGGGTGAACGCGCCCTTGCCGGTCACATCGCCGACCGCCCAGACGCCGTCGGCCGCGCGTACGTGCTCGTCGACCTCGATCGACCGGCTCTCTGGATCGATCCCGACGACGTCGAGGCCGAGGCCCTTCACGTCGAGACGGCGGCCGGTCGCGACCAGCAGCTTCTCGCCTTCGATCGTCTTGCCGTCTTCCAGGCTGACCGTGAACGCGTCGCCGTTGTGGTCCACCTTGATCGCCCGCACGCCGGTGTGGAACGTGACGCCGTCCTTCTTGAGGGCGTCTTGGGCGAGGTCACTGGACTCTGGTTCCTCCATCGCGAGAATCCGCTCGGACGCCTCGATCACGGTGACCTTGGTGCCGAACCGGGCTGCCACCTGAGCGAGCTCGAGCCCGATCGCACCGCCGCCGAGGATCAGCAGCGAGGCCGGCAAGGCCTTGGCCTCAATGGCGTCGTGATTGGTCCAGTACGGCGTGTCCGCGAGGCCGTCGATCGGCGGTATGACGGGCACGGTCCCGGTCGCGATGACGATGCCTCTCGAGGCCTTGAATTCGCGGTCGCCGGCGGTGACCACGCCGGGCCCGGTGATCCGGCAGCGCTCACGGAGGAACGTGACGCCCTTCTTCACCAGGCGGTCGACCGCGACCTGGTCGTTCCAGTCGTCGGTCGCCTCTTCCCGGATTCGGGTCGCCACCGGCGTCCAGTCTGGTTCGACTGTCCCCTTGCCGGCCATGCCGTCGACCCGGCGCGTTTCGGCGACCAGGTTGCCCGCGCGGATCATCATCTTGCTCGGTACGCAGCCCCAGTAGGGGCATTCGCCGCCGACCAGTCGGTCATCGACCCCGACGACTTTTAGCCCGGCCTCCGCGAGTCGGCCCGCGACCTCCTCGCCGCCGACGCCGAGTCCGACCACCACCACGTCCACCTGTTCAACCATGACGTCAGGCTTGCAGACGGCCGCCGTCCAACCAAGGGATGGCGCGGCGCGTCACCGCTCGGTAATGCTTGGATCTTCTTCGGCTTCTGTCGCTGTGGGTGGCAGGGTCGGGTAGTCGAAGATCGGGAAGAGGCCGACGGTGAAGCCGTAGGTGGTGTCGCCGGAGCGCGGCAGTTTGTCGAACTCGTGGATGATCGGCATCACCCGCCGCCAGAACTCCGCCGCCCTCTCCTCGGGGATCCGGGCGTGCCGGATGAACGAGCGCAGTTGGCCGGCGTCGTACGCGCCTTCGGACTCTTTGGCCGCGACCTCGAGATCGTTGGGGTCCGGCGGGTCCTGGGCGCTGGTCGACCGACGACCCAGGCCGTAGTAGAACATCCGCGCCGCGCGGCCGTAGTACCGCTCCTCGATGGCCCGAACCCGACGAGTCCGTACGACGCGCAGGATGCCGGCGTCGGCCAGCACCTTCACGTGGTGAGCCACGGTGCTCTTCGGCCGTTTGACCGCTGTCGCGAGCTCGGTGACGGTCGCGGCACGTTCGTGCAGCAGCCCGAGGATCGTCGTACGCAGCGGATCGCTGATCGCGCGCACCTGCTCGGCGGTGGTGAGCTCCAGAGTGTCCTCGAGGTCGTAGTCGGGGACCGGGCTATTGATTGCCATGGTCCGATCAGACTAGCATCATGGATTGTTCGACTTATCTGGATCATTCGATGGAAAGTGGGCTGGACGATGGCCGAGATCTTGCTCTTTCACCACTCGCAGGGACTGACCGATGGCGTTCGCGCCTTCGCCGAGGAGTTGCGCTCAGCGGGTCACACCGTGCACACGCCGGACCTCTACGAGGGGCATACCTTCGGCACCCTTGATGAAGGGATGGACTATGCGCGGCAGACCGGGTTCGGCGTGGTCAACGAGCGCGGTCTCGCCACCGTCGAGGGATTGGGTGATGCGCTCGTTTACGCGGGGTTCTCGCTTGGCGTGATGCCGGCGCAGCAGTTGGCGCAGACTCGCGCCGGGGCCAAAGGGGCGCTGCTGTTCTACTCGTGTATATCGGTCTCCGAGTTCGGTGATCGGTGGCCGGACGGGGTTCCGGTCCAGGTTCACGGCATGGCCGATGACCCGTTCTTCACCGAGGAAGGCGGCGACCTCGACGCCGCCCGCGCGCTCGTCGCGTCCACCGACCAGGCCGAGCTCTTCCTCTATCCCGGCAAGGAGCACCTGTTCGCCGACTCGTCCCTCCCCTCGTACGACGCCGAAGCGGCCGCTCTCCTGACACGACGGACCCTCGACTTCCTGGCCGCGATCCACTGAGACGTCTCCATGGTGGAGGGGTCGATGGCCCGCTGGCATGAGGAGTGCGCTGCGGCGGATGCCGTGATCGCCCGGTATGGCGACTTGTCGGACCTCGCCCCGGCAGGTCGTGGCACTGTCCGTGCGTACCTGCTGAAGGTGCTCCAGGAGTACGCGCGGCACAACGGTCACGCGGACATCATTCGCGAGCGGATCGACGGACGCCGAGGCGAATAGGCCTGCGGGGGTCTGCAGCCCCCCGAAGGCTTATTTACTTGAGGTTGGCGCTGGCGTAGACCTTCATGGCGTCGCGTAGGTACTCGACCAGGCTGTCGTTGCCGCCGCCGATGTTGTCGCGGAAGCGCTCGTCATCGACGTACATCTGAGCCAGGCCCTCGTACGCCTCCTTGGTCGGCGTCCAGAACAGGCACGTCACGTCGTAGTGCAGGTGAATCAGCTCCTGCACGCGCGGATCCGTCACCTCGGCTCCCTCCGCCAGCAAGGGCGCGAGCCCCTCGTGCACCTGGCCGTACCCCGTGCGGGCCTTCTCCGCATCGCTGTCCGACCAACCCTGCATCCGCCGGTAGCCGGCGTCGACCACGTCATCGCCCCACCGTTCCCGAGCCTCGGCCTCGTACGGGTTCTTCTCGAACCCGGCGAACACCTTCTTCGGCTCCATCTCGCCTCCATTTCGCAAACTGTCGATGGTGGAATCGACCGTGCCCACGAGCCGCTCGATCCGCCGTTGCTCGTCGATCAGCCAGTCGCGGTGCTTCACGAGTACGGCGATCGTGCTCGAGGCGTTCTGCCGTTCGAGCACATCCGCGATCGCGTCGAGGCTCAACCCGAGTTCCCTGAGCAAGAGGATCCGCTGGAGCCGCAACAACTGCTCCTGCTCGTAATACCTCCGCCCACTCGAACTCGTCCAAGCCGGCACCAGCAACCCGATCGCGTCGTAATGCCGCAACGCCCGCGACGTAACCCCCGACTCCCGAGCCACCTCCGCGATCGACCAACCCACGCCCACAACCTCCACCACCAGACCGGCCCATCCGGTCGTGCCTCTCACGCTAGAGCTTGCCGATACGTCAACTTCAACCCCATTACCGTCCCGCCACCCCACCTCGCGCTCCCCCAACACCCAGCCATGAAACGCCCCCTCGCGTCCCGCGTACGGCGGTCGGACGCGAAATGCGGTCCGGCGCAAGCCCACCCCACAGTCGGACGCGGCGTACGGCATCACAACCGACCACGGTCGGACGCGAGATCCACAGATTTGTGGACATACGAGCCGACCCAGCGACGTCGACCAGCTGGCGTAGCCCGGCTCAGCTCGCGCGGTTGCGCTGATCGAACACCTTCGTCGCGGCGTCGAGAACGCCGGAGGCCGCTTTGGTGACCCACCAGACCCGGGTCAGGTCGTTGGTCAGCCGCAAGGTCTGGACGTGGCCGTCCTGGCTGATGATTTCCCGCTTGAGGAGGGACACCTCCGGCCATAACCGCCCGTGTGTGAACCCCGAACAAGCCTGCCAAGCGAGGAACTGCCGCCGCTGCTTGTCGGGCGGCAGAAGCCCCTCGACCTCCTTGACGATGGCGCTCGGGTGAAGGCTCGGGATCTTCTTCGAGCCACAGACGCGTAGCGCGATCGCTTCCAGGTCATTCAGGCGATCCTCGCGTGAGCGATGCACCGGGATCCCCGCCTGAGTGGCCGCGCCGTCGCCGTCTATGACATCTTGGCGCGCCAGCTGGAGCCGCCGAAGAACCCGCTCCGGCCTCTGCTTGGGGGCCAGCAGCCAGAACGCCATGGCGCCGGTCTCGATGGCGGCCCTTGCCAACGTGAACGGAGCACTGGGGTGAAGCGCCCCAGAGCGAATCAGGCAGCCGAGAGCATGGAGGTGCTGATACCCGACGCCGATCAGCCGGCCGACGTCGTGGGAGACGTGGTAGGGATCCGACTTCTTGTCGTCGCCTGCCAGAGCGCTCCCGGGGATCACAGCGAACCGCCGCTGTGGGCTATCGAGCCTGGCCTGGATCTGGTCGGCCAGGCCAAAGATCTCGTACAGCTGCCGCTCGCACTCTTGTTGCGTGTCTTCCTCGCTGATCGTCATACCGTCCACCTGAAGTTGTTCCGAATCAGCCGCTGCCCACCGCACGGCTGCGAAGTTGCAGACGGCTAGAGCTGGCATACCACGCGACCAGACGTTGCGTCGCCGGGATTGTCGAGCTCCTGCCAGACCACGCACTCGAACAGGGAACGGTGCAAGGTGCCAATAACGCCTGCTGCCCTTCCGCGAGTTGCCTGGTTATGCGGGGGCTCGCTACCAGGCAACTCGCGGCAGAGTTATCTCCAAATTGCGTAAAGCGAGTCCAGCCCTGCCCGGCTGCGGGCAGTGCCGCACGTCGCGTCCGACCGTCGGCGCGAGGAGCGGGGTTTGGATCAGCTGGAGGTGGTGCGGCGGGCGTAGGCGCGGGCGGCGCGGACTCGGTCGCCGCAGCGGGTGGAGCACCAGTGGCGGCGGCCGCGGCGTAGGAGGTAGCGGGTGCAGGGGGCGGAGTCACAGCGAGTGAGGGATTCGGCGTCCGGGCTGGTGAGGAGGTCGGCCGCGTTGGCTGCGACGGCCGCGAGGGCGTGGTCGAGGATCTCGTTCACGGGACAGGTCGCGGCGCGATATGGGCCGTCTTTCTCGTCCCAGAGAAGGAGGTCTGCGGTTGGGACTCGGGTCAGTGCGTCGTTGACGGCGGAGAGGGCGGCCGGCAAGGCGGGTAGGGCGGCGACGCGGGCGGCGAAAAGCGATCTGACGTGTTCGCGCATCGAACGCAACTGCGTCACGCACATCTCCTGGATGCCGGCGTCGACTGGAGCGAGCCCGTGAGCCGTGAGCCACTGGTTCGCCGTACTGGGCGTGCCAAGGAGATCGATGAACTGGCCGCCGGGTAGCGCGATGGCGCTGTTGACGAAGTCGATCGCGAGGTACTGCTCGGCGCCTGGCGCGGGTGGCAGTACGGAATCGGGGATCGGGGTCTCCGGCATGACTCTCATGGTACAGCTTGCGTTTATCCGTGAGAAACGTTTACCGTCCTCACGGATAGACAAGGTGTCATCCGTGAGGAGATTCGTTCATGGCTTCCGTTGGTACGACTGTTGAGCAGTTCCCTGTCCGCGTGTTCGGCGGACCGACCGCCCTCTTCGAGTACGGCGGGCTGAGGTTTCTGACCGATCCGACGTTCGATGCCCCCGGCAACTATGAGCGCGAGGGCCGGAGAGTCCTGACCAAGACGGCGCCCGCGGCCGGTCATCCCGACAACCTCGGCCGCATCGACGTGGTGTTGCTGTCCCACGACGAGCATCCCGACAACCTCGACAATGCGGGACGGGCGCTGCTCGCCGACGTACCGCTCACTCTCACGACTCCCGGCGGCGGACAGCGGCTGGGAGACGGCGCCAAGGGGCTGGCCGACTGGGAGGCGATCGAGCTGGATCGCCCGGGCGGCGGCACGATCACCGTGACGGGCGTGCCTGCGATCCACGGGCCTGGCAGTCGCGAAGAGGTCGAGCCGGTTACGGGCCAGGTGGTCGGATTCGTCCTGACTGGCGAGGGCCTGCCCACGGTGTACGTCAGTGGCGACAACGCGTCGCTCGAGGCGGTGCGGGAGATCGCCGAGCGGTTCGGCCCGGTGGATACCGCGATCCTCTTCGCCGGGGCGCCGCGCTTTCCCGTGCTCTTCGACGGCGCGTCGATCGTGCTCGACAGCGTCCAGGCGGCCGAGGCGGCAAAGCTCCTTGGCGCACGCCGGGTTGTTCCCGTGCATTACGACAGCTGGTCGCACTTCACCGAAGGGCGTGACGAACTTGTGGCCGCGTTCGCCGCTGCCGGGCTGTCCGACCGACTGGACCTCGGCTTGTGACGACGGCCTGCGTGCCGGTCCGGATCGAGGACGAGACGCGCGAGCGGGCGCAGCGCCGTACGTTGATCGTCCTGGTCGTCGCGCAGGTTCTCAGCGGGGCTGGACTGGCGGCCGGCGTGACCGTTGGTTCGCTGCTCGCGCAGGACATGCTCGGGTCAACCGGCCTCGCCGGATTGCCGAGTGCGCTGGGTACGGCTGGTTCGGTGTTGGCGGCTGTCGCGGTTGGGCGCGTCTCGCAAACGCGCGGCCGCCGGGTCGGGCTCGCGGCCGGGTATCTGGCCGGGGCCGTCGGCAGTGCGGGCGTCATCGCTGCGGCCGTCGCCGGCAACGCCGCCTGGCTGTTCGTCGCGTTGTTCGTCTATGGCGCGGGGATGGCGACCAACCTTCAAGCCCGGTACGCCGGAGCGGATCTGGCCGATCCCGTACGTCGGGGGCGGGCCGTATCCACGGTGCTGGTCGCCACCACGCTCGGCGGCGTGGTGGGGCCCAACCTCTCCGCGCCGACGGGCGACCTCGCTCGCGCCGTCGCAATCCCCTACCTGGCTGGGCCGTTCCTGCTAGCCGGAGCCGCCTACGCGTTGGCCGCCTTGGTGCTGGCGGTCTGGTTACGTCCCGACCCACTGCTACTCGCCCGCACGCTGGATGCCCTGCCAACCAGCTCGACCAGCGGAACGGCGTACGGGCGGGCCGACGATGCGAGCGGCCCGCAACCGGTCGGCCAAAAGCGCGAGCGGTCCGGCGTACTGGCTGGAGGGTTGGTGATGGGCGTCGCGCAGTTGGTCATGGTGGCGATCATGACGATGACGCCCGTGCACATGCACGACCACGGCCATGGCGCGGCCGCTTCTGGTCTCGTCATCGCCATCCACCTCGGCGCGATGTACCTGCCGTCGCCGCTGACCGGCTGGCTGGTCGACCGCTATAACCGACTCGCGATAGCCGCCGGCTCCGGGCCAACTCTGTTGGCTGCCGGAATCGTGGCCGCCAGCGGCGACTCGATCGCCCGGCTCGCGATAGCCCTTGCGCTCCTGGGGCTCGGCTGGAACCTCGGCCTCGTCACCGGCACCGCGATCATCACGGACGCCGTACCGCTGGCCACCCGCGCCAAAACCCAAGGCCTGGTCGACGTCTTCATCGCCATCGCCGGCGCTACCGGTGGCATAGCGTCGGGGCTTGTCGTTGCTGCGGCCGGGTATCCCCTACTGGCCATTGGCGGCGGAGTTTTGGCACTCGCGATCGTGCCCGCGGTCATCGGTGCCGCGGGCCGTCGTGGAGGCTGAGGGTCAGGCCTTCGGCTGGTAGTGGAGGGCAGTGATCCCGCACTCGAAGGGCGTCGCGGCAACGAGGGTCAGCGCCGTGCTGGCCTTGGGGAAGACGGGCATGCCGGCGCCGATCGCGGTCGGGTTGACCAGCAGGTGGAGGTCGTCGATGAGGCCTTCGGCGATGAGGCTGGCGACGAGCGTGCCGCCGCCGTACACGATGAGGTCGCCGCCCGGCTGCGCCTTGAGGTCGTTGACGATCTTCGCCAGGTCACCGCCGGCGACGACGGTGTTGTCCCAGGGCGACTCGGTCAGGGTGTTCGTGATGACGACCTTGGGCGTGTTGTTCATCTTGTCGATGGACGCCTGATCCTCACCCTCGGGCTGCGACGCCCAGGCCGGGATGAACCCTTCGGCAAGCTTGCGGCCCAGCACGATCGTGTCAACCGGCTCGGTCAGCGCATCGAGATAGGCGTTGATGTCGTCCGCCCAGTCGAAGGTCATCCAGTCCATCTCGCCATTCGGGCCGGCCATGTAGCCGTCGACGCTGACCTGGACCTGCAGCTTGAGCTTGCGCATGAAGGTGGTTCCTCTCGAATTGCTGCTGATGCCATTGCGTCGAACCACCATCAGCCAGATCGACACCCGGCATGAAAACGGCGGCGGCCGAGGGGCCGCCGCCGTACGAGGAGAGCTGGATCAGAAGTTGATCATGTGGCCTTCGAGGCCGTGGATGGCCTCCTTGAGGGCCTCGCTCAGCGTGGGGTGCGCGTGCACGTTTCGGGCGAGTTCCTTGGTGGTGAGGTCCCACTGCTGGGCCAGCGTCAGCTCGGGCAGCAGCTCGGTGACCTCAGGCCCGATCAGGTGGCCGCCGAGCAGCTCGCCGTACTTGGCGTCGCTGATCAGCTTCACGAAACCGGTCGGGTCGCCCAGACCGTGCGCCTTGCCGTTGGCCGTGAAGGGGAACTTGGCGACCTTGACGTCGTACCCCTTCTCGCGCGCCTGCTCCTCGGTGTAGCCGAAGCTGGCGATCTGCGGCTGGCAGAAGGTGGCCCGCGGGATCATCACGTACTCGAGTTCCATCGTCTCGTGCCCGGCGATGGTCTCGGCCGCGATCACGCCCATCGACTCGGCCGCGTGCGCCAGCATCAGCTTGGCGGTGACGTCACCGATGGCGAAGATGTGCGGCACGTTCGTCCGCAGGAAACCGTCCACGGCGATGGCGCCACGGTCGGTGAGCTGCACGCCGGTCTTGTCCAGGCCGTAGCCGTCGACGCGCGGCTGGAAGCCGATCGCCTGCATCACCTTGTCGGCCTCCAGCACCTGCTGGTTGCCGTCCTTGCCGGTGACGGTGACCTTCACCTTGTCGCCGGAGTCGTCGATCGAGTCCACCCGAGTCGAGGTGAGTACGTCGACGCCGAGCTTGCGGTACTGCTTGGCGAGCTCCTTGCTGACCTCGACGTCCTCCAGCGGTACGACCCGGTCGAGGAACTCGACGATCGTGACCTTGACGCCGTAGTTGGCCAGCACGTACGCGAACTCGACGCCGATCGCGCCGGCGCCCGCGATGATGATGCTGCCGGGCAGCTCCTCGGTGAGGATCTGCTCCTCGTACGTCACGACGCGCTCGCTCAGCGTCGTACCGGGCAGGAGCTTGGTGGTCGCGCCGGCCGCGATGATGCAGTTGTCGAACGTGACGGTCTCGGACGAGCCGTCGTTCAGCGAGACGTCGAGGGTGTTGGCGTCGGTGAAGCTGCCCCACCCGTCGAACTCGGTGATGCCGTTCTTCTTCATCAGGAAGTGCACGCCCTTGACGCGGCCGTCGGCCACCTTCCGGCTGCGCTGCACGGCGGTCGGGAAGTCGAAGCTGACCTCACCGCTGATGCCGAAGGTCTTCGCCTCGGCCCGGAAGATGTGCGCCAGCTCGGCGTTGCGCAACAGCGCCTTGGAGGGGATACAGCCCACGTTCAGGCAGACACCTCCCCAGTACTTCTTCTCGATGATGGCGGTTTTCAGCCCGAGCTGGGCTGCGCGGATAGCCGCGACATACCCACCGGGACCGGCGCCGAGGACAACAACGTCAAAGTGCGAGGCCATGATCGGAAGAATAGTGGGTCGGGCCAGGCGGCCGAGCGTGAGGTTGGTCGCGCGCCGGGCAATGGGGTCACGGACGGTCACCGGGGCTGGTCCTGGTCCGGACTTACGCCTACTCTGGGGTTCGGTTACGGGGCCGGGGTAACACAGCGGTAGCCCGTGTCGTGAGGCGAGTGATGGGGGCCAGATGCTGTTCCAGACCGGTGATCACCACCGCGCGAACCGGCGAGTCCGGATCGTGGCGCTGGGTGTGGTCCTGGCCGCGGTGGGCATCCCGATGGCGTACGCCGATCCGAGCCCCCCGCCGCCTGCGTCCGTCACCGATGTGAACCGGTCGTACGAACAGCTCCAGGCCGAGGCCGCCGCGCTCCAGGCCGACTTCGCGAAGGCCACGATCGCCTATACGAAGGCCCTCGGTCAGTCGCAGCAGGCAGACGCCGTCGCCGACAAGGCCGAGCTCCTCGCCGCCCAGGCCAAGGCGAAGGCCGACGAACAGCGCGGCCTGCTCGGCCAGCTCACCGCCCAGGCCTACCAACTGGGCCTGCCGCTGGCTTTCGGACCGCAGCAGTTGATGTGGGCGCAGTCGCCCTTCGCGTCGAACCTGCCGCAGTTCGCCGACCGGCAGACCGCGATCGCCCAGGTCGGCAGCGACCAGGCCAAGCTCTACGAAACCGTCACGACCCTCGTCGCCGCGGCCAACGTCGCGGCCGCCGACGCCACCGCCAAGCGCCAGGTCGCCAACCAGGCCGCCGCGAACGCGAAGGTGCTCGACGCGGAGGTCCGGCGCAAGGCCGCCTCCGCCTCGGTCACGATGCAGGGCCAGTTGGCGGATCTCGCCGGCGCGAAGAAGATGTCGGCCCAGTTGCAGAAGTCCCGCAACGACCAGGCCAAGTCCCGCTGGCAGACGTACCTGGCCGAGCTCGCCGCCGCCGGCGTGAAACCACCCAAGGCGGCGGCGCTGCGTGATCCAGCCAAGCTGCCGAAGGGCCTGCAGCCGCTCAAGGACTCGACCGGCGCCGTGATCCGGGGTGCGGCCTCGGTCGTCGACGGTGGCCGGACCATCCGCGTGCTGCCCGCCGAGACGATCAAGGCGGTGACTGCGGCCTTCGGGATCGTCGCGAAGAAGTACGGCGTATCCGGCACCGGCCCGGGCAGTTTCGGCTGCCTCGGCGCCACCCGCACCGCCTGGAAGTCGTACACCGCGCTCCCCTCGCCCATCGACAAGGTCTACGCGAGCTACCAGAAGGTCTCGCCGAACTCGATCCAGCCCGGCGACGTCATTGTCATGGGCAACGGCAGCACCGGCCTATGGCATATCGGTGTCGCCATCGACAACAGCGAGATGATCGCCGCCGACGAGACGAAGAAGTCGGTCGTCGTCACGGCCATTCCCGAGAGCTTCTTCGCGGCCGTGCGTCCCACCCTCGGCAAGCCGGCCAGCCCGCAGGTCGCGCCGGCCACCACGGCAGCCGCCGAGGCCTTCCGCTGCGGCGCCACCCAGACGTCGTACGACGTGGGCTCCGGGCAGTGGACGTGGCCGCTGGACGACGGGACGTACGAGATCGGGACGCCGTTCGGCCAGCCTGGTGGTCTCTGGATCACTGGGGTGCACACCGGCCAGGACTTCCCGGCTCCGCTTGGTACGGCTGTCCACGCGGTGACGGGTGGTGTCGTATCCGTCGAGCATCCGAGCTGGGCCGGCAACCTGGTCCGGATCGACCACGGCAACGGCATCGAGACGTTGTACGCGCACTTGAGCTCGGTGGCGGTCTCCCCCGGCTCCACCGTCGTACCGGGTCAGGTGATCGGTGCGGTCGGCAGCGAGGGCAACTCGACCGGCGCGCACCTGCACTTCGAGGTCCGTTCCGGTGGCGACCCGGTCAACCCGATGCCGTTCCTGGCCACTGGTGGCCTGAGCAACGGTGGCGACAGCTTCGGCAATGGCCTGATCCCGGTGTCTGAGCTGTGTGTGGCGACCACTGGGCACCGCTTGCGCTGCGACGCCGCCTCGGCTTACAAGGCGCTCGCTACCGCTTACCAGGCGCACTTCGGCCGCAAGCTGTGTATTACCGACAGCTACCGGTCGTACGACTCTCAGGTCTCGCTCTACCAGCGCAAGCCGTCTCTGGCGGCACTACCTGGTACGTCGAACCACGGCTGGGGTATCGCGGTGGACCTGTGCGGTGGCGCCGACAAGTTCGGTACTTCGCAGCACCGGTGGCTGCTGAGCAATGCGGGGAACTACGGCTGGAAGCTGCCGCGTTGGGCTCGTCAGGGCGGGAGTAAGCCGGAGCCTTGGCACTGGGAGTTCACGGGCGCGTGAGATCCATAATTCGTTTTACCTCAGGACATAAGCTCTAATCGTGGCCGAGTCAACAAGTCCGGACCGCACGGACAAGAACATCACGTTGGACGCGCAGGACGACCGCTGGGAGTGGCGCCGGAAGATCCGGTCCGATCCCAAGAAGCACCTGATCTACCGGATCGGTGTCGGGATCGTCGGCGGTATCTTCCTGATCGCTGCGCCGTTGACCGGCTGGTTGCCCGGTCCGGGCGGTATTCCGCTGTTCATCCTCGGTCTGGCGATCCTGGCGAGTGAGTTCGAGTGGGCGCAGCGGGCGCTCTACAAGGTCAAGGACTGGGTGAAGGTCCTCACCACCTGGACCGGCAAACAGCCCGCGTGGCTCAAGACGCTCGGCAGCATCGCCCTGTTCTGCTGCGTGCTCGTCGCCATCTGGCTCTACATGGCCGTCCTCGGCGTCCCCGGCTGGCTCCCCAACTCCTGGGAAACCTGGCTACACGACCTCCCCCTCCTTTAGACCTGACCTGTACTGGATGATGACGACGTCCGGGCGGCCGGTGGACTTCGTCGGCGCGGTGACGGATACGGGCCCAGGGCAACTGCCCGATCGCTCTAGCGGTCGCAGGGCTCCACGCTGCCCCTGCGGAGGGTGCGGGTTGGCGCTGGCGTGGGCAGCGTCTCGTTGTAGGTGAAGCGCGAGTAGACCGTCTGGAAGGCGACGCGCAACGGGCCGGCCGGATCGGTGACGAGGCCCGGCAGCCGCTCGGCCGGGACCTTCCACCGGGTCTGCATGGTGATCACCACGAGGATGTTCTCGTGGCTGAACAGCCCGAAGAACCGCACCGCCCGGGGGTTCACGGCTTGCCCGCAACCAAGCCAGCGCACGGAGATGTCGGTGAAGGTCCGCTTGCCGACTTTCGCCGGGCACGACTCCTTGCAGCTGTTGGTCGACAGGATCCGCTTAACGGCCTCCTCCCGGTTGGCGATCACTGGCCCTTCGAGTAGCACTGGAGCCGGCTGGTGCTCCGCTCCCCAGAGGGGGAACTGTGATTGTGACCATCGGCTCAGAGACTGGTGAGATCCTGGATTGGAGTCTGGGTGATCGACGACCCGACCTGAGCATCCTGGGCGCAACGAGGGCGCTCAGCTTCTAGCTTCGAAACGCTCCGGGCTCCGAGGAAGGTGCCGACGACATGGCGGGCTTAAACAGGGTTGTTGCCTTCACGGCTCTCTGCTTGCTGCTGGGGGCTTGCGGAAACACTGACGCGATCAGCTCTACTCCGACACCGACGACATCGGGCGGCTCCACGGCGCCTCCCGCACAGATGTCCCCGTCCTCGACGGCTACACCGTCATTCATCTCGGACTGCCCACGCGAGATGCCTAAGCCCTCTGGCACGGATCCGGCCGGTGCTTTCGTACCGTCGGACCCGGTGGATGTCCTCGTTTGTCGATACGAACACCCCACCTGGAAGCTCACAGCGCGCCGGGCGCTTCCCCGAAGCGAGGCCACCCGGTTGGCCGCAGAACTCAACCGTGCGGAGGAACCCGAGCGGGGCTTCCATTGTCCGTCCACCCTCGTTTGGGAGGCATGGGTGTTCAGGGGAGCCTCGCAAGTCGTCGTCAAGGCAGGTTGGTGCAACTTAGTGGTCGGTCAGGGTCGCGCCGTCAAGGCTCCACTTGGCTGGTTCACGCCATGAATGCGGGTTCGGTCAGCCTTTCCCACTGCGCTCGTCGACGGCATGGGTCTGGCGCTCGGGAGCGACACGCCCGGCAACGCGGGTTGGTTCAGTAATGGACGAACCAGGTCCAGCCTCGTCGTACTGCACACGGCGGTAACGTCGGCACCGAACGCCTTGGCCAACTGCACCGCGTAGCTGGAAGGTCGCGGTGAACGTGTTCGTCGCTCCCATCACCCGAAACTGAGCCGCCCGCTGCGGTCGCTGGGAACCGCGCGTCAAGGATCCGCCCAGCACGGCGGACCGGTCAGCGCTCAACTCTGAGCCGACTCGTGGTGATCACGTCGACTCCCGGATCACGCGCGTCCTCCGGGTGAGCTCACCAGTAGGGCAGGCCAGCTACTACGCCCCGGCCGATCCTCGTTCCTAGAACGCGTCACGGAGTCAATCCGCTGCCAGGCTGAGGCGGCGCTGCATGTTCAGCCGGACCTCGCCGTACGGCGCGACATGGGTGAGGTTCAGTGGCAAGGTGTGGTCGTACTCGAGATTCACGGTCCAAGTCTGCCAAGTGAATCGCTGCCTGGCGCCGGTTTCTGGCCGAAGGCGAAAAACTGTCGGTGCGGCCGCTTAGCCTGTCGGCATGCTTGAAACCGAGGCGGAAGTGGCCGCATTACAAGAGCTCTTGGACAAGTCGCATGGTTCGTCGACCGATCATCTGCGCAGCATCATCAAGGACGAGCGCGTGCTTTCCGCGCGGGACCTGGTCGCGCTCCTGACCGGGATGAAGGTCATCAACGTGGCCACCGTGACGGCTCACGGCGAGCCACGGATCAGCGCGCTGGACGGGCATTTCCTGCACGGGACGTGGACGTTCGGGACGGACGGATCGGCGGCCAAGGCGCGGCACATCAAGGCCCGGCCGGCGGTCAGCGTGGCGCACGTCGACAACGAGGAACTCGCCGTCTTCAGCCATGGCCGGGCTGAGCGGCTGGACGAGTCCGATCCGGGGTGGGAGGAGGTGATCGGGCACTGGACCGCGCACTACGGCAGTTCGCCGCTCAGCTGGGGCGACGACATCGCGATGTACCGCTTCTATCCGCACTGGATGGTCGGCTACACCGCCAACCGCACCGAGCTTCTCCGCGACCGCGGCATCACGCCCTAGTTTCTTTTTCGTTCATTCGTCGCAATCCGCCCTCTCCCGCAGCTGACCTGTGCGGGCCCGCGGCGCTGGAGGGCGGATTGCGACGAATGAACGAAAAAGAAGGGACGCCCGTCAGTCTCGGGTGGGGCCTTCGGGAGTGCGGCCGCCGAGGTGGTGTGAGGTGGGGCGGGCGGCTGGGGTCTGGTCTGGGGATGGCGCTTTGAGCGGGCTGTTCGGCTGGGTGGAGAGGACGTCACCGAGGACGCGTAGCTCGTCGGCCGAGAGGGTCTTCTGCGCTGCCTGCCCCGGTGCTTGGGCCTCGGCGGTGGGTTGGGGCTTGGGCAGAGTGTGTTCGAGGGCGACGCGGCGATCGCGTTCGGCGGCCCATTCGGCGTTGGGGGTGGTGTTGACCGTGACGCCGGATGCTGAGGGCGCGACCATTGGGCCGAGGGTCTTCCAGAGTTCGGCCTGCGCCTGCTCCGGGCTGGTCCGGTAGCCCTCCTCGTGCACCCGCAACAGCCGGTACGTCGCTTCCGTCGCCGCGCGCGCCGATCCCGAGTTGACCGGCGGCTTGTCGAACTCGTCCGAATGCGTGTTCTTCCCGTCGTCGATGCCGACCGCGTGCAACGGCGTGAACACGTGCAACGACTGGATCGGCGCGTCGACGTTCCCGTCGTACACCGAGTCCTCGCGCCAGGCGTGCGCCCCGCTATAGCTGTCCTGCAGGGCATGTACGGCGGCACCGAGCGGCGGCATCTCCCGCTCCACGATGTCGTCCGGCCCACTCGCGCTGACGCCGGCCTGACGCGCGGCGGTCATCGCGTCGTTCAGGTAACCCACGTTGATGGCGAGATTGTCCGCCCCATACTTGTACGGGTCGGCCATGAAGTGCTCGCGCTGCGCGCCGGGATTGGCGTACGCCGAGTGCGCGGTCGGGCCCAGTCCGACGTACGGCACGGTGAACTTGGTGCCGTTGAAGTTGCGCACCAACCCGGCGCCGAGCGGGCGATCCATATACGCCTGCGCCTTGTCGAGCGTCTCGAAGTACCGCTGCTCGTCCAGCCCACGGATCCTGCCGTCCGGCCCGGCCATCGTCGCGTACAGCCGCCGTACGGCCTCGCGAGTGAGGTCGCGATGCCCGTGCCAGTGATCGTCACCGTGCTGCTTCATAGCCGATCAGCGTAGTAGCCGAGGGAGTCTCTCCGAGAGGATCTCGTAGTCCCGCAGCGAGTTGTACGCGTGCGCCGACAGCCGGACGAAGAACCGCCCGTCGAACCCGGTCACCGTGATCTCGGCCCCGATCTCACGCGATGCCCGCGCCTTGAGCGCCTCCCCCGATTCCTGGGTCAGCTGCACGGACGACGGGAGCTCGACCAGTCGCATCGTCGGCGCCGGCCGAGCGACCTCGCCAACCCCGGTCCCGAGGGCCTTCGCCAAAATGCGAGCGCCTTCGTCGACCAACGTGGAGAGGTGCGACCGCCTAAGCGGCCAATCCAACTCGGCCAGCAACCGGAGCGACTCGGGTGCCGCGATCCAGCCCGCGTAGTCGTTCGTGGCCTGCTGGTCGAACCGCTCGGGCAACTCGGCGTACTCCGACCACGAAACCACCAGCGGCTGCGTTCGCTCCCGCCATTGCGGTGCCACGACCAGCCCGGCGGTGCCTCGCGGCGTACAGGGCCATTTGTGGAAGTTGCCGGTCCAGAAGTCGGCGCCATCCTCGGCCGGCGCGTCGATCAGGGCCGGCGAATGCGCGCCGTCCACCACGACCGGTACGCCGACCGCGTGGCAGGTCTCGACCAGCCGGTCGATCGGGAAGGTCATCGCCGTCGCGGAGCTGATCTGGTCCACCACGAGCACGGCGGTCCGGTCGTCCAGGGCGGACGCGATCGTCGCCACCACGGTGTCATCGTCGGCCTCGAGCGGTACGGCGACCTCGACCACCTCGGCGTCGTTCAGCCGGGCGAAGCGCTCGGCGGCGAACCGGACCGCGCCGTACGTGTGGTTCGTCAGCAGGATCCGGCCGCCCGCTGGGATCGGCAGGGTGTGCAGTGCGGCGGTGACGCCGGCACTCGCGTTCGAAACGAGGGCGAACCCGGCCGGGTCGGTCCGCAGGTACGCGGCGAGCTCCAGACGCGCGGCGGCCACGCGAGCCCCGACGGCGCGGAACCAGGCCATCGGGTTCGTATCGGCCTCGGCGTGCAGCTCCGCCAGCGCCTGCTGGGTGCGGATCGGGACGGCTCCGAACGAACCGTGGTTCAGGTGCAACTGCCCGGGATCGAGGCTCCACAACTCCGGGCGCGGCGTGGTGTGGTCGGTCACCGCCTCAACCTACCTGCCGCCCGGTCTCCCCGGCCTCCCCGCGTCCACTGGCAGGACGGCACGCGGCCCCCGCGCCGGGAGGGTGGGGGGCCGCAGAGTGCCGCCGCTCGCGGTACACGTCGGGCAAGTCGGGACAGCCCGGATAAGTGCCGTCGAAGCGCACGGTATGTGCCGAAACGTAACGTCGGGTTTCGTTGTCAGGCAAGGGTCTTGCACCATACTTCGGGTGTGATCGCCACCAGGTACCCGTTCCTCGACCACAATGGCCCGATCGCGATGGCACATCGAGGCGGGGCGTTGCACCCCGACAACATCGGTTACGAGAACTCCATGCGGGCCTTTGCACACGCTGTCAGCCTCGGCTACGAGTACCTCGAGACGGACATCCACGCGACTTCGGACGGCGTTGTGGTCGCCTTCCACGATGACCGGCTAGACCGGGTCACGGACCGCACTGGCGTCATTGCCGAGCTGCCGTGGTCTGAGGTCTCCAAGGCCCGCATCAACGGCCACGAGCCGATCCCGCTGCTCAGCGAGGTGCTGGAGGAGTGGCCGACTCTGCGGCTCAACCTCGACATCAAGGCGGCGAACGGCGTACAGCCCGCCGCCGAGGTCATAGCCAAGTCAGACGCGATTGACCGCGTCTGCGTCTCGTCGTTCTCCCAGCGCCGTGTCTGGAGTGTGCGCCGTGCTCTCGGCGAGCGCCTCTGCACCGGCTTCGGCCAAGCGGAGATCGCCGCGCTGCGCTATGCGCCGTTCCGGCTGGTGCTGCCGGGTGCAGGTGCTTGTATCCAGATTCCGGAGTACTACGGCCGGCTCAAGGTGCTCACGCCAGGCCTGATCCGCCGGGCCCACGCCGCCGGCCGCCAGGTGCACGTCTGGACCATTGACGACCCGGACGAGATCAACCGCTTCCTGGATGCGGGCGTGGACGGTATCTTCACCGACCGCACCGATATCCTCCGCGACGTCCTGATCGCCCGAGGCCAATGGAATCCGAACGGAGCCACAGCATGACCACGGCGACCCCAGCCCCAGCCTCGGCTTCGGCAGACCAGTACGAACGGCGAGGCTGGTACTTCTACGACTGGGCCAACTCGGGTTACGTCACCACTGTTGGCACGGTGCTCTTCGCGCCGTACCTGACGTCTGTGGCCGAGCAGGCCGCGTGCGGTCGCGCTGGTACGGCGGACGACCCGTGCCGGACCAACCTCGACGTACTCGGCATAGGCATCTCCCCCGGCTCCCTGGCGTTCTACGTCGTCACGGCGGCCACTCTCATGTCTGCGCTGTTCCTGCCGATCGTGGGCGCTATCGCCGACAGGTCGCCGCGGAAGAAGCTGTGGATGTGCGGCTTCGCCTGGACCGGGTCACTCGCCGCCTGCTCGATGGTCTTCGTCGCCGGCGATCGCTGGATGCTCGGGGCGTTCCTGCTCTTCATCGGGCATATCTGTCTGGGCTCATCGATGGTCGTGTACGACGCGATCCTGTGCGATATCGCCGGGCCGGACGAGCGGGATGAGGTGTCGTCCCGTGGTTGGGCGACCGGCTATCTGGGCGGCTTCATCCTGCTCTCGATCAACCTCGGCGTGGTGACCGGACACGACGCGCTCGGGATCGGACAGGGCCTCGCGGTGCGGTTGAGCCTGCTGAGCGCGGGGCTCTGGTGGGGTCTGTTCACGCTCGTGCCGTTCATCCGCCTGCGGAATCGCCCGCCGGTCGCCGTTGTGCCGGTCGCCAAAGGCAGCCGGGCCAGTTTGGTGCGGCAGAGCTTCGGCCAGTTGTTCGCCACCTTGAAGCACGCCAAGACCTATCCGATGACGCTGCTGTTCCTCGTCGCATACCTGTTCTTCAACGACGGCATCCAGACGGTCATCGCGGTGTCATCGACGTACGGCGAGAAGCAACTCGGCTTCGCGACGCAGGTGCTGATCATGACGATCCTGCTGGTGCAGCTGGTCGCGTTCTTCGGCGCGCTGGCGTTCGGGCGGGTCGCCCGGCGGTACGGCAGCCGCCGGACGATCATGGTCGGCCTGGTGATCTGGATGGGCATCGTGGTGGCGGGCTTCATGCTGCCGAAGGAGGAGATCGTGCCGTTCCTGGCGATGGGCGTCGCGATCGGTGTCGTACTCGGCGGCACGCAGGCGTTGTCCCGGTCGGCGTTCAGCCAGCTCATCCCGCGCGGCCGCGAGGCGGAGTACTTCAGCCTCTACCAAGCCGGCGAGCGTGGCACGTCCTGGCTCGGCACGCTCGTCTTCGGCCTGGTCCACCAGATCACCGGCTCGTACCGCCCGGCGATCGTTGCCCTCGGCTTCTTCTTCGTCGTCGGCCTGATCCTCCTCTCCCGCGTAGACATGCGCCGGGGCATCACCGAAGCCGGCAACACCCAACCCACCGTCGTCTAGCGGGGCGAAGCGCCAGGGCGCATCAGGGTGGTGCCGCCTTGGCGGACGGTGGTCGCGGTCAGGCCACCGTCGCTCGGTGTACCGCTGACGACGACCTGCTCGCCGGTCTTGAGGTCGGTCGCCTTGCCCTTGTCGGTGATCTCGATGGCGGTCTCGCCGGTGAGCTTGACCGTGACGTCGCCGGTGGCGGTCTTGACGACGAGCTCGCTGCTCGTGGCCGACACCACGGTCCCCACGGTGGCGTTCTGGCCGGCGCCCTGCCCCTGACCCCGGAACCCGTAGCCTCGCGGTCCTTGTTGCGAAGCGGCAGGCGCAGCGTCGTCCGCGCCGAGTGCCGCGTGCAGGCCGGCACCAGCCGCTCCCCCGGCGGCGAGCACGACGACGCCGGCCAGGACGGCGGTTGCCAGCGGCAACTTCAGGGTCTTCCGGGGCTGTAGCGCCTCGTTGCCGACGACAATCGACTCGAAGTCGTCGGGCTGGTTGCTGGACATGGCGGAACCTCTCTCAGTGGAATCATTCATGGCGAAGAGCCTCGATCGGGCGCAACCCGGCGGCACGATGGGCAGGCATACTGCCGAAGAACAGACCGACCGCCGCCGAGACACCAAAGGCGAGCGCGATCGACGACGGCACCAGCACGGGCTGTACGCCGGCCAGCTCGAACCGGCTGACGATCAACGCCGCACCCACCCCGACGGCGCCACCGAGCAGACTGAGCAACGTTGCCTCGAGCAAGAACTGGCTGAGGATCACCCGTCGCGGCGCGCCGAGGGCCTTCCGAATACCGATCTCGCGGGTCCGTTCGGTGACGGTGACGAGCATGATGTTGGTGACGCCGATCCCGCCCACGATCAAGCTGATCGCCGCGACCGTGGCCAGCAGAGCCGTGAACGTCTCGGCCGTCTCCTCACTCGTCGCCAGGATCTGCGCCGAGTTCGTGATCCGGAACGGCGAGGCCGTCGTCGCGGTGACCTGGTGCCGGGCCGCCAGCAGTTGCGTGACCTCCGCCTGCGCCGCGTCGACCTTCGTTCGGTCGACCGCCTGGACGACGATCTGGCTCAGCGCGCCGTACCCGGCCTGGGTCGCCCGCAAGGTGCTGATCGGTACGACGACCACGCTGTTCGGATCGGAGAACCCGGTCGAGTCCTTGCTCGCGAGCACGCCCAGTACGACGTGGTCGACCGAGCCGAGCCGGATCGTCTGCCCGACTGCCTGCGCCGCACGGCCGAAGAGTTCGGTCGCGGCCGTCTGCCCGAGCAGCGCGACCCGGCGGCCGTCCTCGACGTCTTGCGCGGTGAACGAACTACCCAGCCCTACCGGCGTATTCGTCGCGGGCAGGTACTCCGGAGTGGTCCCCAGGATCTGGTTGACGGTGTAGCTGGTATCCCCGTTGGTCGCCGTACCGGAGCTGGTCATCACCGGCGCGACGGCGGCCACATCCGGGGCAAGCCTGGGATCGGCAAGCGCCTCGGCATCGGCCATCGTCAGGGAGTACTGCTGCGCCGACGGCCCGGCCTGGCCGCGGAAGAAGCCGCCACCACCTCCGCCGATGGTCGAGACCGTCAGCAGGTTCGTCCCCATGGCCTCGAGACGATCCTGTACGGCCTTACCCGAGCCGTTGCCGACGGCAACCAGCACGATGACGGCGCCGACCCCGATCGCCACGCCGAGTACGGTCAGCAGCGAGCGCAGTTTGTTGGCGGTCAGCCCACGCAGCGCGGAACTGACCAGATCGCGGATCGACATCAGCCGGTCACCTCGTCCCGCACGATCCGGCCATCGGCGACGACCACGACCCGGCGGGCCCGTTCGGCCACGTCGGCCTCGTGCGTGATGACCACGACGGTGCGCCCGCCCTGGTTCACCTGGTCGAACATGTCCAGTACGTCGGCGGTGGACCGGGCGTCGAGATTGCCCGTCGGCTCATCCGCGAGCAACAGCTTCGGGCCCGTCGCGAGAGCCCGCGCGATCGCCACGCGTTGCTGCTGGCCACCGGACAACTCGTTCGGCTTGTGCCTGGCGCGATCCGCGAGCCCGACCATGGCCAGCGCGCGCTCGGCCCGGCCGCGTCGTTCGGCCCGGCGCAGTCCGGCGTACGTGAGCGGCAGTTCGACGTTGGCCAGCGCGGTCGTACGTGGAATCAGGTTGAACGACTGGAAGACGAAACCGATCTTCCGGCCCCGGATCAACGCCTGCTGGTCGGCCGTCAAACTCGCCACGTCGGACCCGTCGAGCCGGTACTCGCCCCGGCTCGGTACGTCGAGGCAGCCCAGGATGTTCATCAGCGTCGACTTGCCCGAACCGGATGAGCCCATCACCGCGACGTACTCCCCGGTCCGCACCCTCAGGTTGATCCCGCGCAAGGCGTGCACGGCGGCCGGCCCGGCGCCGTACGTCTTGATCACCTCGCGTACGTCGATGACCGGAGGCGTTTCACCGGACACGGACGACGCCTCCGCCCGGCTGCTGCGGCAATTGCCCCTGCTGCCCGAGTTGGCCTTGCTGGCCCTGTCTGCCGCCTTGGCCGAGTTGGCCGGTTTGGCCGGTGCCGCCGCCGATGGCGCCTTGGATCAGCTCGACGCGGTCGGACTCGGTCAGGCCGGAGGTGACCTGGGTGAAGCTGTCGCCGCGTACGCCCAAGGTCACCTCGCGACTGCCGCCGCCGTCGGCCAGCGTGACCGTGTGCGTGGTGCCGGAGGTCGTGATGGCGGTCGTCGGGATGTAGAGCGCGTTCGCCGCCTTGGCCGTGACGACCGAGACCGTCGCGGTCTGGCCGATGCGCGCCTGGGCCGGCTTCTTCGCGAAGGTGAAGGTGGCCGCGTACGAGACGACGCCGTTCGTGGTCGTCGGAGTGGGCGACACCTCGGCCAGGGTGGCGGGGAGGTTGGTGTCGGGTGCGGCGTTGAGCACCACCGTCGCCGACTGCTTAGCCTTGATCTTGAGCGCGTCGGCCTCGGGGAAGGACGCCGTCACCACCAGGCTGGACAGATTCGCGATCTCCACGAAGCCGGTTGCGGCTGCGCTTTCGGTTGATCCCTGGGCAGTACTTCCCTGAGCCGTGCTGCCCTGAGAGCTGGACGCCTGAGAGCTCGACGCCTGGGAGCCGACCTCGCCGTTGACCGCGATGATCGTGCCGCCGATCGGCGCGCGCAGGGTGGTCGCCGCCACCGCGTCTTCGGCCGCCTCGACCGCCTGGTCGGCCTGCTCCTTGTCGGCGCGCGCCCGGGCGAGGCTGGCCGTCGCACTCGTCACGGATACGCCGCCTTGTTGGGCCTGCGCCTGGGTCTGGGTTGGCTGCGGGCTTGGCGTGGCCGTCGCCGCTGCCGCCTCGGCCTCCTCCTCGGCTTCCGCAGCCTCTTCGGCCTCGGCGAGCGTCTCCTCGGCGGCCGTGACGGAGTTGGCCGCCGCGATCTGGTTCTGCTGGGCGATGCGCAGTTCGCGCTGGGCCGGCGCCGGGTCGATCCGGGCGATCGCCGCGTTCTTGGCGACGACCTGCCCGACCTTCACCAGTACGGCGGTCACGGTGCCAGAGGTGGCGAACTGTGGCGAGGCCGTCTGCGAACTCTGCAACGTCCCGCTCGAGCTCACCGTCGATGTCACCTCCCCGCGAGCGACCTGCACGGCCGGGCGGACTGCTGCCGCCTGCGGTTCGGGCCGGAAGAAGATCAGATAAGCGGTGACAGCGATCGCGAGCAGGATCGCGACGAGTATCACGTTCACGGCGTTGAGGCCGCGGATACGCGAGCGAGGGAGAACCATGAGCGAAACTTAGGGATCCACCCTGAGGAAACGATCCCGACCACCTGGCAACCACCTGGCAATGTCACGTCCGGCGCATCCGCCGTGTCGTGCGGGTATGAACACCACCTATCGACAGGTCGTCCTCGGCCTCTCCATCCTGCTCGGCCTTTTCGTCGGCGGCTGGGCGGCCTTCTTCCCACGCGCGTTCTACGACGACTTCCCGGGCGCCACGCTGGCCTGGGTCTCGGTCGACGTGGTGGGCAATGTCGTATCCCTGAGCGTGAGTCTCGCGTTCGGCATCATCCTGCTGCTGCCGTACCGCACCCCATCCCCGGCCGCGGCTGGCGAGAAGGTGGCGCGATGAGAGTCGCGGTCGCGGGTGGCACCGGCGTGGTCGGGCGGTACGTCGTACGGGCGCTGGCCGATCGTGGGCACGAGACGGTCACGATGTCGCGGTCGACGGGCGTGGACGTCTACACCGGCGACGGCCTCGATCGGGCGTTGACGGGCGTCGACGCGGTCATCGATGTGGCGAGCGTCCAGACGATGAGGCGGAAGGTGGCGGTCGACTTCTTCGGTACGACGACGGCCAACCTGCTCCGCGCCGAGCGGGAAGCCGATGTCGGGCATCACGTGTTGCTGTCGATCGTCGGGATCGACGACATGCCGTCCGGGTACTACGCGGGCAAAGTCGCGCAGGAGACCTTGGTCACGGCCGGAGAGGTCCCGTGGAGCATCGTCCGGGCGACGCAGTTCCACGAATTCCTGGCGCAGCTGCTGCGACGCGCCCGAGTCGGTCCGGTCGCGCTGATCCCGCGCCTCAAGGTCGAGACCGTCGCCGCGCGCGAAGTCGCCGAAGTCCTGGTCGACCTCGTCGAGGCGGGCCCGTCCGGCCGAACGCCCGATCTCGGTGGGCCACAGGTGGCCCGGTTGGACCAATTGGCCAAGACCTATTTGCGTACGACGGGTCAGCGCACGCCTCTCGTCGGCGTACCGATGCCTGGTCGTTTCGGGGCGCTGGTGACCGGCCCCGGCAGCCGCCACGGGCGGATCACGTTCGACGAGTGGCTGCTCGGGGACGGACGTGACGTATTCGGTGGATGATGTTCCGAACCTCCTGCGGACGAGTCGCGTCTACCTCTTCGGGACCCGGCACAGTCAATGACCGTGCGTGACAGTTCCGTAACACCGGATGACGGCTGGATGACAACGAAGGTCCGCGATCGGGTGTCGGAGGCCGTCAGGTGCATGGCGGGTCCGTGAGCATGCGAAAATGGGAATCATCCGGGCCGACCGACCGTTGACCCGGATGACGAACTCGGAGGTTTGACATGTCTAATCGCGTACTGCGTGGTTCGGGGCTGGGTGGGGTCAGCTTCGAGGATGACCGTGGCGTGGAATTCGCGCCGCGGCAGATGATCAGCTACGACTGCCCTCGCGGTCACGTGGTCGAGGTCACCATGGCGCACGATGCCGAGGTGCCCGCGGTCTGGGAGTGCCCGCACTGCGGTAGCGAGGCCGCCCGCTCGACCGGCGAGAAGCCCGAGCCCAAGCAGGAGAAGCCGGCGCGTACGCACTGGGACATGCTGCGCGAGCGTCGCAGCATCTCGGAGCTGGAGGAGCTGCTCGCCGAGCGGGTCCAGCTGCTCCGCGCGGGTGAGATCGGCCCGGCGCACCTGCACCGCGCTACCCGCTCCAAGAAGACCGCCTGACCAACACCGGCCGCAGTTAGGCCAACCCGAACCACCGAAGGGCCGTTTCCGCATCCGCGGGAACGGCCTTTCACCTTTGGCGGTGTGGGCGCTTTGCCTAGTGAGTTGTCCGGGCGATCGCGGCGAGTTGGAGTTTGGTCTCGTCGGCGCTGCCGGGTACGGCGGTCATGATCACGATCTTGAGCTCGGAGTCGCCGTCGGTCAGCACGTCGCAGTCCACCTCGACCGGTCCCACCGAGGGGTGCTCGATCGTTTTATGGTCCTCGCGGTGAGCGGCGACCGTACCGCTCGCCCATAGTTCGGCGAACCGCTGGTTGCCGCTCAATGCTCGGATCAGCTCGGCCAGGCGTTTGTCGTCAGGGAAGCGGCCGGTCGCGCGGCGCAGGTCGGACACGACAACGGCGTCGGTTGCGTCCCTGTCCTCTTCGATGACTGGCCATGGTGACAGCTGACCAGTACTGGCACCCACCGGGAACCTGTCGCGGGCGAAATTGCGCAGGTGCGGTGCCGACGAAGACGGATCGCCCAGCAGCGCGGCCCAACTGCGGTTCCACCAGATCAGCTGCCAATCCGCTGCGAACACGCCGACCGCGACGTCCCCGAGCCGGGTGAGCACACGCTGAACGCCGGGTGGGATGTGGCAGGAGATCGCGCCGTCCGCCGGCGGGACGAGGTGGGCCAGCCGGTACAGGTGATCCCGCTCGGCGATCGTCAGCTGCAGCGCACGCGCAAGCGACGCGACCACCTGTGCCGAGGGCGTCGTGGCTCGTCCCTGCTCGAGGCGTACGACGTAATCGACCGACACCCCGGCCAGTTCGGCGAGCTCCTCGCGGCGTAGGCCGATCGCGCGGCGCGCCTGGCCGACCGGCAACGCCGCCGCCGATGGGGGCAAGCGATCCCGCCACGTGCGGATCATCGCGCCAAGCCCGGTGCCGGACGTCGTGGTCATGACGCCCATCTTCCTGCATCTCGCGAGGTCGAGGGTGGTACTGCTGCTCCTACCGTCGAGGCGTCCCTGGCCGGACGCCCACGGGCAACCGAGCATTGACGACATGACGATCATCTTCATCACAGGCGCGAACAAGGGACTCGGCCGCGAGACCGCCCGTCGCCTCATCGAACTCGGTCACACCGTGCTGGTCGGCGCCCGCAACCCCGAACAGGGCGCGGAGGCCGCCGCGACGCTCGGCGCGCGGTTCGTCCCGATCGACGTCACCGACGACGCGTCCGTCACCGCCGCGGCCGCGGATGTCGCCGAACACGAGGGCGCGATCGACGTACTGATCAACAACGCCGGCATCATCGGCTCCTCCGGCGATCCCGGCACGCTGACCGGTGCCGACGCCCTCGGTGTCTTCGACGTCAACCTCGCCGGTGTGGTCCGTACGACGGCCGCGTTCCTGCCGCTGCTGCGCCGATCGTCAGACCCGGTCATCGTCAATGTGAGCAGCGGAATGGGCTCGCTCGCGTACACCCACGACCCGTCGCGGGCCGAGTCTGCTGCCATCGCGCCGCTCTACGCCGCGTCGAAGGCAGCGCTCACGATGCTGACCACCCAATACGCCAAAGCGATGAAGGACATCCGCATCAATGCCGCTGATCCGGGCTACACGGCGACCGACCTCAACGGCCACAGCGGCTACCAGACCGTTGCCGAAGGCACCGATGCGATCGTCCGCCTCGCCACCGAAGAACCCGGCGCCGGCTCCGGACGCTTCGTGGACCGAGCCGGTGAGATTGCATGGTCTTGAGCGTTGGCGAATCACCAAACACTGGAGCGACATGAGCCTTCCCCAGCCTGACGCCAATGATCCACGCAACAGCACGGGCGGCGGCATTTATGTGCCCGCCAATGAGGGTCTGCAGCGCTGGTTCTCCGGCGACGTCTATAGCGTGAAACTGACCGCCGCGGATACCAACGGCTCGATCGGCATCGTGCAAGCGTCGGTGCCGCCCGGCGGCGGACCGATCCCCCACACTCACGTGGACCAGGACGAGACCTTCTACCTGCTCAACGGCGAACTGGAGTTCCTCGACGGCGACCGGACCTTCCTGGCGCGGACCGGTGACCTCGTCCACATCCCGCGTCAGATGCGGCACCGGTTTCTGAACGTCGGCTTCCACACTGCCCAATTGCTCTTCCTCTACACGCCCGGTGGCTCGGAGGGGCTCTTCGTCGACGGCGGGGACGAACCGCGCCCAGGCGTGCAGGTCGAGGCCTGGGGACCCGAGCGGTTCCAGACCCAAGGCATGCAGGACTTGTACGTCAAGTACGGGGTTGAGACCTGAGGGTCAGACGGGGCGTTCGAGGCAGACCAGGTCGGGGCGGTCGTCCCAGGTGGGGACGATCTTGAAGCCGAGGCGTTCGTACAGCTTGATCGCGCTGGTGCGCCACGACCAGACAGATAGGCGTACGACGGAAGCGCCCAATCGGCTCGCTTCGGTGATGCCGCATTCGACCAGTTCTGACGCGAGGCCGACGCCGCGCGCGACGGGGAATACCCAAAGGCGCTTCAGCTCGCTGTGGTGGTGCTCGGGCGGTGTCACTACGAGACAACCGACGGGCGTGCCGTCCTTCCAGGCGAGCAAGACGGTGCCGTCACCGAAGACGGCGTGCGGGTCGTCAACCTCGGCGCGGTAATTCTCGGGCAGCTCCGACACGTCGGCGACCGCGAGGCCCTTCTCTGCCTCGGTGCGCAAGTGGTAGGCGGCCAGGAGTGACGTAAGGTCCTCCCCCGCCCAGACGGTGATCAGCGCTCGTCCGGATCGACGACCTCACCCTGGACCACATCACCGCGTCCAGGCTGATCCGGTCGGCCACCACGACCACCACGACCACCCGGAGCCTTGGGGCCGCGCGGGTCATCCGCCGGGCGGGTTGGGCCGCCTGGTCCGGTCGCCCCCGGGAAGCCGGGGAATCCGCCGGGGCCGAACGGTCCCTTGAATCCGGTCGGCCTATCGGTTCCCGCGGATCCGCCGGGGCCCGAGGCCGGACCTGAGGATGCCGGACCTGATGCCGGACCGCCGGCCGGATTGCCCGGCATGAACCCGGTCAACGGGCCGCCCGAGGCCGAGGCCATCAGGCGTTTGGTGACGAGGCCGGAGAGCAGCCGACGCGCGATCGGACGGGTGAACGGCAGGATGAAGAAGAAGCCGAAGATGTCCGTCACGAAACCCGGTGTCAGCAGCAGCGTGCCGCCGATCAGGACCAACGCCGCATCGGCCAGTTCCTTCCCTGGCATCAGGGCGGTCTGCATCGAGGTGCGCAACGCGTTCCAGGCGCGTCTGCCCTCGCGTTTCACCAGCCAGGCGCCCAGCGCGCTCTCGAAGATCAGCAGCGCCACCGTCGGCCAGGCACCGATCACCTGTCCGACCTGGATGATGACGAAGATCTCCACCACCGGCACGACCAGTAGTGCGAGCGCGATGAGCCATCCCATGGCGGTGTCAGCTCCCCTGTTTGGCGGTTTGACGATCCTCGGCCTTGCGACCGGTGAGCTTGCGGAAGCCGTTGCGGACCTGGTTGCCGCGATACGCGAGACCCCAGCGCCCGACCAGCAGCATGGCCTCGACCACGATCCGCTGCGACATCTTGGACTGCCCGAGCTCGCGCTCCACGAATGTGATCGGCACCTCGACCACCCGGAAGCCGGCCTTCAGCGCACGCCAGGCGAGATCCACCTGGAAGCAGTAGCCCGCCGAGGCGACCTCGTCCAACCCGATCCCCTCCAGCGTCTGCCGCCGGAACGCGCGGAACCCGCCGGTCGCGTCCTGCAGCGGCACGCCCAGCGCGATGCGGGTGTAGATGTTGCCGCCGCGGCTGAGGATCTCCCGCGACTTCGGCCAGTTCTGGACCGAGCCACCCTTCACATACCGCGAGCCGAGAACCAGGTCGGCGTCCCGCAACCCCTCCAGCAGCCGGTGCAACTGCTCGGGCTGATGCGAACCGTCCGCGTCATGCTCCACCAGTACGTCGTACCCCTGGTCGAGGCCCCACTTGAAGCTCGCGATGTACGCCGCGCCGAGGCCTTCCTTGCCGAGGCGGTGCAGCACGTGCACGTGGTCGTCGTTCGCGGCGAGTTTGTCGGCCAGGTCGCCGGTGCCGTCCGGGGAGTTGTCGTCCGCGATCAGGACGTGCACCTCCGGCAGGGCGGCGCGCAGCCGGCCGACGATCGGCTCGACGTTCTCGGCCTCGTTGTACGTCGGGATGATGACGAGGATCCGGCCGAGATCGGCGAATCCCCCTGTGGTGGTCACGACTACCGCTCTCCTACCTATCCGGCCTGCTCAGACGGTCACTTCTTCAGGGCTGGGCTTGGCGGCCGGCGGTGATGCCGGACGCTGCCGGCGCCGTGCGACGAGCGCGAGCACTGCACCCATCATCCCCAGGCCGGTCAAGACCCACTGCGGCCAGCCGCCGAGTGTGGTGGCCAGCGTATTGCTGTCGCGCACCGGAACCGAGGCGACATACACATCCGCAACGCCCTGTTTCGACTTGTGCTCGACCGAACCGTCGGGCCGGATGACCCCGGAGATGCCGTTCGTCGACGCGACCAGCACGGTCCGCCCGGTCTCGATGGCCCGCATCCGGGTGATCGCGAACTGCTGATCCGGCTGCCCCGTGCCGCCGTACGTCGCGTTGTTGGTCTGCACCACCAGGATCTGCGCACCGCCCTTGATCACGTCGGCCACGACCCCGTCGTACGCGATCTCAAAGCAGATCACGTCGCCGTACGTCACGCCGTTGATCGGCACGATGCCCGGCGTCGTACCCGCCGCGGTCTGCCGGCCGACCATCTCGAGGCGCTTGATGTACGGCAGGAGTTGCTCGCGGAACGGGATGTACTCACCGAAGGGAACGGGATGCCGCTTGGCGTAGATCTGGCCGGGACCCGTCGCCGGATCCCAGACCACGCCCGTCGTCTGACGCTCATTCGGCCCGGGACCTTCGAGCACGGCACCCACGAGGATCGGCACGCCGACAGCGCGCACCGCCTCCTCGATCACGGTCCGGGTCTGCTGGTCCTTGAAGGGGTCGATATCGGTCGAGTTCTCCGGCCAGATCACCACGTTGGGCTTCGCGGTCTTGCCGGACATGACGTCCTGCTGGAGCTGCAACGTCGCGGCCAGGTGGTTGCGCGTGACCGTGCGCGCCTCGCCCATCGGCTCGAGGCCCTCACCCGGCACGTTGCCCTGCACCATCGCGGCCGTGACGGTCTTGCCGTTCCCGTCCATCGACAGCGGGAGCGCGCCACTGAGCCCGACAACGGCCACGATCGCGACCAGCGCGGCACCCCGGCCGACCCGGCTGACGCCCTGCCTGGACCAGATCAGCGCATAAACCAGCACCCCGAGGAACGCGATGACAAAGCTCAACCCCGGAATCCCGACGTACGCCGCGAGTCGTCCCGGCCAAGCGTCCGCGAAGGCCCAGGCCAGCCGGCCCCAGGGGAACCCGCCGAACGGCACCGAGGCGGTCGCGTACTCCGTGGCAACCCACATCGCGGGGACCCAGAGCATCCAGAGCCTGAGGCGCAGCGCCTGGCTCGCGAAGGCGCCGAAAACGCCGTAGAACAGGCCTTCCAAAATGGAGAGCGCGATTGCCGCGTCACCACCGATGATGCTCAGCCAGGGCACGAGGACGGCGTAATAGGCGATACCGAAGCCCGCGCCGATGAGGATGCCGCCCTTGATCGATACCCCGCGCAGGGCGATCAACAACAGTGGCAGTGCCACCAGGGAGAGCCAGGGCAGGTTGTACGGCTCGAAAGCCAGTCCGAGCACAGCACCGCCCGCCACCGCCACGAACAACCGCGGCAGCACGCGCACTCGCCCAGCCTGTTCGGCCTGCTTCACCACAAGACCCCCTCAAGGTCATCCCCGGTACGCCACCGGTCGCACGACGGTACAACGGACCACCCCCAAGAAAGTATCCAAAGCGTGGTAGCCACAAGACTTATAGACGAAAGAAGGGGGTGCATCCGCCAAGCGGCGCACGTCGGTCGCCGGTCGCCGCTCGACACCGCCGCCTATGTCGACGTCGAGCGGGTTGTCGGTTGCACCCGGCCCCCTGAGTCTTGCGAATTGTCAGGCCGGCCCGGGCCGCGTCAAGGGCTTCATCACCTGACGGTGACGCTAACGCGCCCTTGACCCGTCCCGAACCGGCCAAGTGCGGCTGGCTATCAGGAGGCCGGGTGAGGTCTGACCGGGTCTGGTGGCGCCGCACGCTGCCGCGCCCGATCACCGCGGATGTGGACGCGTAGGTCTCCTGCCGCGAGTGGTCGCGTCTGACTAACAAAGACGACCACCAGCCCCAAACCCGACGACTCGACCCACCTCGACGGCCGCGCGCGCAGCTTCCCGAGCAGACTGGACGTTTTTCGGCCCGGAAAACGTCCAGTCCGCTCAGGAAGCGCGCGATTTCGGGCCAAGCGGGCTGCCCGGGCAGTGGCTGGCCATGCCGGAGGTGGGTTACCACCTCGGAATGGCGGGTTCACGTGGTTGTTGCAACACCTCGATTTGAGGAGTTGTGATGGTTATGTCGTTTGTGGAGGACAACGAGCGTCACGGTGCTGCCTTGTTGCGGCTGGTGGATTCGGGGGTCGGGGTAGCGGCTGCGTGTGAGTCGTTGGGGATCGGGCGTGGTCGTGGCTATGAGATCTTGCGGGCTCGTGGCCGTGGTTCGCGTCCGCGCACGGTGATCACTGATGCGTTGCGGGAGCAGGTCATCGCGGTGTTCAAGGAATCGGGGAACATCACTGGCGCGGGTTCGGCCTGCGGGTTGAGGCATGACACTGCCCGGCGGATCCTTGTCGTGGCCGGGCTGGTTCCCGCGGTGCGGGCCGTGAAACGCAAGACCCAGGCCAGGGTCCGCCTCGAGGAGTTGCTGGAGGCGGGCTGGTCCATCACGCGCGCAGCCAAGGAGGTGGGCGTGCATCCGGGTACTGCGCGGGACTGGCATCACGGGGTCCGCAGGGTGGGCAACACGCGGGTCTATCCCGATGGGCGGGTCGTGGACTACGGCACCACAACCCGATACTCCACTTCCATGACCCCATCAGCTGACGCGGTGATCAGCGACCGTTACCTGTGCCTGGACCAGCGGCTGGCGATCGCCGATGGGCGGGTCAACAAACTCACCTTGACCGCGATCGCGGCCGGCATCGGCAAGGACAAGTCCACAGTCTCTCGTGAGATCCGCGCCCACAGTGTTGAAGGAACCTACCTGCCCCACCAAGCCCACCGCGACGCTGCGGCCGCCAGGGCCCGGCCCAAGACCTCAAAGCTGGTCACCGATCCCGCGTTGCGTGAGCAGGTCGAGCTGGGTCTGGAGCGGAAGTTGTCGCCGGAGCAGATTTCGAACAGGCTCGTCAAGGACTTCCCCGACGACGAGAGCATGCGCGTGAGCCACGAGACGATCTACAAGGCGCTCTACTTCCAGGCCCGCGGCGGCCTCAAACGCGAAGTCCAGACCGCGCTGCGCACCGGACGGACCCGCCGCAAACCACAACGCCAGCCCGGCCAGCGCCAGCACCGGTTCGTCGAGGAGATGATCATGATCTCCGAGCGGCCCGCCGAGGCCGACGATCGCGCGGTTCCCGGCCACTGGGAAGGCGACCTGATCATGGGCGAGAACAACCGGTCCGCGATCGCCACCCTGGTCGAACGCACCACCCGCTACACGATGCTGGTCCACCTGCCCGGCGGCCACGACGCCGAACAGGTCCGCGACGGTCTCATCGCGACGATGAAAACCCTGCCCGGCCATCTGCGCGGCTCGCTGACCTGGGACCAGGGCTGCGAAATGGCCAAACACAAACAGTTCTCCATCGCCACCGACATGGCCGTCTACTTCTGCGACCCGCACTCCCCCTGGCAGCGCGGCACCAACGAAAACACCAACGGACTACTGCGCCAGTACTTCCCCAAGGGCACCGACCTGAGCATCCACGGACCCGAAGACCTCGAACACGTCGCCCAAGAACTCAACGGGCGACCACGCAAAACGCTCGACTGGGACACCCCAGCCGAACGCCTACGTGATCTACTCACCACCTAGAAACCAACCCGGTGTTGCAACGACCCCTCGAAACCGCCAATCCGAGGTGGTAACCCACTCTCGCAATGGCTCCCTCCTCGCGAGCGAAGACCTAGGCGGCATGCGACGACCATGCGGCACCCGAAGGCCCATGCACGAGGAGACCTCTGCGGATCTGCCCGGCGCTGTACTGACCATCAGCGCGAGCCCGGTCTCGAGCGGCATGCGGAGACCTCAGCGGCACCCGAAGACCTATGCACGAGGAGACTTCGGCGGCATACGAAGAACTGCGCAGCGGAGACCTCAGCGAACGGGATGGCCTGGAACCCGGGCAGACCTCACCCGTCCCCCTGATAGCCCGCTGCCTCTGGCCGGTTCGGGTCGGGTCAAGGGCGCGTATGCGTCGGCGTCAGCCGATGGAGCCCTTGACGCGGCCCGGACCGGCCTGACAATTCGCAAGAACTCAGGGGGACGGGTGCAACCAACACCACCGGCCAGAAGTCCTTACCGGGCAGGCGATTAGCGTTCATTCGTCCGAATCCGCCCGCCCACGTCCGCTTCCACCCGAACCCGCCGTACAAAGGGGCGAGCGGATGCAGACGAATGAACGCAAAGGTGAGGGGTGCGCCGAACCCCAGCCGGCGGCCGAGTGCTGGGGTTAGAAGCCGCGGACCTTGGCGGGGGCGATGCGGAGGAGGATGGGGTATTCCTCGTGGAACTTTTCCGGGCTCATGCCCAAACCCTCGAGGGGCTTTTCGTATTTTTCGTTGTACGCAACGCGTTCTTCGTCCGTTGGGCCGGATTCGTCGATGACCGCGGTGCCGGTGAGGACGACCACGTCGCCGCCGGTTTCGGTGGCGTTGAAGTTGAGGGATACCTGCGGCGAGCGATCGGCGTTGTGGACCTTCGCCTTCCCAGCCTGGCTGAAGACGAGAATCTCGGACCCATTCCAGTAGAACCACACCGGATTCGGCTGAGGCGTGCCCGACTTACCAACAGTCGTAAGCCAGATGACGTGTTCGTCAGTAAGACGAGTCCGAATCCGCCCGCCGAACTCCGTATCAGTGTCGATCGTGAACATGTGATTCCTCTCGTAAGCCCAACAATCAAAGTCGCGGTAGTTCGATCGCCGGACACCGATCCATCACCATGGTCAACCCCGCGGCAGTGGCACGCTCATAAGCATCCAAATCGATCACATCCAACTGGAACCACACAGCCCGCGCACCGATTCCCACAGCCTGATCCGCAATCGCCCCAGCCAGCGACGACCGCACAAATACATCGACACAATCAACCGCGAACGGAATATCCGCCAACGTCGGATACCCCGTCTCCCCATGCACCGTCTCAGCCGACGGATGAACCGGCACGATCCGCTTCCCATGCCGCTGCAGGAACCGAGCCACCCCATAAGCCGCGCGACTCCTATTCGTCGACAGCCCAACCACGGCCCAGGTATCGCAAGTAGTAAGGATCTCCCGAACAGCGTCTTCGTCGGTCACACCGCCCACCGTACTGACCGCTACCCAGTCCCCCGCAGATACGTCAATACAGCCGACACCCTCCGGTCCAGTCCATCAGACAGATCAAGCTTGGCGAAGATGTTCCCCACATGCTTCCGTACGGCGGCCTCGCTCACCACCAACTCATCCGCAATCGACGAGTTGACCCGCCCCTCAGCCATCAACGCGAGAACCTCCAACTCACGCGGAGTCAACGCCGCCAACGGCCCATCGTTCTTCCGTCGCGACAACAACTGCCGCACGACCTCCGGATCAACCACCGTCCCCCCAGACGCCACGCGATCCAGCGACGCGAGGAACTCCGCAACATGCCCAACACGATCCTTCAGCAAATACCCGATCCCACCTCCCCCGGTCGACTCGAGCAATGCCGGTACATACGCGTCCGCGACATATTGCGAAAGCACAAGAATCCCAACCGCCGGATGGCTAGCCCGGATCGCCGCCGCCGCACGCAGACCTTCATCGCTATGCCCAGGCGGCATCCGAACATCGGTGATCACAACATCCGGCGGGTCCTTCCGTACGACGGCCACCAGAGTCTCGGCATCACCCACAGCATCGCGGACGTGATGCCCAGCCCGATCAAGAATGCTCGCCAGCCCCTCCCGAAGCAGTAGCGAATCCTCCGCCAGCACAATGCTCAACCCACCAACTGCCGACCCGTCCGCGTTCATTCCTCCACCCGACACCCGCGAGCCGTCCGCGTTCAGTCCTCCAGCCGGCACGGGCTCTCCATCCGCAGTCGCGTCGGTCCACCGATCGGGCTCGACAGCTCGAGTGTGCCGCCCAACGCGTCCAGCCGCGTGACCAACCCGGTCAACCCTGTCCCGGCAGAAGGGTCCGCTCCCCCGATCCCGTCGTCCGTCACACTCACCACCAACCGCCCATCCCGGATCCACCCGTCCACTTCGCAATGCCGGGCCTGCGCATGCTTCGCCACATTCGCCAGCCCCTCGCTCACCACGAAGTACGCCGCGGCCTCGATCGGCGCGGGCAGACGTACCGGCAACGCGATCCGCACCTCCACCGGCAACGGCGAACGATCCGCCACCTCTCGTACCGCAGCCTCCAACCCATGGTCCACCAACACCCGCGGATGAATCCCGCGCACGGCCTCACGCAGATCGGCCAGCGCCGCCTCGGCCTCGGCATGCGCCTTCACGACCAGCCGTCGGCTCTCCCCTTCCGGCAGATCGAGTTCGGCCAGCCCGAGCGTCATCGTCAGCCCGACGAGTCGCTGCTGAACGCCATCGTGCAAGTGCCGCTCGATCCGCTGGCGCTCGGTCTCGAACGCGCCGACCAGATCCAGCCGCGACCGGCGCAACGCCGCGATGCTCCGGCGCAGTTCGTCCTCGCGCGGACCAAGGAGAGCCTTCGCGAGTTCGGACTCGGCCGCCACCAGCAGCGTCACGACGTACGACGTGAGCGCGTAGGCGATCGGGCCGCCGATCAGGGCGAACGGCAACGCCTCCCCGACCGAGTCCAGGATCCACGGACCAAGGCTGACCGGATCCCAGAACACCAGCACCGGCGAGCCGATGGTGACGAAGACGATGACCAGGCCCATCGTCGCCGCCAATGCGTTCAGCGGCAGCAGGAACAGCCCGAGCACAATGCCGTACCCGAAGGAACGCAGCGTCGCCCGCTCCCGGCGCCAATGGTCGATCCGCTCCCGCAGCCGAGCCCCGTCCGGCAATGGGGCGTGCGGACTGGGGACCGGTGGGCCGACCAGCCGCAGCCGAAAGCGCTCGACCTTGCCGATCGGAACGCCGAGCACCGGCACGGCCCCGAGGATGAGCAACCCGACGATGATCGGCGCGGTCACCAATCCGACCCCAGCGAAGAGCAGCACGAACACCAACGTCAGCACGGCCACCGGCACCGAACTGATCAGGTACGCATACGAGCGCAAAGGCCAAGCTGACGTGAGGAACCGCCACGGCGAAGCCCCGAGCGCGTTCCACACAGTCGCCACGATTCACACGATAGGCGGCCGACATGCCATCACGCGGTAGCGCAGACGCTACCTTCGATGTCGCGACCAGGCCCGCGACCAAAGCGTCGTACCGGGCTTCGATGGACTCATGACCACCCTCGCGATCCAGGCACCCCGGCAGACCGCGGCCGCGCTGCTGCTCGACGGCATCACCAAGACCTACCGTTCGAAAGCCGGTTCGGTTCAGGCCCTGCGCGGTGTCACGCACGCGTTCGCGCCCGGCACGTTCACGGCCGTGATGGGTGCGTCCGGCTCCGGCAAGTCGACGTTGCTGCAATGCGCGGCGGGCCTCGATCGTCCAACGAAGGGCTCAGTCCTACTCGCGGGCACCGACCTCACCACGCTCGACGAGACCGGCCTGACCAAACTCCGCCGCCAGGCCATGGGCTTCATCTTCCAGGCGTACAACCTGCTGCCCGCGCTCACCGTCTACGAGAACGTCGCGCTCCCCCTACGTCTGACCGGCGCCAAGCCGTCCAAGAGCCAGGTGTACGACGTACTCGCGCGCGTTGGTTTGGACGGTAAGGCCAAGCGGCGCCCGGCCGAGTTGTCCGGTGGCCAGCAGCAACGCGTCGCGATCGCGCGGGCGTTGATCGCCGAACCGGCCGTGCTCTTCGCCGACGAACCGACCGGCGCCCTCGACAGCGGGACCAGCCGGCAGATCCTCGACTTGTTGCGCAAGGCAACCGAGTTGTCGGGGCGGACGGTGGTGATGGTGACGCACGACCCGGTCGCCGCGGCGTACGCCTCGCGGGTGCTGTTCCTGTCCGACGGCCTGGTCGCGGGCGCGCTCGAACACGGCACGGCCCAGCAGATCGCCGCCGCGATGAGCGAGTTGGAGCGCTGATGTTCCACCTCAGCCGGCAGACCGTACGGCACGGGCGCTCGCTCTATGCCGGGTCGTTCGTCGCGCTCGCGGTCGGCGTCTTCATGCTCGGACTCGCCGCGACCACAACTGCGGCCACCATCGCGTACAAGATGCCCGCCGGCGATTCCGTCCGGGTCCACGTGACCGGTGGGGACATGCCTGACCGCTGGGTCCGCGTACCGCTCGGAGCGGCCGACGTGTCCGGCCTGCAGACCATTCTGAGCATCATCGCCACGATCAGCGGGTTCATCACGATCTTCGTGGTGGCGAGCACTTTCGCCTTCGCCGTGGCCTCCCGCCGTCGCGAACTCGGCCTGCTCCGGCTCATCGGCGCCACCCCGCGCCAAACGCGCCGGATGATCCTCGGCGAGGCGTTCGTCGTCGCGCTCGCCGCCTCGCTGGCGGGCGCCATCGCGGCCGCGCTCGCCACTCCCGCCTTGCTGGCGAAGGCGTCGTACACCGAACTCGCGCCCGTACGACTCCACGCCGCCAGTCCGTGGGTCCCACTCGCCATCGCGGTTGGCGCGGGCCTGTTCGTGGCGCTGCTCGGCGCACGTTCCGCGGCACGACGAGCCGGTCGGGTGGCCGCGATCGACGCGCTGCGCGAAGCGGACCTCGAGCCACCGAAAGCTGGCGTTTTGCGGATCGTGCTCGGGGTGCTGTTCTTCGCGGGCGCTGTCACGATGCTGGCGCTGATCCGGCCGGGTACGGGCGAAGCCGTCGTACCGCTGGCCATGTTCGCGCCCATGGTGCTGGTGATCGCGTTCACGGCCTTCGCGCCGCTGCTGGTGCCGTCGCTCGGCCGCCTCTGGGCCGTCCCGTTCGTCGCCTTCACCCGGATCTCGGGACGCCTGGCCCGGGCGAACGTCGTCTCCGCGCCCCGGCGCAGCGCCTCCCTGGCCGCGCCGATCCTGGCGATCTCGGCCATCGCGGGTTCGATGGTGCTGACCCTCGGTTTCGCCGCCGCCGCCTCGACCGCCATCATCCGCGACACCCTCCGCGCCCCGATCGTCGTCCCGGGTCCCGCCTTGTTCGAGAGCATTGCCCGTACGCCGGGAGTGGGCGCCATCGACGGTGGTGTCGACCTCCCGATCATCCGGACCGACCGTGGCGACGCCTATCTCGACGACGCCGCCGGGATCGACCCGCTCGCCGCCGCGAAGACCCGCAAGCTCGAACCACTCGAAGGCTCCCTGGCCAACCTCACCGGCAATAGCGTCGCCATCGCAAAGGAGCTCTCGTCGTTCGACAACTACCGCCTCGGCGACACGATGAAGGTCGCTTTCACCGACGGTAAGACGGCCAACCTTCGCGTGGTGGCGATCCTCCCGGACGCTTTCGAAATCAACGCCCAGCTCCTGCTGCCGATGGCGCTCGCCAAGGCGCACACCTCCGACGGCCCGTCGCAGTGGTTCGTGCAACCCGCGCCCGGTACGCCGTACGACGTTCTGCTCAGCGAACTCCGCGAACGCGACATCAAGGCCATCCCGGCCACCGAGTGGGAACGCCAGCAGAGCGAAGGCCTTCGCGAAGGCAACCAGCTCGGCCTGATCATGCTGCTCGGCCCGGCCGCCCTCTACAGCGCGATCGCGATTATCAACACTTTGTTGATGGCAAGCCTGCAACGCCGTCAGGAATTCGCCTCAGCCCGCCTCCTCGGCACCACCGCCGCCCAACTCCGCCGAATGGTCCTCTGGGAAGCAACCCTCGTCGGCGCCGTCGCCCTCTCCCTCGGCACCGCCATCACCGCCGTCGTCGGCATGCTCCTCCGCCGAGCCATGACCGACGGCCTAACCGCCGTACCCCTAACGATCCCCTGGCCCACCCTCCTAACCATCACCACCACCTGCCTCCTCCTAACCATCACCGCCGCCTTAGCCCCCACCCTCCCCCTCCTCCGAACGACCCGTCCCCTGGGCGCGGAGGACTGATGGCGGGAATTGTCGGAGGGTGGTCGTAGGGTGGGCGCCAAAGTCGGGGGTTGGGCCGGGTCGCTGCTGGGCTCGGGCCACTCCGGGCGGGACAATGAGCCCAGCCGACGACCGGGTCAGACCAGGTCCCGGCCGCCGCCGAGATAGAGCTGTCACCGAGGAGTGCGTCGACCCGCATGGCACGTCGTAGCAGTAAGACCGTTGAACCCGAGGACTTCGAGGAGCGCATTCTCGACGTCGACGTCTCCGATGAGATGCGCACCAGCTTCCTGGAGTACGCCTACTCGGTGATCTACTCCCGGGCGCTGCCGGATGCCCGGGATGGCCTCAAACCGGTGCAGCGCCGGATTCTGTTCTCGATGGCGGAGAACGGTATCCGTCCCGATCGCGGCCATGTGAAGTCCGCCCGCGTCGTCGGTGAAGTGATGGGTAAGTACCACCCGCACGGTGACGGCGCGATCTACGACGCCCTCGTGCGTACGGCGCAGCCCTGGTCGATGCGGGTGCCGCTGATCGACGGCCACGGGAACTTTGGATCGTTGGACGACGGACCGGCTGCCATGCGTTATTGCCTCACCGGCGATGTGCGCGTCCGGCTGGCGGACGGGCGATCGATCCGCATCGCCGATCTCGTCGACCTGCCGGACAATTCCCAGGCCGACTCCGATCTCGAAGTGCTCGATAAGGACGGCAAAACGGTCCGCGCCACCAAGCTCTTCAACTCCGGCGTCCACCCGGTCAAGGAGCTGGTGGCCAAGAGCGGTCACAGGCTTCGCGGCAGCCACAATCACCCCGTGCTCTGCCTTGTTCCAGTCCTCGGCGTCCCCGTGTTCCAGTGGCTTCGCCTCGACGAGATCACACCCGGAACCGTCGTCTGTCTCGCTCGGAACGCGTGGTCGACCGCCATCCCGATGGCTCACGAGATGATGCTTGGAACTCTTCTCGGAGGTTGGGTGTCCGAGGGCTTCACCTCAGCCGGCCGCGCCGGGTTCAACAGCACGGATGAAGAGTATTTTCGCTACGTCCTTGAAGCTTATGACAGCATCGTGGGCGGTCCGCGGTATGTTTCATCGCGCAAGCTGCGACGGTCACAGAAGACCATCCATGAGCTCGACGTTCAAAACCTCACTTTCCTGCGCGATAGCCCGCTCGCCGAGCTGATCGGTTTGAAGGCCGCGGACAAGCTGATCCCGGAGACCGTTTGGCAGGGTTCGGTCGGCATTAAACGTGCCTTCCTGATGGCCCTGTACGAAGGCGATGGCGGTGTGCGCCGCGCCACGGACAGTTCCATCACCGTTCAGTATTCGACCTACAGCGAGCGCCTCGCCAGCGAGATTCAGGAGCTCCTGCTCGAGTTCGGCATCCATAGCAACCTGACGCACTACGCGCGCGGCGAGTACCGGCTGGTGATCTCGGGCCGCCACAACTTGCACGCGTTCGCAGAGCGGGTTGGATTCCTGACTGCCAAGAAGCGACAGCTCGAAGCATGGCTTCGAAGCGGCCCTCGCTACACACACCGGCTGACCCGGGACTTCGCGCCCTATGTCGCCGACTATGTCCGGAGCGCCTTCCGGTCAGGCCGCGGCACCGGAAAGAGCTGGTTGGTCCAGCACAACTTCGATCGCTTCGAGCGCTGGCAGACCGACCGCAGCCTGCTGGTGAGCAAATTCAAAGATCCGGAGATGCTCAGCGTCGTCTCAGCGATCATGGACTCGGGGTACCGTTTCGTCGAGGTCGCCAACGTCACGGACCGCGCACCTGAGAGTGTCTATTCAGTCCGGGTGGATAGCGATGACCATTCATTCCTCGCCGGCGGTTTCGTAAACCACAATACGGAGTGCCGGATGTCGCCGGCCGCGATGGCGATGACGATGGGGCTGGACGAGGACGTCGTCGACTTCAAGCCGAACTACGACGGCCGCGAGGAAGAGCCGTCCGTGCTGCCGGCCGCCTTCCCGAACCTGCTGGTCAACGGCGCCGCCGGGATCGCCGTGGGGATGGCGACGAACATGGCACCGCACAACCTGGTCGAGGTGATCCAGGCCCTGCGGCATCTGATCAAGACGCCGAATGCCGATCTCGACGACCTGATGCGGTTCATCCCCGGGCCGGACCTGCCCACCGGCGGCAAGATCGTCGGCCTGGAAGGGATTCGGGACGCGTACGAGACCGGTCGCGGCTCGTTCAAGATGCGCTCCACCGCGCGAATCGAGAACGTCACGCCTCGCCGCAAGGGCATCGTCATCACCGAGCTGCCGTATACGGTCGGCCCGGAAAAGGTGATCGAGAAGATCAAGACCCTGGTGCAGGCGAAGAAGCTGCAGGGCATCGCCGACGTCAAGGACCTGACCGATCGCAGCCACGGCACCCAGCTGGTGATCGAGGTGAAGAACGGGTTCCACCCCGAGGCCCTGCTGGAACAGCTGTACAAGCTGACTCCCCTCGAGGACTCGTTCTCGATCAACGCGGTCTGCCTGGTCGACGGCCAGCCGCGCACACTAGGTCTGCGCGAGCTGCTAGACGTCTACCTGCAGCACCGGTTCGACGTCACCCGCCGCCGCAGCGAGCACCGCCGCAAGAAGGCGCAGGACCGGCTGCACATCGTGGACGGCCTGCTGATCGCGATCCTCGATATCGACGAGGTCATCCAGATCATCCGGTCCAGCGATGACGCGGCCGCCGCGCGCACCCGGTTGATGGACATCTACGACCTGTCCGAGGTCCAGGCCAACTACATCCTGGACATGCCGCTGCGGCGCCTGACCAAGTTCTCCAAGCTCGAGCTGGAGACCGAGAAGGCCGAGCTGGAGCGCGAGATCGAGAAGCTGACCGCGATCCTGGAGGACGAGTCGCTGCTGCGCAAGGTCGTCTCCGAGGAGCTCGCGGAGATGGCGAAGACGTACGGCACCCCGCGTCGTACCGTGCTGCTGGAGTCGTCCGGCGCGACCAAGACGGCAGCCGTGCCGCTCGAGGTCAGCGACGACCCCTGCTTCATCCTGCTCAGCTCCACCGGCCTGCTGGCCAGGACGAACAACGTCGAGCCGTTCGGCGCGATCGAGTCCCGCGCCAAACACGACGCGATCGTCTCCCGCATCCGCAGTTCGGCGCGCGGGCAGTACGGGTTGGTCACGAGCGCGGGCCGGTTGATCCGCCTCGACTCCCTGGATCTCCCGGCCGTGCCGACGACCGCCGCCGCGCCGAACCTGCAAGGTGGTGCGCCCGTCGCCGAGTTCGTCTCACTCGAGCCCGGCGAGCGCGTCCTCGCGTTGAGCACGCTCGACCCCGACTCGGTTGGTATCGCCCTCGGCACCGCCCAAGGTGTCGTCAAACGCGTCGTCCCGGACCACCTGAGCAACCGCGACTCGTGGGAGATCGTGCGGCTCGCCGATGACGACGAGGTGGTCGGCGCGATCGAGCTCACCACCGGCGACGAGGAGCTCTGCTTCATCAGCTCCGACGCGCAACTCCTGCATTTCAACGCATCCCTCGTCCGCCCTCAGGGTCGTACGGCGGGAGGTATGGCCGGGATCAGGCTCGCGGCAAAGCAGAAGGTCGTCTTCTTCGGCGCCTTCGACCCGAACCGCGAGAGCCACGTCCTGACCATCTCCGGTTCGTCCTCGGCCCTGCCCGGGACGGAGATCGGCGCGGTCAAGCTCACCCCGTTCAGCGAGTATCCGGCCAAGGGCCGTGGCACCGGCGGCGTGCGCTGCCACCGATTCCTCAAGGGTGAGGACGGTTTGACTCTGGCGTACGCCGGCCCAGCGCCGCTGCACGCGAGCGGGTCCGGCGGCCAGCCCGTCGAGCTGCCCGAGGCGGACGGCCGTCGCGACGGTTCCGGCATCCCGTTGGGCCAGCCGATCGCCGCCTGCGCCGCGGACCTGGCAGGCTGACGTCATGAAGAAGATCCTCGCGCTTGCCGCGGTAGCGATGCTTGCGCTGACTGGCTGCACCGATGACAAGGGTGACGGCGGCAACGGTGGCTCCAAGGAGGACGCCGCCGCGCTGCTGGCCGACGCCAAGAAGACCATCGACGACGCGGCCAGCGTGCACTTCGTGATCACCGGGCGCGATCTGCCCGAGAGCGCGCAGGCGCTGACCAAAGGCGACGGCGTTGCGACCCACGCGCCCGCGTTCAAGGGCAAGCTCACGGTTCGTACGGCCGGGTCAACGATCGACGCCGAGGTGGTTTCGGTTGGTGGCAAGACGTACGTGAAGCCGTCGTTCAGCCCGAAGTTCCTCCCGTTCACCCCAGAGCAGCTGTCCGGCCTCGGCGCACCCGACCCGGCCATCCTGCTCAACCCGGAGCAGGGTTTGACCTCCGCCCTGGCCACGGTCAAGGACCCGGTGGTCAAGGGTGAGGTGCGCGACGGCTCGAAGGTGCTGACCGAGGTGACCGGCTCGATCCAGGGCAAGTCGCTGGCCGGCATCTTCCCCGGCGCCGCCGAGGACAAGGACTTCCCGAGCACGTTCACGATCGACAAGTCCAGCAAGCAGTTGGTCAAGGCAACGATCACCGGGCCGTTCTACGGTGAGGCGACCAGCGCGTATGACGTGACCCTGGACAAGTACGGCGAACAGGTCGAGATCGTCAAGCCGTGACCCCTCGCGCCAAACTCGCCCTGGCGGCGGTGTCGGTGGCGTTCGCCGCCGCCGACACCTACGTGGTCGTGCTGGCCTTGCCGGACATGATGACCGGCGTCGGCCTCTCGGCAGACCAGTTGCAACGGGCCGCCCCGATCATCTCGGGCTTCCTGCTCGGCTACATCGCGGTGCTGCCGTTGATCGGCCGCATCGCCGATGTCGTTGGCCGTACGCCGGTGCTGGTGGCGGCTCTGCTGTTGTTCGCGGTCGGCTCGCTCATCACCGCAGCGGCGTACGACCTGCCGCTGGTGGTGTCCGGCCGATTCCTGCAAGGCGTCGGCGGCGGCGGACTCGTGCCCGCAACCCTTGCCTTGGTGGCCGATCTCTGGCCTGCCGAGAAGCGAGGCCTGCCGTTGGGCGTGGTTGGAGCCGTGCAGGAGCTGGGATCCGTCCTCGGCCCCTTGCTCGGCGCGGCCGTGCTCGCGGTATCGGATTGGCGGGCCATCTTCTGGCTCAACCTCGGCGTCGCCCTCGTACTCGCCCTCTTCCTCCGCGGCCGAAAGCTCCCCCAGAATCCGCTCGCGCTAGCACTGGGTCTATTGGCCTGCATATCCCTCGCCTTGACGTTGATAGCCCCCAAACGCCTCGCCACCGACGTCACCCTGGGCATCCCGTTCGTACCGTTCACCGGCGAATCGCGCCTGGCAACACCGATCGGTCTGGTCACGTTGGCGCTCGCGGCCGCGTGGGCCATCGCCGCGTCCTGGCACGGACGCGCGGGAGCGCGCGTCGTACTGCGTCAGGTCGATATCCCCGGCGCCCTGCTCCTCGCACTCGCGTTATCCGGCGTCGTGCTGGCCTTCGCAACGGCCGATCCCGAGCGCGAGCTCATGTCGCCCGCCGGCCCTTTCCTCCTCGTCGCCGCCCTGGTCTTCGCGATCGGCTTCTGGCTTTGGCAACGCCGTACGCCGAACGCGATCGTGCCGCCCGGCCTTCTCGCACCACGCGCCGCCTGGGGTTCGCTGGCGGTCAGCTTTCTCGTTGGCGCGGCGTTGATCGCGGCACTGGTCGACGTCCCGGTCTTCGCCCGTACGACGCAAGGTGGCGGCCAACTCGCGGCGGCACTCGTGCTCGTGCGTTTCCTGGTGGCGTTGCCGGTCGGCGCGGTCGTCGGTGGCTGGCTGACCCGGCGGGTAGGCCTCGCGCCGATCACGTGCGCCGGGCTCGCGTTGGCAGGCGCCATGTTCGTACTAATGGCCCGCTGGGACCGCGACGCGCTGGACGGAATCGCCGCGACGGTCGTGCTGGTGCTGTGCGGATTCGGGTTCGGCCTGGCGATCTCGCCCGTCAACTCGGCCATTCTCGCGGCCACCCGGGCAGATACGCATGGACTGGTCAGCGCGCTGGTGGTCGTGGCCCGGATGATCGGCATGCTCGTCGGCATCTCCGCGCTCACCGCCATCGGCCTCCGCCGGTACTACGCGCTCGCGGGCGACATCCCGCCCGCCGAGCAGCTCTGCGGTGGCGCCGGGATCTGCCGGGCGTACGTGGATGCGCTGCGTGACGCCGCGATCGCCCAGGCGAACGCCATTTTTGCCGGCGCGGCCGTTTGCGCCTTCGCGGCAGCCATCCTCGCGCTCGTCCTGCTGGGACGCCGTCCAGTAGGTGATTCGGATCATGGGGACATGCCGTCGGCTCGCGTACCGTGAAGGCTGTGAGCGGATTGAACAGGCCGGGCCTCTGCTCGACCTGGTGCCGGGAGCTGGAAGAACCGATCGCCGGTACCGCCGTGGTGGCGACCGGCTGGCTGGTCGTCGAGCAGCCCGGCCCATGGGGCGCGAAGGCTCCCACCCAGAGTCACCTCGACCCGGCCCTGGGCGCCCACATCGACCACGCCGCCAAGAAGGCCGACGTCCGCTTCGGCCTCATCCGTACGCCCGGACGACACGCTGACCTCGGCGACGACAAGCCACCGGCGGGGAGCCGTCAGGTCTTCGCGGCCTGCACCATCCCGGGGCGCACCATGTTGCTCGGCGGGCGGATCAACTCCCCTGACGAGCTGCTGAACATCGACCTCGACGCACTCGCTCGCGGTGACGCGGACGCCGTTATGGCCGCGCTGCCATCGCTCAAGCCGGTGGACGGCCCGATCATCCTGGTCTGCACCAACGGCAAGCGCGACGAGTGCTGCGCCATCCTCGGCCGCCCGATCGCGCAAGCCCTTTGCGAAGCCGTTCCCGGCCGGGTCTGGGAGTCGAACCACCTCGGCGGGCACCGGTTCGCGCCGACCGCGACGATCCTGCCCGAAGGCAGCAGCCACGGTCAGCTCACGGCCGAAAGCGCGCTGGAGATGTACGCCGCCGCGGTCCGGGGTCAAACCGTCGTCGAGACCCTGCGCGGCCGCGGTTGCTGGTCCAAACGCGGGCAAACCGCCGAGATCGCTGTACGCCGGGCCATCGGTGAGGCCAGACTGGACGTACTGACCGTGGTCGACGAAGACCCCGAGTCGGTGCTCGTCCAGCATCGAGACGGCCGAGCCTGGACTGTTGCCGTGAGCACCGAACCGGCTGATCCGCCCCGCCCGGAGTCGTGCGGGAAGGAGCCGTTCAACATGTCGATCCTGCGTGCCGGCCGCGTCGTACCAGTTGTGAAGGACCAGCCATGAGCTCAAACACCGATTCCCCCCTACCTGCCGAATCCCCTGTGCCTGCTGAAGCTGTGCGGCCGCGCGAACTCGCTGCCGGCTTCGAGGACCTGCTCGCTGCCAACGCCGACTACGCGAAGAACTTCAGCTACAGCGGATTCGACGGGATCGCCCACGCGGGCGTCGGCGTCGTCACCTGTATGGACTCGCGCATTCCCCCGTTGGAGCTGCTCGGTCTCAAACCCGGCGACGCGAAGGTTCTGCGTAGTGCCGGCGGCCGCGTCACCGAACTCACCATGACCGGCCTCGTGCTCGGCGTACAGCTGCTCGGCGTCAGGCGCATCCTCGTCATCCCGCACACCCGCTGCGCGATGGCCGCCATGAGCGAGGACGCGTTGCGCGCGAAGGTCGAGGCGGCTGCCGGCAAACCCGCCGGGTATCTGCCGCTCGCCGTGATCCCCGACCAGACCGAAGCGCTGCACCGCGATGTCGCGGCCGTGCGCGAACACCCGTTGATCGGGGACGACGTACTGGTCGGCGGTTTCCTGTACGACGTAGACACCGGTCTCCTCGAGCAACTGGCCTGACGAACGTCCGGGGAGCCCTTGCGTGGGCTCCCCGGACGTTTCGTTAGTGATGCAGGAGCTCGACCAGGCCGGTCTCGAGGCTGTAGTAGCCGCCGACGAGCAGCACCTTGCCCTCTTCTTCGGCCGGTCCAAGGATCGGCGACCGGCGCAACTTGGCGAGCTGCGCGATCACGTTGGCCTTCACCGCATTGGTGAGCCAGTCGCCCGAATGGCGCCGAACCGACTTCACCACGGGCGTGAGCGACCTGACCAGGTAGTCGATCTCACCCGGCGGGTTGTCCCACTCGTCGCCGGCCTCGATCGCCGCGATGGTGGCACCGATCGCGCCGCACTTCTGGTGGCCGAGGACCATCAGCACCGGAGTGCTCAGCTCCTCGACACCGAACTCGAGGCTGCCGGTGACAGCGTGGTCGGGCACCTCGCCCGCGCTACGGATGACGACCAGGTCGCCGAGGCCGCGGTCGAAGACCAGCTCCGGGGGCACCCGGGAGTCGACGCAGCTGAAGATCGTCGCGAACGGGTGCTGCCCGCTCACCACCTCCGTGCGCCGGGCGGGCGTCTCGTTCAGATCTGTCGAGTGGAACTCGGCATATCGGCGGTTGCCCTCGACCAGCAACCGTAGGGCGGCGGCACCATCGGCCGGCTGCGGCACCTCGGAGCCGGCGGATGCTCCGATGACACGTCTCGCGGGCTCAATGGGCACGTGGGCGGTGGCGGTACTCGTACCAGCGCCGATCAGACCGGCACCGACTGTCGCGGCTGCACCCCAGCGCAGGAAATTGCGCCGCGAACCATTGTTCAGTTCTTCCATCGTTGATCCTTGCTTTCTCCAGGCCGCCCCTCAAGCGGCCCTGATGGTATGCAGTATACCGATTCACTACACACAGTAGTGCTGCCGAATACCGCGATCAGTGGTACCACGACCCGAAAAGCAGCTGACACGGCACCTGCCTAGTCAGGAGTCAAACAATGCTTTGCCGGGATTCATCCATCGCCCAAAAAGCCCGTCTCTGATAGAAAAACGGCATGACACTCCGCCCGAGCCGTCTCGCCACTGCCCTCTGCGCCGGTACGGCGCTCGCCCTCGCCGCCTCGCTGCCGGCCGTCGCGCTGGCGCCGACCGCGTCGTACGACCGTGCTTGTTATGACACGTCCATCCCCGGCACGGTCGAGGAGGAGCGACTCGACAACACCTCCTCCCCCGGCGGCCCGGCCGTACCGCCGCAGATCCTCGAACGCAGCGGCTTCTCCCGCCAGGTCTCGCAGTTCACCCGGACCCTTTGCGCATTGCCCGGTTACCACTCGGCCGCTGTGGTGGTGCGTGCGCAGGGCGAGGCACTCTGGCGTACGGCGATCCGCCGCGCCCAGGGTGCGCACGCGGCACCCGACTTACCCGCGACCGACGATCGCGGCCTGTACTGGGCGCGGATCTCAATGGCGAAAGCGCTTCGCCAATGGCAGCCGCGTCAGCCACTTGAGGCTGTCCAGCGCGCTGAGCTGATCCGGTCGTTCGAGTACGCCTCGCGGGGCATCACGTCGACCCGGTTCGATGACGGCGTACGGCGGGTGCTGGTGACCGGGTTCGACCCGTTCACGCTCGACGCGGACATCCGGATCGGCAACCCGTCCGGCGCGAATGCCCTCTCGCTCGACGGCACCCGCTGGCAGGTCAACGGCGAGACCGTGCAGATCGAGACGGTCGTCTTCCCGGTCAGGTACACCGACTTCGACGAGGGCATGGTCGAGGACGCGCTCGCACCGCACTACCGGCCCGGGCCGCAGCACGCCGAGCTCGTGATGACCGCGAGCCAGGGCCGCGTGGGACTGTTCGACCTCGAGGTGTTCAACGGCCGACGGCGTTCGGTCGTATCGATCGGCGACAACAACAACCTCTGGGGTGGCGGCACCATCACCGCTCCGGTCGTCGCACCAGGCATGCCGGCCGGACCCGAATGGCTGACGAGCAGCCTGCCGATGACTGAGATGGCCGCGACCGCCGTACCGCCGTTCCGGACTCGCGTGAACACCTCCGTGCTGGAGATCCCGGCCGGGCAGACCACGCCGGTACGACGTCCTGCCGGTCCCACGGCCGGGTCGATCGCGTCCGAGGGTGCGGGTGGTGGCTATCTCTCGAACGAGGTGGCGTATCGCAACACCCTGCAGCGCGAGCTGCTCGACCCGTCGATGCCGGCCGGGCATTTGCACGTGCCGGTGCTGCAATTCGGTGCGGGCAACACGACCGAGATCACCGACCCCACCTACGAGGCGAACCGGGACGCCATCGTCGCCGGCTCCCACGCCATCCTGCGCACAGCCCTCAACTGACCGCCTGCGAGGGCGCCTTAGTTGATGGTGTCCTCGCCGCCGGCGAAGCCCTTGCGTGCCGCGTCGAAGACCTCGTCGCTGACGGTGTGCAAGTGCTTCGCCAAGGTCCAGCGAATCCCGAACGGGTCGATGATCGTCGCCACCCGCGCGCCGTGGAACGCGTCCTCCGCTTCGCGCTGCACGAGTGCACCACCCTCGACCGCAAGTGCCACGGTGGCGTCAACATCCGGCACGTGCAGGTACATCGAGTACGTCGGCAGCTGATCGGCCGAAGGCTCGGTCATCCCGACCTCGGGATAACCGTCCGACAACATCAGACCGGCGCCGTCGATATCGATCTCGGCATGCCCGACCCGGCCGTCGGCATCGACGTACGGCTCATAGGTCAGCCGCGCCCCGAACACGTCGACGTACCACTCGATCGCAAGGGCGGCGTTGCGGCAGCACAGGTACGGCGTCAGCACCCGCCCACCCGGCGGTACGTAAGGCCTACTCATCGAAAACCGGCGTGGAAATCCCGTCCTTGACGGCGGGGAGGTAACGCCGGTCCCTCCCTTCAGAAAAGTGTCGGTGGCAGCCGCCACCATTGGTGGGGTGTCCCGGTACCGGCTTGCCCCGACCCCAGCGCAGGAGACCGCGCTGCTGGGACACTGCAGCCACGCCCGGTACGTGTGGAACCTCGGGCTGGAACAACGGCTGATGTGGCGACCCGGACGGCCACCCACCCCCGGGTACGTGGCCCAGGCAGCGCAACTGACCGAAGCCCGCGCCGCGGAACCGTGGCTGGCGGCCGGGTCGCAAACGGTGCAGCAGCAGGCACTGCGCGACCTTGACCAAGCCTGGCGGAACTTCTTTGCTGGCACCCATTCCAGGCCGACGTGGCGCAGGGCCGGCCAGCATGAGGGGTTCCGGATCGTCGGGCCACAGGCCCAGCGGGTCGAGCGGCTGAACCGCAAGTGGGGCCGGGTGCTGGTGCCGAAAGCCGGCTGGATCAAATTCCGCTGGTCGCGGCAGATACCCGGCGCGAAGTCGTACCGGATCACCCGCGACTCGGCGGCGCGGTGGCACATCGCCTTCGCCGCCATCCCCGACCCGATCCCGGCGCCCGGGACCGGTGAGGTGGTCGGGGTGGACCGGGGTGTTGCCGTGTCGGCGGCACTGTCCACGGGCGTGCTGCTCGCGTGCCCCGGGCTGCGGGCCACTGAACAGACCCGGCTGAAGCGGCTGCAACGGCAGCTCGCGCGGTGCCGGCGCGGGTCGAACCGGCGCACCAGGGTCAAGGTGGCGATCGCCCGACTGAAGGCCCGGGAGGCGGATCGGCGCAAGGACTGGGTCGAGAAGATCAGCACCGAGCTGGCCCGCTGGTTCGATGTGATCCGGGTCGAGGACCTCAAGATCCGCAACATGACCCGCTCGGCTCGCGGCACCGTCGAGCAGCCGGGCCGCAACGTCCGGGCCAAGGCCGGGTTGAATCGGGGCATCCTCGGTCAGGGCTGGGGACTGCTCGTCACTCGGTTGGAGCAGAAGGCGCCGGGCAGGGTCGAGAAGGTCAACCCGGCGTATACGAGTCAGACGTGCGCGGAATGCGGGCATTGCGCGTCGGAGAACCGCGAGAACCAAGCGGCCTTCCGATGTGTTGCCTGCGGGCACACCGCGCACGCTGATGTGAATGCAGCAAGGAATATCGCGGCCGGACGGGCCGTGACCGCACGCCGAGGCACGAGGTCTGTGCCGTTGAAGCGTGAACCTCATCTCGCTACCTCCGCGTAGTGGGTTGGAATCCCCGCCGTTCACGGCGGGGAGGACGTCAATCCCCATCCCAACGTCGCGGCACGCCTACACCCTGCACCCCATCACCGCAGGGGTCCACCACCCGGCGTGTCCCCTCAACTCCCCGCAATCACCTCGAACGCCCGAACCACGTTGCCCACGACAACATCGGCCCGCACCTCCCCCGCGTTACGGCCACCGCGATCCGTCCCCACCAAGATCGTCGACAATCCGGCCGCTTGCCCGCCGGCGATGTCCAGCTCGAGCCGATCGCCGACCATCCAACCACCGGCGAGCGCCGTACCAGTCCGCTCAGCGGCGATCTCGAAGATCCGCGGATCCGGCTTGCCGACACCCTCCGTCTGCGAGATGCACGAGTAGTCCACCACCTCGCCGATCCCGGTATGCGCCAACTTCCGCGACTGCTGCACAGTCCCGCCGTTCGTCACCACGACCACGGTCCAACCATCGGCCCGCAGACGCGCCAACCCCTCGAACACCGCCGGCTCACACCACGTGAACGTCGGATGCTCCACGTCGTACGCCGCGATCAGCTCCTCGACACCGGCGGCCAACCCAAACCGCTCCCGCGCAGCCGCGAACAGCTCACCCCTCGGCCGGTAACCACCCAAGTCCATCGCCAGAAACCACTCCAGCGCCTCCGCCCCCAGCTCCGCCGTGAACACCTCAGCCCAAGCCCGAAAGGCCCCATCCCGATCGATCAATGTGTTGTCCAAGTCAAAGCACGCCAACCGCTTCATGCCTACCTCCTTCAGTCACTCCACGGTCCGGCCACCCTGTAGAGCAGGCTGACGGATTCTTCACAGGTTCTTCATCGGTACGCCGCGATGCTGCCCGGCATGAACCGAACCACACCCGAATTACCACAGCGACGTGGAACCGGGGTCACCCGTCGCCGCCTCCTCGGTGGAACCGCAGCGCTCACCACCGGCCTTTTCGTGCCAACAGCAGCCGGTGGCACTGCGCTGGCGGCCAGGCGGCCGAGCCGAACGCGGCTGAGCTTGCCGGCACCGACTGGTCCGTACGCCATCGGGACGGTCTCGCTGCATCTGGTCGATCACGCTCGTCAGGACCCCTGGTGGACCACCCCGCACGCGCGCGAACTGATGATCAGCGTGTGGTACCCGGCCCAAGGCGCCGGCCGCGGTCACCTGGCAGCCTGGATGCCCTCCGGGGCCCTGGCGCACTACCGGCAAGAACTGACCGCGTTCCTCGAACAGCCAGACGGTCCGCCGGGCACTCCGCCGCCGCCGCAGGTCTCGCTGGACCGAGTCGACTTCCCGATCACGCACGCCCGCCAGGGCGCACCGGTCAAACGGTCCGCACGCCCCTATCCAATGGTGCTCTTCGAGCCCGGATTCGGGCTTGGCCGAGAGCTCGGAACCACACTGGTGGAGGACCTGGCGAGTCATGGCTATGTCGTGGTGACCATCAGCTCGACCTACGACGCCGCGGCGGTGGAGTTCCCCGATGGCCGGGTCGAACCGGCCAGGCCTGACAATTTCCCACGCCCCAACATCGACATGATCAGGCGCAGGGCCGACACGCTGTTCGTCCTCGACCAGCTCGGCGCGCTCGCGTCAGGTGCGAACCCCGACGCCGAACACCGCCGATTGCCCAGCGGCCTGCACAGATCCCTGGACCTGCACAAGATCGGCATGTTCGGCCACTCCCTCGGTGGCGCCACGACCGCCCAGACCATGGCCGTCGACGACAGGATCATCGCCGGAGTCAACCTGGACGGCAGCATCTTTCCCGATTTCGATCTGGACACCGGACCCGGCGAGGTCGAAAAGGAGCTGGCTCGCGTCGCCGCCCGCATCGGCAACCGGCCGTTCCTGTGGCTGGCTTCGGGCGGATTCGGCCCCGAATACTTCGGCAGCTTGGTCACCCCCTTCTGGTATGGACTGAAGGGATGGCGCCGGTTCCTGTCCATCAAAGGGTCGACGCACTTCACCTACACCGACCTCACACCGATGCTCCATCAGCTGGCCGCAGCCGGGGTCATCCCCTCGGCCGCCCCAGTCGGCATTCACCCGCATCAAGCCATCGCCGCCCAGCGCGACTACATCCGCGCGTTCTTCGACCTATGGCTCCGCAACCGCAACACCCCCGCATTCGACGGCCCGTCCGCCCGGCACCCCGACGTCGTCTTCTACCCGTAGAGCCGACTCGACGACCTCCGGCCCGATGACTGGTCAAGCGCCGGCGTCGGGCACGGAGGTAAGCCGCGGCGTGTTGTACAGGTGACCGACACGCGTGGACTATGGGTGAAGAACCTCCGACGCCGCTTGCCGTCAGGAAGCCTGTGGTCTCCTACCTGGCCGTGGCAACGGGTCGGAGTCCCTCTCGGGGCTGGAGGCGGGATGACCGATCTGGTTACGCAGGCAGCATGGGTTCTCGTTGCGGCATTCGTGCTTTCACTGGCTTACGAGCTCTATCGCGCTACGGCGAAGGCCGGTACGTCACCCCATGACTCCGTGGCGAGTTTCGTGAAGAACAACGCCGCACTCTATGTGGTCGCCGCCCTGGTGATCGTTCTTCTGTTCGCTGGCTTCGGATGGGCACCATGGGTTGGCCTGATCTTCTCAGCGGTGGTGGCTGCGGCGTCGATCCTCTACTACAACCCGAAGATCTTGCTGGAGCGCGATCCAGGCATCGTTGACTGGTTCGAGGATCTCGTGTTCACCAGCCTTGTCTTCCTCGCCATGGCGTTGCTCCTCTACCAGGTGCTCGGCGTGACCCTCAGGCCGTGATGCGGTGTTCGCCGCACAACATGGCAAATCCGCGGCGATGCGATTCGGCGCGAAGCTGGTCCTTGCAGGGCACATCACCACCGTGGACGTCGAGCAAGCTCTCGACACCCGACAAGCGTCCCCGCAGGGCGGGGGTCAGGCGTCGATGCGGGATTCGTCCAGGTCGTAGGCGCCTTGGACGATGAACTCCTTGCGGGGGGCTACGTCGTTGCCCATCAGGAGGTCGAAGACGCCTGCGGCGGCTTCGCCGTCGTCGACGGTGATGCGGCGCAGGGTGCGGTGGCGGGGGTCCATGGTGGTTTCGGCCAGCTGGTCGGCGTCCATCTCACCAAGACCCTTGTAGCGCTGCGGGGGCTCTTTCCACTTGACCCCCTTCTTCATCAGCTCGGCCGTCTTCCGCTGGTACTCGGCGTCGCTGTAGGTGTAGATGTACTTGTCCTGGCCCTTCTTCGGGTTCGTCAGCTCGAACCGGTGCAACGGCGGCACGGCGGTGTAGACCCGGCCGGCATCGACCAGGGGCCGCATGTACCGGAAGAAGAGCGTGGCCAGCAGACAACGGATGTGCGCGCCGTCCGAATCGGCGTCCGCCATGAAGATGATCTTGCCGTAGCGGGCCTGCTCGAGATCGAACGAACGACCCGAACCGGCGCCGACGACCTGGATGATCGAGGCGCACTCGGCGTTCTTCAGCATGTCGCCGACCGACGCCTTCTGCACGTTCAGGATCTTGCCGCGAATCGGCAGCAGCGCCTGGAACTCCGAGCTGCGCGCGAGCTTCGCCGTACCGAGGGCGCTGTCACCCTCGACGATGAACAGCTCGGACCGATCGACGTCGTTGCTACGGCAGTCGGCGAGCTTCGCGGGCAGCGCCGACGACTCCAACGCGGTCTTACGCCGCTGGAGCTCCCGGTGCTGGCGAGCGGCCATCCTGGTCCGGGCTGCGGAAACAACCTTCTCCAGCAGGGACCTGGCCTGCGGCTTCTCGTTCTTCTTGGTCGAGGTGAGGAACTCGGTGAGCTCCGTCTCCACCACCTTGGCCACGATCCGCGAGGCGGCGGGCGTGCCCAGCACCTCCTTGGTCTGACCGTCGAACTGCGGCTCGGACAACCGGACGGTGACGACCGCGGTCATGCCTTCGAGGGCGTCGTCCTTGACGATCTCCTCCCCCGCCTTGATCAGCCGGGTGCCCTCCAGCGCCTTCGACAGGGTCTTGGTCAGCGACCGCTCGAACCCGTTCACATGCGTGCCGCCCTTGGGGGTGGCGACGATGTTCACGAAGGAGCGCATCTCGGTCTCGTAGCCCTCGCCCCAGCGCACCGCGATATCGACCTCGAGATCGCGCTCGACGTCGGTCGGGGTCATGTGACCCGCGTCGTCCAGCATCGGCACGGTCTCGGTGAAGTGACCCGTGCCGGCCAACCGGATGACGTCGGTGACCTTCTGGTCGGTGGAGAGGAACTCGCAGAACTCGCTGATGCCGCCGTCGTGCTTGAACGTCTCCTCGGTGACCTCGTCGGTCCGCTCATCGCGGATGACCAGCTCGAGGCCCGGCACCAGGAACGACGTCTGCCGCGCCCGGGTGACCAGCTCGTCGTAGTTGAAGGCGGCGTCCTTGGTGAAGACCTGCCGGTCGGCCCAGTAGCGGATCCGGGTCCCGGTCACGCCCTTCTTGGCGCGGCCGGCCTTGCGCAGACCCGTCGTCGGGGTGAACACGGCGGACGCGCCTTCGCCGTCGAACTCGCCCGGCGCGCCACGGCGGAACGAGGTGGTCCAGGTGACGCCACCGCGGTCGACCTCGACGTCGAGACGCGCGGACAACGCGTTCACCACGGAGGCGCCGACACCGTGCAGACCGCCAGACGCGTTGTAGGAGCCGCCGCCGAACTTGCCGCCGGCATGGAGCTTGGTGAAGACGACCTCGACACCGCTCATCTTCGTCTTCGGCTCGATGTCCACGGGGATACCGCGGGCCTTGTCCCGGACCTCGACCGAGCCGTCCTTGTGCAGCACGACGTCGATGCGGTCGCCATGGCCGGCCAGGGCCTCGTCGACCGCGTTGTCGATGATCTCCCACAGGCAGTGCATCAGGCCGCGGCTGTCCGTGGACCCGATGTACATACCCGGGCGTTTACGGACTGCCTCCAGGCCTTCCAGCACCAGCAGGTGGCGTGCGTTGTACGTCGGGTCGAGCTCGGTACTGCGAGGCGTCGGGGCGGCCACAAGGCTCCTTCACTGGTTCAGGTGATGCTCGGGACCTACCCTATGCGGCCGCACCGACAACCCCGGGACAGCACGCCGTTACGAACTCGCCGTGAGCCTTCCGGCGCGGGATGATCAGCACATGGTGACGGCCGATCTCGCGTTGTGGCGGCCCGAGCGCTGGATCCGGCGGCACTACCTGCCCTGGACCGCGCTCGTGCTGGTGCTGCTCCTCCTCAACGAGCTCAACCTCTTCGGCACCGACCTGAAGGCCTGGGACTGGCTGTTCGTCAGCGGCATCGTCACCCTGCTGATCGCCGGCCGGATCGCCCTGAACCTGCCGGCCAAGGTGCACGAGACGCTGGACCGCTTGGCGCGGCGCGAGACCTTGAAGGCCGAGCCCGACGAGTTGGTCGCGTTCGAGACCGCGGTGCACAACGCGGCACGTCGTTCCACTCTGGTCTGGAGCGGCATCCTGCCCGTCGTCCTGCTGGTCGGATGGATCGCGGCCAAGCAGGAAGACTTCGGCCGGTACGCCCTGGTCGCCGTACTCGAGGCAGTCCTGGCCGGGGTTTTCGCCGGGCCGTTCATCGGGCGGGCGGTCAGCTACGCGCGGCTCGGCTATCGGATGACCGAGGCGGGTCTGCGGCTGGACACCGATCCGGAACATCTCGATGGTGCAGGCGGATTACGTCCGGTCGGCGACCTTTACTTCTTCCAGGCCTCGGTGCTGGCAGTGCCGGCGGCATACCTGGGGGCTTGGTGGTTCATCTTCCCCTTACTGGGGAACCGGTATAGCGAATGGAGCACGACGTACGTCGGCCAGCTGGCCTTCGCCGTCTTTCTGGAGATTCTCGCGTTCGTGGCGCCGCTCTGGGCCTTTCACGTGATCATGTCCGAGGAGAAGGAGGAGCATCTGCGCGACGCGGACGACATCAGCCAGCAGGCAGCCGCCACCCGGCGCCGACTCGCCACGGCCAGCGGCGACGAACGAGCCCAGTTGCAGGACGAGCTCACCTGGCTGACGGACCGCTATCAAGCCATCGACGCCATGCCGACCTGGCCGGTGGGACCACGAGTGCGACTTCGCTTCACCCGCAACAACCTCGCCCTGTTGCTGCCTGTGGTCGCCCAGTCACTTGGTGTCTCGGATTCTTGGCAAACTCTCTTACAGGACATCCAAAAGACCGTCAGCTGACCAAATGGTGATATCGATCCGGACAAGATCGCGACACTCCGTTGGTCGACACGCGGTAGTGGTCTTGTGCCGCACAGTGAGAAATGACACGCCCGACACCCGCCGGAAACAACAAAACGCCCGCTGCAGAAACGAATCACCGTCAATATGCGTCATAAGGGAGCAGGTGGTTCGTCTCACATTCGGACACACTGGGCCTACCGGGAAGTGATCCGCATGTGAGGATGTTGCTATCTGGTGAGTACGGAACTAGATGAGATGAGGCCTCAAAGTGACTACAGCACTCGCCCCGAGTTCGACCCTGTCGGCTGCGGACCGTTGTGACCGCTGCGGCGCGCAGGCCTACGTTCGTGTCACCCTGACCAGCGGTGGGGAGCTGCTCTTCTGCGCCCACCACAGCCGGGAGCACGCGGAGAAGCTGCGCAACATCGCCATCACAATCCATGACGAGACCGGCCGGCTCGAAGCCAAGAAGGCTGAAGCAGAGGCGGCCGCTGCCGCGGAGGACGACCGGTAGCCCGGGGCCCGGACGAACGCGCCGGACTACGGGCGCGAACCAACTAGAGACGTCATCTCGATGGCGGCCACCCGAGCGGGTGGCCGCCATCTTTCACTGTCCGGTTCCGGACAGACCTACTGCTTCTTGAAGAACCACCGCTGGCACGGACCGCCGTGGTAGAGCCAGGTGATCACGTCCGCGCCCTGGGCCGGGCTACAACCGGCCACGTCGAGTGACAGGCCCGATGAGACGGCCGTCACTACGTAGCTGCCGCCCGGACTGGGTTCGATCCGCCAGCGCTGGCACTCGGAGTCGTTGCTCGCGAACGCCCGGATCGTGCCGCGCAACTGCTTCGAACAACCCTCGATATCGATCGCCCGGTTGGTGCTCGGGTCGATGATCTTGTAGACATCATCGCCCAGGCTCTCCAGCTTCCAGCTCTGGCACGGGCTGCCCGGCACCCAGAGCCACATCCGCACGTTCTCGGTCCGGGCGCAGTCCTCGATATCCAGTACGTGGGCCGAGGTGGCCGCTTCAACGCGATAACGGGCCGTCCCGTTCTCCCCTAGCTGATCGGCGTTGTAAGACGGCCTGAGCACCCATTGCTGCGTTGTGAGCTGCCCACACGTGTGCTGCTGGATCGGCGCGTAGTCGTCGGCCGTGGTGACCGGCCCATCCGGTACGACGGTCGCGCACTTGCCGCTGTGCGCGAACTTCAGTTGTACGACGGTGTCGTAGCTGCTGCCGTCGACGTACTCGATCGTCATCTGCTGGTTCGCGGTCGCCTCGCCGTTGCCGCTGCCGCACGGCCATTGGATCAGCTGCGCGCCGTCGCCCATCCCCCAGTCGTCGACGTCGGCGCACTTCATGCTGTGCATCGGCCGCACGCTGTACTGGTCGGTGCCGGCGATCGCGTCCACCCTGAACCTCGCGTTGAGGTCGACGGGCAAGCACTTGTACTGGATGTACCGGGCGAGGTCGTTCGTACTCGCGAACTCGACGTTCAGGCACTTACCGCTGTTCCGGCTGACCAGGTCGTACGTCCGGTGTTCCAGCTCGAACTTCGGCCCGGTGACGGCGTCGACCTGACCCGCCCACGCGTTGTGCTTCGCGCCGAACGACGTACCGGTCGAGGCGAACGTGAAGGCCTGGCGCTGTCCCGTCGTGCAGCACGCATAGAGCACGCCGACGTCGTCCTTGCCGTCGCCGTTGTAGTCGCCCGCGGTCAGCGTCGACTTGGACAGGTCGAAGGCGTTGGCGGCGCTCCACCAGGTCGACCGGGTCAACGTGCCGCTCGACGCCTTGAAGACCATCAGCTCGGCCTCGGTCGGCGACGTCTCGTACAGCGCGACGACGTCCTGCGTGCCGTTACCGTCCGCGTCGGCGACGACGGCCTTGCTCTTCTCCCAGCAATACCCGTTCGCCCCCGAGTCGTACGCCGTCGTGGGCGCGGCGAACCCCGTGCCGGTCGAGCGGTACAACTCGGCCACCGTGCGGCAGCCACCGAGATTGCGCAGGCTGACCAGGTCGGCCTTGCCGTCACCGGTGATGTCGGCCAAGAGCGGCGCGCTTTGCGTCCAGGCGTTGCCTGCGTCGGACTTCGCCCAGCTGACCGCCCTCGTGAAGTTACTGGCCGAGGTGAGGACCATGACCTCCCAGCCTGCGCCGGTCACCGCGTTCTGTACGGCGATGTCGTCCTTCTTGTCGCCGTCCACGTCCCCGGCGAAGGCGCGCGCGGTGCTCAGGGGCGACCCGTTCGGCCCACTCGTCCAGCTCGCGGGCTGCGCGTCGTACCGGTTGCCGTCCGATGGGAGCTGGTAGAGCCAGATCTGCCGGCCGGAGCCTTCCCGGAGCATTGCCATGTCGGTCCGGCCGTCGCCGTTGAAGTCGCCCTGGACCGGACGTGTGCGGGTCAGACCGAAGCTGCCGCCCTCACCGGTGTCCCAGCCGACCACGCCGGTGTGGAAGGCGGGACCGGTGGAGGTCAGGTTCCAAATGGAGGTCCGTCCGTATCCGTGGTCGAACACGGCGGTCAGGTCGGCCTTGCCGTCACCGTTGCTGTCGCCTCGTACGTGTGGCGCGGGCGTGCCCGGATCGTTCGCCATCAACGTCCAGTAGTCGCCGATCGGGCCGTAGTTCCCCGCGCGATCGACGGCACCGACGAACAGCTGGCGCTGCGCCTGCTCGCCCGCGCGTTCCGGCCACACCGTGATCGGGATGGTCGCACTGCCGTCGGCGTTCGCCTTCACGCGCATCGTGGTCTTCTCGCGGGCGAAGCCGTAGACGTACTCCGCGATGTCGTTCGGCTGCCCGGGGTTCGGCTTGAACGTGACCGAACCGGTCTCGCCCTTGTTCTTCACAGGCTCGCCATCGGGGAAGTCGTTGGACTCGATCACCGGCGCGAGCGGGGCATCCGGGTCGATGATGAAGTAGCAGTCGGGTGTCGACGGACCGGTCGCGATCGGATCGCGGGTGAAGGCCCGGTAGTGGTAGACGATGCCCTTCTGCAACCGGTCGGCCGGCACCTCGGGCCAAGAGAAGGCGGCGCCACTGACTGTCGGGCCGACCTCGCTCGAGTGCACGACGGTGTTGGCGGGGTTGAGGATCTGCACGGTCGTGGTGACGCTGTCGCCGGTGTCCGGGTCGTTGGCGACGGCCGAGAACTGCGGCCGCGTGTTCGTCGTCGGCGTGGGCGCGGTAGCGGTACCGCACGGCCGAGGCCGGAGGAAGTTGAACGACTTCGGCATCCGCGGCGGCGTGTTGTAGGTGATGGACAGACCGGCGCTGCCCGCGTGGAACTTCTTCCACTGGACCTGGCTGTTCTCATCAGGAGCGCGCAGGCCGAGCGAGACCTCCGTCGCGCGGTTGTCGGCGATCGACTGGAGCAGGAGGCGCAGGTTCTCGTTGTTGAACTCGACCGCCTTGTCCTCCGGCGGCGGGTACGACTCGGCATTGACGGTCTGCAGGTTGCCGAGCCAGAAGCCCTCGCCAGTGTTGTCCCAGTTGTGGCCGACGGCCGGGTTGAGGTTCTGTACGTGCCAGAGCGCGACGGGGGTCGGGGTGCCGGTCGGCGTGTGGTCGAGGGTGATCCGGAACGATGCGGCGCTGACCTGGCTGCCCGCGATGTTCTGCGCGCCGTTGACGGTCGACATCCGGAACATCGAGCGGTAAAGGTTGGCCGTGTCCTGGTAGGCCCGGCCGACCTTGGCGCCCTGGCCGGTGTCGTAACCCCAGCCGGTCTGGTTCCCCATCCGCACGTTGATGTGCAGCCAGCCGAGCAGGTTGCCGCTCAACGACGGGTCGATGTAGATCGGGAACTTCGCCGCCGGGTCGGCCAGTAGCTTCTGGTCTGGCGTGAGCAGTAGCGCGTTGCCACTCGAGCGGATGCCGACCTTGGCCCGGCGCTCCGTGGCCGGCGTGCTGTCCCACATCGCCGGCGCGGGTGCTGTGAACACGGGCTGGCCGTTGCGATCCTGGGCGATCGTCCGGCCGTCGGCGGCGACGGAGATCTTCAGGCCCTCACCGCGGATCGGCGCCTTGACCTGGCGCAGGGCTGGGTTCTTCGCCGCTTCGCGGTTCTTCACCACGAGCAGGTACGAGAAGTCGTTCAGGCCGACCTTGAGCTGCAGGTCGACGCCGCGGAACACCTCGGGGTACGTAGCGGTGTCACCCTTCAACCGGGGCGCGGGAAGCCTTCCGGGCCAGCCCATCACCACCCGTTCACCGGGCTTGCCGATCCGGAGCAGCTCACCGTTCGCGCCTCCCCCGGAGAGGACGATCGGCGTTGCCGCGGCCACCGGCTGGATCGTGCCGTCGGTACGGCGCTCCAGGGTGGCGTCCGGTTTGGCCCAGCCGCTGCCTTTGCGAACTCGCACCGGTACGGCGTGCTGCTCCATCGTCTTCGAGCCGTCCGGATTGACGAAGATCTCGGCCGTCTCGCTGCGCCAGGTCGGCACCTCGATCCGGCGACCGGTGCGGGCGGCTTCGAGCGCGGCCTTCGCCTCGACCGAACGGGCCTGCGGCACCTCGGGCTGCTCAGCAACCGCAGCCGTCGTCGGAGCCTGGGCGGTCGCGGGAGCCGGTCCCGCCACCAGCAGAGAGAACGGCAGGGAAAGCGCCAGTAAACCATATAACAATGAGCGTCTGGACATACGCGGATACACCTCACCCGGGGAATGGGCCAATGGGTGGCCAGAAGTAGTTTGTGCATTTCTCACCCCGGCGCGTTCGCGACACCACCGGCGACTCGTCGAGCAGGTGTCAGTGGTTCATCAGCACGTCCTCCCCCGGCCCTCGATCGCCTGCTGTCAGGCGGACAGCGAACAGGCCAGCCTCAGATGTACACCGGCGCGAGACCCCGGCGGAAGGGTTTCAGTTGTGGCCGAAAAGCAGCCCGAATGCCGACCATTCGACCCAGACAAAATCTCTGGTCAATCGTTAGAAATGCATGTCACCGTAAACCGCCACTTTTATCGCCCGACTGTGGAGGTTCCGCATGTCCCCAATACCTAGAAATACCAGCCTGCGGCGATCGTTGCCGCGGGCCGGTCTGATCATGGCGACCAGCCTCGCGCTGATCGCCGGCCTCTACGGCCCGGCCGCGCAGGCGACTCCGGCCGCGATCGCGAAGGACCCCGACTGGACTCCGGCAAAGCTGAAGTCCGTTCCGGTCAAGGAGGCCGCGACCAAGCCGGCGCCGATCGACGCCGGCGCCAAGCTGGACGTCACCGGTACGCCGAAGGTGGTCTGGCCCGGAGCCGGTACGGCGGACGCGGTGCCCGTCGCGGACGGCGATCCGCGCGTGACGCCTGCCCCCACCCAGCGTGGTCCGCTGACCCCCACCGAACTCGCGAAGGGCCGGGCGGGAGACCTGCCCGTCTGGGTCGGCGTCCCTCGCGGCCGTGCCATTGGGGCGGCGAAGGCGACGTCGGCGGACGCAGTACCAGGCAAGGTGCGAGTCCAGTCGCTCGGGCGTCAGGGGAATCAGCTGGTCCTCAAGGTCGGGCGTAGTGACGGAGTCCGCGCGGCCGGCCGGGCCGAGCTCCGCGTGAACTACCAGCAGTTCCGGCACACCTTCGGTGGCGACTGGGCGCTTCGCTTGCGGATGTACAAGGTGCCGGACTGCCTCGCCACCGCGCAGGCAACTGGCAAGGCGCCTGCTGCTGGTTGTGTGTTGGAGGAGCTGCCGACGTTGAACGACGGCTCGGACGAGCTCGCGGCCGACGTACCAGTGGCCGCGGACGGCGCCACGCCCGGCACGTTCGTCGTACAGGCTGCTGCTGCCAGTGGTGGCGGTGACTTCAAGGCGACGTCACTGAAGCCGTCGGCGACTTGGACCGTTGGTGGTTCGGCTGGTGACTTCAACTGGTCGTACCCGCTGAAGTCGCCGCCGGGTCTCGGTGGGCCGGTGCCGCAGGTGGACATCAACTACTCCTCTGGTGGCGTTGACGGCCGTACGGCTGCGACGAACAACCAGCCGTCGTGGGTCGGCGAGGGGTTCGAGTTCTCGCCGGGTGGTTCCATCGAGCGCAAGTACGCCTCGTGCGCGTCGAAGTCGGAGAAGACCGGTAACAACGGCTCGGCCATCACCGGTGACCTGTGCTTCGCTACCGACAACGCCACGTTCTCGCTTAATGGCAAGGGCGGCGAGCTGGTCCTCGACGACACCACCAAGAAGTGGCACCCGCGCAACGACGACGGGTCGACGATCGAGCGGATCACCGACACCACCAAGGAGAACGGCGACAACGACGGCGAGTACTGGCTGCTGACCTCGAAGGACGGCACGAAGTACTACTTCGGCCTGAACAAGGTCACCGGGTACGACGCCGCGCCGGTGAAGGAGACCACCAACTCCACGTTCACCGTGCCGGTCTTCGGCAACCACGGCGGCGAGCCCTGCAACAAGGCGACCTTCGTCACCTCGTGGTGCGACCAGGCCTACAAGTGGAACCTCGACTACGTCGTCGACCGCAACGGCAACACCATGACGTTGTTCTACGACAAGGAGGACAACTTCTACGGCCGGAACGCGACCAAGACCACGGTCAGCAAGTACACCCGGGCCGGCAACGTGAAGCGGATCGAGTACGGCCAGCGTGACGGCGCCGTCCTCACCAGCGAGCCGGTCGCGCAGGTGCTGTTCACCACCGCGCCGCGCTGCGTGCCGGGCACTGCCTGCACCGCCGCCGACTACCCGGACACTCCGCTCGACCAGGAGTGCACGTCGTCGACGAGCTGCGAGAAGTTCAACCCGACCTTCTGGACCAAGAAGCGGCTGATCAAGATCGGCACCCAGGTCTGGCGGGCGAGCGAGAACAGGTTCACCGATGTCGAGGCGTGGAACCTGCGCCAGTCGTTCCGTGACCCCGGTGACAACACCAAGCCGGGCCTCTGGCTGGACGCGATCTCCGAAGAGGGTCTGGTCGGTGCACCGCAGGCGATGCCCGAGGTCAACTTCGACAGCATCCAGTTGGCCAACCGCGTCGACCCGGTCGGTGACGCGCAGCCGCCGATGAACTGGCTGCGGGTCAACACCGTCACCTACGGCAGTGGTGGCGTGATCAAGATCGACTACAGCCCGCAGGACTGCAAGCCGGGCGACGTACCGGCGCCGGACACCAACGGCCGTCGCTGCCACCCGATGAAGTGGACGCCGACCAACGACACCGAGCGCACCGACTGGTTCCACAAGTACGTCGTGGCGAAGGTGACCGAAAGCGACCGCTTCCTCAGCACCCAGCCGGTCGTGACCGAGGTCCAGTACCTCTCGCAGCCGGCCTGGCGCCACGATGACGAGGACGGCCTGGTCGAGATCGGGGCGAAGACCTGGTCGAGCTGGCGCGGGTACGACCACGTCAAGGTGATCAAGGGACACCCGGACGGTGGTACGCAGTCGGTCACCGAGTCGCGCTACTTCCGCGGCATGGATGGCGACAAGCTCGCCGGCGGTGGCGTGAAGGACGTCAAGATCGTCGACTCCGAGGGTAAGCAGCTCGACGACCTGCTGCCGCTGGCGGGACAGCTGCGCGAGCAGACGACGTACAACGGCAGTGAGATCGTCGACCGGACCATCAACGACCAGTGGGTGTCCGCACCGACTGCGACGCGGGTGAAGCCGTGGGCGACTGTCAGCTCGTTCCAGGTCGAACAGGCCGGTAACAAGCAGGTCCAGACCGTCGCGGGTGGTGGGCTGCGTACGCAGGCCGCGAACAACGTCTACGACGCCGAGGGCGTGCTGCTGGCCAAGAACGACGTGAACAACGTGGCCGACACTACCGATGACACGTGCACCAAGTACGAGTACGTGAAGAACGACGCCTTGGGCATCCAGGAGATCGTGAAGCGCGAGCTGACGGTCTCCGTCGCCTGTGACAAGCCGTTCGCCAAGGAACAGGTCGTCGCCGACAAGCGGACCTACTACGACGGTGCCGCCTCAGTGGACGCCGCACCGACGAAGGGCAACCCGACCAAGACGGAACGGGTCTCCGGCCACGACGCATCCGGTAACCCGATCTACGAAGTCCAGTCGACCATGGCGTTCGACGCGCTGGGCCGGCCGACTCGGTCCACCGACGCCAAGGGTGCCGTCAGCACGACGACCTACACCCCGGCGGGCGCTGGTCCGTCACCCAGGTCTCAACGACCAAGCCGAACGGGCACACCACGACCAAGGAGGTCGAGCCCGCCTGGGGTGAGGACCTGGTGGTGACCGACCAGGCCGGCCGTCGCACCGAGGCCACCTACGACGCGCTCGGCCGCACCACCAAGGTGTGGACCGCCGGACGCGCCGGTACGGCCAAGACGACCAGCAAGATCGCGGGGCAGGCGTACGTCGCCGACAACGCGGCGATCCCCAACATGGAGTACGAGTACCACATCGGCGAAGGCAACGCGGCCAGCGTCGTGATCAGTAAGACCTTGCAGAGCGACGGCAGTGTTGCCGTTGGCTACGAGCTGTCGGACGGCATGCTCCGCCCGCGGCAGCAGCAGGAGCCCGCGCCGGGTGGCGGCCGGGTCATCACTGAGACGCGGTACGACTCGCGTGGTCTCGCGATCAAGCAGTACGGCGCCTACTACAACGACCAGCCCGTGACGGAGACCGTCGCGGAACCGGTCGAGGACGCCATCCCGACCAAGAAGCTGATCAGCTTCGACGGTGCCGAGCGTCCGGTCGAGGAGACCTTCGTCTCCGGCACCACGGTGCGCTGGACCACCAAGCACAAGAACTCGGCGGACCAGCAGACGGTCGAGCCGCCGAAGGGCCAGCAGCCGACCACGAAGGTCACCGACTCCCAGGGCCGGCTGACGGAACTCCGCCAGTTCACCGGCACGACGGCCTCCGGCACGTACGACAAGACCTCGTACAAGTACGACGCCGCGGGCCGGCCGTTGCTGATCACCGACCCGGCCGGCAACAAGTGGACCTGGGAGTACGACGTCCGCGGCCGCAAGGTGAAGGAGATCGACCCGGACAAGGGCACGACGACCTTCACCTACAACGAGCTCGACCAGGTCACCAGCAGCATCGACGCCCGTGGATCGAAGCTCGAGTTCAGCTACGACACCATCGGCCGCAGGTCCGCCGTTCACCAGGTCGCGCCTACGGGTGCGAAGACGCTGCTGTCCGACTGGAAGTACGACGACGTGCCGGTGGTGGGTCAGACCGGTGTCACGGCGAAGGGTTCGCCGAGCACTTCTACCCGCTGGGTGGACGGTAAGGCGTACATCACCAAGGTCACCGGCTACGACCCGTCCGGTAAGCCGCTCGGCACTGAAGTCACACTGCCGGATTCCGAAGGCGCTTTGGCCGGTACGTACAAGTTCGCCTCTACCTACAAGGCGGACGGCGAGATCGCCTCGTCGACCGTACCGGCTGTTGGTGGTCTGCCGCAGGAGACGCTGCAGTACGGCTACAACGACAAGGACCTGCCGACGACGCTGTCCTCGGAGCTCACCAGCTACGTGCGCAGCACCAGCTACACCGCCTTCGGTGAGGTCTCCGGTCTTACTGTCGGCGCTACCGGCGGCAAGTCCGTCAGCCACTTGTACGACTACGAGGCGGGCACACGCCGACTTACCCGGGTCACAACGTCGAAGGAGGTAGCGCCGGCACGTGTTTCCGACGTGCGCTACAGCTACGACGACGCCGGCAACATCATCAAGATCACCGATGCGCCGTCGTCGACCACCGGTGAGCCCACCGACAACCAGTGCTTCACGTACGACCACTTGCGTCGTCTCACGGGCGCGTGGACCCCGGCGAACGGCGATTGCGCCGCTGCGCCGAACAAGGACACGCTGGGCGGCCCCGCGCCGTACTGGCACTCCTGGACGTTCGACCTGACCGGTAACCGCAAGAGCGAGACGCGGACCTCCGCGAGCGGTTCCACCACGGCGACGTACGCCTACCCGGCAGCGGGTCAGGCCCGGCCGCACGCGGTCCAGTCGGTCACCACGACCGGTACCGGCGGGGCCAAGACCGACACCTACCAGTACGACGACAGCGGCAACCTGACCAACCGGAACCTCAACGGCACGGCCGAGACCTTCAGCTGGGACGGCGAGAACGAGCTGGCCGAGGTGACCGGTGGCGGCAAGACCACGAAGTACCTGAACAACGCGGACGGGGACCGGCTGATCCGCCGCGACTCGTCGGGTGTGACCCTCTACCTGCCGGGTGACACCGAGGTCCTGCTGAAGCCGGACGGCTCGCTGCAGGGCACGCGGTACTACAAGCACGGCGAGCAGACCGTCGCGGTCCGGGTCGGCGCCAACCAGCTCAGCTGGCTCGGTGCGGACCACCACGGCACCACCACGACGGCGATCGACAACACCGCGCAGCAGAACGTGCAGCGGCGCCGGCTCGACCCGTACGGCAACGTCCGCGGCACCGCCCCGACCGCCTGGCCGGGACAGCGTGGATTCGTCGGCGGGACCAACGACGCCAGCACCGGGCTGGTGCATCTCGGGGCCCGGGAGTACGACCCGACGTTAGGCCGGTTCATCTCGGTCGATCCGGAGGCGAACTACCAGGATCCGCAAACGATCAACGGGTATTCGTACTCCAACAACAGCCCGGTGACGTTCACGGACCCCGATGGAAACTCGTGGTTCAGCAACATGGTGTCGAGCGTGACCAGCTCGATCAAGTCGGTCGCGGAGACGGTCGTGACGCGAACGGTCGAGACCGTCCGGAACGTCGTGAAGACGGTCACGCCGGTGGTCAACTGGGTGCGCGACAAGGTCACCCAGGGCATTGAAGCGGTCCGGACCTTCGTGCACACCGTCAAGGAGGAGATCAAGAAGGTCGTCAAGACCATCGCGAAGGTGGTGGTCAAGAAGATCCAGACCTTCGTCAAGAAGGTCCAAGTGGTGGCGAAGAAGATCGCCTCCGCCGCCAAGACAGTGGCGAAGAAGGTCGTCAAGAACGTCCAGACAGCGGTGAAGGCCGTGGTTGATGCCGCGGTCGCGGTCGGACGTGGCATCAAGCAGTTCGCCCAGTCCGAGTTGGGCAAGACGATCCTGCATGCGGCCGCATCGTTCGCGACCGGATTCCTCGCCTCGATGGCAGCCGTCGCCTTGTGTGGTCCAGCCGCCTTGGTCTGTGCCGCGGTCGGATCGGCCGCGTTCGGCGGTCTGATCGGTGGTGCCCTGCACACGGGTGTGGATGCTCTCGCCGGGGAGAAGATCAGCCTCGCGAGCGTTGGCGGTCATATCACCTCGAGCATGGTGCCGAGCGCGGCCGCGGGCGTGCAGCGCAGCGTCGGCGCCACCGGCTTCGATGTCGCGAAGACGGTGTTCCGTGGTGGATGGCAGAAGCTCGGCAACAACTTCATGAAGATCGGAGACCCCAAGAACTGGCGTCTACCGGGGATGGAGCCCACCAAGTTCCTGCCCAAGTAACCGTTTAGCCGGACCCCCGTCTCCTTGGTGGAGGCGGGGGTCTCGCTATGTCTGGATGGTCAGGCCTTCGGGCGCGGCGAGGATCGTCAGCTGGCCGTCGTCGACGCGTAGCGATAGTCGCTCGTCGCCGATGCGCAGGCCGTGCAGCTCCAGCCGCCGCCAGGGGAACGGGTCGGCCGGCGTGATGCGCAGTACGCCCGCGGGGACGTCCGGCTCGATGCCGAGCGCCGCCACCACGACCGCGATCGCCGATGCCGCGGCCCACGCCTGTGGACGGCAGGCCAGCGGGTACGGCGTGGGGGTCCGCTCGCCGCCGAGTCCGTCGTACAGCTCGGGCAGTCGGTAGCCGAACGACTCGGCCGCCTTGGTCAATCCCGTCACGAACGACCGTGCGACGTCGGCGTAGCCAGCCGCGGTTGGGGTTTCCGTACTCGCGTTGGTGTTGGCGGCGGCGTACAGGCCGGTGATGGCGATGGCGGTGTCGTGGGGCCAGACGCTGCCGGTGTGGTAGCCGAGCGGGTTGAATCTGGTGGCGTTGTTCGAGAGCGTGCGTAGGCCGTAGCCGCTGTCGAGGTCCGGTTGGCTGAGGCGATGGGCGACTGCTGCCTCTTCGTGAGGGTCGAGTAGGCCGGTGCCGAGGAGGTGGCCCATGTTCGAGGCGGCTCCTGCGACCGGTCGTTTGTGTGCGTCGAGGGCGATGGCTGGGTAGCCCTCGACCCAGAAGGCTTCGCGGAAGCGCTCCTTCAACGAAGCTGCCCAGTCGCGCCATTCATCACCCGGCCGCTCCTCGGCTGGCTCGGCGAAGGCGGTCAGCAGGTCGGCGCCGGCCAACGCGGCGGCATAGGCGTATGCCTGCACCTCGGAGAGCGCGATCGGCGCTTCCGCGAGCGTCCCGTCGGGCCATTGCACGGCGTCGACCGAGTCCTTCCAGCCCTGGTTGGCCAAGCCGTGCCCCGACGTGTCGATGTACTCGAGGAAGCCGTCGCCATCCGGATCCGCCTCATCCCGGATCCAGGCGAGCGCCTTCTCGACCGTGGGCAGCAACGCCTCGACCTCGGCGGCCGGCATCCCCCAGCGCCAGGCCTTGTGCAACGTCGTGATCCACAAGGGCGTTGCGTCGTGGGTGCCGTAGTACGCCGCCGGCAGAACCAGCCCGCTGCCATGATCCGCGACGGCCTCGCGAAGCTCGTGCGGGATCTTCCCCGGCTGCTCGGCCGCATCGGCGTCGTGCCGCGAACCCTGCCAACGCGCGAGCACCCGCAACGTCCCGGCGGCCAGCCCCGGATCGACCGCGACCAGCATCGACGCCGAAATCAGGGAATCCCTTCCGAACAAGGTCAAATACCAAGGCGGCCCAGCACCCAGATACCGATCCTCGCCGGCACTCAACATCAACCCGGCCACATCATCGAGCGACCGCTCCACCCATCGCCCAACCCGCGAGTCGTCACACTCGACCGAAACCCCGTCGGGCTGACCGTTGTACGTCGGACGGCTGGCCGGAGGCGCGATCGCGAAACCTTCGCCGGGCTCGACTGTCAGGCCGACGTGGTAACCGATCGTCGTCGACTCCCCCACGGGCGTGCGGCATTGCCAGCGGGCCTCGGTCACGCCATCGGGCAGGACGATGAGCACGGCCGGGGCAGGGTCCAGTGTCACCGTGACCTCGACACCATCACCGCGCCAAGTCAGGGTGTTGCCGTCAGTCTCCACCGGGCATAGCGCCAATTCCGCAGCGGCGCCGCTGCGGACCATCGCCGTACCCGCCAGGTCGGTGCCCAGGGCAACAATCAGGTCATACTCGATCTCCTCGGTCGAACGGTTCACCACCTCGATGGACTCACGCATCCCCTTTACACTCAGCTCGCGGTCACGCCCGACCGTCACCGTCAGGTCATGCCCCGGATCGCCCAGCCCCGGAACCACCGCGTCGTACCGAACAGAGCCCCCGTCGTACTCGTCGAGATGAACCGGCACGGGCGCCTCACCACCGACACTAAGACGCGCCACCGACAGAATTCGGTGATCGGCCACGAACACCCCCTCCGCACCGGTCCCGGTCAGTTGACCCGACCGCGGCGACAGCACCACCCAGGGCGCGGCGAGCGTGACGACGAGCTCGTGCAAATACGTCATTCCTCCACACTAGGGAGCCCGTCCATCACCCGCAGGCCCGGGCGATCCCGAGCCGCGCGCGTCGGCGGCTGGTGGTACCGGTGATACGGCAGAGTGGCGTTCGTGAATGACTTCGCCCTGGTCCTGGTCGGTATCGCGATCTTCGTCGGCATCGTGGGAATCGTCATCCCGATCCTGCCCGGCGCGATCCTGAGCTGGGCCGCGATCGGAGTCTGGGCGTTCGAGGAGCAGTCCGCCACCGGCTGGACCGTGCTGGCCATCGCGACCGCGTTCATCGGCGCCAGCCAGGTGGTCAAGTACATCGTGCCCGAGCGCAAGCTCCGCGACGCCGGCGTCCCCCGGCGCTCGACGCTGATCGGCGTGCTGCTCGGCATCGTCGGGTTCTTCGTCATCCCCGTCGTCGGCATGTTCATCGGCTTCCCGCTCGGCGTCTACCTGTCCGAACGCCACCGCCTCGGCAACCACGACACCGCCTGGGAGTCGACCAAGCACGCCCTCCGGGTCACCGGCCTCTCGATCCTGATCGAGTTCACCGGCACCGCCCTGGCCGCCGCCACCTGGCTGATCGCGGTCCTCTTCCTCTGACCTCCACGCCCGATTGCCAGGGTTTTGCCAGGTTCGTCGGAGGTCTGTCTTAGGTCGGGCGGGCAGCGTTGAGTAGGTATGGCACCGGCTACCCCTTCACCGGTGCATGACCTACGGGAGGCAGTGCACAGATGACGACGTACGAGAAGAACGGCACCAAGCGGTGGCGGCTCGCCGGAACGGTCGCGGCGGTCGCGGTGACAACGGCGGCGGGCGGGGTGGCCTGGGCCGCGGGTGACCTGGGCGGTGCCGATCCGACCCCGTCCCCATCACCCTCGAGTTCAGCCTCACCCTCGACTCCGAGCGATGAGGCCAAGCCTGGCCGGCCCGAAGGTCTCGGCGGTAAGCACGGGCTCATGGGTGCGGCTCGCGCACTGCACGGCGAGTTCGTCGTACCGAAGGATGGCGGCGGCTACCAGACCGTCGCGACCCAGCGTGGCGAGGTGACCGCGGTCAGCACGGAGTCGATCACGGTCAAGAGCGAAGACGGGTACAGCCGCACCTACACGTTGACCGAGGACACCTTGGTGAACGCCGCCCGCGACGGTATCGCCGACGTGAAGACCGGCAACAAGGTCCACGTGTCGGCGATCGTCGACGGCGACAAGGCCACCGCGGTCAGCGTGAACGACAGCACGACTCGCGATGCGGCACGGGAGAAGTGGGGTCTCAAGCGAGGTCCGCGCTAACCCTCAACCTGAGGTGGACGGAGTCGTCGTGCGCGCAAGGGACGGGCGGCGACTCACAGCTGGTTCACAGGGAACGTCCAGCCGGCCCACGGGTGACGGGTTCAGACTGAGGGGTATGAGCCCGCACCTGCTGGTCGTCGACGACGAACCGAATATCGTCGAACTGCTGTCCGCGAGTCTGCGTTTCGCCGGTTACGACGTGTCAACCGCGACCAATGGCACCGAGGCGCTGAAGAAGGCGCGCGAGGTCGAACCCGACCTGGTCGTACTCGACGTCATGATGCCCGGCCTCGGCGGTTTCGAGGTGGTACGGCGCCTACGCAGCGAGGACCGGCATGTACCGGTGCTATTCCTCACCGCGCGGGATGCCGTCGAGGACAAGGTCTTCGGCCTGCAGACCGGTGGCGACGACTACGTGACGAAGCCGTTCAGCCTGGACGAGCTGGTCGCCCGAGTGCGCGCGTTGTTGCGTCGATCGGGTCATCGCGAGCAGACGACGTCTGAGGCGGCTGTGCTGAAGTACGCCGACCTGGAGTTGAACGAGGACAGCTACGAGGTGTTCAAGGCGGGTCAGCCCGTCTCGTTGTCGCTGACCGAGTTCAAGCTGCTGCGGTGTTTGCTGGAGAACGCCGAGCGCGTGCTCTCGAAGAGCCAGATCCTGTCGGCCGTGTGGAACTACGACTTCGCGGGCGACGCCGGCGTGGTCGAGTCGTACATGTCGTACCTCCGCCGCAAAGTCGATACCGGCGACCAAAAGCTCCTGCACACCGTCCGAGGCGTCGGCTACGTCCTCCGCACCCCGCGAGCGTGAACGTGACGACGCGTCGGCGCTTCTCCGACCGCTACCCCCTGCGCATCACCATCGTGGTAGCGCTATTGGTCCTGGTCACGGCCGCTCTGGTCGGCTCCGGCTTCACCGCAACCGCCATCATGCGCGGGTACCTCCTCGACCGAGTCGACGCCGGGCTCAGGACAACGGCGATGCCGTTCACCCAACCGGCACCTCCGCCCGGCTTGGACGATCCCTCCCGCGACCGCAAACTTCGCATCCTGCCCAGCCCTTATTACATCGAGGTGCTGAGGAGGAACGGCGCGACGGTCGCGCAGTTCCAACTACGCCAGAACGCCAGCGACGGCGCTCCGAATCTGCCGGCAATGAGCATCCAGGACGTCCTCGGCCGAAACAGCCAACCCTTCAACGTTGCGGCCGAATCCGGCGATGGCAACTGGCGAGCGATCGCCGTCGCGCGCTTCGACGGCAGTGGATCGGTAATCGTGGCGCAGAGTCTCGCCGACATGAACGCCACCATCAACCAACTCATCGGCGTGCAGATGGCGGTCGGCGTGATTCTGCTGGTGTTGCTTGCGGGCGTGGGGACTTACGTCGTACGGCGGAGTCTGCGCGGGCTGGAGGATGTCGAGCACACGGCTGTCGCGATCGCGGGTGGTGACCTGAGCCGCCGTGTGCCCGAGTGGGATCCGCGGACCGAAGTGGGACGGCTTTCGCTTGCGCTGAACCAGATGCTCGGGCAGATCGAGAACGCGTTCGCGATGCGCACCGCCTCCGAGTACGCCGCCCGCCGTTCCGAGGACACCGCGCGCCGATCCGAAGAGGCCGCGCGACTCAGCGAAGACCGGATGCGGCGGTTCGTCGCGGACGCCAGTCACGAGTTGCGCACTCCCCTGACGTCGATCCGGGGCTTTGCCGAACTCACCCGTCAGCGTGGCGGTACGGCCGATCCCGACACGATGCGCCGGATCGAGGACGAGGCCAAGCGGATGGGCCTACTCGTCGACGACCTACTCCTACTCGCACGGCTGGACCAGCAACGGCCCTTGCAGCGCGAACCCGTCGACCTGCTCACCCTCGCCGGCGACGCCGTCCACTATGCCGAGGCGGTGCAGCCCGAGCGGAAGGTCGAGTTCCGGATCCTGCCCGGTTCGGAGGCGCCCGTGGTCGAGGGCGACGAGGCCCGCCTCCGCCAGGTGCTCGGCAATCTCGTCAGCAACGCCTTGCACCACACGCCCGCGCCGGCGCCCGTGACGATCTCGGTCGGCACGCGCGACGGCAGCGCCGTACTCGAAGTCAGCGACACCGGCCCCGGCCTATCCCCCGAACAAAAGAACCGCGTATTCGAGCGCTTCTACCGCGCCGACACCGCCCGCACCCGCACCACCGGCGGTTCCGGCCTCGGCCTCTCAATCGTCGCCGCCCTAGTCGCCGCCCACGCCGGCAAGGTCACCATCACCGACACCCCCGGCGGCGGCACCACCTTCACCGTCTCCCTCCCCCTCGAGCCCAACCAGGCCTAGGACTGCACGCCCGTACGACGCTGCCGTGCGGGCAATGCCGGGAGTGGGGAAGTTCTGGACGCCGGATCCACCGGGCAGAATTTGCTTAGTCGACTAAGGCTGCTTTAGTTTGATCAGTATGATGTTGACTCAGCGCGAACGCGAGATCATCGCGCTGCTGCGCCGCGACCCGCTCGCCGGTGCCCAGGCGATCGCCGACGCCCTCGGCACCACCCGGGCCGCGGTGAACGTCCATCTCTCGAACCTCGGCAAGAAAGGCGCCATCCTCGGCCGCGGCTACATCCTGCGCCAGGACAACGCGGTGGTGGTGATCGGCGGCGCGAACGTCGACATCAAGGTCCGCAGCCTGGCCCCGGTCGAGCCGCGCACCAGCAATCCCGGCCACTCCAGCACCACCGCGGGCGGCGTCGGCCGCAACATCGCGGAGAACCTCGCCCGCCTCGGCACCCCGACCCACCTGATCGCCGCGGTCGGCCACGATCCCGCGGGCGAGCGGCTGCTCAGCGACACCAAGGCGGCCGGAGTGCGGATCGACCACGTGCATCGCAGCGCCCATCCGACCGGGACCTACGCGGCGGTGCTCGACGCCGACGGCTCCCTGGTCGTGGCCGTCGCGGACATGGCTGCCACTGATGGCCTCGAACCCCGCCACCTCCACCCAGGCCGCGAGCTCATCGCGAACGCGAGCCTGCTGGTGCTGGACGGCAACCTCTCCACCGACGTGCTGACGTACGCCATGGACATCGCGCACGTCGCCGGCGTCCCGACCATGATCGACCCGGTCAGCGTGCCCAAAGCGGCCCTCCTCGCTCCGCTGTTCAGCCCCGAACGACCCGTCTTCGCCGTCACCCCGAACCTGGCCGAGCTCGAGGCGATCATCGGCCGGAAGGTCGGCGGCCTGGGCGCCGATGAGCTGGTCAAGGCCGCGACCGAGCTGCACGAGCAGGGCGTCCAGCACGTCTGGATCCGGCTCGGCGAACGCGGCAGTCTGCTCAGCACCGCCGGCGAAGGCCACACGTTCCTCACCGCACCACCGACCGAGGTCCACGACGTCACCGGCGCCGGGGACGCGATGCTCGGCGCTTTCGCCCATGCCCTGCTGACGGGCAGCGACCCGGTCGAGGCGGCCCGGTACGGCCACGCGGCCGCCGCGCTGACCGTCGCGAGTACGTCCACGGTGCGACCCGACCTGACCCCGCGCCTCATCGAGGACGCGCTGAACCACGCCACCCGGAGCCAGCCATGACAACGCCCCATCCCCGCCTGACGCTGACCGAGGAGGTCCGCGAGGCCCTGCACGACGGACGCCCGGTCGTCGCCCTCGAGTCCACGATCATCAGTCACGGCATGCCGTATCCGCAGAACGTCGCGATGGCCACCGAGGTCGAGGACATCATCCGTTCGTACGGCGCTGTCCCGGCCACCATCGCCGTACTGCACGGCCGTCCCCGGATCGGCCTCTCGCCGGACGACCTCGAACTGCTCGCCACCAGCCCCGACGTGAGCAAGACGAGCGTCCGCGACCTGGCGTACGTGGTGGCTCGCGGCGGGCACGGCGCGACGACCGTGGCCAGCACGATGCGGCTCGCCGCGCTGGCCGGGATCAGGGTCTTCGTGACCGGCGGCATCGGCGGCGTACACCGAGGCGCGCAGACCACGTTCGACATCAGCGCGGACCTCACCGAGCTCGCCACGACCGGAGTGGCGGTCATCAGCGCCGGCGTGAAGAGCATCCTCGACATCGGGCTCACCCTCGAGACGCTCGAGACCTTGGGCGTGCCGGTGATCGGGTACGGCACCGACGAGTTCCCGGCGTTCTACTCGCGCACCAGCGGCTTCGCCTCCCCCATGCGCGCCGACTCGCCGAAGGAACTCGCCGCCATCATGCACGCCCGGTGGGACCTCGGCATCCCCGGCGGGCTCAGCATCGCGAACCCCATCCCGCTCGCGGACGAGATCCCATCGGACCAGATCGACGGCATCATCGAACAAGCCCTCGCCGAAATGGCGCAAGCCGGCATCGCAGGCAAGGACGCCACGCCGTACCTGCTGGGCCGCATCGTCGAACTGACGCAAGGCGACAGCCTCCGCGCCAACATCGCCCTCGTCAAAAACAACGCCCACCTCGGCGCCCAAGTAGCCACCGAATACGCCGCCCTTCCCTAACGCGCACCCCACCAGCCCGGACAGACCTCCGTCAGGTCTGACCCCGTTCAGAGGCGACCACTCGTGGACAAAGAGGGGGATCGGAGGCGGCCGTTGGCGGTGGGGCTAGCGGGTGAGGATGGCGCGTTCGATTACCGTCCAGGTGGTGGTGGTCAGGAGGTAGAGGCCGGCCGCTAGCGGGATGAAGGCGGCTGTGGCGAGGGTGCCGTACGGGAGTAGGCGGATCACTCGGCCCATGGCGGTGTTGGTGGCGGGCTGGTTGGGCTGGCGGGCTTGCCAGCGGGCGGAGAAGAAGGCGACGACAGCGAGCAGTACGGCGAGGCCGACGTACGCGGGGGTGGCGGCGACGAGGGGCCAGTGGACGCCGAGGGGCGCACCGAAGAGGACACCGGACAGCAGTCCGTTCGGCTCCCCGGCCACGATCGCCGTGGAGAACAGGCTGTACAGCACCCAGAAGAACGGGAGCTGCGCCAGCATCGGCAGACACCCGGCGAACATCGTCGTACCGGTCTCAGCCTGCAACGAGGCGATCTCGCGCTGAGCCTTTTCGGGGTTGTCGCGGTGCTTCTTGGTGATCTCGGAGATCTTGGGCATCAGTTCGACCCGGGCCTTGGCGCCGCGGGCGGCCGCGACGCCGAGGGGTAGCAGCAGGAGCCGCACGGCGATCGTGCACAACACGATCGCGAGCGCGGCGGCGTACGGGCCGGTCAGGGGCTGGATGCTCGAGGCGATCCAGGACACGAGGTGGTACGCGCCGTTGACGGGCGCGGCAAAGAAATCGGGCATGGCTGTACTCCGCGAGAGTGAGAGAAAAACCGGAACAGGTCAGCGAGAAGAGCTGGGCTGTCCCGGTGCTCGCGGACGCGGGCGACCCGCGTCGTCGGGATCGCGGAGGCGGAGAAAGGCCGATTCGCGCGAGACCTCGCGCAAGGCGGTGGCCAGCACCTGCTGCGGTGCCGAGACCAGCTGGTCCGCGGCAGCGCGGGAGACCAGCAAGAGGGCGAACAAAGAGGCCGCCGCCGTGAGCACGGCGACGGCCAGGAGACCTGAATCCAGGCCGAGGGCAGGCATCGCCAGCGACCAAACGCCGGCGATGACCTGACCCATCGGAACTACTAGTCCAGATAGTCGCGCAGGACCTGCGAGCGCGACGGGTGACGCAGCTTGGACATGGTCTTCGACTCGATCTGGCGGATCCGCTCACGGGTCACGCCGTAGACCTTGCCGATCTCGTCCAGCGTCTTCGGCTGGCCGTCGGTCAGACCGAAGCGCATCGACACCACGCCCGCCTCACGCTCGGACAACGTGTCCAGCACGGCGTGCAACTGCTCCTGGAGCAGGGTGAACGAGACGGCCTCCGCGGGCACGATGGCCTCGGAGTCCTCGATCAGGTCGCCGAACTCCGAGTCGCCGTCCTCACCCAGCGGGGTGTGCAGCGAAATCGGCTCCCGGCCGTACTTCTGCACCTCGATGACCTTCTCCGGGGTCATGTCGAGCTCCTTGGCGAGCTCTTCCGGAGTGGGTTCGCGGCCGAGGTCCTGCAGCATCTGGCGCTGCACCCGGGCGAGCTTGTTGATGACCTCGACCATGTGCACCGGAATACGGATGGTGCGGGCCTGGTCGGCCATCGCGCGGGTGATCGCCTGCCGGATCCACCAGGTCGCGTAGGTGGAGAACTTGTAGCCCTTGGTGTAGTCGAACTTCTCGACCGCACGGATCAGACCGAGGTTGCCCTCCTGGATCAGGTCCAGGAACAGCATGCCGCGGCCGGTGTAGCGCTTGGCCAGCGAGACGACGAGTCGCAGGTTGGCTTCGAGCAGGTGGTTCTTCGCCCGGCGGCCGTCCTCCGAGATCCACTCGTACTCCTCGCGGACCTTCTCCTTCAGCTTGGTGGCCTCGTCACCGATCTGCTCCTCGGCGAACAGGCCGGCCTCGATCCGCTTGGCGAGCTCGACCTCCTGCTCCGCGTTCAGCAGCGGGACCTTGCCGATCTGCTTCAGGTAGTCCTTGACCGGGTCGGCGGTCGCACCGGCGACCATGACCTGCTGCTCGGGCTCATCCGCGTCGTCCGCGTCGGAGACGACGAAGCCCTCGTCCTCGGTCAGCTCCTTCTCCAGGGGCTTGACGGCCTCGGGCGTGAAGTCCGACTCGTCGACCTCGTCGAGGCTGCGCGGCTTGCCGGTCTTCGGGTCGATCGCGACCCCGGCCTCATCCGGCTTGCCGGCGGCCTTCTTGGCCGGAGCCTTCTTCGCAGCGACCTTCTTCGCGGTGTTCGCGGCAGCCTCCTTGGCGGGAACGGCCTTCTTGGCAGGGGCGGCCTTCTTCGCAGCCGGATCGGCGACCCGGGCACTGGTCCGGGGAGCCGTGGCGCGCGCGGCGGCGGGCACGACCCGGGAGGACTCTGCTGGAAGGTTCTCGGACGAGCTGGACGACACGAATTACCTCTCGTCTGACGGTTACTGTCTGCAGGGTTACCAACGTGGTGCGGCGTACTGAGTTCGCGGTGGTGCGCCGGGCAGGCCCGGATGGTGCTGGTTCGTGCTCTGGTTCATGCCTGGTTCATGCTCAGTGTGCTCAGCCGCTGGTCAGGCGGCGGCAACACTACATTGTGACATGCCGCCCAAAGCTGATCGCCGCGCGGGCGCGCGATTCCCCATTCCAGACGCCCGAAGAGCTTACCCGGTTCCGGCCTACCGCTCCGACCCCGGGTTCGGCCCCGGGCTAACTGTTGCGGGTCTGCCGGACCGGGCGGGCCAGCGGCCGCTGCTCGACCTTCTGCTCCTGTTTGTACTGCCTCACCTTCGCCAGTGAGCCGGCATCGGTCACATCCGCGACCGACTTGAACGCGCCGTCCTCGCCATACGGCTCGGAGGCCTCTCGCCAGCCTCGCGGCCGGACCTTCATCTGCTTGCCGAGCAGGGCGACGAAGATCTTCGCCTTCTGCGCGCCGAAGCCGGGCAAGGCCGAGAGCCGGGCGAGCAGGTCGTCGCCGGACTTCACATCGGCCCAGACCGCGGCGGCGTTACCGCCGTACTCCTCGTCCAGGTGCTTGGCCAGGGTCTGGATCCGGGCTGCCATCGCGGTCGGGAACCGGTGCACGGCCGGCGGTCCGGCCACCACCTCCACGAAACCGTCCGGGTCGTACGCCGCGACGGTGCAGGGGTCGAACGAGCCCTCCATCCGGGCGGCGATCTGGACCGGGCCGGCGAAGGCCCGCTCCATCGGGATCTGCTGGTCAAGCAGCATGCCCACCAGCAGCGCAAAAGGGTCCCGACTCAGCAATTCGTCCGCTTCGGACTGCTGGGCCAGGCACAGTCGTTTGCCTCGAACCGACGTCACCTCACTCCTCCCCTTCCTCTGCCTTCACGGCGAGCACGGGGCAGGGGGCGTCCAGCAGGACCCGCTGCGCGTTGCTGCCGAGGATGAGCTTGCCCACCGGCGACCGGCGCCGCAGGCCGATCACGATGAATTCCGCATGGACTTGCTCGGCGACGGCCACCAGGTCCTCCGCCGGGTCCAGTCCACGAACGAGTTGCCGGACCTCATAGGGCACTCCGGTCGACTCGAGTTGTTCCCTTACCTCGCTGAGCGCGGCATCGCTCGCGGCCGCCTCATCGGCCGCGAAGCTACGCCCACCCCGATGGGAATTGACCACCACCAGTTTGGCGTCCCGGAGCTTCGCCTCTTCAGCCGCTCGCCGCAGCGCTGCGCGCCCCTCGGCCTTCGGCACATATCCCACGACGATGGTCGTCATCGACTTGCCTCACCTCCGGGTACTTCTTCATCGACCCGTTCCGAACGATACTGCCCTGAGCCTTCACCGGCATCCGTGGAAATGCGATACCTGTGTCGCGAACGTGATGTGCCTGTGTCGTACGAGGTCTTGAACTTCCGCCCGAAGAAACTTGGTTCCACGACGGCTGGCTGGAGGGACACTAGTCGATCGGCCACTCGTGGACGGGGAGGTTCTCGTGCATGTGGTCGCGATATCTCTGCAACATCGCCCGCAAAGCGTCCCGGCGACCGTGCTGACCTTTGGTGTAGTGCTTGTGGAACATCTCCGCCTGCCAGGAGGCGCCGTTCCGATTCAGAAGACAACGTTGTTCGATGATGCCCAGCAGGCGATCGCGAACCGCCGCGTCCACGCCCCACTGGTCCAGCCCGAGCGATGCCATCGGCAACAATCTCCGCAGCACCAGCTCGGTCGCCCGCGCCGTACCGACGCCAGGCCAGAACACTTCCGCGTCAATGCCTTGCCTGGCAGCGTTGTGGAAGTTCTCCTCGGCGGCGCTGAACGACATCTGCGACCAGATCGGCCGCTCGTCGTCGGCCAACGCACGGACCAATCCGAAGTAGAAAGCGCCGTTCGCGATCGTGTCCACCACGGTCGGCCCGGCCGGCAGCACCCGGTTCTCCACCCGCAGATGGGGGCGATCCCGGACAACGTCGTACACAGGCCGGTTCCAGCGATAGATCGTCCCGTTGTGCAGCCGCAATTCCGCCAAAGCGGGCGTGTCGCCGCGATCCAGCACGGCGATCGGGTCCTCGTCCGAGGTGACCGGCAAGAGCGCCGGGTAGTAGCGCGAGTTCTCCTCGAAGAGGTCGAAGATCGAGGTGATCCAGCGCTCGCCGAACCACACTCGCGGCCGGACGCCCTGCGTCTTGAGCTCATCCGTGCGCGTGTCGGCCGCCTGCTCGAACAACGCGATCCGGGTCTCCCGCATCAGCTCCTTGCCGAACAGGAACGGCGAGTTCGCTCCCACGGCCAGTTGTACGCCGGCGATCGCCTGGGCCGCGTTCCAGTAGCGCGGGAACGCCTCCGGAGTGACCTGCAGGTGGAACTGGGTCGACGTACAGGCAGCTTCGGGCACGATGCTGTCGGCCGTGACCTGCAACCGCTCCACACCGTCGATGGCGACATGCAGGTCCTCACCACGCGCGGCGAAGATCTGGTCATTGAGCAACGCGTAGCGCGGGTTGGTGCTCAGCGCGTCGCGGGAGATGTGCTCGGTCATCAGCGTGGGCAGGATGCCGACCACGACCATCGATGAACCGGTTCGGGAAGCCTTCTCCTCGGCCGCGTTCAGGCTGGCCCGGATGGACTTCTCCATCTTGTCCAGGCCGTCGCCGTCGATCTGGCCCGGTGGCACGTTGATCTCGACGTTGAACTGGCCCAGCTCGGTCTGGAACGCGTCATCCGAGATCGCGCTCAGCACCTCGGTGTTCTTCATCGCCGGATCGTTGTTCTCGTCGACCAGGTTCAGCTCGATCTCGATCCCGGTCATCGGCCGCTCGGCGTCGAACCGCGCCTCCCGCAGCATCCGCGCGAACGCGTCCAGGTTGCGGTGGACCTGATCACGGAACGCGGTCCGATCCGCCCGGGTGAACTCGACCCGGTCGACCTCTTCGCCCATCTGCGCCTCCCCTTACCGAACCGGAGCTGCCTGCCATTCGCCGGCGTGCAACTGGGACTGCAGCCTCAGTCTGCCCGACCCGGCCGCCTCCCGCTGCCCCGCCAGCGTGGATCTTCCGCCATCCGGACCTTTACCGCGGTACGACGCTCGGCGGTCGTACGGCGATCACCGTGGTACGACGATGAAGTGGTCGCGGCGGAGGTGTTGCGGTTCCGGCCCGGCCTCGGCCAGCGCGTCGGCCAGTTCGGTAAGGACCGCGGGGTCCAGTTGGAGCTGGTGCTCGCCGGGATGAACGTCAGCGCCCATCGCGTAGTCCTGCCCGGGCTGGTCCGTCATCTCGATATGCGCGCCCAGCACCCAGTCGGGGGCATTGCCGTCGGCAACGAAGTCCGCGAGTCGTCGCATACTCGCGCGGTACGACGTCCAGTCCGGCACGTACAACCGGCCCGGATACAGCGAGTCCCCGGTCAGGAGTAGTCGGCTCGCCCGGTCGTAGAACGCGACGTCGGACCCCTGGTGGCCGGGAATCGGAATGACGTCGAGCACGCGTCCGCCCAGGTCGTACTCCCCCGGTTGCTCTGGCCAATCCGCCAGCTGGAAGTACGACGCGACGTCCGCTTGCGACGTACCGACAACAACCGTGTCGGGCCGATCCGAGAACTGGGCGTCGCCGCCGATGTGGTCGCCGTGCCCGTGGGTGTGGGCGACGACCAGGCTCAGGTCTCTTTCGGCAAGCAGGTCGTCCGCGATTGCGCGCAGGTCGATGTGGCCCGTGCCAGTGTCCAGCAGCAGGGCTCGCTCGGATCCGAGCAGGAGGTAGAGGAACGGCCCTTCGAAGTTGGTGTGCAACGCCTGCCGGATGATCGCGGTGCGTTCGTCGTACCAATGCACCTGGTACGACGGACTACCGAGGTCAGTCCCGTCATCCCACTTATCCGGAAAGCTCGCCATCCCCGGATCCAACCACACGCCCACAGTTGCGTTCATCGGTGTCGGGTTCAGGGCACCGTTGCGGAAATTGTCGGTGGTGGCGGTGAGACTGTGGGGGTGCGTAAAGAGCCGTCGATCCTGCACGTCGACCTGGACGCGTTTTTCGCGGCGGTCGAGCAGCGGGACAAACCTTCCCTGCGGGGCAAGCCGGTCGTGGTCGGCGGTATCGGCCTGCGCGGAGTCGTCTCGACCGCGTCTTATGAGGCCCGCAAGTACGGCGTGCGCTCGGCGATGTCGACCGCCGAGGCTCGCGCGCGCTGTCCGCATGCGGCGTATCTCGGTGGCAGGTTCGACGCCTACCGGGCGACCAGCGCGGCGGTGATGGCCCAGATGCGCGAGTTGTCGCCGCTGATCGAGCCGCTGTCGCTGGACGAGGCCTTTGTCGACCTGGCCGCCGCCGGTTTGACCGAGCTCGACGTCGAGCAGGTGACGGTTATCGCGGATCAGCTGAAGAAGGCGATCCAGGAGGCCAGTGGTGGGCTCACGGCGTCGGTCGGGGCTGGTACGTCGAAGTTGATCGCGAAGATCGCCAGCGATCTGGACAAGCCGAACGGGACCGTGGTGGTGCCGGCCGGGACTGAGGCGGAGTTTCTCGCGCCGATGCAGGTGACGGTGATTCCGGGTGTTGGGCCGGCGACTGCCCAGCGGTTGACGATGGCGGGCGTTCGGACGGTGGCCGATCTGCAGCAATTGAGTCTGGATGAGTTGGTGCGGCAGCTTGGTACGTCGCAGGGCACGAACTTGTATCGGCTCGCGACGGCTGACGACGATCGCGCGGTGGTGAGTGATCGGGAGACCAAGTCGATCAGTGTTGAGGACACGTTCGAGACCGATCTGGTGGACCGGGCTGTGCTGGCGGCGATTGGTGATGGGATGGCTCGGCGGGTGTCTGAGCGGCTGCAGAAGGCTCAGTTGTCTGGGCGGACGGTGACGGTGAAGACGCGGATGCATGACTTCACTACGCATACTCGGTCGTCGACGTTGGCTGGGCCTACGGATGATCCGCGGATCATTGCGCGGGTGGCGCGTCGGTTGCTCGAGGACAGCGATATCTCTGGTGGGATCCGGCTGCTTGGTGTGGGTGTGTCGTCGTTGGCGGATTGGATCCAGGACGATCTGTTCATTGATACTGAGACGGCTGATGCGCTGGCTTCTGGGGCTTCGGGGCTTGAGGCGGCTGAGCTGCCGGAGCGTCCGCTTGCTCGTGGGCGGGCTGGGTATTACCCGGGGCAGGATGTGGTTCACAGCGAGTACGGCGAGGGGTGGGTCTGGGGCTCAGGCCGAGGCCGCGTAACCGTCCGCTTCGAAACCGCCACCACCCCACCCGGCCCCATCCGAACCTTCCCCATCGAAGACCCCGCCCTCTCCCCCCACCACCCCCACCGCCCGATCGAGGACGACGACCCCGAGCCCACGTAGACGCAGGCCTACTCAAGCCCGAAGGCGTGACGCCTACTCAAGACTGCGGCCGCGCGCGGGCGTCACCCGCCGGGCGGGCGTTAGCCGCGGAGGCGGATGGAGAGGCAGGTTACGCAGCCTTCTAGTTTTTCGAATTCGGAGATGTCGACGAGGACGGGGTGGTAGCCGCGGGTTGAGAGGAGGTTCGCGGTGAGAGGGGCTGACGAGGCCATTAGGAGGTTGTTGTCGCCGAGGAGTACGACGTGGGCGCCTGCCTCTTCGGGGACGGCTAGGAAGGACTCGAAGACCGAGGGGTCGTCGACCAAAGGCGGATAGCCGATGACTGTGCCATCTGGGAGTGCCGTTACGGCCGACTTGAGGTGAAGGACTTTCGTCACCGGCACACCAACGACCTTCGCGCCAAGCGGCTCGAACCAAGAACGCAACTGCTCGACGCCCTCGGCATTCGTGCGGCCGCCGATGCCGACGTAGATGGTCGAGTCGACCTTCAGGACGTCTCCCCCATCCAACGTCCCGGGCTCGACGATTCGCTCGACCCGGTAGCCCTGCGCGGCGACCGCCTCTTCGGCCGCGGCGGCCTCCGGACGGCGCGACTCGGCTCCGGCGCGGGCCATCACCGCAAGGTCTCGGTAGACCACCATCGTGTCCTCGACGAATACCGCGTCCGGGCAGTCGTCGGCCGGCGGCACCTCCACACACGTCCACCCGGCAGCACCGAGGGCATCGACGTACGACCGCCACTGGCCGAGCGCGAGATCGACGTCGACAGGGGTTCGCTGGAGGTGGGTGACGAGGCCTTCGGACAACCGCGGCCCGGGCCGCCGTACCAACGCGCGCTGAGTCATCCCCCGAGGCTAACCGCCAACGCACCCGGGCGCCTCGCCCCCATCCGCCGCACCCCTCTTCTTTGCGTTCATTCGTCGGAATCCGCCCTCGAATCACGGCGGACCTGGGCAGGTCGGCGGCGGCAGAGGGCGGATTCCGACGAATGAACGCAAAGAAAGGCACGTGGTCCGACCGTCAACGCTCAACCTGGCGCGCATGGGCGGACGGCGGGCGGGGTACCGGCAGGCGACGAACGGTGCCAACACGAGCGGTGCCCGACAGAGAAGCGCGTGGACGCGATGAGGAGGAGGGCCTGATGCCGAAGATCTCGATGCCTGGTCGGCCATCGATCAGGACGAGGTCGAGCATTCCGAACACGAGCACGACGAGGGCAACGCGGCCCTACTCGCCCTGATGCAGGTGGAGAACGTCGACAGCGACGAGTTCAGCGACAAACTGCACGAACTCTCCGAAGCCCTTTCCCACCACCTCGACGAAGAGGAACGTGACGTCCTCAACCCAGCCCGCACCGACGTCAGCGACGAAGCCCGCACCAAACTCGGCGAGGCCTTTGCCGCCGAGCGGAACCGCCTCATCGACAGCGGCTGCGGCGACATCACCAACGTCCGCAAACTAGTCGAAAGCTAGAACAAGCCCCTCGTCAGCAGCAATGACCTCACCATCGAAGATCTGCGACGCCTCGGCAACAGACACAGCCCGATCGCTCCCCGGCCAGAAGTGCGTCAACAACAACCTCCGCGCACCACTAGCGCCCGCAGCCGCCTCAGACGCCGTCATCACGTACCGCGGCTCACTAGCGGGCGAAGGCCCTTGCAGCGTCGCATCCGCGATAAACAGATCAACGCCAACTGCAAGTCGCGACAACGCCTCAGACGGCCCACTGTCACCTGTGTAGGCGACAGTCATCCCCGGCGCCTCAAGCCGTACGCCGAGGTTTGTGACGTAGTGCGGCAGCAGAACCGTCTGCAGCCGGAACGGCCCAACTACACCGTCAGCCAACTCCCGTACCTCGAACACGGACGCAGGGTCGGGCCGAGGCTCTAGTGCTCGCAACACATCCAGTACGCCCGGCGGACAGTAGAGCGGGATAGGAGCCGCATCCGGCGCCTGGTAGTACCTGACCCGGGCCAACCCGCTCACGTCGACGCAGTGATCCGGATGCTGGTGAGTCACCACTACCGCGTCTACAGCCCCATCCGGGCAGAGCTCCAACAACCGCGGCAGGGTCGCGTAGCCGAGATCCAGCACGACCCGAAACCCGTCGTACTCCAGCAAGAACCCGGCACACGCCCGCCCCGGCTCGGGCCAGGCGCCGCAGCTGCCGAGAACCGTCAGCGATCTCAAGCGAAGGCGCGGTCGCTGGGCACGATGTCCTTGCCGAGCGGCAGCAGGGAGATCGGGATCAGCTTGAAGTTCGCGAGGGCCAGCGGGATGCCGATGATCGTCACGAACAGCGCGATCCCCGTGACGAGGTGGCCCAGCGCGAGCCACCAGCCGGCGAAGATCAGCCAGATGACGTTGCCGATGACCGAGCCGGCGCCGGCCGTGCGGCGGTCGACCACGGTCCGCCCGAACGGCCAGAGCGCGTAGCCCGCGATCCGGAACGACGCGATACCGAACGGGATCGTGACGATCAGGATGCAGCAGATGATGCCCGCGATCACGTAACCGACAGCGAGCCAGAAACCGGCGAGGACCAGCCAGATCAGGTTGAGCAGCGTTCTCATACCCGCCAGCCTGCCACGCGAGAGGTGTGTTCCCGGACCAGTTCGGCCACCGCTCCGGGATCATTCCGGGGCATCCAGTGCCCGCCCCTGACCACGCGCACGGTCAGCTCGGGGGCCCACCGGGCGACTTCGGTCTGCATCGGCGTCCCGACAAAGGCGTCACCATCGGGCGAAACGACCATCACCGGCACCGACGTGGTCCGTCGCGCGGGTCGGAGCAGCCGCGGCAGCACGTTGGCCCGGTAGAGCTCAAGCCCGTTGACGAAATCCGCCATCGACCGGGCATCCACCCCAGCCCTCCGGCCACCAGCGGCCCGTTCCAACCGGCCGAACACCTTCATCCCCCAGCCCTGCCGCCACCCGAGCTCGGCCAGACCAGGCACGTGGAAGTAGAAGATGTACCAGGAGTGCAGCAACTGCCTCAAAGCCCGCAACGACCTCGAACGCAGGAAGAACCCGGCATGGTCGAGGCACGGCCCCGAGATCGACACGTACGACGCGATCCGGTCCCGCAGCTCCGCACTGGTGACGAAATGCCACGCCTGGATCGACCCCCAGTCATGCGCGAGAACGTGCACGGGTTGCCCCAAACTCACCGCGTCCAGCACCGCGGTGAAGTCCGCCTCCAACCGCTCCAGCCGGTACGACGCTCGCCCGCGCGGGTGATCCGAAGCGCCCGCGCCGCGCACGTCGTACGTCACGACGTGGAAGTCCGACGCCAGCTCCGCGACCACGTCATCCCAAAGCGACGCGTTATCGGGATAGCCGTGCACGCAGACCAAAGTAGGCGCGCCAGGATCGCCGTACGTCGAGACAGCCAATTCGACACCATCCGGCGCAGTGATCCGACGCACTTAGTAGTCCTCGGTCGAAACCACGCGAATGGTCAAACCGGCATCGATCAGCCGCTTGCGCAACGCCGGCCCCATCGCGACGGCCGTCGTCACCTGGCCGGACGTCTCGGGCAACTCGTCATACGTCAGGCACAACGCACACTCGGCAAGCATCTTCGCCGTCTCGTCATACCCCGGGTCGCCACCGGCGAACTCGGTCGTGACGCGCTTCCCCCCGCCCTCCGCGATGAACCGCGCCTTGAACCAGGACTTCGCCCGTCGTTCCGCGCTCGGCCCGTCGCCGGAGACGATCCGGTCGAGCATCAACTTGCGCACCGCCGGAATCTGCGCCCCGAGCAGTACGCCGCTCCCGCCGACGAACAACCCCGCCAGCACCGGCAGACGCTTCACCGCGCCGAAGTGCGAATAGCGGAATTCCGGCCCGTACCGCTCGAGCGCTCGCGCCGACGCGATGACCACCAGCGGGTCGACGGTCGGCAGCGGCACGGCCCACCAGCCGCCACGGCGGTGGATCCGGCCAGGCACGGCCTTGACCGAACGCCCCTCCGGACGCGGCTCGACCTTGCGCCGTTCCCTGTGCGCGGCCACACCTTGCTTGGCCCGCGACGCGATCGTGATGGCGGTCTGCAACGTCCCGGCCGACGGTCTGCCGCCGGCCGTCACCACGCCGGTCACCTTGATCGGCACGTTCTCGGGCAATTGCTCAACGGCGTACTGCACACCAAGGTCGTAGGGAATCGAGTCGAACCCGCAGCAATGCACGATCCGCGCGCCGGTCTCGACCGCGCGCTGGTGATAGCGGACGTACATCGTGTCGACGAATTCCGGCTCACCCGTCAGGTCCAAGTAGTCGGTGCCGGCGTCGGCGCAAGCGGCCACAAGCCCTTCGCCATAACGGATGTACGGCCCGACGGTGGTGATCACCGCGCCGGTCGACCCGGCCATCTTCGCCAGCGAGGCCTCGTCGGTGACGTCGGCCAGCACCAGGTCGACCGACAGCCCGAGCTCATCCCGGACGGCCTCCAGCTTGGTTTGGTTGCGCCCGGCCAGCGCCCACTTCAAACCCGCAGGCGCCTTACTGGCAAGGTATTGCGCCGTCAGCCGGCCGGTGAACCCGGTCGCACCGAAGAGCACGATGTCGTACTGGCGATCCTTCATTCGACGACCCCGCCAATCTTCTCCGAGTCGGCCAACCCACCAGCGCCGGATGCCCGGGACGACGCGGAACGCCCGCGCGCCTCGATATCCGCCAGCGCTGCGCGATCGGCCTTCGCGATGCTGGTGCGACTGCCCGCCTCCACGACGTACGGCAAGAGCGACCGGAATGCCTTCATCACGCCAATCCAGCCTGGCACATGTACGACCCGCGAGCGCCGGTCGATACCGCGCGTGAACTTCTCGACGGCCAGCTCCAGCGGATAGACCCGGCTCACCAGCGGTACGCCGGTCCGGACCTTGCCGAAGACCGGGTGCGCGTCGACCCCGCGGACCATGTCGGTATCCACGAAGGTCAGATGCGCCACCCCGACCTTCACCCCGAGGTGCCGCAGTTCCGCGCGCAAGCTGTTGCCGAGCGCCTCGACGCCTGCCTTGGCCACGTTGTACGACGCGAGGCCGGGAATGTGTACGACGGCCGCGAGCGACGAGACGAGCAGCAGGTAGCCCTTGCTCTCGATCAAGTGCGGCAGCGTCACGTGGACGGTTCGCCAGACGCCGAAGAGGTCGACGTTGATCACGCGCTCCCACACGGCCGGGTCCATGCTGCGGCTGAAGCCGGGTGCGGCGATACCGGCGTTGGCGAGAACCACATCGATCCGGCCGTAGCGCTCAACGATCTCGGCGACGGCCGACTCCAGTGCTGCGGTGTCGGTGACGTCGACCTCCCACCAACCGGCTGTTGGGCCGCAGTCGGCGGCGACCTTCGCCAGCTCGACCGGTTCCAGGCCGACCAGCGCGAGCGTGTCACCCTCACTCGCGAGGCGACGCGCGACGGCCGCGCCGATTCCCCTGGAAGCTCCCGTGATCAGTACGACTCTGCCGGCCATGCGCAGCACACCCTTCGCTGTTGAGCGGATACTCAACAGTAGGTGCTTATTGACCGATTCATCAATAGACTGTGATGCATGAATCGCCTTCGGCCGGACGAGCGGCGCGAGCAGATCCTCGCGGCGTCCCGTCGCGTGCTGGAAAAGGATCCGCATAGCGACCTGTCCGTCGAGGCGGTCGCGGCCGAGGCGGGCGTCTCCCCCGCGCTGCTGTTCCACTACTTCGGCTCGAAGAAGAAGTTCCAGTACGCCGTGATCGAGGAAGCCGCCGCGTTGATGCTGCTCCGGACAGCCCCGGACGTCTCACTGGCGCCGGATGACCAACTCCGTTCCGGCATCCGGGCTTTCGTCGGCGCCGTACTAGAACAACCCCAGCTCTACCGGGCGACGCTGGCGATGTCGGCGGCGGGTGATCCCGCGGTCCGGAAGTTGCACGCGGAGATGCGGCAAACGTTCACGGGCTGGGTGGTCGCGGCCGTCGCGACCCTGGGCGTAGAGACGACGCCGGCTGTGACGCTCGCCTGTTACGGCTGGCAGGGGTTCGTCGAACAGACTCTGCTGACCTGGCTCGACAACCCGTCGGTCGATCGCGGCGAGCTGGAGCGGATGTGCGAGGAGAGCCTCGGCTTGTTACTGCTGACCGCCTGTGCCGACGACGAGCGCGAGCGGAACGTGCTGATGAACCTGGCCCGGGACTAACCGCGGCCCGGACCAGGTCTCAGATCACCAAGTGGTCAGGCGAACCCAACCGAGGCGGCCTTCGTTCTTCACACCGGCCGCGGCCTCACAGTTGGACCTGGCCGAGGTGAAGTGATCACCCGACGGCAACAGGCACCGGTAGATCGCGGTGTACTTCGGACCCGGGTTGAAGGTGTAGATGAAACCCTCACGACGCAGCACTCGCTTGCCCTCACAGTTGGCCGAGAGCGAGTTGAAGTGATCTGTCCGGGTGCCGATCGGGTACGAGCAGCCGTACAGCGCCCGCGACCGCGTGGTCTGGGTCCAGCGAATGGCCCAGCTGCCCTCGCGGCGGTAGTTGGCGTCAACGGCGCTGGACGTCGTCCAGTGGTCCGGGCCGTTGTTGAAGCGCGACAGGATCACCAGGCTCGCCGTGGTCCGGGCGTAGCCGAGGAAGCCCGCATTGCGCGTTCCCTCGCAGTTGCTCCGGATCGAGACGAAGTGATCGCCCTTGCTCTGGTAGCACTGCCACAGTGCCGCCGTCGCCGGGGTCTTCGGCTTCGCCTTGTAGATGTAGCCGAGCAGGCCGATCTTGACCTTGCCATTGCAGTTGGACGCGAACGAGATGTGGTAGTCGTACGTCCCCGCACGGCACTCGTACAGAGCGCGCGTGTTGGTGGTGCTCGTGCGCAGCAGACCCCACACCCCGCCGGTCTCAGGGTACGTGCCGGGGGTCTTGAGCCCCACGGTCGTGACCCGGTGCCGGCCAGTGCCCCGGTTGTACGTCCGGACCAAGGTGGCCGGCTCAGTCGCGGTGGTCTGCGGCAACGCCGCCGGTGCCGCGGTGGTCCCAGTGGCGGTAGCGACCGGCATCGGAGCCGACGGCGGCTCCTGGAGTACGCCGGCCCCAGCGGGCAGCGCCCCCGTACAGACGGCCAGTACCGAGGTGCCGAGCACCAAGGCCGCCTTCGTGAACTTGTGCAACAGAATCTCCTATCCCGAGTTTCAACCCCCGCTCGCGGAAGCTATCGACCGATCGGGTCGCCACCCGGCACTGTTCGATCCAGATCGAATGGTTCACGGGATAGAGTTCTGCGAGTGCTGAGAGTGGCTACTGCGAACGTCAATGGAATCCGTGCCGCCTATCGCCGGGGAATGGCCGATTGGCTCACCGCCACCGATCCCGACTTGTTGCTGATGCAGGAGGTTCGCGCCTCCGACGAGATCCTGCGCGACCACCTCGGCGGCGACTGGTTCATCGCGCACGCGGAGCCCGGGACCGATGGCAGCAAGGGCCGGGCCGGAGTGGCCGTCGCGAGTCGCCGGCCGATCAAGGCCGAGCGTTGTGAGGTCGGGCCCGAGCGATTCCTCGGCTGCGGCCGCTGGATCGAGGCGGACGTCGTACTGGATGACGGGTCGACGCTCACCGCGGTCAGCGTCTACGTCCATACCGGCGAGGCCGAGACGCCGCCGAAGCAGGAGGAGAAGTACGCCTTCCTCGACGCGATGATGGTCCGCCTCACCGAGTTGCGGGCCGACGGCCGGCACGTGCTGATGTGCGGCGACCTCAACATCGCCCACCGCGAGGAAGACCTCAAAGCCTGGAAGGCCAATCGCAAGAAGTCCGGCTTTCTGCCCGACGAGCGAGCCTGGCTGGACCGGTTGTTCGCCGCGGGCTGGGTCGATCTCGGCCGGCGCTTTGGCGGCGACGGGCCCGGACCGTACTCGTGGTGGTCGTGGCGCGGCAAGGCCTTCGACAATGACGCCGGGTGGCGCATCGACTACCAGATCGCCTCCCCCGAACTGGCGGAAAAGGCCGACGATTGCGCGGTTCACCGTGCCCCTACGTACGCCGAACGCTGGAGCGATCACGCGCCCGTTGTCGCCACCTATCAGGTCTGAAATACGAGGGCGGTAGTGTCGCGGCATGTCCGACCTCACACCGCCTGTAGCCGCACGTAAGCCCAAGGAACGCAGTCACCACGGCGACGTCTTCGTCGACGACTACGAGTGGCTGCGGGACAAGACCAACGAAGAGGTACTCGACTACCTCCGGGCCGAGAACGACTACACCGCCGCCCGTACCGAGCACCTGAAGTCGTTGCGCGAGGCAATCTTCTCGGAGATCTCCGAGCGCACCCTGCAGACCGACCTGAGCGTGCCGGCCCGTCGCGGCGGGTACTGGTACTACACCCGCACGATCGAGGGCAAGCAGTACGCGATCAGCTGCCGGGTCAAGGTCGAGGGCGACGAGCCGCCGATCACCGAGGGCGATATCCCGGGTGAGGAACTGCTGCTCGACGGCAACCAGGTGGCGGGCGACTCGGAGTTCTTCGCGCTCGGCACGGTGGACGTCTCCCCCGACGGCACCCTGCTCGCGTACTCGGTCGACCTCACCGGTGACGAACGGTTCACCCTGCGGATCAAGGACCTGAGCACCGGCGAACTGCTGCCGGACGAGCTGACGAACATCCACTACGGCTCGGCCTGGTCCGCCGACGGCTCGACGCTCTTTTACACGAAGACCGACGACGCGTGGCGTCCGCACCAGGTCTGGCGGCACGCACTCGGCGCCTCCGAAGACGTACTTGTGCTGGAAGAACCGGACGAGCGTTTCTGGGTCGGCGTCGACCTCACCCGGAACGAGCAGGCGATCATGGTCTCGCTCGGCAGCAAGCTCACCAGCGAGGTCTGGCTGCTCGACGCCCACAACCCGGCGGGCGAGCTCACCGTCGTCGCGCCTCGCCGTGAGGGCGTCGAGTACGACGTCGAGCACGCGGGCGACCAGCTGCTCATCACGCACAACGCCGACGCGCCGAACTTCTCGCTCGCAACGGCTCCACTCGACGATCCCGGCACCTGGACCACCTTGCTCGAGGCCGACGAGGAGAGCCGTTTGCTCGGCTCGGACGCGTTCGCCGAACACGTGATGGTCTACCGCCGCCGCAACGCCTTGACCGAGCTGGCCGTCATGCGCCGGACCGGCGACGGCTTCACGGACCCCGAGGCGCTGGTCTTCGACGAGCCGATCTACTCGGTCTCCCCCGGCCGGAACGACGAGTGGAGCGACACCCGCTACCGATTCGGCTACACGTCACTCGTCACCCCCTCATCGACGTACGACGTTGAGGTCTCTTCGGGCGAGCGTCGTTTGCTCAAGCAACAGCCCGTGCTTGGTGGTGTCGACCTCGGTTCGTACACGCAGTATCGGGAGTGGGCGACGGCCCCGGACGGCACCCGCGTGCCGATCTCGATGGTCGCGCGCAAGGACATCACGCCCGACGGGAACGCGCCCGTGCTGCTCTACGGCTACGGGTCGTACGAGTCGTCGCTGGATCCGTGGTTCTCGATCCCCCGGCTGTCGCTGCTCGACCGTGGCGTCGTGTTCGCAATCGCGCATGTCCGGGGTGGCGGTGAGCTCGGGCGGCACTGGTACGACGACGGGAAGATGCTCACGAAGCGGAATACCTTCACCGACTTCATCGCGTGCGCCGAGCACCTGGTGAAGTCCGGCTGGAGCAAGCCGTCGCGGATCGTCGCGCAGGGTGGCAGCGCGGGCGGTCTGCTGATGGGCGCGGTCGCCAACCTCGCTCCGCAGGCCGTTGGTGGCATCGTGGCCGAGGTGCCGTTCGTCGACGCGCTGACGACGATCCTCGATCCGTCGCTGCCGTTGACGGTGATCGAGTGGGAGGAGTGGGGCAACCCGCTCGAGAACCCCGAGGTCTACGAGTACATGAAGTCGTACTCGCCTTATGAGAACGTCTCGGCGCAGGACTATCCGCCGATCCTGGCCATCACCAGCCTCAACGACACCCGCGTCTTCTACGTCGAGCCGGCCAAGTGGGTCGCCCGGCTGCGAGCGGTGAAGACCGGTGACGCGGAGGTTTTGCTGAAGACGGAGATGGAGGCCGGCCACGGTGGCCGAAGCGGTCGCTACGACGCGTGGCACGAGCTCTCCTTCACCCTCTCCTGGATCCTCGACACCCTCGACCTGGCCGACTGACGTTGCGGCGCTGCCGTGCTAGCCGGCGGCAGCGCCGAACCACTTGGGCAGGTGGCTGAGCAGCTCCTGCTGGTCTTCACCGATCCACGCCACATGGCCGTCCGGCCGTAGCAGCACCGCGGGCGCGTCGAGTTCCTCACTGACGTCGACGACGTGGTCGACCCGATCGGCCCAGCCCTCCACCGAGAGCCGGCCAGTCTGGTCGAGCAGTAGCCCGCGGCCGCTGCGCATCAGTTCGTAGAGGCGCCCGCGCTTCAGCTTCACGTCCCGCAGCCGCCGGCCGAGCAGTTCAGGTCCTTCGCCGAAGTTGTACCGAACCCCGATCGCGGTGATCTTCTCGATCAGGTACCGGTTGACGTCCTCGAAGGCCAGCAGTTCCGAGAGCAGCCGGCGTACTGCCTGGGGACCCGGCTCGGTGGACATCAGGTGCATCTGCGCACGGGTGTTGTTCAGTACGTCGGCGGCCACCGGGTGCCGCTCGGTGTGGTAGCTGTCCAGCAGCTCTTCCGGTGCCCAGCCGTTGACCTCGGCGGCCAGTTTCCAGCCGAGGTTGAACGCGTCCTGGACGCCGAGGTTGAGCCCCTGCCCGCCGGCCGGCGGGTGGATGTGCGCCGCGTCGCCGGCCAGCAGCACCCGACCGATCCGGTAGCGCTCGGCCAGCCGGGTGGCGTCGCCGAAGCGGGACAGCCAGCGCGGCGAATGCGCGCCGAAGTCGGTGCCGGCGACCTCCCGAAGCTGCTGCTTCACCTCGTCCAGGGTCGGCGGAACCATGCGGTCGTCGGCCACCCCCGCGGCAGGTACGCCGACGCGATACAGCCCATCCCCGAGGGGCATGACGCCGAACCGCAGCTGGGTCTTGCGGATTTCGGCATTGGCAGCGTCCAACGTCTCTTGATCCGCAGTCAGCTCCATCTCGCCCAACAGCGTCTCGGCCGTGCTCGGCTCACCGGGAAATCCGACGCCGAGCAGCTTGCGGACCGTGCTGCGGCCGCCGTCACAGCCGACGAGGTAGCGCGAGCGCAACTGCGTGCCGTCGGCCAGCTCGACGGTCACCCCCTCGTCGTCCTGGCTCAGCCCGACCACCTCGCAGCCAGTGCGGATCTCGGCGCCGACCTCAGCGGCGTGCTCGGCGAGCAGCCGGTCGGTGATGTTCTGCGGGATGCCGAGGACGTACGGATGAGCGGTGTCCAGCCGGTCCGGCGCCGGCTTGAGAATGCCGGCGAAGAAGCCGCCGACCGGGTGCTGCCGGCCAAGCGCGAGGAACCGCTCCAGCAGACCACGCTGATCCATCACCTCGATGCTGCGCGCGTGCAGACCGAGCGAGCGGACGATCTTGGTCGGCTCCGTCAGCTTCTCCAGCACCAGCACGTGTACGCCGTGTAACCGCAACTCACTGGCCAGCATCATGCCGGTCGGCCCGCCACCGGCAACGATCACGTCAGTCATGAAAATCCCCCAATTTTCCGAAGGTTCTGGCTTCGGCTGGAGATTCTCCAGGACCACCGGGGGCTTGCCGCAAGCCCCACCGTCCGCTATACGTTAGGAGTGGCAAGGAGTGTGTGATCCTCCTTGCCTTTGCTGTTTCGGGTGGAACAACGCCGGGTACCGCGTAGTTGTAGGTGGTAGCGGTGTGTGTCCTCCACCACACCGCCGAATGACAACCAGGTGGGGCTTTCGGGCGTCCCGGAGGTGGTGTGGAGAAACGCCGGTGACGCGCATTTCCTGTGTGTACGGGTATTCGGCTCCTTTTCCCTTTGGCAACCTTTGGCAGCGCGAAACGACCGCTGTCCCCAGGCGGGAAAGATGAGAGATCCGTGCCGGGAAATCTCAGGGAACCTTCAGGGTCTTTACACCCTGATCGTGGAATCTTGAACCTCACTCGAGCGTTGCTCTCCATGTAACGACGAAGGGAGTTTCGGTGGCTCGCATGGTTCGTGTCCGTTCAACGGATGACGGTATCGACGGCAAGGACAGCGTCGGTCTCTACCTGGAAGAGATCGCTCGTACGCCCCTGCTTTCGGCAGAAGAAGAGGTCGAGCTCGCTGAGACGGTCGAGGCAGGTCTGCTCGCGGAGCAACTGCTGGCCGAGGGGCGGGTTGGTCGGAAGAAGGGCGGAGCGCCCAAATATGCAACCGAGGAAGAGCTCGAGTGGCTGGCCGAAGAGGGCCAGCGCGCACAGCAACGCTTCGTGACCGCGAACCTGCGGCTGGTGGTCTCGATCGCCCGTCGCTACGGCCGGTCGCAGATGCCGCTGCTGGATCTGGTCCAAGAGGGCAACACGGGCCTGATCCGCGCGGTCGAAAAGTTCGACTACCGCAAGGGCTTCAAATTCTCGACATATGCGACCTGGTGGGTTCGCCAGGCGATCACGCGCGGTATCGCGCAGCAGGCCCGAGTGGTCCGGCTGCCGGTGCACGTGGTGGAGCAGTTGAACCAGATCGGCTCGGCCCGCCGCACCCTCGAGCGCAAGCTCGGCCGGGAGCCCGAGGTCGAGGAGATCGCGCTCGAACTGGATCTGCAGCCGGAGCGCGTCTCCGAGCTGATCCGGATCGGCCGCGACCACATCAGCCTGGACAACCCGATCGACGACGAGGGCGAGACCTCGCTCGGTGACCTGATCGCGTCCGAGACCTCACCCGGTCCGGATGAACTGGTCGCGGACGCGTCGGATCGCTCGGGCCTGTTCAGCCTGGTCGACAAGCTCGACCCGCGCTCGGCGGACGTGATTCGCCGTCGCTACGGGCTGCACGACGGCCGGCAGGCCAAACTCGCCGATATCGGCGCCGTGCACGGCATCTCCGCCGAGCGCGTCCGCCAGATCGAGCGCGAGGCCCTCGGCCGGCTGCGTCAGCTCGCCGACCCGTCCCTGGCGGCCTGACAGCCCGAGCACCAACGAGCATTTACCGAAAACCCCCACAGGACCCCCGGCGCCGCCCTCCCGGCCCGGGGGTCCGCTCTATCTAGGGACGATCAGGCGGCTATCCAGTCGTCGATCAGCGGCAGCATCTCGGACAGCTTGTGGATGGTGGCGTCGGGCACGCCCTCGGTGTGGCCGATCTGGTTCACCGGGATCTCGCTGTGCGGGATGTGCACCGCTCGCATGCCCGCGTTCTGCGCGCCCCAGACGTCGTCGAACAGCCGGTCACCCACGAACACGCAGCGCGCCGGATCGGTCGCACCGGCCGCCCGCATCGCCGCCAGGAAGGCCTCCTGGTGCGGCTTCGTCCACGGGATCTCACTCGAGTAGACGGCGCCGTCGAACAGGTCGAGCACGCCGTCCCGGTCGAAGATCTCCTCGTGGTGCTCACGCGGCCAGATCGTGTTCGACAGCACGCCGACCTTGATCCCTCGCTCGCGTAACCCGGTCAGCATCGCGGGCGCCTCCGGGTCGAGCAGGCTGTGCGGATGCCACTGCCGCTTGTACTCAGCTAAGGCCTCGGGCGTCATCACCACCTCGGCCAGCGTGCACACCTCCTCCAACGTGCCGCTCACGTGCTCGTCGCGAGCACGCATCCAAACGGTGTCCTCCGCCTTGTGCAAGGCGATGGCCAGCTCGTCGGCGCGGTCCGCGTCGATACGCGCGGCGACGGCCCGCCAGGCCGCCACGATGTCGATGGTGTGCCAGGGAGTCAGGGTGCCGCCCCAGTCGAACAGGACGGCCTCGATCGGTGCGGTGTTGTCGTTCTTCACATCCCGAAGCCAATCAGACGCCACCGACATTTCCCGAACGAGTTTTTCCCGGCGTACCGATCAGCCCTGGATCGGCCGGGCGAAAACGTCGGACGGGTCTGGCAAGCTCTCCGCATGTCGACGCATGCGCTCCCCCGCCAGGTGCGGATCGGCTATGCCCTGGGGTCGGTCGCGACCGGCTCGTTCGGGACCGTGCCAGGTCTGTTGTTGTTGCCGTATCTGACCGACACCTTGGGGATCGCGGCCTTCCTGGCCGGTGCGATCGTGCTGCTGCCCAAGGCCCTCGACGTGGTGCTCAATCCCATTGCCGGCCGGATCAGCGATCGGCACGTCTCGCCGCTCGGGCCGCGTCGCCCGTTCCTGTTGCGCGGCGGCGTCGCCCTGGCCGTCTGTTTCGCCTTGCTCTTCGCGGCTCCGGATCTCGGTTCGAAGGTCATCGATGGCGCCTGGGTGCTGGTCGCGTTCCTCGCTTGCGCGACCGCGTATGCGTTCTTCCAAGTGCCGTACGTCGCGATGCCCGCCGAGATCACCGACGACTATGGCGAGCGGACTCGGTTGATGGCCTGGCGCGTCGCCGTACTGACGCTGGCCATCCTCATCAGCGGCGGAAGTGCGCCTGCCATCCGGGACGCCCTTGGCGGTCGCGACGGCTATCGCGTGATGGGGCTGACCGTCGCGGGGCTCCTGCTGATCGGCACGGTCGGCGCCTACCTCGGCACCCGCAAGGCGCCGATCGGTCCGCCTGCCGAGACGGCCGGGTCATTGCGGGAGCAGTTGCGGGTCGTCGCGCAGGAGGCCGACTTCCGGCGGTTGTTGCTGACGTTCATGCTGCAAGCCCTCGCGACCGGCGGCATGCTCGCGGGTATCGACTACCTCGCGAGGTACATCCTGGGCGACAGCAGCGCCTCGACCGTGTTGTTCCTCTGCGTCGTCGGTCCAGCGCTGTTGGTCAGCCCGATTTGGCAGGCCATCGGTGCGCGCTTCGGCAAGAAGACGGGGTACGTCGCCGCGTCCGTTCTGCTCGCACTCGGCGCGGCCGGTCTTGCCGCCGCGCAGGCCGTGCCCGTCGCCGTGGTCTACCTCTCGACGGCATTGGTGGGCATCGGCTTCACCGGCGCACAGGTATTCCCGATGGCGATGTTGCCCGACGTGGCCGCGGTGGATACGGCCCGCAGTGGCATGCGTCGCGCGGGCGTATTCACCGGCATCTGGACTGCTGGGGAGACCCTCGGCCTCGCGCTTGGGCCTGGGTTGTTCGCGTTGGTCCTGCAGTTCGGGGGTTATGTGTCGTCGACCGGTGACCAGGCCGTTCAGCCCGGCTCGGCGCTGACCGCGATCGTGCTCGGCGTCTCCCTGGTTCCGGCCGCGCTTATCCTCGTCAGCCTGTTCTCCCTCAGCCGTTATCGCCTCAACGCCGGCGAGGTCCAATCCGTGGAGGCGCGATGAACGACGTACTGGCGAGACTCCAGGCCCTCCAGGCGGGCGATCTGCCGACGCATGGTGGCAGCACGCTTGCGTATGTCTACGATTCCGGCCTCGCGGAAGCCGACGAGATCGGCCGCCAGGCCCTGGCGATGTACGGCTCCACGAATGGCCTCGATCCGACGGTCTTCCCGAGTCTGCGCAAACTGGAGAACGACCTCATCGCGCACGCCACTCGCCTTCTCCACGGCCCTGGTACGACGGTTGGCACGGTCACGTCCGGCGGGACCGAGTCGATCCTGCTGGCGGTCCAGACGGCTCGCGATTCCCGGCCCGACATCGCGAATCCCAGCATGGTGTTGCCGTCCACCGCGCATGCCGCCTTCCACAAGGCGGCCCACTATTTCGGCGTCCGGGCCGTCCTGGTGGACGTCGATCCCGCCACCTTCCGAGCCGACCCGGACGCGATGGCGGCGGCGTTTGACGCCACGACCGTGCTGGTCGTCGCCAGCGCCCCGTCGTACGCGCATGGTGTCGTCGACCCCATCCCGGCCATCGCCGCCGCGGCCAACGCCCGGGACATCCGGTGTCACGTGGACGCGTGTATCGGCGGGTGGGTGTTGCCGTATCTGGACGACTCCCCCGCGTTCGACTTCGCGGTGCCAGGGGTGACGAGCGTTTCGGTCGACCTGCACAAATACGCGTACACCCCGAAAGGCGCGTCGATCCTGTTGCATCGGACGCCCGCGTTGCGACGGCCTCAGTTCTTCGCGCATGCGGACTGGCCGGGTTACACGATGCTCAACGCGACGACCCAGTCGACGAAATCCGGCGCACCACTCGCCGCGGCCTGGGCCGTCATCCAGCACATCGGCGACGACGGATACCGCCGCTTGGCCGCGACCGCCGTCGCCACCACCCGTCGTCTGGCGGACGCGGTGAGCGAAATCGACGGCCTGACGTTATTGGCCGAGCCCGCGACGACCCTCTTCGCCGTACGGGCGGACGAGCGGGCCGACGTCTTCACCATCGCGGACGAGTTGGCCGAGCGCGGGTGGTTCGTGCAGCCGCAACTGGCGTTCCGTGGCGAGCCGCCTTCGTTGCACTTCAGCGTCAGCGCTGCGACGGCCACGCGGTACGACGAACTCGTGGCCGCGCTGGTCGCCTCGGTGGAGGCGGCGCGTTCGGCCGGGCCGGTGCGAGTGGCGGCCGAGTTGGCGGCGGCGGCCGCGGCGATCGATCCGGCGACCCTCGATGACGCCGCGTTCGACGGCCTGCTGGAATTGGCGGGGCTGGGTGCCGCCAATGCGCTGCCTGATCGGATGGCACCGGTGAACGCCCTGCTGAACGTCGCACCACCTCGGTTGCGGGAGGCCCTGCTGGTCGCCTTCCTGGACCGGCTGATGCGTCCCGAAACCGCTGAGGAGAGTCCGGTATGACCGAGCCATACGCCAGCACCCCCGTGTTGCCGCAGTCGGTGCTGACGCCACTGAGCGGTTCGGCCATCTTCCTGGTCGTGCGGATCGAGCCGGGCGGCGAGCCGATGGCCCGGGAGATCCTCGAAGACGTCGGCGGGCTGGTTCGTTCGGTGGGCTTCCGGGTGCCGTCGGGGCAGCTCTCCTGCGTGACGAGCATCGGGTCGGACGCGTGGGATCGCCTTTTCGCCGGGCCGCGGCCCGCCGGGCTGCACCCGTTCATCGAGCTCAACGGCGCCACGCATCGGGCGGTGTCGACGCCTGGAGATCTGTTGTTCCATATCCGCGCGGCTCAGCAGGACCTGTGCTTCGAATTGGCCGGGCAGATCATGAAGAAGGCCGGTTCGGCGCTGACCGTGATCGACGAGGTGCACGGCTTCAAGTACTTCGAGATGCGCGACCTGCTCGGCTTCGTGGACGGCACCGAGAACCCGGTCGGCGTCGAGGCGGAGGCGGCCGTGCTGATCGGCTCGGAGGACTCGGAATTCGCCGGCGGAAGCTACGTGATCGTGCAGAAGTACCTGCACGACCTCGAAGCGTGGAACGAGTTGACCGTCGAGGAACAGGAGCGAGTCGTCGGCCGGACCAAGCTGGACGACATCGAGCTCCCGGACGAGAAGAAGCCGTCGAACGCCCACGTCGCCCTCACCGTGGTGGAGGACGAGGACGGCAACGAGCTGGCGATCCTGCGCGACAACATGCCATTCGGCACGATCGGGACGAAGGAGTTCGGCACCTACTTCATCGGTTACGCCCGTACACCCGCGGTGACCGAGTTGATGCTGCGCCGGATGTTCATCGGTGAGCCCGAGGGCAACCACGACCGCATCCTCGACTTCTCCCGCGCGGTCACGGGAACGCTGTTCTTCACCCCGTCCGCCGCCTTGCTCGACGACCTGCCCGGGCCGCCCGAGGGCTGACCCGGAATTGTCGGTGGCGTGCTACAGACTGGGTTCATGTTGCTTGCGGATGTGGTGGCCACCTCGACGGCGCTCAGCCAGACGCGGTCGCGCCGCGCGAAGGCCGATCTGATCGCGACGCTGCTCACCACCGCGACCGACCCGGTCGAGACCGAGATCGTCGTGACGTACCTGTCCGGCGAGCTGCGCCAACGACGTACCGGCGTGGGCTGGCGGACGTTGGCGGACGCACCGGAGCCGGCCGTTTCCCCTGCGCTCACGATCGAGCAGGTGGACGCCGCCTTTGCCGCGTTGGCCGCGATGGCCGGAGCGGGTTCGCAGGCCAAGCGGCGGGAGGCGGTCGACGCGTTGTTCGGGCAGGCCACGGCCGAGGAGCAACGTTTCCTGCGGCTCTTGGTCAGCGGCGAGTTACGCCAAGGCGCGCTCGACGGCGTGATGGCCGATGCCGTCGGCAAGGCCACGGGTATTCCGCTGGAGAAGATCCGGGCCGCCACGATGTTGCGCGGTGCGGCCGCGCCGGTGGCCGTCGCGGTGCTGACCGAGGGCGAGGCCGGTCTCGACCAGTTCGGGCTGGTGGTCGGGCGTGGCGTGCAGCCGATGCTCGCCCAGTCGGCCACGACGGTCGCGGACGCGATGGCCAAGACGGGTGTGCCCGCGGCGATCGAGTGGAAGCTCGACGGCATCCGCATCCAGGCCCATCGGGATGGCTCGCAGGTCACGGTTTTCACCCGCACGTTGGACGACATCACCACTCGCGTGCCGGAGGTGGTTTCGGCCGTGCTCGCGCTCAAGTGCGAGCAGGTCGTGCTCGACGGCGAGCTGATCGCGCTCCGGGCGGATGGCCGGCCCGAGGTCTTCCAGGTCACCGGCTCACGTACGGCGACCAAGGCCGCGACTGGTCCCGACAGCGTGCCCCTCACGCCGTACTTCTTCGACATCCTGCACATCGACGGACACGACCTGCTGGGGCTCGACGGCGCCGAGCGGCACGAGTGGTTGAGCACGCTGGTGCCCGAGGCCAGCCGGATCCCCCGCTTTGTCACCGAGGATCCGGTTGCCGGCCAGGCCTTCTTCGAGGATGCGGTCCAGCGCGGCCACGAAGGGGTGATGGTCAAGTCGCTCGGCGTCGCGTATGAGGCTGGTCGCCGTGGCGCCGGCTGGGTGAAGGTGAAACAGACCCACACCCTCGATCTGGTCGTGCTCGCGGCCGAGTGGGGACATGGCAGGCGCCAGGGCAAACTGTCGAACATCCATCTGGGTGCGCGCGACGAGGAGACCGGCGAATTCGTCATGCTCGGCAAGACCTTCAAGGGCATGACCGACGAGCTGCTGGCGTGGCAGACGGAGAAGTTCCAGTCGATCGAGCTGAGCCGCGACGCCTATACCGTGTTCGTGCGGCCTGAGGTGGTGGTCGAGATCGCCTTCGACGGCGTCCAGAACTCGACGCGTTATCCGGGCGGCATGGCGCTGCGCTTCGCCCGCGTGCTGCGCTACCGCGACGACAAGACCCCCGCCGAGGCCGACACCGTGCAAGCCGTGCGGGCTGTCCGCGCCCTCCATCAACCGGAGCAAGCAGATGACTGAGAACCAGCAACTCGAGCCCGATCGGGAGCGCGACGCGAACCGACTGGCCGCGGCCGCGCGCGAGGCGAACGATCCGACCGGCTGGTTCGACCGGCTGTACGTCGCGGCCGGGCAGGGCGAGGCCGTGGTGCCGTGGGATCGCGGTGGGCCGAATCCCGCCCTGGTCGAGTGGATCGAGAAGGTTCGGCCCACCGGCGAACGGGCGCTGGTCGTCGGCACCGGTCCCGGCTGGGATGCCGAGTTCGTCGGCAGCCTCGGCTTCGAGACGACGGCCTTCGACATTTCTCCGGCCGCGATCGAGGCGGTCCGTGCGGCCCATCCCGACTCGCCGGTGCACTACCAGGTCGCGGATCTGCTGAATCCGCCGGCCGAGTGGCGTCAGTCGTTCGACTTCATCGTCGAGATCTATACCGTGCAGTCCTTGCCGGAGGACCTTCAGCCCGCGGCGACGGCCAACGTGTCGGCCCAACTCGCGCCGGGCGGCTCGTTGCTCGTGATCGCGTCCGCCCGGGATGAGCCCGTTCAACCGGTCGACGGTCCGCCGTGGCCGCTCAGCCGGGCGAGTGTGGAGGCCTTCGCCACCGATGGCGTCCGCCAGGTCGAGCTCGAGCGGCTGCCCCATCCGACCGCGCCCGGTTCCTACCGCTGGCGAGCGTTGTTCACCCGCTGATCGAGCTGCCGACGATGGCGATCACCGTCCGCGAGACCTGATCACCAGGACCCGCCGCCACCACCTCCACCGCCGTCGCCCGCGGAACCACCGCCGGAGCTGGAGTCGAAGCCGCTGCTGAAGCCGGACGAACTGCCGCCACCTCCGCCGAAGCCCGAGCTGCCGCCGCCCGAGAACCAGCTCGAGCCGGACGAAGACTCGGTCGGTGGCGGCGCCGGCGGGGTGAACGACAAGCTCAACTGCTGCGCGAGCAGAACCGTCGTAAAGGAGGTGTCGAAGTACGACGGCCCGTCGTACCAGTCGGCCGTCGCCGGGATCCGGCCGGCCGCGACGAGCTCGGCGCAGACCTCCTGCCAGCGATCGGCCAGGCCGAAGGCGATTGCCCAAGGCAAGTACCGGCTGAAGATGTCCTCGCCCTCCTCGAACCGCAGCTGGTCCGCCTCGGCCGTCGCGAGGTACGTCTTGAACCCGAGCACCTGGTCGGTCATCGCACGCCCGGCGGCCGATCGACAGCCCTTGGCCCGCGCGTTGCTCATCACGTTCAGGCTGATACCGGCGACCAGCATCGCGCCGGCCACCAGTACGCCGTCCACGAAATGCCTGGTGCCGTTGCCGACGATGAAGCCAAGAATGAGCCCGACCCCGCCGAGGCCGATCGCCAGTCCGAGACCGCCACCGGAGGTCGACGGCATCCGCTCGTACCAGGCGTGCTTGTACACCTGGTGCCGTACGTGGTCGACCAGCCTTCCGTGCGCCGTCGCCATACTGCCGTCACCGCGTCGCAGCGTGCGGCTCTCCCCCGCCTGGAGCGGCTGGAACAACGCGTTCAGCAGCTCCCGCTCATGCGGGTGTTTCGTCAGCGCAGGATCGAGCAGAACTACGGTCGTCGTGGACCTGTCCGTGCCGCCCTCGATCCGAACGGCGCCTCGCACCGCCAGATCGACCAACGTTGCGGCCGTCTCGACCGTCGTGAGTTCGCCGTCGAGCAGGAAGCCCGCCTCGGCCACCGCGATCGGCGGCGGCGAATACGCGACCGGAATCTGGTTATCCCGCAACGTGTTCGGGCCGACCACAGCGCCTGCCAAGCCAGTCGTACCCGGCGGCAGCTCGGCATACCGCTTGTCCCGACGCGACGTACGCGTCCGCGCGATCGCGCCCACCGGCACCAGCAGGCCCACCGCCCCGGCCGCGACCAGCACACCGGCCGACGCGCCGTCCTTCATCGGCTCCTCTTCCCAGGGCCCACTATCGGTCGGGTACGGGTAGTCACCACCGGGATAGTCCGTCGGATCACTAGTCGGCTCAACGCCGCTATCCGCAGCCTCCTCGAGCACCGGCTTGTCGTTGCGGACCAGGCCCGGCTTGATCGCCGCGACGTACGTCAGCTGACTCCCCCGCGGCAGCGACGGGTGCGAGAAGACGCCCTTCCCAGCCTTGACCGCGCGACTCGCACACCGCGTTTTACTCTTGCCCGGAGCGGCCCAGCAGTCGACCTTCGTCACTCCACCCGGCACCTGGAGCGTCACGCCGATCTTGCTCATCGGCCCGCTCCACCGGGAGCCGGTGGCGTCCCAATACACCTCGCTGTGGTCCTTGAAGTGCCGCAGCGCTCCCGTCACCCGGTACTTGATGACGTACGTCGCGGTCGGGCCGCTGACGGTCTCATCCGCCGAGCCGATCCGGAGCCGCAGGCCGACCTGGCGTCCGAGCCCCTGGTCGAGATCGAGTGGTTCCTCGCTCACCTCGGCGTTCGCGCCGGAGGGGCTCGAGACCTGGACGCCGGTCACGCGATAGAGCTGGTCCTTGCTCAGATCGTCCACATACGGCTCGCGCACCAGCAGGTCGCGGAAAATGCCATGCGGGTCTGCCTTGCCGAACCGATAGACAATCGTCTCCGTCACATGCAGCACGCCGTCACTGTAAGTGGCGACCAGGATCACGATCGGCGATCCGCCCGTTGCAGGTACCTGCAGCCCTCAGGTGGGAACCACGGCGGGTCACGACGCGTCGTGGATCACCCCGGTCAGGGTCAACGGCAGCTTCGGTGTATCGCCACTCGAGCTCGTGACCTTGACCTGGAACCGCTCATCCGGCTCGTCCAGGCCGTCCGCGATCGCCGGCACCGCCAGCCAACCCACCGTCTGGCCGAGCGCGATCTCCCCTTGGTCCACCGGGTACGGCGGATCGCTCGGCGGGCTCATCGAACTCCGGAAGTCCTTGCCCAACTCGGCCGTACCGTTCACGAACTCGCCTTCGAACCACCAGACCTTGTCGCTCGGCGCCGACAACTTCATCGGGAAGCGAATCGTGCCGCCTTCGGTTCCTTCGCCGTCTCCGATCGTCAGCACCGGTTCCGGGTCGTCGTCCAGCACCTTGCCCACGCCGGCCGCGTCGGTCACCACCGCGTCGTGCGCACCGGACAGCACCATCCCGAACGACACATCCCAACCATCCCGCGTGTTCGCATGCACCGGCACCTCGACCTTCAGCCGGGTCTGGCCGGGCTCGAACACGATCCGCTGCAGCCTTCGCGGCACCACGTTGCCCTCGCCGCTCCGGTACCAAACGGTCTCTGCGTTCACGCTCACCGGCACCGTCGACGGCCGGGACATCGAGACTGTGAAGCCGACCGACTTCGTGCCGCTATCCCCCTCGACGATCTCGGGCGCATCGCTGACCGACAGCGTCGGCAAGGCGATCGGACCCGTCGACCCGACGCCCGGCTTCGAGAAGGCGAGATCCGAGACGTACGCCGATCCGGCCGCGACCCGATCCGTACGGAACTCCACCGTCCGAACGTCGGCAAGATCCACCCCACGCAACGCCGCCAGCTCGAACCGCACCACACCATCGCGACGTGACCACGCCAACCGCGTCACCGCCGGAATGGGCGCGAGCGGCGCGAGGGCCGCCACATCCCAATGCGGATAGCGCAACACCAGATCGCTCGCCACACACGCCATCCCCGCACACGCCCGAGCCGTCACGCTGCCGCGAATCGCATCGGCGGGCAGCGGAGCGTCGAGCCGATTCAGGTCGTACCGCGTCGCCGCCTGAGCAGTGACTCGCGTGATCGCCCGGCCGACCGAGGCGGGCTTCGCGTTCGAGCCGTCCAGCAACGGCAGCAACGCCTTCTCGCCACCGAGTTCGATCCGGAAGAACCCGGCGATGTACGCACGACCGACGGCCAGCTGCTCGGTTGCCGACAACCGCTGTGGCGATTTCGCGCCGCACGGCTGATCGTTCTCGGCCCCTTCCCAGTCCTCGAAGGAGGTGCTGTTGTCGGTCGACGTACCCGGCGTCCATTCGGTGTTGAAGTTGTGGTTGGCCCCGATCGCCACCACGGTCGAACGCGCGGCACGGTCCCCGGTGGCGGCGTAGCGCCCGTCGTCGAAGTAGTGCTGACCTTGCAGGTTGTGCGCATCGCCATCGCAGTACGGCAGGATCACGTTCATCGCCGCCCCCGGCAGCACCGATCGGACAAAGTTGACCGGGGCAAGCGGTTGGACCGCGCGGATGCCGTACGGCGCACCGCGCTCGAGGTTGATCAACCCGGCCCGTACGACGCCCTCACCACCTCGCGAGTGGCCCATCAACCCGACGTTGCCGAGATCCACCTTGCCCACGTACGTCGTACCGAACGGGATGCCGCCGGTGGTCGACCACTTCCGCCAAAGGTCGAGGTGTGCCAGCACCAGCTCACCGCGGGCCTGCGTACCGGTGTCGTAGCTGTCGCCGTCCTGCGCGTTGATGCCGTTGGCGCTGATCGAAACGACCTGGTATCCGTTACTGGCCAGGGCCCGCGCGGGATCGTCGTACCCGCGATAGCTCGGAATCGGCTTCAGCCCCTCGTCACACGGCCAGTACCTGGTGGCCTCGGCGTCGCCGTAGCAGGAGTTGTGCTTGGATCCACCGCCATCGTCTTGCCCTGTTTCGCCTTGGACCAGTCCGCACCACGACCACCGGCCTTCGAACGGCCGCTTTGGACCTCGTGTGACCAAACGAGTTCCACTTTCGTAGCCCGCGCGACCACGCGATCGGTGGTGATCGCCGTGAGAGTCCGGCCGTCCGGCGAGGCCACGGCCCGGCCGATCGGCTTGCCGTTCACCGCGAGGTACGGCAACGACCCGCGCGTCACCACGGGTGCGTCGAGCCGCAACTGGACCCGATATCCGTCCGGCACCTGATCGATCACCCACGGTGGGCGGGCGTGCGCGGTGGTGGTGGACGGCACCACCAGACCACAGGCGACCAGCACCACTGCCGTGACGGCTCTTCCGAATGCACCCACGAAAAGACCTCTTCCTCGCCAGACGGGACAACCTGGAATGAGGTTCGCCGGGTCCGGCCGCAGGCAGGTATCAATCCGTGCTCCGCCACGGCTCAAAGTTGTGCCATGCTGAAACACGGGCCAACTTGGCCCTCGGCGCGGCGTGACGAGTCTGCAGGGGCCAGTCCACGCGACTGAACCCTCGGGAGCCCGCCGTGGTCCACTTCGATCCGGCCGAACCACTAGCCGCTCAGACCTTCGCGGAGCTCGCGCTGGAACTCCATGACGCGCCGAGCGTCGAGGACACAGTCGAGGCGGTGCTCGAATTCGCCCTGCAAGCGGTCAACTGCACCCATGCCGGCCTGACCCTCAGCAGCAGGGGCCGCGCGGAGATCGGCGCGGTCACCGATCCGGCCGTCGAGTCGATCCACCAGTGGCAGATCGACACCGGCGACGGACCGCTCATCACCTCGTTGCGGGAGCAGATCAACATCGGCACCCCCGATACCCGGGCCGATGAGCGCTGGCCCGAATGGGGCAGCAAGATCGCCGAGATGGGTATCGCCAGCGGGTTGCAAGTGCCACTGGCGGTCGGGGACCACACCGTCGGCGTGCTCAGCCTCTACAGCACCGAGGTCGATGCCTTCAGCAACGATGACCTGGCGGTCGCGCACATCCTGGCCTGGCACGCGTCAATCGCCGTGGCCGCCGCCCGGCACCAGGCGTCGATGGTTCAGGCGATCGACGCGCGCAAGCTGGTCGGTCAGGCGATGGGCATCCTGATGATGAAGTTCGACGTGGACGGCGATCGGGCCTTCGCGATCCTGAAGCGCTACTCGCAGGACAACAACCGCAAACTGCGCGACGTCGCGCAGGAGGTCGTCGACACCCGCAAGCTCCCGCACTAGTCAGTTGTCGGCGGCAGCCCGAGGATGGTGAAGTTCTCCTTGCCGATGAACGAGGTGATGGCCGCGATCCGCCCGTCGCGAAGCGTGAACATGTCGATCGACCAAGCGGCGTACTCGCTCTCGCCTTCCGGCCGCAGGTAGCACGCCAGCGCGGGCTGACCGTTCGCGGTGGTCGGGACATGCCGCCAGGAGCCGCAGGTCATCGGCACGTGGACGGCATGGTCCATCACGGCCGTCACGCCGGCGTACCAGTACGGCATCGGCGGCATCGACCAGGTGACGTCCTCGGTGAGCAGCGAGACCAGCAGCTCGGAATCACCTTGTTCCAGGGCCGCGGCGTACCCGGCGACCACTTCGCGCACCCGGGCATCGCCCAGGGTTCGCAGGTTCTGCTGCTGGCTGCGGGCGGGCACCTTGTCCGCGATCTCCTTGCGGGCCCTCGACAGGGCGGAGTTCACCGAGGTGGTCGAGGTCTTCATCGTGTCGGCGATCTCCGCGGCCGAGAACCCGAGTACGTCGAACAGCAGTAGGGCCGCGCGTTGATTGCCCGGGAGGTGCTGCAACGCCGCGACGAAGGCCAGTTCGACGGCTTCGCGCTGCTCGTACCGCGCGGCCGGGCTTGCCAGCTCATTGGTCAGCCCGGTATCGGCGTACGGCCCGAGAAAGGCGACATCGGTCAGCGGTCCCTGGTCGAGCACGACGGTGTCTCTCGATGGCCCGAGGTCGACCGGCATCGCCCGCCGTCCACGGCTCTCGGCCGCGTCGAGACAGGTGCGGGTGGCAACGGTGTAGAGCCAGGACCGCAACGAGCTACGCCCCTCGAACCGGGGTAACGCCCGCCACGCGCGCAACAACGCGTCTTGCAAGGCGTCGTCGGCGTCGTGGGTCGAGCCGAGCATCCGGTAACAGTGAGCGTGCAACTGACGCCGCAACGGCGCCACCAGCCGGTCGAAGGCGGCGTCATCGCCGGCGCGGGCCAGCGCCAGATCGAGTGATTCTGAAGAAACTTCGCTCACGACCGACGATTCTGCCCGATCCCGGGAGTCTTCACCTGCGACGACGTTCCGAAGTCGTCCGAAGTCGTTCCGAGTCGTTCCGAGCGTGGAGGTAAGACCATGACCGAGGCAGACCTGAAGGCCGATCTGCAGCACTACTTGCGCAAGGCGCGCGCCGCGTTGCTGTGGAAGGTCGAGGGGCTTTCCGAGTACGACGTACGCCGGCCGTTGACCTCGACCGGGACCAACCTGCTCGGCCTGGTGAAACACCTGACGACGGTCGAACTGCTCTATCTGGGGATTGTGTACGACCGGCCTTTCGACGAGTTCCTGCCGTGGTTCCGCGAGGACGCCGAGCCGAATTCGGACATGTGGGCGACCGCCGACGAGTCGCGCGAGTTCATCCTCGGCCTGTATCGCCGGGCCGCGGATCACGCCGACGCGACGATCGAGGCGGTCCCGCTCGACGCGGTCTGCCACATCCCGTGGTGGGGCGAGAACGGCAGCGAGGCCAACCTGCACCAGGTCCTCACCCACTTGATCGCCGAGTGCCACCGCCATGCGGGTCATGCCGATATCGTCCGCGAGCTGATCGACGACAGCATCGGCGAAGGGCCGAACGACGACCGCATCCCGTCCACCGACGCCGGCTGGTGGAAGTCGTACCACAGCCAACTAGAGGAGGCCGCACGATCGGCTGACGGGCTGGCGGTCCGCTGAGCGGGGTCGCGGTCCGCTGAGCGGCTAGGGTCGTGTGGATGGCGAAGAAGATCATCCTGGATTGCGACCCTGGCCACGATGACGCCGTCGCGCTGTTACTCGCGCACGGCAGTCCCGAAATCGACCTACTGGCCGTGACCACCGTGTTCGGCAACCAGACCCTGGACAAGGTGACTCGCAACGCCCTCTCGGTGGCGCGAGTCGCCGGCATCACGGACGTGCCGTTCGCCGCGGGTTGTGCCCGGCCGCTGGTGCGCGGCATCAAGACGGCCGGCGCGATCCACGGCGAGTCCGGGCTCGATGGACCGGTGCTGCCCGAGGCGGCGATCGAGCTGGACCCGCGGCATGCCGTGGACCTGATCATCGACACGCTGATGACCGAACCAGCCGGCACGGTCACGCTGGTGCCGACGGCGGCGTTGACGAATATCGCCCTGGCGGTGCGCAAGGAACCGCGCATCGTCGGGCGAGTTCGCGAGGTCGTGCTGATGGGTGGGGCGTACGCGGCCGGCAACTGGAGCGCGAAGGCGGAGTTCAACATCCTGGCCGATCCCGAGGCCGCGCACATCGTGATCAACGAGCCATGGCCGTTGACGATGGTCGGTCTCGATCTCACCCATCAGGCTCTCGCGACCCCCTCAGTGGTCGAGCGCATTGCGGCTGTTGGAACGGCGCCGGCGAAGTTCGTGGTCGAGCTGATCGACTTCTTCGCCAAGGCGTACGAGGCGAACCAGTTCTTCACCGCTCCCCCGGTCCACGATCCGTGCGCCGTCGCCCGGGTGATCGATCCGGCCGTCATGACAACCCGGCGCGCACCGCTCGACGTCGAACTGAACGGCACCCTCACCCTCGGCATGACCGTCGCCGATCTGCGCGCGCCCGCGCCGGCCGGCTGCACGACCGAGGTCGCGGTCGATCTCGACCACGCCCGCTTCTGGGATCTGGTCATCGACGCGTTGGAACGCATCGGCGACCCGAGTTAGCCGGGCAGTTTGCGGGTGTCGATGACCTCTTGGGCCACGTCGCGAAGTTTGCGGTTGTGGTCCTGGGAGTAGCGCTTCAGGATCGCGAAGGCCCGATCGCCGTCCACGTCGAACTTCATCATCAGGATGCCCATCGCCTGGCCGACCAGCTTGCGCGCGTCAACCGCGCGGGCCATGGTCTCCTCCTGGCGGGCCGCCGCCACGGCGACCGACGCGTGCCGCGCCAGGATGTGCGCGACCGCGAGGTCATCGGCGCTGAACCCGCCGGCCTGCTCGCCGTACAACGTGAGCACGCCCACGGACTGCACACCGATGCACAACGGAACATGTACGGCGCTGCCGACGCCGAGCTCGGAGACCTTCGTCGCCCAGTCGGGCCACCGCGTCTCCGCCGAGGTATCAACGACATCGACGATCTCCTGCGCGCGCAAAGACTCGATCAAAGGGCCTGCGGCGGAGTCGATCTGCCACTGGAAGACCGATTCCAGGACCGAGTCGGTGACCGCGCCGATCTCGGCCCGGCCTCCGCGCGCGGCAAGCACCACGCCCGCGTGCCGGCAGTTCACGGCCTGCAGCGCGAAATCCACTACGGCTTCGACGGTATCGGTCACTGTCGGCGCTCCGTGCAACTCCATCGCGAGCTCCGCGAAAGTGAGCGCCGCGCCCGGATCGGAACGCAGGTCATCCCCAGACGCACCGACGCCACTGGAGAGATCCACTCGTCCATATTGCCCCGGTTATACCCCTCCGGCCAACCATCCCGCCTTTTCATGGGCTTGGCAGTATCCGGCGCGGGCTCGTTCACACCCCGGGCCTCCGCTCATGAGCTCTCGCGCTCTTCCAGGCCGACGGCCTTGCGTAGTTCGCTGGTGGCGTCGCGTAGTTCGTCTGACTCGGCTTCGGCTTCGGCCGAATGGTCCATCAGGGCCGCCAGCGCCGCGGCCACGGCGTTCAGCTTGTCCTGAACGGCGGCATCCGCGCGGGTCTGGCTGTTCTGCAACAGGGCCACCATCAAGAACGTGACGATGGTGGTGATCGTGTTGATGATCAGCTGCCAGGTGTCGACGGTGCCGATGAGGAAGTACGACGGCGCCCAGACCACCACCAGCAGCAGGCAGAACGCGAAGAACCACGCCCGCGAGAAGAATCTCGACGCCGCGCTGGCGAACCGGTCGAACAGGCTCAACCGCCCACTCACATCCGACGGCATGTGCGCCGATCGCGATCCTTTGATCGTCGTGCTCATTCCGGCCTCCCTTGCCATCAGCAACAGGTGCCCGCCGCGTTCCGATTTCATGCCGAACGGGGAGTTGGGTACTGGGAGTGCATGAACAAATACCAAGTCGAGCCGGACCCCCGGCAGGACCGCAAGCCCGACAGCCACGTCCGGCGCTGGGGCGCGGTATACCTGCTGGCCGTGCTGTTCATGGGCTCCTGGCTGGGCCAGTTCTTCACCCAGCTGAGCGAGTTCCGCACTGACCAGCAGGACCACGGCCAGTCGTTCGTCTGGGCGGACTACCTGACCAACTTCTTCGCCAGCACCTTCGAAAACTGGCAAAGCGAATGGCTCCAACTCGTCTTCCAGGCCATCCTCCTCCTCGGCGCCAAACACGTCATCTTCCGAGTAGACGCTGAAGACCTGGAACGCCTAGAAGCCAAAGTCGACCAAATCTCCAAAAAACTAGACACCCCTCCTCCCCAATAACCCACCGCGCGCGCCCCTCACCACGATCGGACGCGAAATGCGCCGCCCGTGGAAACTCTGGCCACGTTCGGACGCAAAATGCGTGACGTACCGGCAAGCCGACACCGCGGAGGCCGTACACGGGGCATGCCCACCTCTCAACCCCGCGGGCGGAATTTGTGGAAACCCCTCCGCGAGGTGCCTCGTTGTGCTTGCGCGCGCGACATAACCAGGCACTTCGCGGAGGGGTTTTCCACAAATTCCGCATTTCGCGTCCGACCGTGGGTGGGAGGGCTCGCGAGTGGCAAGGGGTGGTGCGGGGGTGGGGGCTAGCGGGGGTGGAGGGGTTTCGTGGCGGGGCCGTCGAGGATGGTGCCGGTGGGGGTGAAGCGGGAGCCGTGGCAGGGGCAGTCCCAGGTGGATTCGGCGGGGTTCCAGGAGAGGGCGCAGCCCATGTGCGTGCATACCGGGGAGACCTTGTGGAGGTTGCCGTCGTGGTCGCGGTAGGCGCCGACTGTGCTGCCGTCGACATCAAGGAGTCCGCCTTGGCCGACTTCCAGATGGTCGGCGCCACCTTTGAGCGTGCGCCGGAGGTGCCCGGCGGCGAACGCCTTGCTGACCTTCAGATTGTCCTTGACCATTTCCGCGACCGCGCGCGGGCCGCCGATGCGGCGTGCGTCGTACAGCTCGGTCCACGGGTTGTCGCGCCCGGCGATCACGTCGCGCAGCAGCATCGCGGCCGCCGTACCGTTGCTCAGACCCCACTTCCGCATCCCGGTCGCGACGAGAATGGCGGAACTTTCGGGCGTCCGGCCGACGTACGGCAACATGTCCACCGTGTTGTAGTCCTGGGCCGACCAGCGATACTCCACCGCGACCTCGTCCACGCCCCAGGTCGACGCGACCCAGTCGATCAGACCTTGGTACCGGCCTTGCGTGTCCTCCACCGTGCCCGTCTCGTGGCTGCCGCCGACCACGATGAGGCCGTTCGGGCCGCCGCCGGGCCAGGGCCGCGTGGATCGGACCTGCTCGTCGATGGAAATGGCCATCCCGCGAGGGGCCGGTTCGGGCAGCTGTACGGCGATCCCGTACGAGCGGCTCGGCCGGGTCCGCGCGAAGTATCCCCCGGTCATACCGATCGGGAGGAGGGTCGCGAGCACGGCGTACCGGGCATCGACCGCCGCACCGCCCTCGGTGGACACGCGGCCCTTACGACTCACGTCGACCACGCGGCTGTGCTCGTAGACGCGCACGCCTTCATCCACCAGCGCCGAGGCCAATCCCGCTAAGTAAAGCCCTGGGTGCAACTGGATCTGGTTGTCGAACCGGATGGCCTCGACCACACCCGGTAGTCCGACCTCGCCCGCATCCGCCAACGCCACGTCCAGCCCAAGCGCCGAGAGGCCCAGCTCGGTCGTAGCCGCGACCTCGGCCGCGATCCGGTGAGCGCGGTCCGGATCCGTCGTATAGGTGTAAGCAGGCGCCCGGATCAACTCGCAGTCGATGCTCTCGCCGAGGCGTGCGACCTCCTCGACGCCGGCCAGGTTCGCTGCGGCGTACAGCTCGGCCTTCTCGCTGCCGTGCCGCTTGGCGAGATCGGCGTAGATGAGGCTGTGCTGCGCCGTGACCTTGCCCGTGGTGTTCCCGCTCGTACGGGCGCCGATCCGGCCGCCCTCGAGAAGCACAACCTCCGCGCCCTCCTGCGCCGCCAGCAAGGCGGTCGTGAGTCCGATCAGCCCTCCACCGACCACGACCACATCCGCCCGCAGCTCACCGGCCGCCGCCTCGAATCGAGGCATGGTCGCGGTCGCGAGCCACACGCTGTCGTTCACAGCAGGACGCGAAGGTTGCTCCACTCGTGTCCGGTACCCATTTCAGCGCCGATCAGCGGGACACCTCGTGTACGACATCCCCGGTCACCCGCTCAGGCATCGCCCGGGCGACGTCCGCCTGAGCGATGATCCCGACCAGTTTGTGCCCATCGATGACCGGCAGCCGCCGCACCTGGTGCTGCGCCATCATCTGCAGCGCCTCCCCGATGTCGTCGTCCGCCCCGATCGTGATCGGCTTGCCCTGGGCCAACTGCCCGGCCATCGTCGACGCCGGGTCACCGCCATCGGCGATGCAGCGAACCACGATGTCCCGATCGGTCAGCATGCCTTTGAGGCGTTGGTCCTCGCCGCAGATGGGCAACGAACCGACGTCCAGATCGCGCATCTTCCGGGCCGCGTCAACCAGGCTCTCGTTCTCGCCAACGCACTGCGCTCCGGCAGTCATCAGGTCTCGCGCACTAGTCACAACGCTCACCTACTCTCTCGGATCGCCTTAGGCGCCCGGTGCCCCTACCCGACCCGCTCAAAACCGTCACGCGGTGGGCTTGGTGGCCTTGCCGTCGAGCCAGAGGGTGTCGGAATCGTCGCGATGTACGCCGGTGGTGCCAACGTGTTTCGTGGAGATCTTCGGGCCGTTCTTGATCACGTGCACCAACGCCATCGCGTGACCCCGGCCGAGGTCGTAGTCGGCCTTGAGCCAGTCCGCGATCGCCCCGGCCTTCACCGAAGGACCCTCGAACCCACGCTCACGCGCCTGCTCCACCAGCTGCCGCGGGGTCAGACCGGTCTTCTCCTCGATCTTGTCGAGATACGCCTGGAACGACATCTTCAGCCTTCTTTCCTCGTACGACGGCCTCGCTCGCCGGGCCGTCCGTAAGGCCGCCAGCGGCCGCCTCACCACTGCGTCGAACCGCCCAGCCCGATTTCGACACCACGCCTGTCGGGAATATCGACCCTTACGGCGGCTAGCTTCCGATCATGAGCATGTCGAGCCAGAAGTCTGCCGAACTGACCGGCGGCGAGCGGGTCGGAGTCGCCTGCGCGGGGATGATGGCGGCCCTACTCGTCGCGGCCTGCGCCTCCGTGGCGATCGCCTTGTCCGGGAGCCTGGGCTCGCTGGTCATCGGCGTGGCAGTCGGCGGGATTGTCGGCGCCGGCGGGCTGTACTGGTTCTCGGTCGCCAACGGCCTCGGCCACGCCTTCGGCCTCACCACCGCCGCTTTGCTGACGTTGACCGGCCTGTTCGGCGTATTCCCTTCGCTCGACCACCCCAGCGGCCTGGTCATCCTGCTAACCGGCCTCCTCCTATCCGCAGTGGCCGCCGCGATGCTCACCGACCGCCAACGGGCCGCCACCGGTTACCGCGCAATCGGCGTACTCACCGCATTGATCGCCCTGGCCATATTCGTCTGGATCTTCAGCATCGAGCACACCTGGTTCGACGTCTGAAAGAAACTTCCACGAGCCGGTGTCCATCGGGCGGGATGTCGTTCGTAGTGATGGTGGGACGAGAATGCCCGACGACACGACAAGGGAGAACCACCGTGAAGTACATGCTGCTGATCAACGCCGGCGCGACCCAGGACGGCACCGCTGAGGGCTGCACCGTCGAGGATTGGATGGCGTACGACAAGACCGTCCGGGACGCGGGCATCTTCGTCTCCGGCGAGTCGCTGGCCGACCTGGTGACCGCCACGACCGTGCGAGTCGGCGACGACGGGCGGCGGACCGTCACCGACGGGCCATTCGCGGAGACCCGCGAGGTGCTCGGCGGGTTCTACGTGATCGACGTGGCAGACCTCGACACGGCGCTCGACTGGGCCGGCCGCTGCCCTGGCGCGCGTGGCGGTGGCTCGATCGTGGTCCGCCCGATCGCCGACTTCGACGTCTGACCGCCTGCTCATGAGCGATGCCGGCGAGGTCGAGCGGGTCTGGCGGGAAGAGCGCGGGCGGCTGCTGGCAGCGTTGGTACGGCGGTTCGGCGACCTCGACCTCGCCGAGGACGTCACCGCGGACGCGATCGAGGTGGCCCTGGAGCGTTGGCCGGTTGAAGGCGTACCGCCGAAGCCGGGTGCTTGGCTGATGACGACCGCCCGGCGTAAGGCGGTCGACCGGTTGCGGCGGGACAAGACGTACGCCGCGCGGCTGGCCGTGCACCAGGTGGACGCCGATCGCGCCGACCACGCGCCACCGGCCGACGCGGCTGGCTCGGATGGCGGGCTCCCGGACGAGCGGCTCCAGTTGTTCTTCACCTGCGCTCATCCCGCTCTCCCCGCCGAAGACCGGATCGCGCTGACCCTGCGCTGCCTGGCGGGCTTGACCACTCCCGAAGTGGCGCGGGCGTTTTTGGTGCCGACGGCAACGATGGCCAAGCGGATCGTCCGGGCGAAGAAGAAGATCCGGGAGGCGCGCATCCCGTTCCGCGTGCCAGGTCCGGACGAACTACCCGAGCGGCTGCCCGGCGTACTGCAGGTCGTCTACTCGATCTTCACCGAGGGGTACGCCGCCAGCTCCGGTCCAACCCTGCAACGGCTGGACGTCGCCGACGAGGCGATCCGGCTGGCGCGGATCCTCCGTCGACTGCTGCCCAACGAACGCGAGATCGCCGGGCTGCTCGCGTTGATGCTGCTCATCCACGCCCGGCGCGATGCCCGGACCGGCCCGGACGGCTCGTTGGTACTCCTCGACGAGCAAGACCGCGGCCGGTGGGACCGCGCGATGATCGAGGAAGGCCGCGCGCTGGTCGTGTCCGCGATCTCGGGCGGTCCGGTCGGCCCGTACGGCGTCCAGGCCGCGATCGCCGCGCTGCACGACGAAGCCGCCGACGTCGCGACCACCGACTGGCCGCAAATCGTCGCCCTGTACGACGTACTGCTCGCGCTCACGCCGTCCCCGGTGGTCGCGCTCAACCGGGCGGCGGCCATCGCGATGCGTGACGGGCCCGAGGCCGGGTTGGCCCTGCTGGACGACCTGACGGATGAGCCGATTTTGCGCGGGTATCACCCGTACCTGGTCGCCCGGGCAGACCTGTTGCACCGGCTCAACCGACTACCCGAGGCCGCGGCGGCGTACCGGCAAGCCCTGGAATCGGCCGGCACGGACCCCGAACGCCTGCACCTCGAACGACGCCTCCACGCGATCCAGGAGTCAGGGCGCGGTGTCGCGGGTACCGAGGGCTAGTAGACCCGTACGACTCTGGACCTAGGAGTTGAGATGGCAGTCAAGCTGAACCGAGCGGCCTTCGACCACGCCAAGGGCCTGATCTCGAAGCACCAGGTGAGCAAGGACGAGCGCGACGACTGGAGCGAGCACCAGCCGACCGCTGACGAGGAGAACGAGTACCTCGAGCGCCACGGCTGGGACGACTACTCGCGCTGGTACCTCGGTGTGGACGACGAGATGGACGAGAAGACCAAGGGCCACTACAAGTTCCCGTACGGCGACTTCCGCCGCCTCCACCGCTGCGGCCTGATCTCCGCCGAGTCCCGCGCGGCGCAGCAGGACTACGACGACATCACCAAGGCCACCGCCGAACTCCACGAACAGCTAGACGGCGAGCACGCGTGACTCACAGTTGACACGGTTGGCCGCGACGGCACGACCCACACCCGGCCACCCATGCCGCTGTCGCTTAACTCGCCGACCTGTATCGCGAAAGCGCGTGATTCGGCCTGGCTTTGTGGGGTCAGCAACAGGTCTGGAGGTAGGACTGGAGGTCTGCCAGGGCTGTCGCCGCGCCGTCGCGATCGGCCCGGTAGTAGACGGTTTTGCCTTCACGGCGAGAGGTGACGATGTGAGCGCGACGAAGGATGTCCAGTTGCTGCGAGGCGGATGACTGCCCTACGCCCGCGAGGTCGGCGACTTCGTTGACCGACAGCTCGGCGCCTTGGGCGAAGACCAGCATGATGCGCTGACGGGTCGGGCTCGCGAGCGCCTTCAGGAACTCGTGCGTCTCGGCTCGCAGCTCTGTGGCCGGCGTTTCAGCCATCGATTCTCCTCCTTCCGTGGACAGGTCGAGACTAGCTCAAATCATCATTTCATCATCTTTTAATATGATGATACGTTTGGATTATGGCTCACTCCCCTTCGGTTGTTGTCATCGTCGGCGCCGGGCAGTCCGGACTTGCGGCAGCGAGTGCCGCCAAGGCCGCCGGCTTCCGACCACTGATCCTGGAGGCCGGCGAACGACCCGTCGGCTCCTGGCCGGCGTACTACGACAGCCTCACGTTGTTCTCCCCCGCCAGGTACAGCGCCTTCCCGGGCGTCCCGCTTCCTGGCGACCCTGATCGCTACCCGTCCCGGGACGAGGTCGTCGCCTACCTCGAAGCGTTTGCGGCCACGCTGGACGTCGAGCTCCGTACTGGCGTACGCGTCGTCAAAGTCACCACCGCCGGTACGGGCTTCGCTGTTCACACGGAGAGTGGTGAGGTAGTTCAGGCTGCGGGAGTCGTCGCGGCCAGCGGCTCCTTTGGGAGCCCCTTCGTCCCGTCACTACCCGGCCTGGACGGCTTCACCGGCGACGTACTGCATGTGGCGGGTTATCGCAGACCTAAGTCGTACGCCGGCCAGCGGGTCGTAGTAGTCGGTGCAGGCAACTCTGCCGTCCAAGTCGCCTACGAACTCGCAGACGTCGCCACGGTGACACTGGCCGTGCGTAGACCCGTCCAGTTCATCCCGCAGGTCCGTGGTGGCCGTGACATGCACTATTGGCTGACGAAATTGCGTATCGACCTACTGCCGCCCGCCGTACTCTCGCGGGTCATACGCGGCACTCCCGTCTTCGACACCGGCGAATACCGCGCCGCGCTCGCGTCGGGCCGGTACCGCCAGCGTCCGATGTTCAGTGGCTTCGACGGCGACCACGTGGTCTGGCCGGACGGTGAGCGGGAACGGGCCGACACGGTCATCCTGGCGACCGGCTATCGCCCGAACGTCGACTATCTGGAACCACTTGGCGCTCTCGACACCGCCGGGCTGCCGCTGCACAAGGGCGGGGTTTCACTGACGCATCCCGGCTTGGTCTATGCCGGACTGGAGTTCCAGCGTTCGTTCTCGTCGAACACCCTGCGCGGCGTACACCGCGACGCGACCCACGTCATCGCCGCACTGAAGGCTCATCTCTAGGGACCGCCTTGCCTGTTGATTCGATATAAGTCAAGATAGACGCATGTCGAAGCAGGAGATTCCCTTGGAACGCAGCGGTGGGTGCTGCACGCCGATCTCGGTGGCCGCGCTGGACTCGACCGCCGCCGCCGATGGTGCAGCGGCGTTCAAGGCACTCTCCGACCCGATCCGGCTCAGGCTGATGTCGATCATCGCATCATCGGGTGACGAGGTCTGTGTCTGCGACATCACTCCGCATTTCGAGGTCAGCGGACCGACGATCTCCCACCACCTGCGGGTCCTTCGCGAGGCCGGGCTCGTGGATTGCGAGCGCCGCGGCACCTGGGTCTACTACTGGTCCATCCCCGAGCGTCTCACCTGGGTATCCACGCTGCTGTCCGTGCCGGAGACCGCCGGCGCCTGAGCGCGCCCATCCCCTCAAACCCAGCTGGAGCTCTGCCTGTGACCGACCTCGTCTTCGAGTTCGAAGCCACCGACGAAACCCGCGCCTGACCTTGACGTCCTCGGCCTCCCAGGTGTCCTCGGCGTCGTTGGCCTCCCAGCGCGTGCGAGTGGCCGTCATTGGTGGCGGTCAGGCGGGGCTCGCGACCGGGTTCTACCTGCGCCGGGCGGGGCTCGTCCCTGGTGTGGACTTCGTGATCCTCGATGCGGCCGAGCAGCCGGGCGGCGCGTGGGCGCGGATGTGGCCGACGCTGCGCACCTTCTCCCCCGCCCAGTACTCGTCGCTACCCGGCTGGATGATGCCCTCGTACGCCGGGTATCCGCCGGCCGGACACGTCGTCGACTACCTCACGCGGTATGAGGAGCGGTACGACTTGTCGGTCCAGCGCCCCGTACGCGTCCATCGCGTCGAACGGGCCGACGGCGGCCTGCTCGTACGTACCGACAAGGGTGATTGGCTCGCCGAACACGTCGTCTCGGCGACAGGCACTTGGTCGCGCCCCTTCTTCCCGACGTACCCGGGTCGCTTTCGCGGCCAGCAACTCCACACCGCCCAATACCACCGGGCCGCCGACTTCGCCGGCCAACGAGTCGCCATCATCGGCGGCGGAAACTCGGCCGCCCAAATCCTCGCCGAGGTGTCCGCGGTAGCCGATACAACCTGGCTGACCCAACGCCCACCCCGCTTCCTCCCGGATGACGTCGACGGGCGCGCCCTCTTCAACCTCGCCACCGCCCGCCGCCAGGCCCTCGCAACACCAGCCGGCTCGACGACCTCAACCAGTACAACGGCCTCAGCGAGTACAACGGCCTCAGCGAGTACGACGGCCGCGGGCAGTACGACGGCCGCGGGCGTTGGCGGCCTTGGCGACATCGTCATGGTCGAGGCCGTCCGCGAAGCCCGCGCCCGCGGCGTACTGGACGCACACCCGATGCTCACCCACCTGACCGACACGGGCTTCTCCTTGCCCGACGGCACCGACCAGCAGGTCGACACCATCATCTGGTGCACCGGGTTCCGCCCCGCCCTCGCCCACCTCGCCCCGCTCGCCCTCCGCGAACGCGACGGCCGCATCGCCACCGCCGAAACCCAAGCCCTGAGGGAATCCCGGCTCCACTTGGTCGGCTACGGCGACTGGACCGGTCCAGCCTCCGCCACCCTCATCGGCGTAGGCCAAACCACCCGCCCCCTGGCCGCCGCCCTGACCAATTGAGGTGGCAGACGCGCCGAACGGCGGTAGCCGCACTCGGGTGAGTGCGGCTACCACTTGTGTACGACGCTCGCGCAACAGCCGGCGGTCGTTCGGCTTCGTTGGTGTTACTTGCCTGCGTTGTAGGCGTTGATGAGGACGGTGCAGGGTGAGACGCCGCCACGGTTCTGGCTGTTGAAGAGAACGCTCGCCTCGACACCACCCGGGAACTTGGCGTGGCAGGTGTTCAGTTCAGTGCCGTTGAACTGCAGCAGACCGTCGTGCCAGTAGATGCCGGTGTTCGATCCACTGTTGGAACCGCCACGCCAGCCCAGCTTCAGGCTGTCCATCTGCAGACGAACGGCGGGCGAGATGATGGTGCCGTGGGCCAGGTGTGCCTGCCAGCGGACCAGGTCCATGGCCGACAGGTGCAGACCACGGTGTCCGGCGCACTGTTCAAAACCCACGCCGCTGAGCTGGTAGAAGACTCCGCCGTTGGCGACGTCGTTCACGTTGTAGGCCAGCGCCGCGGTGGACGGGTTGGCTGAGATACAAGAGGTCGGCGCGATGCCGGCCGGTGCGAGCAGCCGCTCGTTCACGTAGTTCAGAGCCCAGAGACCCGAGTTGGTCGAGGAGACCACCGGCACGCCGCGGTTCGGCTCAACGTCCCGCCACAAGCGCGGGATGATCAGCCGAAGGACGGCGTAGTTCATGTTCGTGTAGAGCCCCGGCGACGGAACCGTCAACTTGAGACCCACAGCGAACTCAACGCCGGTGTATGACTTGTTGTACTGCGCGAGCTGCGCGGCGGTCAGAGTCTGCTCCAGCTGCTCCAGGCCAGAGGTGTGGTTGAGCAGGTGCCGGAAGGTCACCTTGTCCCAACTCGCGTCCGCCTTCTGCTGGAAGCTGAGCGGCAGGAACGGCATGATCGGCGAGTTGACCGTGAGACCCGGCGTCTTCTCGATCAGCTTCTGCACGGCGACCGCGGTGAAGTTCTTGGTGGAACTGGCGATCTCCATCCGGGTGGTCGAGGTGAAGTTGACGTTGCCATCCGGTCCCGTGCGGGCCTTGCCGGCGCTGCCCGAGGTGGCGTACTGGCCGTTCTCGGCGATGGCATACGCGAAGCCGACCGTGTTGCCACCACCGAGCGCCTTGGCGATCGAGGCGCCCATGGCGCTGGTGTCGACGCTCGGATCGACGATGACGTCAGCGGAAGCCTGCGTGGCGGTGGCCCCGATGGCGGTAAGCAGAGCGGCCGCTGTGGCGACCGTGGCAATGGTGCGTCGGATGAACATTTTTCGTTTCCCCCTGGTCCGGCACCGGCTGTCCCGATGTCTCGTCACAACCTTCGCCGTGCAACCACCCTTCACGCATGAGGGACCACCCCTCATCCCCCCAACTGGGGGTACGCACATCTCCATCCCCTGCCCACCATCAGTCCGCGCGCCCGAAGCCTGCACGAGCGGTCTGCCTAGTTCGCTCCCTAGTTCGCTCTTCATGTTCTGCCTCCTTGACGCGCCTCGCCTGGGCCCCGGTTCGGTGGTCCGGGGCCCAGGGTCAGTGGCTCACGGCAACCACCGACACCAACCTCGTCAGTCCGCTCTGGGGAAGCCCGCTGACTAGGTCGGCGCAGAGAATGTACGGCTTTCCGGTGCGGATATCCGGGCAGAAATTGCCTTGTGGATAACGACTTTCGGGTTTGGACCGGTCTGCGCGGTCGACTATAATCGAGCACATGTTCGACACCGACCTGGCTGAGCTGGCCCCCGCGGAGCAACTGTCCGCGCTGGGCCAGTTCCGCCTGGGCCGCAATCGCATGGAGGTCCGCATCCTCGAAGGCATACTCGCCTTCGCCGACAACCATCCCGAGCCGCGCCCCTCCACCACTCGCAGCACCGGCGACCTCACCGCACCCGGCGGCGACGACCCGATCGAGGGGCTGCCGGGCATGGAACGGTTGAAGGTGTACGGCGGCGAGGGCTGCCCGCCAGTAGGCGAGTTCGTAGCCGCGGACCTGGGCGCCGTGCTGGAGATGTCATCGACAGCGGCCGCGGGCCTGCTGGGCGACGCGCTGGGGTTGCGGCACCGGCTGCCGCGGGTGTGGGCCCGGGTGCTGGCCGGTGAGGCACGGGCGTGGCGGGCCTGCCGGATCGCCCGCGCCACCGCGGCCCTCCCGCTGGAAGCCGTCGCGATAGTGGACGCGAAAGTGGAAAAGATCATCGACCGGGTCGGCCCGGACCGGCTGAAGAACATCGTGAACGGCGCGATGTGGCAAGCCGACCCCGAACGCGCCCAAGCCCAAGCCGAAGAACTCGCCCGCTCACGCGGCGTATGGGTAGGCCGATCCGACTCGCTAGGCACCAACACCCTGTTCGTCAGGGCCGCCACCGGCGACGTGATCCAAGTCGACGCAACTATCCAAGCACTGGCCGACGCGCTGAAGGCACTGGGCGACCCCGACCCGGTGGACAGGCGACGCGCCAAAGCAATCGGCTGGCTGGCCGACCCCGCCGACGCCATCAAACTCCTCCACGCCGCCCGCCACCTCGCCACCAACCCACCCCACCCAGCCGAGCGTCGAGCACCCCAGCCCAGCCCAGGCGAGCGCCGAGCAGCCGAGTCTGCCCCAGGCGAGCGTCGAACAGCCGAGTCTGCCCCGGGCGAGCGTCGGACAGCCGGGTCCAGCCCACGCGAGCGCCGAGCAGCCGAGTCTGCCCCGGGCGGGGACGGCACAGGCACAGGCAGCCACGGACCGAGCGGGCTCGGCTCAGGCGGGCACGGCTCAGGCGAGCACGGACCGAGCGGGCACGGCTCAGGCAGATCCCGGTCCGGCCAGGCGGCCGAGACCACGCCGGACCACCCCACCGAGGCCAGGACCGATGTCCGGGGCGAAGCCCGGGTAAGTGGGCACGCCGGTCACCGCGATGACGATCCGGCTGAGTCCCTAGCCGGCCGATCGGCCGAGTCCCAGGTCGGCCATCCAGACGGCGATCCAGGCAAGGTCACCCAAAAGCAGCCTGCTGAGGAAGAGGTAGCTCGGGAGGAGCAGTGGCTTCGGGGTGCGGGCTGGCAATTGGCTGCCGATGGATGGGATCAGTCGTACATTCCGGATTCGGATCAGCGAGGACTTGATGAACCTCCACCAGTCGAGGAACCGCCACCACCAGACGACCTGGTGCCCGACGGACACCCGTCGCCGGATGGCCCGATGCCCGGCGACCCACTGCGACATGTGCCGCTGCCGGACGTGCCACTGCAGGATGCGCCATCGCCGGACGCGCCGCTGCAGGGTGTGCCGGTGTCGGATGGGCCGTTGGCAGGGCTGCTGCCTGCGGCTGGAGGCGCGTGCGTACCTGCGGCTGGAGGCGCGTGCGTACCTGCGGCTGGTGGCACGGGCGTAGCTGCGGGTAGAAGCACGGGCGTTCCTGCGGGTGGAGGCGCAGGCGTTCCTGCGGGTGGAGGCGCAGGCGTTCCTGCGGGTGGAGGCGCAGGCGTTCCTGCGGGTGGAGGCGCAGGCGTACCTGAGGCTGGAGGCGCGCGGGGCGGTGCGGTTTGGGAGGGCGATGAGTTTCGGCGGGGGTCGTTGAGTAGCCGGTTGGCCGAGATCAAGGACAGTGCTCGTACTGGCGAGGCGCGGGCCGGTGCGGGGGCGGCTCGGGTGGAGGTCAAGGTGCACCTGAGTGCCGAGGACTTGGCCGCGCTGGCTCGCAGTGGACCACATGGCGAGGGCGCGGGCGGGAGTGGCGATAAGGGTGGTCGTGGTCGCGATAAGGGTGGTCGTGGTCGCGATAAGGGTGGTCGTGGTGACGATAAGGGTGGTGGGGTGATGCGGGTGGAAGGTGTGGGGCCGGTGTTGGCGTCACTGCTCAAGGAAGTGCTGGGGCATGACAAGGTCGTGCTCAAACCCGTCATCGACCTGCGCGAACGGGTCAGCGTTGACGCCCATGAGATCCCGGCACGTATCCGGGAACGCGTGTTGTTGCGGGATTTGTACTGCGTGTTCCCGTGGTGCAACAGACGGGCAACCCCTTCGATGGACCTCGACCACGTCGTGCCGTACCGGAAGGACGGGCCGCCGGGGCAGACCAGTACGGACAAGCTGGCGCCCGAATGCCGGTATCACCATCGGTTGAAGACTCATGGCGGGTGGAACTGCGTCGTGCTGACCGAGGGTACGTATCAGTGGACCAGTCCCGAAGGTGCCCGATTCGTGGTCGACCACACGGGGACCCGGGCGGTCGACGACGAAGCCGCGGATGCAGCCATGGATGCAGTTATGGATGCAGCCATGGACAGCTGGGTGTTGTCTGAGGTCGAGTCGGCGGCCGGAGGGCATGCGGCGCCTACGGCTGGAGGTCGAGGGGCGCGTGCGGGCGGCGGATCGGCCGGGTCAGTTGCGCCGGGCCGGCGTGGGAAGGCGCGCAGGCGGCGGGAGGGCCGTCCGCAATCGGGAGGGGAGGTGCGTGGTCAAAAGGCGCCGCTATCCAAATCCTGAGCGTTCGGCTCTGGGCGAGGGGCGACCGAGGGGTTACTTCGTGACGATGGGCATTTGGGTGAGGGCGCATTCGATCCAGGTTGTGCCGGGAGCTAGGAGGAGGGGTTTGCCGTTGGTGGTGGTGAATTTGAAGGGATCCGGGACCGCGCCTTTGGACCAGCGGCCGTTGATGACCTTGTTGCCGGTGAAGAGTTGGAGGTCGCCGGAGGCGTCGAAGAGGTCGAGGGTGGTCATGCTCGGTCTGGCCTGAGCGAAGCTGGTGTCGCGGGCGGCTTTCAGGACGATGACGTTGTCCGCGGTGACCTGGGTGCCGTTTTCGAGCAGGTGGCGCGACCACTTCTCGGCGCGGAGCCAGCGGCGGGTGCGGGCGTCGTACTTCCAGGTCACGCTGGCTGGTCCGCCGTACCCGATCGCCACCGAGGCGGCCTTCTTGCCTTGGAGTTGGGCGGTGGATTGGGCGGCGTCGGGCGCGTAGGCGAAGTACGGTATCGGGGCCGTCTTGCGGTCGGTCAGCGCGAGCAGTTTGGCGGGTTGGGCGAAGACGTGGTTCGGGGCTCGCCGGGTGCGGTCGATCTTGTACGTCCCGGAGGGCACGCGCAACGTGCCGAGGTTGGCGAGGCCCGAGGCGCGGTCCATGTATTCGAGCACCCACTTGTCGGCCATCGTGTTGGCGATGACGCCTTTGGTCGGGCCGATCAGCGCGGAGTCCATTGGGCGCAGAGAGCGTACGGGGCCGATCTGGGCCGGCAGGCGGGAGTGGAAGATCGCGGCGAGCCGGGTGGTGCCGGTGGCGATGGGTTCGACGAACACGATGTCAGCGTTGCCGAGTCCGCGGTGTGGATGGGCGTCCGCGGTGTTGGAGATCTTCACCGTGATCGCGGGCCGATGGGCAAGGTCCTGCTCGGTCCGTACGCCGGTCAATGGCGCGCGTCCGGCCATGCTCACGCCACCCTCGCCGGCCGGCGTCGTCGTCGCGGTACCGGGCGACCCGGGCAATCCGCTGTCCCACGTGCAAGCGGGGATGACGGCCAGCACGGTCAAACCGACCAGCGCCGGCGTGGTCGCGAACCGAGGTCCTCGGCGTACCGCGCGCACTCGTTCCATGGCTATACAGTGCCCCGCTCCAGCCATCACGAGCGGTAACCGGCGCGGCGCGTCCCGGCGCCCGAAATTGGTTGCTGAGGGCAAGAGGTTGTTTTCGGGGTGTGATCTTGACACGCGGTGTGCGGGCGAGGACTCTCGGAGAGGGACCCAGGGGGCGTGACCGGTTCGGATGGGCTGGTCTGAGCTGGGTGGGGGAGGAATGCGGCGTGCTGTTCGAGGAATATGGCCAGCCGTGAGGCGGTCCGCGCCAGACCCGGGCCGCTGCTGAAGGTCGAGGCCGAGAAGGCGCAACGCCTTCTGCAGCAGAGCGTGCGCCTGGTCGCCGATTTGCCGAAAGACTCGTCGGCCGATGTCGTCTGGGTGCAAGGCGCCAGCGAGTTGCTCGTACGCACCGGGTCGATCGGTCTGGACTGCCGCGAGGGTCTGATCACCGTGACGCTCACCGTCACGTGCGACCAGTTGCGCGAGGACGCGCTGATCCAGGTCCCGTTCGCGGTCGGTACTGATCGGGCGCCTGCCGGGCTGGTGATGTCCGCACTCACCCGGCCGGTCGGCGTTGACCTGGTGATCGACGAGTGGTCGTCCGCGCTGACTGCGTTCGCGTGGGAGGCGGTGCTGCATCTGGCGCAGACGCTCTGCGCGCAAGAGGGCGCGTTCGTGCCGGCTTCGATCGCGGCCGCCCGCGGCGTACTGCTGATCCTGCCGGTGGAGCGACGACCATGACGATGACCGCGGACAGCCTCGACTCGTTCGGCCGACTGGCGACGGCGATCGGCCTGCTCGATCCGAACGGCCAGCCCAACTCGTCCTGGTTCGGCGACCCCCTCGGAGCCACCGCGACGACCGGCAACCAGCACGGCCTGCGGCACCTGCTCGCGGACGACGCGCAGCGCACCGCGTTGTTCGAGTTCGTCGACGAGATCCTCGGGCCGCCGGACCAGCGGGTGCGTTCCGGCAAAACGTGGGTGCCTCTGTTCAGCGAACAAAGCATCACCTTGTACGCCGTGGTGGAGGCCGTCGCGGGCCAGGTCGAGCTGGGAATCGGCGTCGACCACAACACGGGTACGACGCTCCCCCGCGTTTCGACCCGGATCCACGTGCCGGTCTTCCGCTTCGCGCGACGGGGTGGTCCCGCCCTCGCCGGCACGGGCGACCTGCCGGCCTGGCTGATGCTCGGCACGCCCGGCGCCCGGATCGGGATCACCGTCGACGCGACCTTCACCGACACCACGCCACCGCCCGGCGAGGCGGGATTGGCCGGGGTCTCGGTCGGTCTCGGCATCCCGACCGCCAGCGGCGACGACCTCTCCATAGAGTTCGAGCTGCAAGGCCTACAGCTCCCCGGCGCCCAAGCCCCGCGCACGTTCTCGTTCGACGCGAGCAGTCTCGAAGAGCTCGGCACCGACGTATTCGACCTGGTACTCGGCCTCGTCCGTGCCCAGGCCGACGCCCTCAGCGGACTCGATCCAGCCCTCGCGCCGTTCCGCGCGGTCGCCGGTCTAATAGGCCTGAGGGACGTCGGCGGCCTACCCCCGCTACCGCTCGCCGATTTGCCGACACAAGGCATCTCCGCGCTGGTCGAGTGGGTCGAGCAAGTCCTGTCCGACAACACGGCCCGCGACGCCTGGCTGGGTGAACTCGCCGGCCTCCTCGGCGGCACGCTCATCCCTGCCGACGACGCCGTCCGGGTCACCGCAGGCCCACTCGAATTCGTCATCGGCATCCGCGTCGAACCGGGCTCGGCCGGTCATCCCCTGCTCATTCCTTGGGCCGAGATCGCCCTCAATACCGGAACGGGCGCCCGCGCCAGGCTCACCGCAGACCTGCTCCGCGCCGATACCGGAACAGGGGCCTGTACGGCGTTGCCGGCGCTCCGAGCCGAGGCCGTCTTCGGGGCTGACGCGGATGGCGCCGACCTCATCCCCGGCACAGCGCCCCACCTTGGCAGTGTCCACACGGGTATCGCCCTGGATCCGGCCGGCCGGCCCGCCTTCGTCCTCACCCTGCACGACGTCGTCATCACCAACGGCGGCCCGCGATACGACGTACTCGATCTCTCGTCGCCATCGGCAGCGCTGGATGCAGCGGCGGACATACTCGAGACCGCGCTGAGAAACGCCATCGCCGACCTCGGACCAGCAGGCGTGCTGATCAACCGGTTGATCGGGCTGGACCCGCCGACCGGCATCGACGCCATCGAACTACCAGAGCTGCTCGCCGATCCGATCAAGGCCATCCGCGACTACTGGCAGGACCTCACCGATACTGATGCGACGGCAGCCGCGGCCGACGTACTCGGACGACTGAGGTCACTCGTCACCGGCGAGCCGTTCGCGTTGATCGCCGGAGCCGGAACCGCCGTCGATCCCTGGCAAGTGGAACTGGTGGAAGGCGTCGAGCTGGACATCTGGCGAGACGGTACGACGCTGTCAGTGGACCTCGTCGGCGCGGTGACGACACCCGTTCTCGGCGAGCACGAAGTCACGGCCACCTTGGGCGTCCTGCTCCTCCGGACCGACCTCGCCACCGGCACGGCCGCGTTTGTGGTGGACACGCACGGCAAGCTGTCAATTGGCAGACAAGACGGCCAACCCGTCGAGCTGCCGCTCGGGTCCGTCGCGATCACGGCCAACGACTTCGCCATCGAGGCCAGCTGGTCCCCCGCCCATGGACTCCGCGCACTCGTCGGTGCCGACGGCCTCGCGGTGGTCGCGGGCGAGACGCGCATCGCGCTCCCGCTGCCGGAGTTCGACAACAACGGCGAGCTCGTCCTGCCAACCCCCGACTGGCCCGCCATCGAGCAAGCCGCCGCCGCACTCCTGGCAGAGCTCGGCATCCCTACGGTCGACGCGCTGCTCGAGTTCGCTGGTTGGACCGGGAGCGGCGCGCGGTTGTCATTGGAAGGCCTGCTCGGCCTGGATCCCGGCGCTGCCGTCCAAGCGTGGCTGGCCGATCTGATCCTCGATTGCGAGAACGTACGGACAGCGCTCGGCCCAGTCGCGGCGTTGCTGAGCGGCTTCCACACCAGCGTGCCGTTCGGATCGGGCTCAGTCCGTACGCCGTACCGCTGCCCAGTCGCCGGGCAGGCGCGCGCTCCCGGGCTGGCCGTTTGGATGGATCCGGGCTGCTCCAACGACTTCGCCGAACTGCTTCCACGCCTCACCGCCCTCACCATCGGCGAGCAACCCGAGCCGGAAACGATCGTCGGCATCCTGCGTGGCGCAGCCACCGCCCTTCCGGACATTGCCGATCTGCTGGTCGGACGCGACTCCCTCGCCGAGGGCCTCGGCCTGCTGCTGACCCGCTGGACCGGCACCGACGGCCTCACCGGGCAGCCCGCCACGCTCCCCGACGACGTCACCGGTCTCGAACTCGGCGGCCTGAGTTACGACGAACTCGTCGCCCTCGGCAGTGTCGGCCTACTGGTCGGCGACGTGCTCGACCCGGCCCCGGCCGCCGTCATCCACGTCGGCTGCGAAGCCACCTGGACCACCGACCGCCCAGCCGGAACCGCCTTCGACCGCACAGGCACCGAAACCGCCGACACCAGCGGCGCCATCCCGGCATCGGGCGGCGGTACCTGGTTCGTCCGGCTGCCCACGCCGGCGGCGGCCGCCATCGCGCGACCGGACCGCGGGGGTGTCGGTGAGCAGGCCGCCCGGCTCAGCGTCTTGCTGGCGGATCGGGCGGACCCTGTCGTCGTCATCGCGTACGGCGCCTGTGGTGCGGCCGCGATCCGGGCTGCCGCCACCGCCCCGGCCGTCTCCAACGTCGTGACAGTCGGTACGCCGTGGGCAGGTCTCGCCGTCGACAGCCTCCGCAACGGCCTCGGTGGTGACGCGCTGCGCCTCCTCGAACGACTGCGCCGGCCCAACGTCCCGTCCTGGCCAGACCAGTTGCTCGCGCAGCAGGCGACACCGCATGAGCAGGCCCGTCGGGTCATCCAGCGAAGCCTCAGCGACCTCGATCTGCCGTCGGCCGGTGGCGAGGCGAGACGTGCCGGATTGACCGTGCACGCGGTGTTCGGACAGCTGGATGAGTCGACCCTCAAAACCGGGCTCGGCGCATTCGTTGCCGACGGCATCAATGCGCGGATCGCCGCCAACATCCCACCACCCGGAGCCGACGACGCCGCCAGGACGGGACTGCACGCCGCCCTCGACGTACCGGTGATCGACCTGGATCTCGGCGGTCTCCTGGTCGGTATCGGTGTGCGCGTCGAGCTGTGCCGGATCGGTCGGGCGACACCAGGTCCAGGTCTGGAAGCGTCCCTGATCCGCGGTGTCGTGCTCGATGTACACCTCGGCGTGCACGACGGTTGGCTCGTCGGCGGCCCTGGTTCGGGCAGCACGGTCGGCGATCTGCGCTGGATGTCCGCCCAGATCGACGTACCCCTCGACGGCAGGCCGGGTGACGCCGAGCTGGTGCTGCACGAGGCGCGCGGTTTCGACATCGACCGAGAGCGGTGGGTGGTCCGAGCGGACGCGGCCGGCGCGGCGCCCGACGTACCGGCCATCGACATCACCGGCGTGGTTCCGGAAGTCCGCGTACTGCTCTCGGACGTGGTCGGCCGTCTGCGCGTGGCCTCACCCGATCTCGCCGCCGTGCTCGACCTCGTCGGCCTAACCCGCGCGGGCGGGCTGGACCCCGACGGCCTCGACCGGCTGCTGCACGACACGGCGATCACGTTGCGCGGCGCCGTCACGGCAGGCGCAGACGAACTCGCCACCCGACTCCGCGCCTTGGTGCCAGCAGCCACCGGCACCGGCAGCACTCTCAACTGGACGATCGGCCCGGCCACGATCGCCATCGACCTCGCCGCAGGCACGCTGACGGCCAACCTCAACGCGGCGCCACTCCAGCTCCAGGTCGCGTTGACCAGCACGGGCGCCTCGGCAACCGCGTCAATCGGGACAGCGGGCGGCCTTCAGCTCAGAGCGCGAACGTTGCCGACCGCAACGGTCTCGGTCGATTGGGCCGGACGCGAGGTCGCACTACTGCCCACCCCCGACCCAACCGCCCTCAAAGACCTGGCGACAACGCTGCTGCCTGCCGTCACGGCGCACGGCCTGCTCAGCGCGTTCCGACAACTCGTCTCGAGTACGGCGGCACCTCTGCTCGACACCGCGCTCGACGCGGTCGGCCTGCTCACACCGGCGGATCCGCTCGGCTTCCGCGGCGTCGTCGTACCGATCGGCCTGGTGCAGGATCCCGGCGCATGGTTGCGGAATGCGCTACCACTGCAGGCCACCAACGCGGTAGTGCTACTCGACGCGCTCGCACCCCTCGTCGTACCGGATCGCGGCTCGGCAACCGGCTGGCCGCTTGGCAATGGCGTAGCAGTCGGATACGGCGTCGAGGCGGGCGACCAGTTGCGGCTCACGATCGACGTCGGCCTGGCCGTGAACATGACCGGCGGGTCCATCGTCACGACCCAACTCGGCGGCGGCCTGCTGATCGGACCCGACGCACTCCCCCACCCGACCCTCGAGCTGTCCGTCAACGTGGACGGCCGCGGCCTCGCTCTGGTAGTTGCCCCAGGCACCGATCCCCCAGTCCGGCTCAGCCTCATCCGACCGCCCGCGCCCTCCCTCCAGCTCTACCCCGGTGGCCCCGGCTTCGGCGACGTACTGGCCACGGCCGGTGAAACCGTCGTACCGATCGTGCTCAACACCCTCGCCGGTCACCGCACCGACGCCGGTACGACGCTCGTGAAGGCCGTCGGCCAGGCCGTGTTCGACGTCGGCGGCGCACTCGATCTCCGGGACGGCGCGACGTTCACGGCGGCAAAGGTGACCGCCTTCGCGACCGATCCCGCGACCCGGCTCACGGCCCGGCTGCCGCAGCTCATCACCTCCGGTACGGCGGCCATCGCCAACGCCCTCGACCCGGCGCACGCCCTGGTCGAAGTCACACCCGGGCCCGACAAGGTGACGCTCGGGTTCGGCGTCGGCCGGGACTTCCGCGTGGTGCTCGACGCGAGTGGTGTCGTACCGGCGATCGAGATCCAGGCCGACGTCGAGATCGACGGGGTCGGCCGGCTGATGGTGGAACGGCTGCGGCTGTCGACCACCGGGGTCGACGTGGCGGCAACGCTTGGTCCGATCGTGCTGGACCTTGGGGCGTTCTCGCTAAGACCACTGATCGTCGTCCGGGCCGGATCCGCCACGACCGCACGCACAATAGGTGTCGGCCTCGCGCTGGACGATCTGGCAGCGAGGGCGGTGGAATTCCGGTGGGCGCTCGACGCCAGTCCGCCGACGCTCGCCGCGGTCCGCCGTACGGTGACCGGGGAATCGCTCGGCACCGAGGCCGAAGCCGGCCAATGGCTGCTGGCCCTCGCGCTTTCGATCGCGGGCGGCGTGGTGGTCGACGGGCTGCAGCCGGTGCTCACCGCGAAGGCGAAGGCATGCCTGCAAGGCGTCGTGTTCACGAACGTCGCGAGTAGCACCGAAGTCGATCCAGGCCTCGCGCTCGACCTGCTCAACCCCGACGCGCTACTCGTCAGACTGAAGCGCCTGCTCTGGAACGCCGCCCAGGCCCCCGCGTTGTCCGTCACCCTGGACGGCGTCGTGACCATCGGCCTGGCCGCCACCGGCGCCGCCACCAAGCAGCTCGGCGTCAACATCACGCTCGCGCCGGGCCGGCGCTTCACGATCGCCGAGGGGGACGTCAAGGTCGAGCTCGAAGTCGACGCGACCTGGGTCAACCCGGCCGTGCCCGCGGGCCTGTCCATCTACGTCCTATCCGGCCCCGACGCCGCCACGCTGGCCATCGTCCCGGCCGTCTCGGTCGCGGGCCTCGGTCTGCGGTTCAGCAAGATGACCGGCGCCCTGTTGTCACTGGGTGCCGTGTCGCTCGACGGCATCGCGGTCCACCTGTACGGCGAAGCCACGCCGGCCGGTATCGGTGGTGGCGTCAACCTCGAACTCGCCGGGCTCGCCTTCTCCCCCAGCGCGGGCGGCGGCAGCAACGGCGTGGCGAACAGCATCATGAACGACGCGGGCCAGGCCGGACCCGCGAGCCGTCCGGCCTTCTCGCCCTCGATCGCCGTCCAGAAACATCCCGGCCTTGGGCCTGCCGTATCCCTGCGGGCGGGACCGCCACCAGGGCCGTGGTGGATCGTCGTCCAGCGGCAGCTCGGCCCGCTGTACCTCGAACGCGTCGGCCTCGACACCGTTGAGACGGCCGGGACCGTCAGCCGTATCTCGCTGCTGTTCGACGGCCGCGTCTCGATCTTCGGCCTGACCGCCGCCGTCGACCGGCTGTCGCTCAGCTGGACCGGCGGCGACGTACTCGACGCCGACAGCTGGGCCGTCGACCTGATGGGCCTGGCGGTATCGGCCGACCTGTCCGGGATCTCCCTGTCCGGCGGCATGCTCAAGACGATCGGCCCACCGGAGAACGGTCCGGTCTCGTACGTCGGCATGCTGCTCGGCCGGTTCGGGATCTATGGCCTGTCCGTGTTCGGCGGTTACACCGACGACAACGGCAATCCGTCGTTCTTCGTCTTCGGCGCGATCAACGGGCCGATCGGTGGACCGCCCGCGTTCTTCGTCACCGGTATCGGCGGCGGTCTCGGCATCAACCGCGGCCTGCGGATCCCGGACGACGTCACGCACTTCAACGACTTCCCCTTCATCAAGGCGCTCGATCCCGCGTCCAGGCCGTCGGACGATCCGATGGGCGAGCTGCGCAAGCTCAACGAGTACTTCCCGCCACAGCGCGGCAACTTCTGGTTCGCCGCGGGGATCAGCTTCAACTCGTTCGCGCTGGTCGACGGCATCGCGGTGATCGCGGTGTCCTTCGGCGACGGGCTGGAGATCAACCTGCTCGGCCTCGCGCGGATGGCCTTGCCGCGACCGGAGGCGGCGCTGGTCTCGATCGAACTCGGCCTGCTGGCCCGGTTCTCCACCCGCGAAGGCGTGTTCATGATCCGCGCCGGGCTCACCGAGAACTCGTGGCTGCTCTATCCAGAGGTGCGGCTGACCGGCGGCTTCGCGTTCGCGATCTGGTGGAAGGGCCCGCTGGCCGGGCAGTTCGTGATGACGCTTGGCGGCTATCATCCGGACTTCCACCGCGAGGGCTATCCCGAGGTACCGCGGCTCGGCCTGATCTGGCGGTTCAGCGACGCCATCGTGATCAAGGGCGGCGCCTACTTCGCGCTCACCTCCGAGGCGCTGATGGCCGGTGTCGACGTCGAGGTCTCGGCGAGCTTCGGCTGGGCCTGGGCGAAGATCGCGTTCGGCGCGCACGGCATCGTCTACTTCGACCCGTTCTGGTTCGAGGTGATGGCGTACGCCCGGATCTCGGCCGGGATCAGGATCAGCACGTTCTTCGGCACGATCAGCTTCAGCATCTCAATCGGCGCCAAGATCAAGGTCTGGGGCCCGGACTTCTCCGGCGAGGCGACCCTGGAGATCGGGCCGTGCGACATCACCGTCGGCTTCGGCAGCGAGCGCAAGACCGATCCACGCACGCTGGCCTGGGGTGAGTTCGTCGCGAAATACCTGGAGGACGCCGGGTCCGGCACCGCCCGCGCGCTGTCGGCCATCACCGGACGCGGCACGTTGCCCGCGGCAACCAATGGCGACCGCTCGGCGCCAACGTCCGACGGTACGCCGGAGCGCCCGTTCGAGGTGTACGCCGAGTTCGAGCTGACCGTGGTGACCACGGTTCCGACTTCCCGGGTCGACGTCGATCTGGCGACCGGTGTCGTGCCGGTACCGGTGATCCGGTCCGACGGTTTGGCGGCGAGTCTCGGGCTGAAGCCGATGAAGTCCGGCTCGCTCAGTTCGACGTTGCGAATCCGCCTCGAGCAGCGCGACCCGTCGACCGGGGTTTGGCAGGCGATCAACGATCGGCTTCGGCTGCTGGGCGCCAACCTGGCCGCCGCCGCGCCGAGGCCCGAGGGCAGCACGATTGGCAGGGACTCGTTCCCGATCGGAGCCTGGGGTGAACCCGAATCCGACGGTGTGCCGGCTCCACTGCCGCAGGGAGACGTCGTACAGGCCGGCAATCTCGTCCGGCTGGTCGCCGAAGCCACCAACTTCGCCCGCGGGCCTGAGATCGACTACTACAAGGTGGAAGCCGCTCGTCGACCGCTGCCGCTGCAGGCCGGTGGGCCGGCGCGTGGCGATCTCCTCCAGCAGGCCACCACCGTCGTACTGCCCGTCGTCGGCACCGTCGCCGCAGCGCTCAACGCGGCAAGTGCGCAACTCTTCACCGCACAAACGGCCGCGACGCCTGCAGGGCTTCTGGTCACTGGTGAACGCAGCGCGCTGGCCAAGGCGTCGTACCGGGGTGAGGTCGCGGCGCCGCCTCTCTTCGGGACGCTGGCCGACGGTATGGCCGAGGTGAACGGTGACGACGCCGACGCCGGCCGGGTTGATCCGGGACCGGGCAAGCCGTTGCGCAGGTTGCGTACGCCCGTGGTGGCCGGCTATCTCACCGCCGGGTCAGGGGTGGCCGAGCGAGCGGGCGGTACGACGGTGGCCGATCGGCGGCTCAAGCGTCGTACGGCGCCCACCCTCGACTCGGTGCAGGCGCGGTTGGGGGCGCATCTGCCGATTCGGTTGCACACCACGGCCGTGCCTTCGGTCGAGCAGAAGGACACGTTGGCCGCCGTGCGGGTGCCGCGTACCGAGGCCGTCGGCGCGGTTCGGTCGTACGCGCTCGGGACCAGCGGCCTGACCGGCTTGGTCGGCGGTCTCGACAGCGGCTTCGATGACAATACGAGGGCCAACCGAAGGGTCTCGGACGAAGGACGCATGCTGGCCTCGGGCGAACTGGTCGTGCTCGCCTTGCCCGACGCGTCCGTCGACTTCGGGGACGAGCGGCCGCAGTTGATCGTCGACGGCAACGCTCGCGTGACCGTTCTTCGCGGCGACGGCGAGGTCGTCGTTGACGCGGTCATCCGCGAACTAGCGGTTCCACCCGGCGCGGCGCTGGTCGCCGTACAGGCTGATGGGCCGACCGGAACTGGCGACGGGCTCGCGGGTTGGCATCTGCGGTCGCGCGTGTGCTCTCTCGGCTCGCAAGCGGCGTTGGCCGCGGGCTGCGTGATCACCGCCGACGGCGGGCCGACCGTGCAAGGCGCCGTGTGGGTGACCGCAGCCGAGTTGCTCGCCGGCACGGCGGCCACCAAGACCTGGTTCAGCCACTCGATCCAAGCGGTCGCGGTTGTGCTCGAGGAAGGCTCGGGCGACCGGTTGGAGTCCGTCGAGCTCGACCTCACCGGCACCCGCCGGGCACTCGATGCCGATGGCAACGAACTGCCGCCGATAGTGCTGCTGTCCGGCGACCAAGCAGTGCTCATCTACCCGCTGCAAGGCGGGCGGACCCCGGTCGCCGTACAGGTTCGATCGGGTGGCGACTGGCAGGTCACCGGCGTGCTCGGCGGCGACCAAGGTGTAGAGGCGTTGAGCCAGGCCATCGTTCGCGACGGCGTCGTCGCCGCGGCCGGACGGCTGCTGTCGGCAGCGGGCGATGGGTGCCGCATGAGCTGGATCGAGGGACGCTGATGGCCGTCGGTGAAGGCAAGTTCGTGCTCTACTCGCGGATCGAGCCGCCGTTACAGGCAGGCGACTACCGCTTCAAGGTCAACCAGGACCTGACCGCCACCGGCCATGCCGCGGGACAGCTGCCGGTCGCGGAGTTGCCGGCGCACGTGACGGTCCGCTCCCCCAGGTACACGCTGCCGCCCGACCAGGTGTTGTCCACGTACCCGCCCGCCGGGAGCGAGGGCTCGTACGGCTCGCGCCTGCCGCAGGTGGTCATCCGGCGACGGACCCTGCCGTGGGAGCGCCTGGTCGAGACCGGCCAACCCCGCACGCACCCGTGGCTGGCGTTGGTGCTGGTCGCCGAGGGCGAGGCCGAGCTCAAGCTGAACCAGCCGGTCGCGCAATGCGTCACGCCCGGCAAAACCCTCCCGGGTAAGGCGGATGTCGAACTCGGCAACTACCTGCAGATCCGCAAGTCGATGGTGGACCGGATCTTCCCGACCCGGCTCGACGTACCGCTGCTGGCCCACGCGCGCGAAGTCGACATCCACGACACCGAGTTGATGATGGGCGACGACGACGGCTTCCTGGCCGTTGTCATCGGCAACCGTCTGCCATTGCCCGGACGCGACCCGCAGGGCAACCCGGTGCCGGTGAAGTACCTGGCCTGCCTGGTCAGCCTCGAAGGCCAGTTCACCAGCTTGATCCCGAGCGCGCCCGAGCCTTCGGCGTTCACGCTGCAACCGACGAAGACGGTCGCGATCCAGACCAACCTGGCCCAGTGGGACCACGCCAAGATGGGCATGACGCCGTACGACGTCACCCCGGCGCCGGCGTTCGACCACCTGCCGGCAGCTGCCGAGGTCCAGACCATCGGCACCATCTCCGGCATCCCGGCCACGGGCACGGCCGCGGCCAAGTCCGTGCAGCAGACCGGGTGGTCCGCGGAGGCGAAGCTGAAGAGCAACGCCGACGTGTACGCCGACATGGCGCGTGACTTCTCCGATGCCGTGGTGTCCGGGTTCGTCGCGGGTGACTTCGTCAAGCTCGATCCGACCATGCGGTTCCCGGTATTGCTGCACTGGAGCTTCAGCTCCTTCGGCAGCATGACGTTCCGGTCATTGGTCGAAGGGCTCGACTCGGGCCTGCTCGGCACAGTGCCGGAGGAGCCGGACGAGTCAGGCCGCAAGCCGCTGGAGGTCGTCGAGACCGGCCACACCGGGCTGGACCACCGACTTCGGCGCGGCGATGGCGTGCGCTGCTGGTATCGCGGTCCGTTCGTGCCGCACCCGACGAACCTGGAGCGACTGCCGCTGGCGCACGCGGCGGACCAGCTGCGCATCGTCGTACCGGATGGGCGGGAGGACATCTCGATCTCGGCGGCGTTCGAGATCGGGCGGTTGCTCGCACTGGCCCGGCCTTCGATGGTGGCGGCGCTGATGCGCTGGCGGCAGACCGGGTACCAGATCGCGCGCCGGGATGCGGTGTGGAAGGACCACGCGCACTTCCTGGCCGACATCCTCGGCGAGGTCGGCAAGATCGACGCCCGCATCGGCGTACGGCTCGGACGTGGTCTGGCCGAGGCCGCCATCAAGCGTCCGGAGGACCTGCTCGGCAACCCGGCGCCGCTGGTCACCCAGGGCGTACGCCTGCCAATCGACGAGTCCGCCGAAGCCTTGCTGGCAACGGGATTCGGGTTCTCACGGGAGGTGCTGACGGGTGATCCAGTGGAGGTACTCACGAGGCTGCGCGACACCTCGGTGCTGCGGTCGAAGCCGGCCAGCGTGAGCCCGGACGTACAACGGTTGCTCACGGCAACGTTGGACCGCGAGGTCGACCGGCTGGTGATGGACACGTTCGCCCGGAACAAGCGGATCCCGGACGCACTCGACCACCTGATCGAGGGGGACAACCGATGAAGGTCACCGCCACGGCCGTACTGAAAGAGCTGCCGTTCGCGATCAGCCAGCTGCCACCGGTCGAGATCGCGTCCGAGGACGACGGCGATGGCGCGCTTCCCGCCGAGCTGCGCGACTGGCTGGTTCGGCTGCGACTGCTCGACGGGGTGCCGTTCGCGTACCTGGTCGCGGACACCGAGCTGCTGCCGCCCGAGTCGATCCGCTGGTTCTACATCGACCGGCGCTGGACCGACGCGCTCGTCCAGGGCGCACTGGCCGTCGGCACGGTGAACAGCGACGACCGGACCCAGCTGACCGCGCAATACCCGAGCGTCCGGGACGAGCTGGACAACGAGGAGCGCAATCTCCGCCGGGACCGCGGCTCGAAGCGGTACGCCGGTGACGCCGGACCGATCAGCGGGTTCATCCTCCGCTCCCAGGCCGTCTCGGGTTGGCCTGCCATGCACGTCCGGGCGTTCAGCATCGACGCCGGACCGGATGCCGATGAGGCCCGGATCAAGGAGGACGAGCCCGGCCGGATGCGGCTGCTTCGGTTGGAACGGCTGGCGCCGGCGGTGTTGCTGTGCCTGTTCGACGGCGTGCCCAAGGTCGTCCATCTCGAGGAACCACGGCAGGGCGTGCAGTTCGGCTTCGAGGCCAACGAGCAGAACGGCCAAGTCGAGGCCACCCTCAAACCACGGAACGCGACCACCTTCGAATACCTGCCGGGCGCGCCGATCGACGTACCGTTCCGCGTCGGCACACCTGGCGTGGTCGACATCCAGCGGCTCGAACGGCGGCTCAAACCGCGCGTCGGCAGTGGCGCGGCGGATGGGCTCGACAGCTCCGAGTACGCCTTGCAGCTGGTGCGATTCCCCTTCCGCCAGGTCTTCGGGGATCCGAGTCTCACGCAGGTGAAGCTGGTCTTCAAACCGACGGTCGCGTACAAGGTCATGATCGAACAGGTCTTCCGGCAGGAGGGTCCGTGATGGTCGATCCGGAGCTGCGCCGCAAGGCCATCCTCGAACCCCGGTTCACCGTGCTCGCCCGGTCCGGGGTGGACTTGCCGACGATCGCGAACTGGGACCGTCGGATCTCCCGGCGGACCCGCATCCTTGTGCCCGTTGACGTCCAGGCGTTCGTGGTGACGGCCGTCGACGACGAGAAGACCGTGCCCGTCACGGGTGGAGCCGGTGATCCCGGTCCGTTCGATGCCGGCGAGGTGCGGCCCAGCGGCGTACATCTGCATTGGGCGATGCCGGACGCCCTGCTGTCGGGCAAGGACTACGAGGGCGCCCTGAAGTTGCCGGCACTACCCGATCGCTGGGTGGTCATACGGACGCTGCAACCGAGCGAAGGCGCGCAGGTGGACGTCCGTGGCTGGGTCATCGACGCGCCGACCGCGACGGTCATGCCGCTGCCGTCGTACGACGGAACCGTGCCGACGTCGTCGGGTCAGCCGTTGATCCAGCCACTCGATGGCGCTGCGGGCGGGTCGTTGCTCTGGACCGCGTCGTACTCGGCCAGTGCTGGGCGGTTCGGCTTCCACGATCCGCTGGATGATCTGGAGGGTAAGAAGCCCGAGGGCGAGCAGGCGGTTTACACCGTCGCCGGGTGGTGGAGTTCGCTCGATCAGGACCCGCTGGCCGGCTCCATCGGGCCGCGTCGGCTGGATGCGCGGCTGGCCGAGCTCGGCTGGCACGTCGTCCACGACGGTGACGACGACGCCTTGGTCGAGGAGGATCCGCGGCTGGTCCGGCTGCGTTCGGCGATCGGCCTGAAGGCGCCGCAGGAGAACGCTCCGGCCGCGATCAAGGGAGCAGACGGCCGGACGGTTTCGGGCGCCTTGGACAACATCACCTTCGCGATGAAGTCGCCGGTCAAGCTGGCGGAGAAGGTGCTGATGATGCCTGCACTTCCGCGCTACGCGACACTCGTGCACGGCAGCGTGCTCGGCGTTCCGATCGGCAAGGAGCTACCGGGTGCCGACGATCGGCCGGCGCCCGAGGCCGTCGGAGTGGCGTTCGGGCAGGACACCGATGACGTCGCGGCCGCCTTTGGCGCGAAGGCGTTGGGTCTGGGCGAGGCCGATCGGCGGTCGGCCGAGACGTTGATGGCGGCCTTCACCAGCGGGTTGATCGAGCAGCTCGGCTCGCCCGATGGGCTGGAGGATCTGGCCGAGCGCGAACACGGCGACGGCTTCTGGTCCTTACCCGGTACGCCGCTCGCCGCCGCGCAGCCCGACCGGTTACACGCCGAGGACAGCGCGCCGATGGGGCCGATGACCGTCGGCCGGAAAGGGCGAGCCGCGCAACCGCTGGACCGTCTCGCCGCTCGACTCGAATGGTCTGACGTGTCGCTTGGCACCGGTCGTACGAAGAAGGCGTTCGCCGCCCGGACGGGCGAGACGAGGTTGAAGGGGGTCGGGAAGGCGCTGTCGCAGTCGCGCGAGGTGGTTCGCCCGGCGCCACGGTTCTTCCGGCCGCAGGCGCCCATGCTCGCGTTGCGCGGCGCCCGGCCGAACCACCGGCACCACGGCGACGGCCTGTTCGACGGGAACGGGCGACTGCGCTGCCGCTATCCCCGCGAGTGCGTGCCGGAGATCGAAGGCGTAGTCACCGGCAGCGCCGTACTGCCCTCACTCGGCTCCGGCGCCATCCCGTCCGAGGTGCTCAGCGTCGTCCGCGAGGCCGTACTGCTGAACCCGTACGGCTATCGGTGGCTCGCCGCGGTCGGTGCTCCGAAGGGCGCGAACCTGGTTGCCTATAGCAACCGAATTGCCGCGGAGATGGTCCGGCTGTACGGCGTCGAGGGCGTGTACGACGGGACCTCGCACGTCGGCTCGTCATCGGCAGAGCCGGCCGCGAATGGCGGTTGGCAGGGGGTCTCCGTCAGCGCGACCATGATCAACCGGCAGATCACGGCGGTGCTGGCCGAGCACGCGCTGGTCCGGGGTACGCCGCCGAGCCCGGTCGCGCTGACCACCTGGCGGCAACCGTGGATCCCGCTCTGGCTGGAGTGGCAGGTCACGCTCGACGGGCGGGACTCGATCGACGGCTGGAAACTGGACGACCTCGACCTTGAGCCCGACTCCCCCGTCTCTGGCGGTGGCAACCCCGTCACGACCACGCTCACGGGGCGGAGCCCGATCGGGCAGGGTGTGTCGAAGTCGCTGCATGAGGGCATCCGGCGCTGGATCGGCACCGAAATCCAGCGCGACGCGACCGGCAGCTCGACCCTGCCGACGTCCGACCAGAACGCGCTGGAACGGCTCGGCGATCTGGTCGCACCGCTCGACCTGGTGTCGGCATCACTCGACGGCATCCGCGAGCAACTGCTCGGCATCCCGTACGTCGGCGTACTGGATCGTGGCACCGGCGAGGACCCGTTGCCTCAGGCAACCGGTGCGCCCGCGCCCCTCTTCGGCGGGACTTGTCGGCTCGACAATCTGCGTCTGGTCGACGCCTTTGGGCGTACCCTCGACATCCCGTCGGCGGCTCTCGACGCGACCGCGACGACTTTGGATCTCGAGGTCGATGGACAGACCGGGACGATTCGGTTGCGGCCGCGGATCCAGCACTTGGCCCGCTGGCTCTTCCGGTTGGTCGATCCCAGCCAGGCTGCGGCGACCGCGCCCGAAGAGCTGCGCGAGGCGTACGTCGACCAGCTCGATCCGGTCGGCGCGGTCAATCCGGTCTCCGGGTTCTTGCTGCCGGACCACATTGACGAGGAGCTGGAGGCCTTCACCGTCGGCGGTACGGCGATCGGGCAGATCGGCCATGACGCTGTCAGCGGTGCCGTCGTCTGGGACCCGGCACCCGGTCGGCCGATTCCGCCGGACGCGGGCCCGTTGACCGAACTGGACGCGCAGAGCCGGATCACCGGTGAGATCGCGGCCGGGCTGGTCCAGGCGGATGCGGCCGCACGCCATCTCGACGTGCCACCCGCGGCTAGCGCGTTGACCTCGCTGTTGCGGGCGATCGATACGACGCTGTGGACGGTCGACACGTTCGCCGCGATCGGTTCGCCCACCGTGGCCGGCCTGGTCGGACGGCCGGTGGCGATCGTACGGGCGACGCTCCGGCTGGACGCGCCGGATGACCTGGACGAGGTCGACGTGGTGGCCACGGGTGGCGCTGACGCGCGGCGGGCGGCGTTCGAGGCGATGCGGGAGCAGCGGTTCGAGGTACGGCTCGGGGCGCTGACGCGCGCGGACGACGCTCTGCTCGGCTTCTACGTCGACGACGATTACGCGCACCTTCACCTCGTTGACCGAGTGATCGCTGCCCAGGCGATCGACAGTGGGCGGCAGCACGGTCATCTCGGACTGCTCGGAGCGGTCACGACCCCCGCGGTCGATCCGCTCGCGCATCCGTACCTCGTGCCGGACGGGACCATCCGGCTTCGGGTCGGCCAGACCGTGCGGTTGACGTTGCTGATGTTGCCGGTCGGCCGGGTACATCTGACCTCAGGGATCCTGCCGCGTAAGCAGCTCGCGCTTTCCGACGACTGGGTCACGCCGGGTCTGCGCAAGCTGGTGCCGTCGGTGCGGGTCGGGCCGGTGCTGGTCGATCCCGCGGAAATCCGGCTGCCACTGGTGAACCTGCTCGGCGACCACCAGACGTTCACCCGCCGGACCGGCCCGCTCACCTGGCGGGATGACGCGATCGTGGCGGCCACCCAGTCGGCGTACCTGCCGCGTCTTCCACACGAGGCGCAGGAAGGCTATATCCGCGTGACTCCGACCGAAGAAGGCTCATCGTGAGCCCGCGAAAGTACGGCCGGGGACGGGCCTCGGAGCGGCAGGCCTTCGTCGCCAATCGCGCTGGCTCGTTTGACCCTGCCGCGTTGGCCGAGGCGTTGACCGCGCGGGTCGCTGACGTCTTTGAGGCGGGGTTGCTTGCCCCGGGCAACAATGTTAGGCGGTGGGTGCCGATCGGGCCGTCGGTGGTGCGGTCGAAGCGCGGGCTGTTCGGGGCCTCTTGGCCGCGGGCGACTGGGCGGGTGCGGGACTTGGCGGTGAGTACGGATGGACGCCGGGCCTACGCGGCCACGGCTAAGGGCGGGCTCTGGTACACCGAGGATGGCGCGGCGACCTGGGCGCCCATTGGCGGCTGGGCTGAGCGCGCCGGCGTACGGGGTGGGGTGAACAACGCGCAGGCGTGCGGCTGCGTGCTCGTCTCGTTTGGCGCTGGAGCCGCGGACGACTTCGTGATGATCGGGACCGGCGAGCTGCAAGGGTTCGGCCGTCCGCCTGCACGTCCTGCGCTCGGCGGCCGAGGTGTTCTGGCCGCGCGTGGCCCGGCGGCGTCCGCATCGGCTGATCCGTGGGAACCCGAGGCCGGGATCGCTTTGCTGGAGGATCTTGGCGTCTTCGAACTTGCCCGCGATCCCGCGTCCACGGCCGGCACCACGTCAGGTGCCGGCCTGGACCGGGTAATGGCTGCGACCAGCCGCGGGTTGTTCCTCGGTACGCGTGGGCCTGCCGCGGCGCCGCACAACGGGTCGTTCACGTGGGTGGCGCGTCCGGCGCTTGGGCCGTTCATGGGACTTCCCGCCGGGCAACAGCCGATCGTCACCGACGTGATGTGGCTGACCGGCGGACGCCTGCTGGTCTCGGTCGCGCGCGGGCTGGAGACCCCGACCGCGCTCGCGCCGCCTGGTAGTGGGGTGGCGTTCAGCGACGACGCCGGGCTGACGTTCCACTGGGTGACGAACCTCGATCCGACGGCCGTTGGCGCCGTACCGATCGTGGGCCGGATGTCGTTCGCGAATCCCGCCGCCGACCGCGTCTACGTTCTCGGCGACCGGCAGACGGGTGCACCCACCGCGACGGACGCCGCCGTCTGGCGTATCCCGGCGGCGGCCGCGGCGACGCCGACCGCCGACCTGCTGACCGGCGTACCGATGGTCTGGTTACGGAACTCGCTTGGCAAGAACCAGCGCGACTACGACCAGACCATCGCCGTCGATATCGTCGCGGGCGTCGACCGGATCTACCTCGGCGGCAACGTGGCGAGCCCGAGCGCCTCGGTGTGGTGCATGGACGTCGCCGGGTCCGCGCTCGTGCCCGCCCCGGGGGTGTCGAGGGTCGGCGCGCCTCCCGGCGGCGACGGCGCGAGCACCGCTGGCCTCATCGGCGACGACATTCACCCCGACGTACACATGATCCGGTTCGCGGGCGCCGCGCCGAACCGCCAGGTGTGGGTGGCGACCGACGGCGGCGTCTTCGTCTCGACCCGGGCCGGCCGTGCGCAGACCTTCGCGGTGCGGGCCACCGGTATGGCCGCGCTCGAGGCCAACTTCATCGCGCCACACCCGTCGTCCAGCCACTTCGCGGCCTTCGGTTCGCAGGACAACGGGCGCCACTCGCGCATCGGCGACGTGGTGTGGGAGGACATGATGGGCGGTGACGGCGGCGGAGTCGCGTTCCACCCGAACCAGTCGCAGCTGATCGTGTCCCAGTTCTTCCGCGCTAACTGGGGTGCCGATCCGTCGAGCGGTTTCGCGAGTCCGCTCGACCAGAACTCCGGCACCGTCACCATCTCGACCGACCGCGAAAGCAACCTGTCGGCCTTCTACTCGGGGTCCGCCACAGTGCGCAGTACGGCTACTGTCGGCCGTCTCGCGATCGGCACCAACCGCGTCTGGCTTACGGACAACCTCGGCACGTCTGCCGTCAACACCTGGCGAGTGCTGCCGTATCCGGGCGGCGTCGCGCCGAACCCGCGCTCCGGCGGTGGCGATCTGCCCGCGAACCGCGGCGTCGGCGTACCGGGTGGCGCCCCGCTCGCACCTGTTGCCGGGGGCAACGGACCGCTGGGTGACGTGATCACGGCGAAGTGGGCCAGCCCGACCGTCATCCTGGTGCTTTTTGCGAACGGGCTGGTCCGGTGGACGCAGGACGCGGTGACCGGTCAGTGGAGCTCGCGCGTGCTGGTCGCGCCGGCTGGCGTCGTTCTCGCGCCCGCGGTGGCCGATGCGCCGGATCCGGCCGTCACCATGCTCAGCGACGTGGCGCCGATCCCCGGCTCGAACGACTTCTACCTCGTCACGACGGGTGCTACCGCTGGAGAGACGTGTCTGCTCTTCCACGACTCGGGCAGCCGCTTCTTCCCGACGCAACTTCGCAGCCAACTCCCGCCACTCGACCCTGCGTATTCGTCTGTGGTCGACCCCGAGGTGACCAGCAATGTGTACGTCGGAACCGTGACGGGCGTGTGGCGTGGCGTCCGCGGGGCTGGTCCGCCCGCCGCCGGTTCGCCTTGGCCGCATACGTGGACGTGGGACGTTAATGGTCTCCCCCAGGCCGCCGTACAGGATCTGGCGATTTGGGTTGACCCGACTGGCGATGCGTCGAGCCCGCGGTTGTTGCGGGCGGCGATCCAGGCTCGTGGCATTTGGGAGCTCGACCTGAAGGCGGCGACTGAGCCTCAACGCACGTACCTGCGCGTCCATCTGCGCGACGACCGGCGACGCTTGCCGACACCGATGGCCAACCCGCGACTCCGGCCCGGCTCGGCCGACGTGGTTCCGTATGCGAGTCCCGACGTGGTGATCCGGCCGAAGGCCAGTCCGGCCACGGCGCCGACTTGGCGATTGGGGCCCGCTGACACGATCCACGCGGGCAACGTTCCGGCGTACCAGCTGTGGACCTTCCAGACCGCGTTCCGGTGGATCTATCCGTCGGTGCTCGCGGATGGTCGGTGGACCGACGCCTTTGGCGCGCTGGTCGAATTCCACCGCAGTACGCTGCCGGCATTGGCACCGGTCGAACCCAAGATCAACAAGGCGTTGTGGGATTCGGTTGTCGGCGGCACTCATCTCAGCCCGACCGGCCAGGTCACCGCGAACGCCGCCGACCCGCTCGCCGTCTATCGCGCGGGCTGGCAGACCCCGCTCGCCATGGACGCGGTCGCGACCGAAGTGGATTTGCTGGAGAACGTCGTCGTACCCCGGACGCTGCTCGACGTCCAACAGGTCTTCAAGGAACCGAGCACGGTCGACGTCCTCATCCACCACCGCGACACGTCCCCCACGGCCGCCTTCGCCCTACTTCTCTGGCGATCCAGCGCATCCCCATCGACGTTGCTCAACACCGACGTGACCAACCTCCCCGCGTACGTCGCCTCAGTCCTCGCGGCCGGCCCCGTCCCTTCCGTCCCCACCGGCTGGGACCGCCCACCCGGTCCCGCGCGCATCCCGCTATCGGTCCCGGTAGACGCCCGCATGCCCCGAGCCGTCCCCATCGACGTGGACCTCTCGACCATCCCCACCGGCCACTTCGTACTCTTCCTAGCCATCGCCGGCTCAACCGCCGACCTCTGCACAGCCCCACCCGTAGGCCTCCCGGCCACCCCCAAACCCCCCGACCTAACCAAATCCTGGCCCCACGCCGCCCTCCGCCTAATCCGCGTCACCCCCCGCCCCTAACGGCCAGCGCCACCGCGCGCGCCGTTTCTTCCTCCCGCGAGTGGTCACCTCTGACCCGCGCGCGAGTGGCCCGGCAGAACGCGACCACTCACGCCAGGACGTCGGCGGCATACCTTCTTACGTTCATTCGTCGCAATCCGCCCTCCAGCACCGCGTACCTGTGCGGGTGCGCGGCGGGAAGAGGGCGGATTGCGACGAATGAACGTAAGAAGGGGGTGGTCTAGCAGGCGTTGAGCATTGAGGTGAGTGCGGTCTTTTCGGATGACTGGAGGGAGAGGCCGTAGTAGGACTTCACCCAGATCCACTCGCGGGCGTAGATGCAGTGGACGCTGGTGTTGGTGGGTTTCCACGAGGCTGGGTCGCGGTCGCCCTTTGAGCGGTTGCTCGACGCTGTTACCGCGATCAGCTGTGCGCGGGTCAGGTCGTTCGCGAACTGCTGGCGCCTACTGGTCGTCCACGTGTTCGCACCCGACCTCCACGCCTCCGCCAACGGCACGATGTGGTCGATGTCGACCGACGAGTCGTCCTCCACCCAGACCGCGTCGTACACGCTGTACCAACGACCAGCGGTCGGCTCACACCCCGAGTCGACGGTCACCCCAGTGCCGTCCCGCTTCAGCACCTCATCCCGCGTGTCGCACGTGCCGGACACCGTCGACCAATGCGGGAACAAGTCGCGGCTATACCCATTGGTCGACCCCTCAGCCCGGACCGTCAACGCGCTGAGCTGCGACCGAGCAGTCGCCTCGCTAGGCGGAGTCGGTGGATAAGCGAACGCCGCTGGAGCGGTCAACGAGAAGACCACTGTCAGGACGAGCAGGCAAAGAACGGATAAGCGACGCATCTCGGACCTCCGAGGTTCGGGCGGACATCCCCCGCGACTCCCCCACGACTCGCTGTCCAAACCCTTCCCCACCGGGCCGCCAACGGAAACCACCAAGCGGTGAACCTTGTCAGTCCCTTTCGACGACGGTCAGAGTCCAGCCGGTGGCGGCCCGCTCGAGCTCGGCCGTCCAGCGCTGCGCGATCAACGCGTGGATTCCCTGCGGACTGCGCGGGTCCTTCCCCGACTCGAGCAGATGCCGGGCCACCTCGCCCCGCGTGTGTTTGGCGTTGTGCGACACGACCGACCGCTTGCCGTCGCGCTCGCGCACCACCGAGACCGAAACCCACCGATCGGCCTGCGTTCCACTCGGTCGCCAGGCCGCGACGTACGTCGACGAGCGGCAATCCACGATCGGCCCATCGCCGGCGGCCAACCCGAGTGACTCGCCCAACGGCTCGCGCCAGACCGAGGCCAGCGGCCCGAGCCCCGGCAGCGTCGTACCCATGGAGAGCCTGTACGCCGGGACGCGGTCGGCCATTCGCAAGGCACCCCACGCGGCTGAGACCACCAGCAGCCGCGAGCCCGCTCGCCGTTTGGCGCCGGGTGACAGCGTCGAGAAGCCCAGGGCGTCGTACAGCACGCCCGAGTACAACTCGGAGGCCGGGACGGACGGCTCGGTGCGCCAGCGGGTGTTGCGCTCGACCTCGGCGGCGAGCGATGGTCCGACGTCGAGGACATCTTCGGCGTCCGCGCTAGCACTGACCTTGGCGAGCGCCTCCAGGACTGACTCGCGGACCGGGTTGAGCTCCGTGAACGACAACGACGGCAGGTGGACGGGCTTGCCGCGAGTGCGCCCGGTCTTGCCCTCGGATGGCGGCAGCAGGATCAACGTCATAGCTCGTCCAGGGCGACGAGGTCCTCGGCGGTGGGCTGCCAGGCGCCGGCCGCGACGTTCGCCTCGACCTGCTCGGGCCGGGTGGCGCCGGCGATGACCGAGCCGACGGCCGGTTGAGCCGCGAGACCACCGATGGCCACCTCGATCATGGACAGCCCGCGCTCCTTGGCGAACCCCTCGAGCGTCTCGATCCGGTCGAAGTCGGCGTTTTCGAGTCGGGAGGTCTGACTGGCCAAACGGGTGCCCTCGGGCGCGGATTCGCCGCGGCGGTATTTGCCCGTGAGCAGGCCGAACTCCAGCGGGAAGTACGGCAGGATCCCGACGCCGACGTGCTCGCAGGCCGGGATCAACTCGTCCTCGGCGGATCGGTCGTACAGGGAGTATTTGTTCTGGGCGCTGATGAACCGCTGGTGTCCACCGGCCTGAGCGGTCCAGTCGGCGTCGATGACCTCCCAACCAGCGAACTGGGAGCTGCCGATATACCGAACCTTGCCCTCGGCAACCAGCTCCGACAGCGCGTCGAGGGTCTCGTCGATCGGCGTCTGCGGATCCGGCGTGTGCAGTTGGTAAAGGTCGATCCAGTCCGTGCCGAGGCGCCGCAGACTCGACTCGACCGCCTTGCGGATGTACCGCCGGGAGCCGCGGACACCCCAGTCCGGCCCGTTCGCCCCGCGCATGTCCATGCCGAACTTGGTCGCCACGACCACGTCGGCCCGGTTGGCGCCGAGGGCCTGGCCGAGCAGGGTCTCGCTCTCGCCCGGCTCACCGCCGTACACATCCGCGGTGTCGAACAGCGTCACGCCCGCATCCAGCGCAGCCCGCACCACCGCCGTCGTCTGGTCGGCGTCGATCCGGCTGCCGAACGCGTTGCAACCCAGACCGACCACGCTCACGGTCAGGCCCGAATCACCCAGCTGGCGATGGCTACTTTCAGTCATGGGAGAACAGTAGTGGTCCGTCAGCGGTGATTCTTGAGTGGTGGCGGACCACGGAATTGCCGCCCGGACAGTTTTTGTCCGAGGCACCACATAGCATCGGGGCATGCCGAGCCTCACCGCCGAGTCAGCCCGTACCCGGGCGGCCGCACTCACCGTTCACTCGTACGCCGTCGATCTCGACCTGACCACCGGGGACCACACCTTCGGGTCCACGACCAGGATCCAGTTCGCCGCGACCAATCAGGCCAGTTGGCTTGACGTCAAACCGCACGCGCTCACCTCGGTGACGCTGAACGGTGAGGCCGTCGACGTGGCCGGATTGTCCGATGGCCGGCTCGAGCTCAGTGGGCTCAAGGCGGAGAACGAGCTGGTCGTGGTGGCCGAGATGGCGTACTCCAACGACGGCGAGGGCCTGCACCGCAGTGTCGACGTGGCCGACGGGCTCGTCTATCTCTACGGGATGTCGTTCCTGGACGCCGCGCCCCGGATCTTCGCCTGCTTCGATCAGCCCGACCTCAAGGCGCCGTACAGCTTCAAGATCACCGCGCCCACCGAGTGGATCGTCCTCGGCAACGGTGCCGCCACGCAGGTGTCGCCCGGCCGCTGGGAGCTGGCCGAGACGAAACCCCTCTCGACGTACTTCGTCACGCTCGTCGCCGGTCCGTACCACCTGGTCAGCAGCGAGCACGACGGCATCAACCTCGGCATCGCCTGCCGCCAGTCGCTCGCGCAGCACCTCGACCCCGAGGACATCTTCGAGGTGACCGGCCAGTCGTTCGACGAGTTCCACCGGCTGTTCGGCTACCGCTACCCCTTCGGTGAGTACCACCAGGTCTTCGTTCCCGAGTTCAACGCCGGCGCCATGGAGAACCCGGGCTGCGTCACGTTCCGCGATGAGTACGTCTTCCGCTCGGCCGTGACCGAGGGCGAGCGCAGCAACCGGGCCCGCACGATCGTGCACGAGATGGCCCACCAGTGGTTCGGCGACACCGTCACGATGCGCTGGTGGAACGACCTCTGGCTGAACGAGTCGTTCGCGGAGTACATGGCCTACCGCGTCGCCACCGCCGCCACGCGCTACACCGACAACTGGCTGGACTTCGCCTTCGTCCGCAAGTGGTGGGGCATGCAGGCCGACCAGCGCTCCTCGACCCACCCGGTCGCCGGTGACGCGGTCAAGGACGCGGCCGGTTCGCTCGAGGACTTCGACGGCATCTCCTACGCCAAGGGCGCGGCCGTGCTCAAGCAGCTGGTCGCCTACCTCGGCGACGACGTCTTCCTCAACGGCGTCCGCGCGCATATCAAGGACAACGAATTCGGCAACGCCGCGCTCGCCGACCTGCTCGCGAAGTGGACCGAGGCCGGCGCCGTCGGGCTGGACGAGTGGGCCGCGCAATGGTTCCGTACGGCGGGGCTCGACACGATCTCGGCTGAGCGGACCGCCACCGGTGTGCGACTGCACCGGGCCGCGCCGGAGGGCTCGACCGCGCGCCGTCCGCACCAACTGACCGTCGGCGGGTACGACGAGACCGGGCGCGCGCTGTCCGTGCCGGTGCTGCTCAACGCGGACGCCGTGGACGTCGAGCTCGACCCGGCGATCGCTGTCGTCGTGCCGGATGCGCTCGACGACTCGTGGGCCAAGATTCGCCTCGACGAGAAGAGCCTCGAGAACCTGGCCAAGGTGCTCCCCCACATCAGCGACGGTGCCACTCGCGCCGTGATCTGGAACAGCCTGCGCGACGCCACCGCCGACGCCGAGCTCGACCCGCGCCTCGCGTTCGACGTACTGCTCGCCGCCCTTCCGCACGAGGACTCCGACATCGCGGTCGCGACCCTGGTCGCCTGGGGCCGCAGCCGGCTGCTCGGCCGCTACCTGCCGTACGAGCCGTACCGCGGGCGCCTGGCCGACGTCCTCACGGCACGCCTCGGCAGCACCCCGGCCGGCAGCAGCCTGCAGCTGGCGATCGCCCGCGGCGTGGTCGGCACGACGACCGACACCGGCCTGCTCACGGGTTGGCTGGCCGGCTCCGACGTACCGGTCGGCCTCGCGGTCGACGCGGACCTGCGCTGGCTGATCACGCTCCAGCTCGCGCGGCTCGGCGCCATCGGTGACGCCGAGATCGACGCCGAGCTGGCTCGCGACAAGTCGTCCGAGGGCGAGGTGCACGCGGTCCGCTGCCGCGCGGCCTTGCCGACGCCCGAGGCCAAGGAGCGCGCCTGGGCCCTGATCAGCACGGACGCCGAAGTGGCGAACTACGAGTTGTACGCCGCTTGCGAGGGCTTCTGGCATCCGGCCCAGCTCGAGGTCACCGCGCCGTACATCGATCGCTATTTCGCCGAGATCGCCGGCACCGAGAAGCTGCGCTCCGGCTGGGTGATCGCCCGCACGGCCCTGCTCGCCTTCCCGAACACGGTCATCGACGAGCAGGTCGTCCGCAAGGCCGAGGCACTCGTCGCGGACGACTCGGTCTCGACCGGGATCCGCCGTTCGGTGGGCGACGAGGCCGACGACCTGCGCCGGGCCGTTCGCATCCGCACCGCGTTCAGCTGAAGTACTGAAGTTGGTCCTGTCCGGGGCCGCGCGGCGACCCCGGACAGGAAGCACTTGGTGACACCCTGGTGATGTGTTGCAGGTGTGACTGTTGTGACACGAAGGACCCTGCTGAGCAGGCGCGATGTGCTGCCGTGACGTAACCTCCACAATGACCGTCCGGCACGGCGCGCCGGTCTTGGTCAGGCAAGCATCCCGGGAGAGACTGTCTAGAACCGCACAGGAGAACAGAAGGCAATGCGCGAGGCGAAACTCGTTGGCCTGAGTCCGGATGGCAAGCAGCTCATCCTGGCCGCGGCCGAGACGGGTGAGGAGTTCGCCGTACCGGTCGACGACCGGTTGCGTGCTGCCCTGCGCGGCGACCGTGCCCGACTCGGCCAGCTGGAGATTCAAATGGAGAGCGCCCTCCGCCCCAGGGACATCCAGGCGCGGATTCGCGCCGGGGAGAGCCCCGAAGCGGTCGCGGCGGTCGCCCAGATGCCGATGGAACGGGTGATGGCTTTTGCCGGCCCCGTCTTGGCCGAGCGCGACCACGTCGCCAACCTCGCTCAGCGTGCCTCCGTTCGCCGCCGCGGTGGCGAGGGCCCGACCCGCAACCTGGGCGCCTGGGTGACCGAGCGCCTCCGCGGCCGTGCCGTCGACCCGGCCAGCGCCGACTGGGATGCCTGGCGCCGCGATGACGGCCGCTGGGCGGTGCGCGTGTCCTACCAGGCGGAGGACATCGAGCACGTCGCCATGTTCGCGTACGACGCTCCTGGGCGTTATGCCGTGCCCGATGACGAGGAAGCGCGCTGGCTGGTCGGCGAGCAGACCCAGGTCATCGCACCCCAGCAGCCCGAGCGACGGCTGACCGCGGTGGTCAACACCATCGACATCGCGCCGGACCACATGGCCGACAGCTACGAAGCTGGTTTCGAGGCTGGGTTCGAGGACGCCATCAGCATCACCCGGGAGCGCCCCGCCAACCCCGCGAACCGCGACGAGTCGCGCGACCAGCGTGGGCCGCGGCGGTTCCAGTCGGTGCCGTCGACGGCTGAAGGCTCGCCGGATGAGGAGCCGACTCTGATCAACGTCGGGCCGGTCGATCCGCCGTCGCCGATCCGGGGCACGGTTCGCACGGTCGAGCGTTCGCCGGAACCACCGGTCGAGGTCCCGGTCAACCCGCCGGCCGAGCGTCGGCCGGAGGCACCCGCGGCCGAGGCTCCCGCTGCTCCCGTCGAAGCCCCGGCTCCCGCGGCACCTGCGACGCCCGCTGCTCCCGCGGCTGAGACGAACGTGGCCCGGCTGGCGCCTGCGCGCAACGCCGAGACCGCCGACGTACAGGCTCGTGAGACTGCTCGTTCGGAGTCGTTCCCGCAGGCAGCGCCGGAGCGCGGCAACCGGGTCGAGCGACCGGAGCCGCTCGACGCGCTGCCATTCGAACCGGCCGCACCGGAAATCCCGACTAGACCTTCAGCGCCTACGGCCCCGGCTCCCCAGGCGCCGAAGGCTGATGAGCCTGACGCCAAGGGCGAGGTAGCACAGGAGACGCCGGCGCCTGAGCCGAAGAAGAAGCCCGCCCGCCGGGGTTCGAAGCGGGCGAGCGTGCCGAGCTGGGACGAGATCATGTTCGGCAAAAAGGCCGACTAGACCTCTGCACGATCAGGAGTTCCGCGCTTGATCAGGGCGGTTCCGTAGCTGAAGAGCCAGACGACCCAGAGCAGCCAGCCGGCCAGGCCGATCAGCCCGAACACTCCGCCGCGGGCGACCACCAATGGCGTCAGTACGGCGGAGAGCAAGGTCAGCGCGGCAGCCGTGAACCCAAGCGTGCGCTGCCACGGGCGGATCAGCCCGCAGCGAAGACCGGCAATGGACAAGCCCGTCAACGCGAGGGCAAGGAACGTGCCGTTGATGGTGAGCAGCGCGTCCTCCAGCGGCCAGAGCGCCGCCGCCTGCTCCGGCTGCTGCACCAACGCGACGCGCGTCGAGATGACGCCGACGAACACCGCGGTCTGGAGCAAGAGGCCTGCGACGCCGACTACAGACCACGCCTCGTTCCGCTCGCGTTCCTGCGGCCAGAGAGTCGCGAACGCGCCTGCGGCGAACAACACCACGCAGAACCAGGCGATCGGAGTGAGCGCCGAGGACAACCCGACCAGACCACCGTGATCGGCGAAGAACGCGGTGACCTCGTCGAGTTCGGCGCCGGATGTCGGATGTCCGGCGGGGATTGTGATCAGGTTGGCTAGCACGATCGTGGTGGCGAAGCCGATGGCGCCGAAGCCGCCCACGCGATTGAATTGACTTGTCATATATTGATTATTACACCCGTAAAGTGAATTCGGCGAGAGGGTCGTATGAGCGAGGAGCCAGGCGAGTCCGACGGCGGCGAGCGGCGGCGGTACGAGTCGTTGCGGCGGACCGCGCAGGCACAAGAGACGCGAGCCGAGATAGCTCGAGCAGCGCGGCAACTGTTCCTTGACCGCGGCTGGTCAGCCACGACCGTGCGAGATGTCGCGCGGGAGGCCGGCGTGTCAGTCCCGACCGTCTACGCGACGTACGGCAACAAGACCGGGCTGGCGCTCGCGCTGGCCGACGCGGCCGACCTCTCCGCGGATCTCCCCCGGCTGCTCGACGAGCTGGCGTCGGCGGATCCACGCGGCCAACTCGCCGCCATGGCCGCGTACGACCGCCGCCTCTACGAACGCGCCGGTGACGTGATCGGCCTGGTCCGCGACGCCGGCCGAACTGAACCCGATCTCGCGAGCACGTACGTCGACGGCCGCCGCCGAGCCGACGAGGCCCACCGCCAGGTCTTCACCTCCTGGCCGGCCGGAACCCTCCGCATGGAGGTCGACCAGGCGCTCGACGTCTATGCGGCACTGTGCACGATCGACGTCTTCACCACGCTCACCGGCGAACGATCCTGGTCCCCGGACCAGGTCCAGAGCTGGTGGGCCGAGACCCTGCCACGCCTCCTGCTGACCGAGGAGTAGTCGCGTCGTCTCAGATTGTGGATCGGGTTGGCAGTGAGCCAAGGTTCTGCCATCATCGATCGCACTATGCGAATTACCTGTTGTCTCTGTTGTTGTCGCTGACGTACGCCGTCACCGGCGTGCGAGGCCTTGCTCCAAGCCCGACGCCAACAACACAGATCACAGGAATCCGGATTCGCCACGATGAAACTCTCGTCTTTCGCTGACCTGCTCGCCTCGCGCGGTCTCGAACTGCTGCCCGGCTCGTCCGCCGTACCGGTCGAGCTGCTGGTCCGGCTCCCCGATCGCACCATCGCGCACTTCACCGCCCGCGGTACGACGCTGCGCCTGCGCCTCTTCGCCGAGCACGCGCTCGCGAACGTGGTGATCGCGCCCGAGTGCGGTTGCGCCGATCACCACCCGCAAGTCGGCCCAAGCCGCCTGGTCGTCGGCGCCCACGCCGTACCGCTGGCCGAACGCGTCATCGACGGCGAACTCACCTTCGGCTGGCAACACCACGAGGCCGGCCTCCTCCGCCTCCCCGACGCCGCCACCCACTTCTTCACCCTCTTGGAAAACCTCACGCGTTCCGCGGCCGCCCGCACCACCCCCGCCCGCGCCCTGGTCAGCGTCGCCTGACCTGCGTGCTCGGCGGCCGCCTTCCCCTTCTTTGCGTTCATTCGTCGGAATCCGCCCTCTTCCGCCGCGTGCAGGTGCCGGTCCACTGAGCAGAGAGGGCGGATTCCGACGAATGAACGCAAAGAAGAGCACCGGGTTGACGAGGTCTTGAATTAGTAACACGCATGGTTTAACTTAACCGGCACTGTGACGGCCGGGTCAGCTGAACCGGTTGTCAGCCGCCGCTCGGGCCGCCCCCTGGAGGTTTGTCGATGACCGTGCGCCGTCTGCTAGCGGGACTGCTGCCCACCACTTTGCTGCTCGTCGCGCTCCCCGCGCCGGCGAACGCGGCCCCGAACTTGTACCCCAGCGGTGTCGGCGTCGACCTCGGTCCGACCCCGACCACTCTTGGCGTGAAACCAGCCGCCGGCGAGGATCCGGCCGGCCTGCAAACCGGCACCGAGCAGGGCAAGACGTACTGGCGGACCAACCGCGCCGCCAACACGGAGTTCCTGTCGTTCGACGTGGATCGGGACTACGTCGAGGCGCTGAGTACGAACGACGTCGTGGTGACGGTGACGTACCTCGATGCCGGCTCAGGCGTACTCAAGCTCCAGTACGACGCCGAGGCCGATCCGGCCGCGAACGCCACCGCCATCCCGCTGACCAACGAAGGCGGCTGGAAGACCGGCACCTTCGACCTCGCGGACATCGAGTTCGCCGATCGCCTCGGTGGTGCCGACCTGCGGCTGACCGGTGATGCCGACATCACGATCGCCGCGCTCCGGATCAGCACCGTCGGCGCGAGTGTCCAGCTCGGCGCCAACCCGCAACAGGACGGCGTCAGCGTCCGCGCGGGCGACCGTGGCGAGGGCCTGATCACCGGCGCCGAACAAGGCCGGACCTTTTGGCAGACCAACCTCGCCGCGCCACCGCCGGGCACGGGCTTCTTCTACCTCAACGTCTCGGACACGTTCCTGTACGACAACAGGAACCTCGTCCTGATCAGCATCGACTACTTCGACGAGGGCAACGGCCGCCTCGGGTTGCACTACGACTCCCCCGGCGACGAGCTGATCGACAAGTTCAAGCCGTCGGCGGTGTTCCAGTACGGCGATACGAAGACCTGGAAGACGCACACGTTCGCGCTCGACGACGCGGTGATGACGAACCGGTCGAATGGGTCCGACCTGCGGATCCACGTCGGCGACGGCACGGTCGACCTGAAGGTGGCCGCCGTACGGATCGCCAAGGTCGCGACCACGCTCAACCTGACCGAGGGCCTGCAGAACCTCATCACCGAAGCCGCCCGCGTCGAGAAGGCTGCACGCGAAGGCACGCGCGACGGCCAGTTCCCCGTCGGCAGCCGCGCCACTCTCCGACAGGCCATCGACAAAGCCCGCGCCGTCGCCGCGAAGCCGGGTGTGACCGACACCGAAGTCAAGGCCGCGCTGTACGAGCTCGACGGAAAGCTCGCCGCCTTCCGTGCCTCGGCGGTCGACACGAATATCGCTCCATCGGGTACGGCGTCCGCCAGCTCAGGCGGCGGCCCAGCTCAGGTGATCGACGGCAACCCGGCGACAGTCTGGACGAGCGACGCCGGCACGACCGGTGAGTGGCTGCAGGTCGATCTCGGTACGACGCGCGCCATCAACGACGTACGGGTCAACTGGGCCGGGGCGTACTCCCCGGACTACGCGGTCGCGCTGTCGACGGATGGCGCGAGCTTCACCCCTGCCGGGCGGATCGGCTCGCCGGGCGGCAACCAGACCAGCCGCACGCGCTTCGCGACCACCACGGCCCGGTACGTCCGGGTGATGCTCGACAACTACGCACCGGGCGGAAGCACCTTCGCGGTGAAGGAGCTCCAGGTCCGCAACGTGCCGGTACCGACACCGCAGTCCAAGCTCGTCCAGACGGTCAACCCGACCGAGGACGGGGTGATCGCGGACTTCGACATCACCAAGTACGGCGTGGACCGCACCGGGCGGGCGGACGCGACGAAGGCGATTCAGCGCGCGTTGTACGACTGCCAGGACGCGGGTGGTGGCACGGTCTGGCTGCCAGTCGGCAAGTACCGCGTGACCGATACGCTCGAGGTGCACGCGTTCTGCACGCTGCGCGGCGATCGACGCGATCCGGATGTTGCCCACGGCAACTACGGCACCCTGGTGGTCGCCGATCTCCCGACCGGCGGCGACGCGCCCCTGTTCCGGATCGGCGGCAGTGCCGGCGTGATGGGGCTGACGACGTACTACCCGCGGCAGAACGCGACCAGCCCGGTCCCGTACGGCTACACGTTCGAGGTCCCCGGGAACGCGTGGATCGGCAACGAGAACTACATGATGTCGACGGTCTCCGACGTCACGATGCTCAACTCGTACAAGGGAATCGGCATCAGCACGTTCGCCAATGACCGCGGCGGCTCGCCGGGCTCGAGCCAGGTGCACGAGTCGACGACCATCCGCAACGTGAAGGGCACGGTCCTGTTCGAAGGGACGCGCGCCTACAACGGTGCTGACGTCGGCACCTGGGAGAACGTGACCTTCAGCAACGCCTACTGGGCCGCAGTGCCAGGTGCGCCGACACGGGCTGCCATCGACACGTGGACTCGAGCCAACGGCACCGGCTTCGTACTCGGCGACTTGGAGTGGGACCAGTTCCACCGGATCAGCGCGAGCGATTACAAGGTCGGCATCCGCGTGGTGGCCGGGCAGCGCGCGAGCTTCACTGGGAGCTTCCTCCAGCCCGAGATCCGCCGTACGACGACAGCGCTCCTGGTCGACGAGATGGACGAGCGCTGGGGTATGACGTTGGCGGGCGGGCGGCTCGAGGGCAAGATCCAGAACGACTCGCGTGGATACGTGAAGATCACTGGTACGGACGTAGAGGGTGAGACCTCCGGCACGGTCTACCGGATGGCGGGCGCGGCTCCGACGTACACGCCGGGTCCGTTGCCGAGTCCAGCGCGTCGGGTGCTCTACAGCGCCTCGGCGGCTCCGCACGGCGTCGGGTATCTCCCGAGCGCTGACGCGACCGGTGCAATCCAGAAGGTGCTCGACAAGGCTGCTCGTGAAGGAGGTGGCATTGTCTATCTGCCTGCGGGTTGGTACCGGATTAGCACGCGTCTACGGGTTCCGGCGGGCGTAGAGCTTAGAGGTGCGTCAGCGGTTCCGAACCGGGATCAGTCGGGCACTAGCGGCGGTACGGTCCTCCACGCGTTTGAGGGTCGGAACGCGCCTGCGACGGCTCCAGCGCTCATCACGCTCGACGGCAACCGTGCGGGCGTACGCGGGCTACGGGCGTTCTACCCCGAGAACAACCCCGGTAAGGCGGAAGGGCTCGTCCCTTACCCGTACACCGTTCGCGCCAACGGCACGTCGACGTACGTCGTCAACGTGGGTCTGCCGAATGCGTGGAACGGTCTGGACTTCGCGACGTACCGCAATGACGGGTTCGTCGTACGGAAGCTCGCGGGCGCGTTCTTCGACAACACGATTGCCGTGGGCAACAGCAAGAACGGCCGGATCGAGGGCATGCTGTCCAACGGGAACGCCGTCACCCGAGTCGGTTACCAGGTGCCGCATTGGATGACCGAAGGGGACATCTTCGCGCTGGTGATCGACAAGTACATGCGCAAGCAGGCGAAGCTCGTCACGGTTGATGGTGCGACCAACCTGAAGATCTTCAACATCTTCGGGTACGGCTTCCACGATGGTCTCAAGGTCACGTCGGGCGAGGTGGACGTGTTCAACATCGGCACGGACAACCTCGGTTCGGATGGCTTCACCATCGCGGTCGCGGGTGGAGACGTCGATGTCACGAACGTTGCCCGCTACAACGGTTCGACCAGCACCGGGCCGGTGAAGCTGCGCAACGTAATGGCGATCAACATCGTTGAGCGGGCGATCAGCGCTAAAGCGGAAGCTGGTGGCACAGTCGTTCTCCAGGGCAACGAATCCGCGCCTGGGCGGTACGAGCCGGGCGTGACCGTCACCGCGTCCGCGAAGGCCTCGGCCGGATACGCGTTCCGCGACTGGACGGTCGATGGCACTGTGGTGTCGACGTCGGCCGACTACACGTTCACGGTCGGCAGCACTGACCTCGTCGTGACCGCCAACTTCACTACGAATTAAGGGAGTTCACCTGTGGAGCATTCCGGTTCGATCCGGGCAGTGCGCTGGTGGCGAAGACCATTGCCGAAGGCGGCTTCGGCAAAGTCACGTCGGCTGTCGCGACCGTGGCCTGGTGGCGCAGCGACGAGTACTACGATTCGGCCGCCTGGCGTGGCACCTGGGCCCTCGACGGCGGTGGTGCGTTGATGAACCAGCCACCGCGACAATTACCTTCGCGAACGGCGCCGTACCGGCCCTCGACGAGCCGGACGGACATGTCACTCAGTACGCCGACATCTTCCAGGCCATCGAGAACTGGCGAGCGCCGGGCGTAACCGTCCAGCACGCCATCGACGCCCTGGCGACCGTCCGCGCCGTCTACCTCGCCGCAACCTTGCAACGCCCGGTCGCCTTCGCCGAAATGCTCGCCGGCAAGTACGACGACCAGGTTGCATTCATTCGTCGGAATCCGCCCTCTCCCGGCCACTGACCTGTGCTGGACCGCGCTGGTTGGAGGGCGGATTCCGACGAATGAATGCATAGGTGGCGGCGGATCAGCCCCAGGCGCCGGCGGGTTCTTTGATGGTGGTGTTGATGCGGTTGAAGAAGTTGGCGGTCGCGATCATCAGGATGATGGCGGACAGGCCCTGCTCGTCGAAGTGGTCGGCGGCGTCGTCCCAGATCTGGTCGGTCACCGCGCCGGGTCGATCGGCCAGCCGGGTGGCCGCTTCCGCGAGTGCCAGCGCGGCCCGCTCGGCGTCAGTGAACAGGCTCGACTCGCGCCAGGCCGCCACCTGGTGCAACCGCTCGTCGGTATCACCCGCCTTCTTGGCGGTCGCGATACCGCCGCTCACGCAGGCGCCGCAGCCGTTGATCTGACTAGCGCGCAGATGCACGAGCTCGAGCGTGGTCTGCGGCACTCCCCCTTGGTGCATGGCCTTGAAGATGTTCTGGATGCCCTTCATCGCGTCAGGCAGGACCATGGCCGGGTTCTTCATACGGGCGTTCATCGTCTTCTCCTCCATCAGTAGGTTCTTGCCCCACTGACGGACCCCACGCCGAAGATGTGACAGCGGCACGCAAAGTTCTTATTTGGGCAGGCGGCGAGCTTGGGTGGAGCCGCCGCCAACGCGGGGGGTGAAGGCGTCGTGGAAGATCGTGGAGGCGGCGCCGATCGCCGCGGCGTCGGCCTGGAGCATCGACTCCTCGACCGCGACGGTCCGGGTGGCCCGGGCGATCGGATGCGAATTCACGGCCCGGTCAATTGACGTCAGGAATTCGGCCGCGATCGTTTTCTCGAATGCCGGTCCACCAAGAACGATCAAGTCGATATCCAGCAGATCAACCAGCCCGACCGCACCTTGCGCAATCACTCCCGCGACTTGCGCAACCGCTTTCCGCGCTGCTTCATCACCATCGGCCGCGGCTTTACACACCGCTTTATACCGACCGGCCTCGTCCTGAATACCCGCATCGGCGGCCACATATCCAAAACCCTCGGCGATGACCGGCAGCGAGGCGGTCGGATTACACTCCGCCATCATTCGGGGACCGCCTGTCGCGTCCCACTCGCCCATCCGCAATGCGCACAATTGCCCGAACTCGCCCGCATTAGCCGTACCACCGCGATAGATCGACCCGTTCAGGATCAACCCACTGCCAACACCCGTGCCCAGATACAGATACGCGAAGTCGCGCGCCCGCGCGGACCGCCCGATCCAGCGCTCGCCAATGGCGGCGGCGGTGCCGTCCTTCTCCACGATGACCGGGTGGTTGAGCCGTTGCTGCAGCAGCTGGCGGATCTCCAGATCGCGCCAGGCCGGTTGCAGCGGCAGGTTGAGCAAGGTGCCGTCGGCGTTGATCGGTCCGGGCACGGCGACACCCACGCCGAGCAGCGTGTCGGTGGGGACCCGGCTCGCGCCGATGACCGATGTGACCGTGGTCGCGGCCAGGTCGACCAGCGTGGCGGCATCCAGATCCGCTGCCAGGGCGACGGTTTCGCGGCTCACGATCTGGCCGTCCAGATCGACGACCGCGACGGTCAGCACCTCGGGATCGATGTGGATGCCGACGGCGTGGGCCGCGTTCGACCGGAGCCGGACCGGTGTGCGGGGCTTACCGAGCCGCTCGGCGCGCTCCTGCGCCTCCTCGACCAGCAGCCCCTGCTGCAACAGGATCCGGAGAATGCGCGAGACCGACTGCTGGGTCAGACCGGTGCGGTTCGAGATCTCGGTCCGGCTGATGATGCCGGCCAGCCGGATCGTCTCGATGATGACGGCCTCGTTGAACGTGCCCAGGTCGTACTGGTTCGCGCCGGAGCGGCGCAGCTCGTCGAGAACGGAAGCGTCCCCGTTGGGCGTGACCACCGCCCCACCTCCTTGTCTGATAATTAGTGCGGATCGTACCCCGCGGCGCGGGCGATCGAGGTGAGGTAGTCGAGATTTCCGGCGGTTCTTTCCGCCAATGGCAAGACGTCGGAGAAATCCTCCACGGTGACCCATCCGTCATAACCGACCGCGCGCAGTGCCCGGAATAGCGCAGGCAGATCCGCACGACCTTCCCGCAGCGGTACCCATTTCGGTTCCCAACGCAGCGTGCCATCCGCTTCGACGCCGGCGACATGAAACGCGCAGTTCTTTACATGCACATGTGCGAGATATTCACCGAGAAGGTCAAGACTGTGCTCTGGTTCTTCCCAGCCCTCGATCACCATGTTGCCGATATCGTGAATCACGCCGACATGTAAAGGGTCGAGCCCTTCGAGCAGTCGCCGGGCGGCCGAGGCGCTCGGGGTGAGCGTGCCGTGGTGCAACTCGACCAACGCCCGTACGCCGTGGTGGCGCGCGCGTTCCTCCACCCACTTCCAGTCCTCGCGGTTCTTCGCAAAACTCTCGCTGTACGACGTACCGGGCTCGACCTTCAACCCGGCGATGCGCACGCGCCCAGCGCCGAGCGCGGCCGTGGCGGCGAGCATGCGGTCGGCGTCCACCCGGTTCGTAGGCGGCACGTATCCGCCGATCGAGGAGAACTTGAGCCCGGCCTTCTCGGTCACCTCGCGAATTCGGTCGAGCTGATCCTCCAACCCGGTCAACGGCCACGTCGCCTTGTTCCCAGCCCAAAAACTAGTGCCCTCGGCCTGATCCGTGATGCGCCACTCGATCCCGTGCCAGCCCTGCTCCGCGAGGATCGTCGCCGCCTCCTCCGGAGTCCAGGAAGGCGTCGACGCGGTGAACACTGCGAACTTCACGGCGCCTCCAGAGCTCCGTCGGGACGTCGTACTCCTGCGGCCCAGGCGTCATGCCCGGACAACTCGGCCGGATACGCGGCAGCCGCTTCCAGGTCCACCGAGATCCCCCACCCTGGCTTATCGCTAGGCGTCAGCCAACCGTCCACGATGCGCAGCGTGCCGGGGAAGACCTCGTGCACCGCCTCGCCGTACACGTGCCCCTCCTGGATCCCGAACGCCGTCGACGTCACGTCGAGCGCCACGTTCGCGGCAGCGCCGATCGGCGAGGTATCACCCGGCGCATGCCACGCCGTACGGACGCCGCACAGCTCGGCGAGATCGGCCAGCCTGCGCGCCGGCGACAACCCGCCTATCCCCGAGATGTGACTCCGGATGAAGTCCACCCCGCCATCGCGAACCAGGCGAACCGCATCCGTCATCGACGTGGTCAACTCCCCCACCGCGATCGGCACCGGCGACGCCGCACGGACTTCGGGCAGGCGATCCCAATGCTCCGGCGCGAGCACGTCCTCGAGGAAGAACAGGCGATACGGCTCCAGCGATCGCGCGAGCAACACCGCCTCTTTGGGCGTCAGCCGCGAATGGACGTCATGCAACAACTCGACGTTATCCGGCAACGACTGCCTGGCCGCAGCGAACAACGCGGGCGTCGTACGCAAATAGTCCCGCGCACTCCAGCCATTCCGGTACGGCGCATCCGGGTATTCCGTCGACAGCCGAGGCGCGCCGTACCCGCCACCACCCGGCGTCGACACCTGCAGCCGCACGTGCCGCCAACCTCGCGCGACGAACGCCTTCGCCTGGTCGAGCGTGTCCTCGATCGAGATGCCGCCGGCGTGGATGTACGTATCGGCCGCCGCCCGGATCTTGCCACCGAGCAATTCGTAGACCGGCATCCCCGCGCGCTTGCCGGCGATATCCCACAAGGCCATGTCGATCCCGGAGATCGCGTTGTTCGTCACGGGCCCGCCACGCCAATAGCCCGAAAACGCGGCCAGCCGGACCAGGTCGCCGATATCGCCCGGATACCGGCCGACGAGCAACCGCGCCAGATGGTCGTCGACGAACGTCTTCACCGCCCGCCACCGCTGCGTGAACGTCGCACACCCGAGCCCGTACAACCCCGGCTCCGTAGTCTCGATCCGCACCACGACCAGCGGTATTCCATCCGGCGCGGTGACGATCGCCTCGACCTTCCGGATCCGTACGTCAGACCGAACCGGCCAGGGCTGCGAAAACGTCGCAGGTGTTTCAGCCATCGAGGACTTCCCCATCTCCTAGATCAAGCTCGTACACGGCTTGGAATCCGAGCAGCGTGCGAGCCACCGTCAGATCCATCGGCACCTCGCGCCCCACAAAGCCCCTCAAACGCGGAACTCCTCGCGCAAAGGCCCGCAGCAAATCCTCAGTCCGGTACGGCGCGTTGGTGGTCGGCGCCGCCACCAACACCACGTGCGCGCCAGTCAAAGGAACAGTGAGCCCGAGCTCGATCACCCGCGCCGCATCCCGGGTGTCCAGGTACGCCCACCCTTCCCGCATCCCCTGCACAGGGTCTTCCCGGTACCACTCGGACTGCCGCGTCAGCGCCTCGGGCGAATGCACATGCGGGAATCGCAGCGACACCACGTCGATCCCCCAATGCCGCCAGGCCATTCGCGCGGTGTTCTCGTCATTCAGCTTGGACAGCGAATACCAGTCGTCGACGTCAACCGGGATGCGCTCGTCCAACGGGAAGTACGCCGGATAGACGTCGTGATGGTTCATCGGTACGCCGTACGCGTTGATGCTCGAGGCAACCACCGCCCGCCGAATCCCCGCCGCCCCGGCCTGCGCCAGCACGTTGAACGTCGACACCACGTTGGTGCTGTACACGTCGTACGGCGTGCCGGCGTCGCGGTGTGCGATCGCCGCAAGGTGTACGACGAACTCGACGCCTTCCAACGCGTCCGCGACGTCTGTCTCGGACCGCGTATCGCCGACGAGCACGCGGTCGGCCTTCAGCGTCGGATCGGCGTTGGCCGACAACGTGGTGACGACGGCACCCAGCTCGTTCAGGTGCGGAACCAGCATCGAGCCAATCCGGCCCGTCGCGCCCGTCACCAAGACGCGCTTGCCAGTGAGACTGCTCATTCCTTTATGCCTCCCGACATCCCGACACCACGAAGGAACTGCTTCTGGAAGATCAGGAACAGCACGACCGGCACCAGCACTGCCAGGAACAGGGCGCTGAGCTGCAACGAGATCTCCGTCGTCTCAGATACCCGCGGCAAGGCAACCGAAATCGGCTGCTTCTTCGGATCGGGCAATACGAGCAACGGCCAGAGGTAGTCCTTCCACGATCCAATCACGGTCAGCAACGCGACCACGCCGAGGATCGGCTTCGACAACGGCAACACCAACGACGTGAAGAGCCGGACGTTGCTCGCGCCATCGATCCGCGCCGCCTCGATCAGCTCGCGCGGGATCGCGTCGAAGTACCGCTTCATCACCAGGATGTTGAACGCGCCAGCGGCCTGCGGCAGCCAGACGGCCCAGAACGTGTTCTGCAGGTTCACGCCGATCAGCGGCATCTTCAGGATCGTGAGATACAGCGGCACCAGCGAGATGACGCCGGGCAGGAACAGCGTGGCCAGCACCGCGCCCGTGACGAGCGGCCCCCACTTCGGGCGCAGCACGCTCAGCACGAAGGCGCCCGTCGTACAGACGAAGAGGGTGGAGAGCAACGATCCGACCGCGATGATCGCGGTATTGCCCAGGTACGACCCGATCTGGACCTGGTTCCAGGCGTTCGGGATGTTGGCCCACTGGATTCCGCTCGGCCAGAGCTTCATCGGGCCTTGCAGGATGTCCTGGCTGGTGGAAAGGCCCGACTTGAGCAGCCAGACCAGCGGCCCGACGCCGGCAACCACCACGCCGATGAAGAGCAGCACCTGGATGAACGGCAGGCCGAATCGCACCAACGGCCGCCGCCGGTCCGCGAACGAGATGATGCCGCGTTCCTGCGCCTCGACTTCCCGGGCCTTGCGCTTACTTAAAGGCGCTGTGGTCTCCACTGGCTCGGCGACCTGCTGCGGTACGGAGATGCTGGTCATGTGGTACTCCACCTCCGGGTGAGCAGGTGATAGACCACCGACAGCACGCACAGCACGATCGCCAGCAGCACACTCAACGCGGTGGCCGCGCCGAAGTCGCCGTTGATGAAGGCATAGCGGTAGATCAGCAGCAGGATCGTCGTGGTCGCGTTGTCGGGACCGCCACCGGTGAACAGGAACGGCTCGGTGAACACCTGGAACGTGCCGATCAGCTGCAGCAGCATCATGATCAGGATGATTCCGCGGATCTGCGGCAGCGTGACGTGCCAGACGCGCGACCAGATGCCCGCACCATCCAGCTCGGCGGCCTCGTACAACTCCGTCCGTACGCCGGTGAGCGCGGCCAGATAGATGATCGACGTGGCACCCGCGCCGGCCCAGGTCGCCTCGAGCACGATGGCGGGCATCGCCAAGGTGGACGAGTTGAGCCAGGGCAATGGGTCGATGCCGATCCAACCCAAGATGGTGTTGAAAACGCCCGCGCTACTCGGATCGTAGAAGAACTTCCACAACAGGATCGCGGCCACTGGCGGCACGACGGCCGGTAGGTACGAGAAGACGTTGTAGAGCCAACCGGTGCTGCGCAACTCGCTGATGAAGACCGCGAGGAACAACGGCACCGGGAAGCCGAAGATCAACGCCAGCAGGGCGAAGTACAACGTGTTCATCGCTGCTTGAGGCAACTGCGGATCGGTCAGTACGTAGCTGAAGTTGGCCATGCCGACCCACTCGGGCGTGGTGACCAGGTTGTTCTTCTGGAAACTGAGCACCAGGCCGCGAACGATCGGCCCCCACGAGAAGTAGAGGAAGACCAGCAGCAACGGCAGGACGAAGACGACGGCGCTGAGCCCGCCGGACCGATACCAGGCGGACGGGCGGCCCGCGAAGTTGGCCATAGGACTACCTACCAAGGCGTGCGTCGATCTTGGTTGCGGCGTCGGTGAGTAGTTTGTCGATGTCTGCGTCCTGCTTGGTCAGCACCTGCTGCACGACCGGGTCAAGCAGGGCGTACACCTCTTGCGCCTTGTTCGACGGCTCGGGCAGCAGCTTGAGCGACTTGGTCGAGTCGATGTAACCCTGGAACTGCTTGACCGGCACGTTGGCGTACGGCTCGCGCCACTTGTTGTACTGGTCGTACGTCTCCTGGCTCAGCGGCGAGATGCCCGGGCGGCCGACAAAACCCTTGTCCGCGATGGAGTTCTTGGCGTTCTCGACCGCGAGCGCCTCGCTGGTGTACTTGTCGAACTCCTGCGACTTGATCCACTTCAGCGCGGCGACGATCTCGTTCTTCGTGGCCTTCGGGTTGATCATCTTGATCGAGCCACCGCTGAGCGTGCCGTGCGGGCCACCGTCCTGCGGCAGCGCGCCGTGGCCGTAGTCCGTCGGCTTCATGCCGAAGTTCTTGACCGTCATGTCGTACGCGTCCGGCGCCTGCAGGACCATGCCGATCTTGCCCGCGGCGAAGTCCTGGCGGATCTCCTCCTGGTTGTAGAGGAAGTTCGTGCCCATCGTGTCGTCGGTCCAGCGCATGTCCTTCAGCAGCTGCAGCGCCTTCTTGGTCGGCGCGTCGTTGAAGGTGCTCTTCTTGCCATCGGTGCTCTGGACGGTGCCACCCATGCTGTACGTCATCGTGGTGAGCATCCAGCCGCCGGTGTTGTCCTTGGTCAGCTGGGCATAGCCGGCCTTACCGGTCTTCTCCTTGATCTGCTTCGCGTACGCACGGACCTCGTCCCAGGTCGTCGGCGGCTTGTCCGGGTCGAGCCCGGCCTGGGTGAACAGCGCCCGGTTGTACGCCAGGCCGACCGAGAACACGTCGATCGGCACCCCGTAGATCCGGCCCTCGCCGTCCTGGACGATCTTCAGCGTTTCGGGGTTGAGGTCCTTGGTCAGATCCACCAGCTTGAGCTCCTCGGTGATGTCCGGGAGCTGCTTGTTGGGGATCATGTTCTGCGGTTCGGTGAAGCTGATATTCATCACTGTCGGAAGGGATCCACCGGCCACCTGAGCCTGGAAGGTCTGTGCATCCCATTTCGTCTCGGTCGACTTCACCGTGATGTTCTGGTGCTTCTCCATGAACGCCTTGACGTTGCGGTCGAACGCCGCCACGTCGGCCGGTTTGTCCGGGGTCGGCCGGTCCCCGATGGTGATCGTCACCGGCGCGTTCTGATCGATCGATCCCCCGGCGGCCGGACCGCTGTCGTCTGCGCAGGCGGTCAGGGTGAGCAGGGCGGCGGTCGTCGTGAAGGCCGCGAACGACCTGGCCGAACTTCTCGTCATCGGAACTCCTCAGGTATCCGAGAGCCACCGCCAGCAGGCGGTCAGGGAGTGGCTGTGAACCACTGCGGGCTCAATTTCGAGTAAGTTAAACCATTGGTGTTACTTTATCAACAGCCCACGAGAGGCCCGTTTTCGTCACTCAGCGTGTGCGTACGCGGCGGGTCGCCCCGGCCTTGGCTTGGGTCGTCGCACTAGGGTGATGAGGGTGGAGAGAGTTCAGTTCACCGAAGAGCAGTCCACGATGTTGGCGACCCTTTACGGGCGGGCGCTCGATGCCCGTTCGGCCGAGCCGATACTGGGCGATCCGACCGCCCAGGAGGCCGTCGCGCGGATCGACTACGACTTCGCCAAGTTCCGGATGGGCCCGGATCACGCGCTCTCGATCGCCTTGCGGGCAAAGGTTTTCGACGACTGGACCCGCGATTTCATCGAGCTCCACCCGAACGGCATGGTCGTCCACCTCGGCTGCGGCCTGGACAGCCGGGTCTACCGGATCGACCCGCCCGAGTCGGTGCTGTGGTTCGACGTCGACTACCCGGCCACGATCGACCTGCGCAAACGCCTCTACCCCGCGCGTGCGTCGTACGAGCTGGTCGGCAGCTCGGTGCTCGACCTCAACTGGGTGGACCATCTCCCGGCGGATCGGCCGACGCTGGTGATGGGCGAAGGCCTCACGATGTACCTCGACCCGGTCGGTGCTCCGGCGTTGCTTTCCGCGTTGGTGCGGTACCTACCCGAGGGCGAGATGGCCTTCGACTTCTACAGCCGCTCCGGCCTCAAGGCGCAGAAGCTCAACTCGATCGTGCGACGGGCCGGCGCCACGCTCACCTGGGGTATCGACGACCCGAGCGAGCTGGAACCACTCGGCCTGAAGTTGGCCGAGCGCATCGGCGTACTCGACTTCATCACGCCAGAGGTGACGGCCCGCGTCTCCCCCGCCACCCGCGCGCAGATGTGGCTGGCGAAACGCGTTCCGTATCTCGCCAATATGGGCTCGCTGCTCCGCTTTACCTTCTAGCTGTAGTAGCCGTCGATCGGGACGCGTGCCTCGTCGAACAGCGCGGGGCCGTCCAGCTCGAAGCCGGTGAGGGTCGAGCCGCTGGGTTTGAGCGAGTTGAGTTGCTCGGTGGCCAAGGCGTACACGACCTTGCCTAGGCCGGATCGCTCGATCGCGCCGGTGCACATGCCGCACGGCTGGCAACTGGTGTACATCGTGGTGGTCTTGGCCGTCGCGCTGTCGAGATTTCGTGACGCCCAGAGCGCGAGTTTGAACTCGGGATGGGCGCTGATGTCGTTGCCGCTGAGGACGGTGTTCCACTCCTCGATCAGCACGTCGCCGTTCGATGCCGCGAGCAACGAACCGAACGGCATCTCCCCCAGGTCGCGCGCCTTCTGCGCCAAACCGATTGCCCGCCGCAACAACTCATCCCGCATGGTCCATCGCCTCTCGTCGGTCTTCGGCTCGTCGGTATTCGGCGGCTACGGTCGCGAGGGCCTGCCACGCGATCTCGGGCCGTAACGTCTCGCTCGGATCACCGCTGAACGGATCCAGGATGACGACCTCGGCACCTAGGTCTCGGAGTGCGTTCAGATCGCCGATGACCTGGTCGATCGTACCCTCGCCTACCAGTCTCGAGTCGTCTGCTGGCTCGTTCTTCAGGTCGAGGATGATCCGTGGCGCTAGCGCAGGGATGGGCTTGTTTGCCTTAGCTGCAAGGGCTTTCATGGATTTGAGTGCGTCGGGCAACCAGTTGGTGCGGAAGCGCAGCGGATGCCAAGCGTCGCCGAGGTGTACGGCGCGGCGCATCGCGGCGGCACTACTTCCGCCGATCCAGATCGGGATATCGCCGGCGCGGTAGTCGGCGGCGTCTTGCCACGCTTCGCGGATGGCCCGCAGATGGTCGTTGGTGAGGCGCCCGCGTTGGTCGAACGGCACACCCAGTACGTCGTACTCCTGGCGAGCCCAGCCGACGCCCGCGCCGAGGATGAACCGGCCTTCGCTGAGGTCGTTCAGGTTGGCCGCCATCCGGGCGATCTGCAGCGGATGGCGATACGGGATCACGAGGACGGAAGTGCCGAGCTTGATCCTGTACGTGCTTCCGGCCAGCCAGGCGAGCGTGGTGAATGGTTCGTAGAACGGCGCCGGGTACTGCGCGGCCACGTCGGGGGTGATCGCGAGGTGGTCCGAGAGCATGAGTACGTCGTAGCCGAGGTCTTCGACCGTCTGGGCCCACTCTTGCAGGCGCGCCGGGTTCGTACCGGGGCCGAAGTTGGGGACGTTCACGCCGAGTTGCATGGGATTCAGGCTATCGGGGGTGATGCCTCGTATTGAAGAGACTTCTCCTTGTATGAGGGGTGGTAGACCGTGGATATATCGGTAGATTCGGGCCATGACCGAGATTCTCGATTCGACCGACTGGGCCATCCTCAGCGAGGTGCAGCGGGATGGGCGGATCGCGCTCACCGAGCTCGGCCGCCGGGTCAACCTCAGCGCCTCCGCGACGACTGAACGGCTGCGGCGGCTGGAGTCGGTCGGCGTGATCACGGGCTACCGCGCCGAGGTCGACCTCACGCGCACCGGGTACGCCGTACTGGCTGTGGTGCGGCTGAAGTATCCGGGCAGCGCGCACGGCCCGTTGCACAAGCTACTGGGCGAGCGCTTCGAGATCCTCGAGTGCCTACGCACCACTGGCGACGACTGCTACACCTTGAAGGTCGCGGCGACCTCAATGGCCCACCTCGAAAAGGTCATCGACGAACTGGCCGCCTTCGGCAGCACCACCACCAACATCGTCTACACCCAAACCCTCCCCTACAGAGGCCCCCAACAACCAGCACCATAACGAGGCTGGCCGCCGCTCACATTTGTCGTTCATTCGTCGGAATCCGCCCTCACAGCACAGCGGACAGGTAGAAGTCAGCGGCGGGTTGAGGGCGGATTCCGACGAATGAACGACAAATGGGGTACCGCTAGCGGCCCGTGGCGATTGGGCGAGACGAATCGGTGATCCACTCGGACCAGGAGCCTACGTAGAGGTCGGACTCGACGCCGGCGATCTCGAGGGCGAGGGCTTCGTGGGCGGCGGTTACGCCGGAGCCGCAGTAGACGCCTACCGGGGTTGAGCCGTCGGCGCCGAGGGACTTGAAGCGGGAGCGGAGTTCCTCGGGCGCCAGGAACAGGCCCTCGGGTACGACGTTCGCCGTGGCCGGGGCGTTGACCGCGCCGGGAATGTGGCCGGCCACAGGATCGATCGGCTCGACCTCACCCGCGAAACGCTCGGGGGCACGGGCATCAAGCAGTACGCCGTTGGTCGCCCGCTCGGCGGCCGCGTCTGCGTCGAGCACCGGCATCCCGCCAGCGTGCGCGACAAACGAGCCAGAGCCGGCGGCCGGCACCTCGGTCACGACGGCACCACCCGCCGCCTTCCAATCGGCCAGTCCCCCATCGAGTACCCGCACATTCGTCGCGCCGAAGTAGCGGAAGACCCACCACGCACGCGCCGCCGCCATCGAGTTGGCCGCGTCGTACACCACGATGGCTGAATCGTTGGACGCGCCCGCACGACGCAGCGCAGCCTCGACGATGGTTGCCTCGGGCAACGGATGACGTCCGCCCTTGCCCGGCGGCGCGGCCAGTTCGGTTTCCAGGTCCACGAAGTGCGCGCCGGGAAGGTGCCCAGCGTCGTACGCCTCGCGCCCGGGCGGCCCGACCAGGTTCCACGTCGTGTCGATCAGAACCACGTCGGCCGACGACGCGAGCAGGTCGGCGGCGGAGATCAAGGGGGTGGTCATGCGTTACCTCCGAACGGGAGTACCTCGGGGGACAGCGTGGCGCGGGCTCTTGCCGCGGTCAGGCGTCGGCGATGGTGACGGCGGCACAACACCTCGTACGCCGTGATGCCGACCGGGTCGTCGTCGTTCTCGAGGTCACCGACGACGAGCTGCTCGCCCTCGGTCACCATCTCGCCGTGCACGGTCCGGGCGTTGTGGGTGGCGCGTTGACCGCACCAGCACAGCGCCTCGACCTGGAGCACCTCCAGCCGGTCGGCCAGTTCGACCAGCCGCGCCGAACCCGGGAACATCCTGGCGCGGAAGTCGGTCAGGATGCCGAAGCAGAAGACGTCGATCTGCAGCTCGTCCACCAGCCGGGCCAACTGCTCGATCTGCTCCGGCTCGTAGAACTGCGCCTCGTCGCACACGACATAGTCGATTCGGCCGCCGTGGGTCAGCTCGTCGACGGCGTACTGCCAGAAGTCGAGATCGGTCCGGACCTCTATCGCCTCGGCCGTCAGCCCGAGCCGGGACGACAGCTTCGCCTCGCCCGCGCGGTCGTGGCTGGTGAAGATCCGGCCCTGCCGGCCCCGCACTTTGTGGTTGTGATCCATCTGCAGCGCGAGGGTGGACTTGCCACAGTCCATGGTCCCGGTGAAGTAGATGAGGTCCGCCACGGGCGCCCATCTTGCCCTGCCACTTTCGTCACTGCGAACGGGGGTCCGCCGCCGCGGTGAACAGCGGCCGCAACACCCCGTGCGACGCTGGCTCTATGGCCCCTCGGCGAGGTCTACTAGGGCACCGGAATTCGCGAGGTATCCAGGAGGCCCCATGTTTGCGCCGCTGCGCAAACCACTCGCGGCGATCGCTGCCGCCGCACTAGTCACCGTCACCGCCCTCGCGGCGCCGATCCCGACCGCGAGCGCCACTGGCGCCTCCGGCCAGCAGATCAGCGCCGGCCTCCGGGCGTACTTCGTGATCACCGCCCCCGGCGCGACCGCTGCCGCGGGCAACGCGGTCAAGGCGGGCGGCGGCACGGTCTACGCGGCGTACGACGCCATCGGGGTGATCGTCGCGCATTCCACCGCGCCGGACTTCGCCACCAAGGTGCGTGCCGCTCAAGGTGTGCAGAAGGTCGGCGCCACCCGTACGTCGGATATCCCGGCCGCCGCCGCGAACCCCGCCATCCCGGCCGCGCCGGCGCAGGTCCCGGTCAGCTCGCCCGAGGTGCCGCGCCCCGATATGACGCAGATCGGCGCGGACAAGGCCTGGGCGGTCAACCCGGGCAAGCCCTCGATCACCGTCGCCGTACTCGACACCGGTGTCGACGACCAGCACGCGGACCTGAAGGCCAACTTCGACGCTTCACGCTCGGCGTCCTGCGCTTATGGCAAGGCGGACACCCGGCCCGGCGCCTGGCGGCCGGTGCAGGAGCACGGCACGCACGTGGCGGGCACGATCGCCGCCGCCAAGGACGGCAAGGGCATGGTCGGCGTGGCGCCCGGGGTGAAGGTCTCCTCGATCCGGGTGGCGGAGCCCGGCACGTCGCTGTTCTTCCCGGAGAACACGGTCTGCGCGTTCATGTTCGCCGCGGACAAGGGTGTTTCCGTCACGAACAACAGCTATTACGTCGACCCGTGGATGTTCCTCTGCCCGGACAACCAGGACCAGGCCGCGATCCTCGAGGCGGTCAAGCGCTCGACCGACTACGCCGACCGCAAGGGCGTGGTGAACGTCGCCGCCGCGGGCAACGAGGACACCGACCTGGCGAACAAGACTTCCGACAGCACCAGCCCGAACGACTCGACTCCGGCGGCACGGTCCATCACGAACGACTGCCTCGATCTGCCGGCGGAGATCCCAGGCGTGGTCTCGGTCAGCGCGGTCGGCATGCTCGGCACCAAGGCCGCCTTCTCGAACTACGGCACGGGCAAGATCCACGTCGCCGCGCCGGGTGAAGGCGTCTACTCGACCGTTCCCGGCGGCCGGTACGCGGCCAACTCCGGTACGTCGATGGCCGCACCGCATGTCGCAGGCGTCGCCGCCCTCGTACGCAGCGCCGACCCCAAACTCACGCCCGCCCAAGTCCGGGCAAAACTCGCCAGCCAGGCCAACGACCTCACCTGCCCGGCGTCGTCGGGTGGCGAATGCACGGGTACGCCGGAGAACAACTCGTACTACGGCGAGGGCATGGTCGACGCCGCCGAGGCCGTCGGTGCGGAGAGCGTGGATCCGCCTACGTCGGGCGGTGGACGCCTGTCGATCACCGGGCCGGCAACGCAGCTCGGGTTCACGGGGTTGCCGGTGATCCCGGTGCAGCTGAAGGCGATCAGCAAGGTCACCTACAAAGCCATCAACCTACCTACCGGCCTCAGCCTCACCCCGGAAGGCCTCATCAGCGGAGTAACCAGCGCCCGTCCCGGCGAATACGCCGTCCTCGTCTCAGCCAAAGACGCCTCCGGCCGCACCGGCGTCAAAGTAATCCGCTGGACCGTCTGGGGCTTCTAACAGCCCACGCTTTTCCGCGGACCAGCGTTTCGCGCGGACCAGACTTCGCGGACCTCACAGAACGACCTTTGTGCGGGTGGTGTTGGTTGCACCCGTCCCCCCAAAACCCGGCCAAATAGTTGATACCTGGTAGGCGATTAGCGTTGATTCGTCCGAATCCGCCCGCCTGCGTTGCCGTACAGCTGACCCGCCGTGCAAAGGGGCGAGCGGATGCAGACGAATCAACGCAGAAGAGGTAGGTGGTCCGTTAGCGCGAGGTGGGGGCGCCGGGGTGCGGAGGTGGTCGGGCAGCGCGAGGTGGAGTGGGCGGGGGCGGATGTGGGGTGGGGTTAGTAGCCCGGGTCTATTAGGAGGGGGATGGCCATTTCGGCTTCGGTTAGGGAGCCGTGGAGGCCTAGGAGGGCCGCTTCTTGGGGGAAGCGGCGGCCGGCGACGAGGGAGAGGGGGCCGAGGGCGGCTACCACGATGTCGCCGATGCGGGGTGCTACGCGCGGCTCGACTGGGCCGAACCAGCCTTCGGCGATGGCTTGATCGCGAGTGAGGACCAGCGCTCGGTCGCCGACGCGGGATTGGTACGTCGCCCGCACATCGTCCACAGCGCCCGGGACACAGTAGAGATGACGGAATCGCGACTCGCCGGCCACCAAAGTCAGACCACTGGTGAGATCGGGCTCGGCGTCGATATCGACCCGGTCTTCCGGCGAAACGTCGATCATGCCGTGATCCGCGACGACCAGCAGAATGGCATCTCGCGGCAGAGACGAGCGCACACGCTGGGCAAACTGGTCCGCCGCCAGCAACTCGGTCCGCCATTCGAGGGATTCCGACCCGAAGTTGTGCCCGATGTAGTCCAGTTGCGAGTCGTACACGTAGACCAGCGCCGACGACCCTTCACGAATCGCAAACCGAGTCGCGTCCAGCCGATCCTCAATGCTGTCCGACCCCCGATGCGCACTCCCCCGGAACGCCGCCGCGGTCAACCCGGACTTCTCGAACCGCGCCTTACTAACGTTCCGAGTCATCACCCCAGCCGCCGCAACCCGCTCGAACACGGTCGGATGCGGCTGCCACCGGCGCGGATCCACCGGCGAATCCCAAGACAACGCGTTCAGCAGCCCACCCGTCTCAGGAACGATCGAGCTGTACCCAACGATGCCGTGCGCTCCCGGCGGCAGCCCCGTACCGAGACTGCTGAGACTGACCGCAGTCGTCGACGGCACACCCGCCGTAAGACGCCGACCAGTCGGCAGCAACGACGCGAGGTACGGCGCGGCGTCCGCGTTGGCGTGCAGGAGGTTCCAGCCGAGGCCGTCGAGCAGCAGTACGGCGTACCGCGGGTTCTCGGGGAGGTCGAGGGTGTTGGTATCGCCTGGGACCTTGAGGGCGCCCGCGACGGACGGCAGCACGTCCGCGAGGGAGGCGCCGCCGTACTCGGGTCTGACCGTGTCCATAGGTCAGCGCGCAGCGGTGGCCGCGGAGAGCGCGGTGGAGAAGTCGAGGACCTGCTGGATGCCGTCGGCGCCATCGACGGCCGCGCTGATCCGCAGCGAGATGTCGTCGGCCGCGACGGAGCCGGTGAAACCGTGATCGGCTTCGCAGTTCGGGTCGGCGCAGACGGCGGGCTCGAGGTCGACGCGATTCACCATGCCCCAGCCGATCGTCAGCACCACTTCACCGGTCGCGGCGGCCGGGTCGGAGCCGTTCGACGAGTAACCGGCCGGGTTCGGCACGACGCGGTTGACCACGACCGCGTTCACCCGCTGCAAGGGGATGGCCTCGGTCGAGGTGGACGCATACGGCGCGCGGATCAGGTCGTCGGCCGCGTGCTCGTCAGTGTGGCCCACGATCAGCCGGGTCGGGGTCAGCGCCAGGATGGTGATGTGGCGCCGGACCTCGTCGCGGTCGAACGTCGGCTCGTGCTGCAGCACGAAAGCCCGGATGGGTTCACCGGCAACCGCCACGGCGAGTGAGTCCGATACGACGTCTGGGTAGTAGCCACACCGATCGATCGCGGCACGCAACTCGGTTGAGGCGTCTGCGAGCTCCGGGACCGGCGCATTCAGGTCACGCATGACCTCATCCTCGCACGCGCCGGGCCCGTCACCCGTCAGTTACCCCTTGCGGTCAGTTCGCGCTGGCCTTCCGGAGCACGGGCGCGCCGGCGGCTCCCGCGGCCGAAACGAGCACCAGACCGACGATTACCTGACCGGCCAGCAGCAGCGCGCCAGCACTGCCTTCGCCGAGCGGCAGCGTGCCCGCGTTGGCCAGGAGGCCACAGAAAGCGCCCATCGCGATGGTCGGCAATCCGACCACGATGACCGGCAGTACGGCGGCCAGGCGGGCGGAACGCTCGATCACCTTCAGCGGTACGCCGGACCGTCGCAACGCCTTCGCCGGCCCCGCCTGGTCCAACGCCGTGCCGACCGCGCCTGCGGCGGTGGACGCCGCACCGGTGACGAAGACCACGCCGAGCAGGAGCAGTACGCCGATCTTGAGGTCGAGCAACATCCCCGCGTCGAACAGGTCGCGCTCCGCGTCAGTCATCGGCACACTCCCCGGCGATACGTCGTACAGCGCCGTGCGAGTCTGCTCACGCTCGGCCTTCGGGAAGGTGACGTAGACCTGCTGCTCCTTGCCGTACGACTGGCCGGCCTCGGCTTTACCGTTCAACCCGGCGTCCTTGAGCCGCTGCTCCACCAGTTGGTCCGCCACCTGGGCCGACTGCGCCCGCACGGTGACCTCGAACGCGTTGTCCGCGCCATTGCCGTGAAGGTTGAACGGCATCACCACCGAGAGGAAGCCCGACACGAATCCGGCCAGTACGAGCGCCGCCACCGGCCGGAACGCCGCCTTCGGGTCATCCGCCAGCCGTCGCCCGGCGAGCAGCGTCGCCGGGTTGTTCGCCGTACGAGCCAAGATCCGGCCGAAGCGGTCGATCACGAACGGCCCGCCGATCCGTACGGCGAACGCGCCCATCGCGATCCCGATGATGATCGGCAACAACGCCGCCGTGTTGCCGCCGACCATCAGCAGCAGAATCGGCCCGGCCGCGAGCAGCACCAGCCGGAACGGCGTGACCTTCTTGCGGGTATGACCACGCGTGACACCGAGCGGCGTGATGCTCACCCGGCCCAGACCGATCATCGCGCTCAGCACCGACAAAACCGGCACCAGGATCATCACGAGTACGACGAGCCAGGGCGACACGGTCAGATCGCTCACGAACCACCTGCCGCCGCCGAGCGGGATATGCGCGATCAACGGCGAAAGCGCGGTGTAGGCGATCAACCCGGCGGCAGCGCCCGCCACCGCGAGGATGGCCTGTTCCACCGCGCTGAGGCGGAGGACCTGCGTGCGAGTGGCGCCGGCCAGGCGGAGTGCGGCCAGTCGGTGTTCGCGTCGTTTGGCGGCGACGCCCGCGGCCTGACCGACGAGGCTCAGGACCGGGAAGATCACCAGGGCCAAACCGAAACCAACGAGCCAGATCAGCACCTGGATCCGTTGGTCCATGGCATCGCCGCTCCAGCTGGTGACCTCCATGCCAGTGTCGTCCGGCCTGGCCTCGACGCCCCGGATGACCACCTGTTCGTCCGGGGAGGAAAGGCCCGCATCACCGATGACGCCGGTGGGCTTGGGCACGTGGTACCGCTGGCTGAGCTGCTTTCCCAGCTCGCTCTTCCAGAGTTTGGCCGTGGCCGGGGAGACCCAGACCTCACCAGGTTTCGGCGTGTGCGGCAGGCCCGGCGGCGGGACCAGCCCCTGGTTGCGGCTCTGGTCGGTGACCGCCAGGTCGAGCCGGAGCACGGACTTGCCGTCGGCAACATCCTTGACCTCGTAGATCTTGCCGACCACCGGAGCACCGTCGGTCGCACGCGTTGCGCGCCAGCCGATCCGGTCGGAGCGGTCGAGCAGGCCGAGCGAACCCGCGATCAGGAACGTGATGAGCAGGCTGACGACCGCGGTCGCGCCGAAGGCGGCCAGGTTCGCGGCACGACCACCTTGGCCTGGCCGCCGGACGAACCGGACGGCGAGTTCCCACATTCTCATCGCTGGCTCACCCGGCCGTCGACGATGCGGACGGTCCGGTGGCAGCGGGCCGCGACCTGGTCGTCGTGCGTGACGACCACGACCGCCGCGCCGCGATGTGTGGCGGCGCCGATCAGCAGGTCGATGACGTGCGCGCCGGTCGCCGCGTCGAGCGCGCCCGTCGGCTCGTCGGCGAAGACCACCTGCGGCTCGCCGACCAGCGCACGGGCGATCGCGACCCGCTGGGCCTGACCGCCGGAAAGCTCACCGGGACGACGTTTCGACTCGGCGGCGAGGCCTACCTGCGCGAGCACCGTACGGGCGCGGGCGATCGCCTGGCGACGCGGTACGCCGTCGACCATCAACGGCAGCGCGACGTTCTCCTCGGCGGGCAGCTCGGCCAGCAGTTGGTTGTCCTGGAAGACGAACCCGAGCTGCTGCCGCCGAAGCTTGGTCCGCGCGGCGTCGCCGAGGTTGTCGACCCGCTGCCCGGCGAGCCAGACCTCACCGCTGTCAGGCGTGAGAATGCCCGCGAGTACGTGCAAAAGCGTCGTCTTGCCGTTACCGCTCGGGCCCATCACGGCGAGCGCTTCGCCGGCCCGGACCTCGACGTCGACCCCGGCGAGGCCGACCACCTCGCCGTAGTACTTCACCAAGCCTCGGCCGCCGAGCACGGCCTCCGTTGGGACGTATGGGGGCTGGGTCTGGACCGCCTGGGGATTCTGGAAGCTCATACCCAGAAGCCTCGCGAAATCGGCCTCGGCTCTCATCGGCCCTCGGTCGCGACTTCCCGCGACGAATGACACCCCTGGACGGACCCCGGCGTCATCCCCAGGTACTACACCCGCTCATCCCGCGGGGTGATCCCTCACCGCCGACGGGTAGGCGGAGCGATAACTCTGCAACGTGACGGCAGGCGTGGTGACGGCCTCAGCGGCCAGCATCCCTCGTACGACGGCCCGGGCCAGCGTCCTCGCGCCCGCGGCGAAAACCGTCTCCAGTGATACCAGGTCGGCGAGGTTCGACACCGACCACTTCGCGACCTCTGGTGGCGCTGTCGACAGGCCGAACACCGTGTCGCCGTCCAGCAGGGTGTGGATCGGATCAACCGACCGCGCCAACCCGTCATGCCCGACCATCGCGAGCCGGGTCGCCCCCACCTTGTCCAGCGGCGCGTCCGTCGCGATGACCGCGATGACCGTGTTCATCCCCGGCAACGGCCCAGGCGGTGCCTCCGGCGGACCTTCCACCGGCGTCGCCAGGCCCGCGAACTCACCGTCGATCCCGGCCCGCTCCCCCAGCATTCGCCCGGTCTCGTCCACCGCCGACCCGACGGCGTTGACCACCACCAGCGCTCCAACGGTAAATCCGTTCGCCAGCCGCACGCTCGCCGTACCGACGCCGCCCTTCAACCGCCCGGCCCGCGCCCCCGCCCCGGCACCAACGTTGCCCTCGGCAACCGGTCCGGCCGCGGCGGCCGAGATCGCGCGCCGCCCCCAATCGGCATCGGGACGCGCCCGGAACGAACCACCCCGGCCCAGATCGAACAGCACCGCCGCCGGCACGATCGGCACCACCTCGCTCGGATCCGGCCCGACCCGGACTCCTTCGCCGCGTTCCTCCAGCCAGGCCATCACGCCCGAGGCGGCGTCCAGGCCGTACGCGCTGCCGCCGGTCAGGACGATCGCGTTCACGCCGGGATTCGAGTTGACCGGATCGAGCAGGTCCGTCTCGCGCGTGCCCGGCGCGCCGCCGCGAACGTCCACCCCGGCAACCGCCGTACCGGGCAGGTAGATCACGGTCGTACCGGTCAAATAGGGCTCGTCCGTGCGCTCGTACTGCCCGATCAGGACACCCGGCACATCGGTGATCGCATTCTGCATATGCCTTGTCTATCAAGGAAAATCCGTTGCGGTGGGAAAGTACGGTGAACCCATGCGATCCGTGAATCTCGCCGGCCTACTGGCCGAACCGGAAAGACTGCGCACCTTCGCCGCCATCGTGCTCGGCGCCACCCAGCCCGAGCAGATCGCCACCGACGCCGGCTTGTCCGTCGGCACCGTGCGCACGGCCGTACGACGCCTCCAGGTCGGCGGTCTCGTCACCACCGGCCCGGGCGGATTCGAGCCGGTCGCCGACGCGTTCAAGGACGCCACTCGCGCCGATCGCCCGGAGCGCGAGCCCCTCGACGACGACCCGGCGACCGACGCGCTGCTGCAGGCCTGTATCCGCGACGGCCGGATCACCACGATGCCGACGTTCCCCGCCAAGCAGAAGGTCGTGATCGGGTATCTCGCCAGGCTGTTCGAGCCGGACCGCGACTACCCCGAGTCGGAGGTCAACGAGATCCTGCACGCGTGGTACGACGACCACGCGCAGCTGCGCCGATTCCTGGTCGACTGGGGCTTCCTCACCCGCGCCAACTCGACGTACCGCAAGGTTTGACCACCTCTGCCCTGCAAAGGTGACGAGTCCGGACACTCGGTCTACAAGAACTCTCAGTCGGTACGGGACATCGACGACATATTCGTGCCGAGTTACTGGAGATGACTATGACGGCGATCGATGAATGGACGCGGAGCATGCGCGATTCGCTTCTCGAACTGGAGCGGGTGTTCGAGCCTCGCTTCGGGTATCCGTTCGACCCGGCGAACAACTTCGTAAGCGAGCCTGGATCGACCGTTGATCTTCACGGCCGGCTGCCGGACGCCCTTGTTGACTTCTACTCGACCGTGGGCGAGGTGTCCCTTCCGGATGTCCATAACGGCTACTTCATTCACCCTGTCCAAGCGGTCCTGGATGCCGACGAGACACTTCCTGCTCGCGTCGAGGACGGCGTCGGCAAGGAGGTGGTGACCTTTGGGTCTGATGGCGGCGGAGGCTTGTTCTGTGTGGCAGTCCCGGACGGCGCCGTTTACTACCTTCCGACCGGGCGAGTGGACGATGGGGTGTTCTATGGCGGAGGGGACAAACCCAGTGTCGTCGCCACAGACTTTGCGGGCTTCTTGGCGCGGCTCTTGGCGGTAGTGCGCGAGTTTGCCGCCACTGGCAGTACGGCCGGCATCAGCTGAACCCGGGCTGCTTAGCCGAGGCGGCGGACGGGGGTGTCTTGGCGGGGTTTTTCGTTTGGCGCGATGCGGATGGCGGTGTCGAGCACGGTGGCGCCGTCCGGGCCGACGAGCACTGAGCGCAGCTCGATCCGGACGACTTCCTCGAGGTCGAGCGCGAGTCGGCCGACGCGGTGCAGCAGGGCCTCGATCGAGGCGATGTCGACCGGATCCGTACCGCGGTAGCCGAACAGCATCGGCGCCGCCCGGACCTCGCGGACCATCTCGGCCGCGTCGGCCAGGGTCAGCGGCGGCATACGGTACGAGCGGTCGCCCAGGAGGTCCGTCGCGACACCCGACAGGCCGAACGACACGACCGGCCCGTACGACACGTCCTCGATCGCGTCGATCACGACGGGCACGCCCGGCGGCACCATCTTCTGTACGACGAATTGCGCGCGGCCCGGGTCCGACGCCACGCCGAAGGTCGACGTCATCTCGCCCCACGCCTCGCGCATGTCGCCCTCGTCGTGGATGTGCCGCCAGATGTCCGCGAGGTCGGGCCGCATCCGCCATTGCTCGGCCGTCGCCTTGAGGATGACCTCCCAGCCGAGATCCGCGGCACGCGCGACGGCCTCGTCCGCGGACAACACCGGGTACGACGGGAGGACGCTGACGTCGTAGAAGCTGAGCAGGTGCTGCCGCTCATCCGGATCGAGGTCGGCGCCTTGCGGATTGCGTTGCAGGTATTCGGCGACGAACGCCTCGGCGCCGGCCGTGTCGATGTCAGGCAGGTCCGGGATATCGCTGTCGGCCCGCAACCGCCACTCGCCGTACCCCGTCGCCTTCGCGAGGGCGCCCACGGCGTACTGGGGTGAGGAGTACGACGGGATGGACCCGCGCGCGGCGCCGCCGTGTTCGTCGGGCACACGGAGTAGATCGGGCACACTCCGCGAGGCCATGAACGACGAGACGACGGGCTTGTCCGAATCGGCGGCGGCCGTCGCGAGGACGCGCGCCACCTCCTCACCCGTGGTGTGGATCGGCGGCGCGAAGATCACCACCACCGAGTGGACCCGGTCATCGGCGAAGACCTCGCCGAGAACCGTGCCGAAGTCGTCCGCGGACGCGTTGGCGCCGAGCGTCATCGGGTCGCCGACGATCTCGAGGCCGTGCATCGCGGCGGCGTCCATCGCGAGCAGGGTGAGCGCGTCGGAATTGCTGACGATCGCGACGTTCCGCCCGCGCGGCAACGGCTGGTGCGCGAGCAGCTGGGCCACGTCGAACATCTCGCCAGTCGTGTCGACCCCGATCAGGCCGCTTTGACGTAGCAGGGCGTCGGAGGTTGCCGGGGGCAACTGGCTGCGCCGTACGGTATGCCCGAGCGGTACGCCCTGGGTGGCGCGGCCGGAACGCAGCGCGATGACAGGTTTGCGACCCGCGAGGCGACGGGCTACGCGGCTGAATTTGCGCGGATTGCCGAGGGATTCCAGGTAGAGCAGGACGACCTCGGTGGCCTCGTCGGAGTACCAGTACTGCATGAGGTCGTTGCCTGAGACATCGGCCCGGTTGCCCGCGGAGACGAAACTGGACAGACCGATACCGCGCGCGACCACATCCGCCAGGATCGCGACGCCGAGTGCGCCCGATTGGCAGAAGAAGGCGACGCGGCCGCGATCCGGCATCAACGGCGAGAGTGTCGCATTGAGGGAGATCGCGGGGTCGGTGTTGATCAGGCCGAGGCAGTTGGGGCCGATGACGCGCATGCCGTAGGACCGGGCCAGCCCGACCAGGCGGCGCTGGCGGCGACGGCCCTCCTCCCCGACCTCGGCGAACCCGCTTGAGACGACGACCAGCCCGCGCACGCCTTTGGCCGCGCAATCGAGCACCACGTCGACCACGGACTCAGCAGGTACGGCGACCACGGCGAGGTCGATCGAACCGTCGATATCGCGGATGGCCGGATACGCCTGCACGCCTTCGACCTCACCACCCGCGGCGTTCACGGCGTACAGCTTGCCGGTGAAACCGCCGTCGCGGAGATTGCGCAACAGGGCGTTGCCGATCGTGCCCTCACGGCGACTGGCGCCGATCACGGCCACGCTCGACGGGGTCATCAGGCGCTCGATCGACTTCGCCTCGGACCGCTGCTCGCGCGACTGCATCACGCCGAACGACGTATCGGTGGGCGCAATATCGAACTCGACCACGATCACGCCGTCCTCGAACTCGCGCGCGACCTTGTACCCGGCTTCGGTGAAGACGGTGATCATCTTGCGGTTGTCCGGCAGCACCTCGGCGGTGAACTTCGTGATGCCCTGCTCGCGGGCCGCCTGCGCGAGGTGCTCGAGCAACAGTTGCCCGAGGCCCCGGCCCTGATGCGCGTCCTCGATCAGGAACGCCACCTCGGCCGTATGCGGGTCGGTCCGCTCGTAACGCCCGACGCCGATCATCTCGTTCCCGACGGTGACGATCAGCGCGAGCCGCCCCTCGTAGTCCACCTGCGTGAACCTCGCCACATCCCGGCTGGACAACTCCGGGTACGGCGCGAAGAACCGGTAGTACTTCGACTGCTCCGAAACGCGGGCGTAAAACGCCACCAGCAACTCCGCGTCATCGGCCGTAATCGGCCGCAAATGCGCAGTCGAGCCGTCCCGGAGCACGACGTCCGCCTCCAGCACTCCCGGATAGTCCACCCGCTCCACCCCAGTCACGCCGCCAGCGTACTCACCCCCACCCCCATCCCCCCGCAATATCCACCTCCCCACCTCCAGCCCTCCTCGCCCCGCCCCCTCGTCACGGTCGGACCCGAAATGCGGACCCCAACCCTCTTTGCCCCGCGAGTGGTCGCGTCATACCCGCCCACTCGCGAACCCATGACGCCCACCTGTGGATCCCCCAGCCACGGTCGGACGCAGAATGCGGGCCGCCACCGGTGAACACCCCGGCCCGGTCGGACGCGAAATGCGGACCTCCGGGCGAATCTGGGGATAACTCTCCCGCGAGGTGCCTTGTTGTGTCGCGCGTGTGCAAACACAAGGAGGCACCTCGCGGCAGTGTTTTACACAAATCGACCCGAACGTGTGCGCTTCGAGGCCGGGAGCCGGGGGCTCAGCGTCCACAGGCCGCATTCCGCGTCCGACCGTCGCACGAGTTTCCACAGGGGGGCCGCATTCCACGTCCGACCGTCGCAGGCGTTTCGGCACGAGCGGACTCGTCAAGACGCGACCACTCGCGGCGGAGTTCGGGCACGGCCCGCCCAGCGCGTGGATGGTCGGCGTCAGCCCAGCCACGGTCGGACGCAGTATGCGGGCCACCACCGGGAGACCGCCCTGCCACGGTCGGACGTGGAATGCGGGCCGCAACCGGTCGACAACCCGGCACCGTCGGACGCGGAATGCGGACCTCGGGGCGGATCTGGGGATAACTCTTCCGCGAGGTGGCTTGTTGTGTGGCAGGTGTGCAAGCGCAAGGAGGCGCCTCGCGGGAGGGTTTTGCACAATTGGCCTGGATGTGTGCGCTTTGGGGCTTGGTGCCGGGGGCTCGGCGTCCACAGGCCGCATTCCACGTCCGACCGTCGCACGAGTTTCCACAGGGGGCGCATTTCGCGTCCGACCGTCGTAGGGGTTTCGGCGCGAGTGGGCGCGTCGAGACGTGGCCGCTCGCGGCGGGGTTCGGGTACGGGTTTCCACGAGGGGCGTATTTCGCGTCCGACCGTGGCGAGGGGGCGAGGGGTGGGGTTGTTGAACGTGGGTGGCTGGTGGGTAATAGTGCGGGCATGAGCGCGGAGCTGAGTACGTCGGAGACCACGCGGAGCTTCAGGGCGGCTCGGGACTTTTTGGTGGCGCATCGGGAGGAGTACGAGACGGCGTATCGGGAGTTTCGGTGGCCGGAGTTCGAGCGGTTCAACTGGGCCAAGGACTGGTTCGACGCGCTGGCGGTGGAACAGCCCGAGGTGGCGGCGCTGACGATCGTTGAAGAGGACGGCGCGGTTCGGACGCTGACGTACGCCGAGATGGCCGAGCGGTCGAGGCGCGTGGCCGGCTGGCTTTCGGCGAACGGCCTCAAGCAGGGTGATCGCGTACTGATCGTCCTAGGCAACGTCGTACCGCTGTGGGAGATCATGCTGGCCTGTATCCGGCTTGGCGCCGTAATGATCCCCGCGACAACTCTCCTCACTGACGCCGACCTAGCCGACCGCATCACCCGCGGCGAGGTCCGCTGCGTAGTAACCGCCTCGGCGGACATAGACCGCTATGCCGGCATCGCCGACCAGTGCCTTCGCGTAGCCGTCGGAGAGCTCGACGGGAGCCACGCCCAGGCAGACGCTGCCGCGGGTTGGCTGAGGTACGACGAGACCGTGGAGTACGCGGACGACGTACCGGATGTTGACACCGCTGCGGACGACCCGATGCTGCTCTACTTCACCTCCGGCACCACTAGCCAGCCGAAGCTCGTGGAGCACAGCCACGTCAGCTATCCCGTCGGACACCTCTCGACGATGTACTGGATCGGCCTGCAGCCCGGAGACATCCACCTCAACGTCTCGTCACCCGGTTGGGCCAAACACTCCTGGAGCAACGTATTCGCGCCATGGAATGCAGGAGCGACCGTCTTCATCTACAACTACACCCGGTTCGACGCGGCCAAGATGCTCGACGTGCTGGCGACGTACGGCGTGACCACGTTCTGCGCTCCCCCGACGGTCTGGCGGATGCTGATCCAGGCCGACCTGTCCGCCGTCGACGTGGCGATTCGCGAGTGCATCTCGGCCGGTGAGCCGCTCAACCCCGAGGTGATCGAGCAGGTCCGCTCGGCCTGGGACATCACCATCCGGGACGGTTTCGGCCAGACCGAGACGACCGCGCAGATCGGCAACTCCCCCGGCCAGCCGGTCAAACCCGGGTCGATGGGCCGGCCGACGCCCGGTTACGCGATCGCCCTGATCGACCCGGCCACGGACGAGATCGGCGACGACGGCGAGATCTGCATCGAGCTCGGGCCGCGACCGGTCGCCCTGATGCGCGGTTACCGCGACGCGCCCGTGCTGACCGATGAGGTGATGCGCGGCGGTTTCTACCACACCGGTGATGTCGCCAGCCGGGACGAGGACGGCTACATCACGTACGTCGGCCGGGCGGATGACGTGTTCAAGGCGAGCGACTACAGGATCTCGCCGTTCGAGCTCGAGTCGGTGCTGATCGAGCACCCGGCCGTCGCCGAGGCGGCCGTGGTGCCCTCGCCCGACCCGGTCCGGCTCGCGGTGCCGAAGGCGTACGTCGTCCTCGCGGGCGGGTACGAGCCGAGCCGGGAGCTGGCCGGCGAGATCCTGGCGTATTGCCGGGAGCACCTCGCGGCGTACAAACGGATCCGGCGGATCGAGTTCGCCGAACTGCCGAAGACCATCTCCGGCAAGATCCGCCGGGTCGAACTGCGCACGAGCGAGGCCGAAAGAACCGATCGAGGCGAATACTCGTACGACGAGGCCGATTTCCGGGACGAGTAAAAACTTGCGGCACACGTAAACCTGGCGGCGGTCCGGCGAGTAGAGAAGGTGTACGCCGACACGTCAGGGGTGGGGATGGGCCGACCGGACTGGGAGTCCGAGTACGTCGACTTCTTCGTGGCACGGGCCCCGGCGCTGCGCCGAACGGCCTACCTGATGTGCGGTGACTGGCAGATCGCGGAGGACCTGGTCCAGACCACCTTCGTGCGGCTCTACGTGCATTGGCGCCGCGTCCGCCAGGAGACGGTCGATGCGTACGCGCGCCGGATCCTCACCAACTTGTTCCTCTCGCGACGGCGTACGGCGCATCGCGAGCTGGTGACGGCCGAACCGCCTGACCGGCACGACCCCGCGCCGGAGTTCGGCGGCTGGCTCGAACTGGCCGACGCGCTTTCCGGCCTGACCGACCGCCAGCGCGCGATCGTGGCCCTGCGGTACGTCGACGACCTGCCGGTGGCGGAAGTCGCCGAGTTGCTGGGGATCGCCGAAGGCACCGTGAAGAGCCACCCGAACCGTGCGCTGCAGGCATTACGGTCGGCGCTGGAGACGCAGCTCGAAAGGCCGACGCGATGATCGACGACCCGATCCTCCGCGACGCGCTCGACGCCCATCTGCGAGGCGAACCCCCGATGCGGCTCACGCCCGAGACGGTGGTGCGGTCCGGACGCCGCCGCCGGGCCGTGCGGCAGACCGCCACGGCGGCGTTCAGCGCGTTGACCGTTGCCATCATCGCCCTCGGCATCCACGCGGCAGCCACGTCGAACATCAGCCAGCCCGCCAAACCCGACGTGAGCTCGCCGTCCGACGTAGAGCAGCCAGAACTGCTTCCAGGCATCGGGAACGACCCGAAGTACACAGACTCACTTGCGAGCGTCATACCGTCTGTGGTCCGGGTATCGCTCCCGTACTCGCCACTGTCGCTCAGGAACATCTACCCGAGCGACTGGCTCCGTGACAATGCCCTGGCGCCGGAGCAGGCTCACAACGCCACCGACTGGCATGCGATCTACCAGGTCGGTCTGCAGCCCTGGCACGAGTTGTGGGTCAGTGCGTACCTCAATCCGCCGGACAAGGCTTCGACGGCTGCTAAGGCCCATGCCGCCTGCAAGTCGGTCAGGCCGATCTGTTTGGTGTCAAAGGCGTCCGACACCAACCAGGTGTCGTCCGGCTCCTACTTCGTCGTACAGGTGACTTTCATCGGCAACGGCACTTGGGCCCGCTCAGTCATCAACGTGCGGTACGGCGATCGCTCGGTGACGGTCCAGGAGCAGGTTGTCGCGACGGGTCTGGCCGACGCCAAGAAGAAGTTCGCCATTCCGCTCGGCCGGATGAAGCAACTCGCGGAGGATCCGAGGCTGTTCGTCCCTGAGCCGCAGGTGCGTCCACCAGCAGGGCGCCGCTGAGGCGATCACCGTTGCTCGACGCGGCCGAGCAGGACTGAGACGCGCACCTCTTCGACGAACGGGCCCGGTCCGATCGCGCGTTCGACCTGCTGCGCGAACGACGGCCGGTCGGCGCGCGCGGGCAACAACTCGACCGGCAGGGCCGAGCACACCCCGCCGACGATCTGGTCGAGCGTGAGCTCGTCGGCGTACTCGACCTGCGCCGCGCATACGACGTACCGGGTCTTCTCCAGGCCGGCGCGATAGACCTCTTGGGTCGCGTCATCCGTGCCGCAGGCGTACGTGAGTTCGGTATCGAGCCAGTGTTCGAGGTATCCGCGCAACGCCTCGGACCATGGGGTGTCCTGGAGCCAAAGCGGCGTGCCGTTGGTGACGATGGCGATGCCCCCGCCGTCGCGGATCAACGGCCGCGCGGTACGGAACAGGTCCTCGTGGTTCATCCAGTGCAGCGCCTGGCCGATTGTCACCGCGCCGAGCGCCCGGCGTCCGATCAACGCGCCCAAGGCCGGCAGGTCCTGGTCGGAGCCGATCATCCAGCTGGTGTTGCGCGGCGCTCGCGCCTTCGCGTGCAGCAGCATGTCCGGCTCGGGGTCCATCCCGACCACCGCGCCGACTCGCTCCGCCAGCGGCAGGGTCAACTGGCCGGTGCCACAACCGAGATCGAGTACGACGTCGTCGCCGGTCAGCGCGAACTCGTCGACGATCCGATCGAGGATTTCGGCCGGATACCCGCGCCGGTATCGCTGGTAGAAGTCCGCCACCTCGCCACTGAAACCAAGAGCCGTCGCCATACCTCCCAGCCTGCCGCCTGGGTTGCCGCGATTCGGCCGGTTTAACTGACAGCAGACGGTGTTCAATGACCTGATGTGGCATGACACCGGGCTCGGCCTCGCGGCGGTCGTGGTACTTCCCCTGCTCGTGGTGATAGCCATCGTCGCGTCACGGCTGGCGTCTCTTGAACACGAGCGCGGTCTGCTGACGGCAGCACTGCGTGCGCTGGTGCAGCTCGCGGTGGTGGGTGCGCTTGTCGGGTTCGCCTTGCAGTCGATGCTCGGCGCGCTCGCCTTCATCACGGTGATGCTGGTCGTCGCCACGATCACGAGCACCCGGCGGTTGTCCTCGCTCGTGCCCGTGCCGGGGTTGTTCCTGCACTGCGCGATCGCCATCGCCGTACCGGCCGCGCTTGTGTTGACACTCCTCCTGCTGCCGGGCGTCGTACCGCGTAACCCGGCGACTCTGCTGCCGACCGGCGGCATCATCATCGGCGGCGCTATGAACGCGACTACGCTGGCCGGGCGGCGATTGCTGTCTGAATATGCCCATCGGTACGGCGAATTCGAGGCGGGTCTGTCGATCGGGCTGCTGCCCGCGCAGGCCTTCCGTCTCGTCGCGGGTCCGACCGCCGGCGACGCGCTGCTGCCCGCCCTCGATCAGACCCGCACGGTCGGATTGGTCACGCTGCCGGGAGCCTTCGTCGGGATGGTGCTGGGTGGTGCGTCACCGACGGCCGCGGCCGCGTTGCAACTCGTGGTGCTGATCTCGCTGCTCGCCGCCCAGGCGCTCGCCATCCTGACCATCAAGGAACTCCTCGCCCGCTCGCCCCTTCCGGACGGGCGTACCGTGAACGCATGACCGAAGACGGATCCATCTTCCAGAGAATCGACGAACTCGTCGACGAGGAGCGCACCCTCCGCAGCAAACTCGCCGACCGCGAGATCACCGCCGAGGAGGAGCACAGCCGCCTCAAACACCTCGAGTCCGAACTCGACCGCTGCTGGGACCTCCTCCGCCAACGCCGAGCCAAACGCGAATTCGGCGAAGACCCCACCACCGCCGAACCCCGCCCCGCCGACGTCGTCAACAAATACCTCAACTAGCCCCACCACACCCGGCACCCCGGCCCTGTCCGGCGCTTCGGCGCGCGCGCCCCACGGGTTGCGTTGATTCGTCTGCATCCGCTCGCCCACTCCGCGGCGGGTCAGATGTACGGCAACGTAGGCGGGCGGATTCGGACGAATCAACGCCGACGCCTGCCCGGAATCAGCTATCGGGCCGGGTTTTTGGTGGGCACCCGTCCCCCTGAGTTCTTCCGAATTGTCAGGCCGGCCCGGGCCGCGTCAAGGGTCTAGATCGGCTAGCGCCGACGCTGACGCGCCCTTGACCCGACCCGAACCGGCCAAAGGCAGCGGGCTATCAGGGGGACGGGTGAGGTCTGACCGGGTGTGGTCTCCCGCGCGCTGCCGCGTCGGGTGGTGCTGTCACGGATGGTCGGCGGGGCATCTTCCTGAGCGGACTGGACGTTTTCGGGCCCTGAAAACGTCCAGTCCGGTCAGGAAGATGCGAGCGGCCTTCGATGTGCGTCGAGTCGTGGATTGGGGTGTCGGAAAGGCTTTGCTGGCCGCGCAAATCCACGACTCGGCGAGTGGCGGACCGCCACGCAGGCACAACCCGCGGGTGAAGCGGTTCAACCCGGCGAAACCGCACTTGTGCCTGCCTGCCGGTCCGGCCCGGACACCAGCGCAGCCACAACCCTCGAATGAAGCGCTTCAACCCGGCCGAATCGGCGGTTGTGGCTGCGCTGGTGAACACAGGCGGACCGCCAGCACCACACAACCCACAACTGAACCGTTTCAACCAGGGCGAAACGGCACTTGTGTAGGGCTGGCCGTCCGCTGCGGACCTGCACAACCACACGACGCCCCGAAAACGCCCGTCTCGGCAGAAACCGGCCGTCGTGTGGGCGTGCACGTCCGCGACCGACCGCCAGGTCCACAAGCCGACCGACCAAACGCGACCACTCGCCGCAGACCTACGCGCAGGCACGGCAAAGACCCTCCCGCAGCACACACGAATGACCAGACCCGACCACTCGCGGGCAGAGACCTCGCGCCAGCACAGACGAGTGACCGGACGCGACCACTCGCGGGCGGAGGTCTCGCGGCGGCGCAGACGAATGGCCAGGGGCGGCAGCACTTGGCGAAGAGTCGGCGCGGGAGCGTGCTGCGGATCGTGGCGCGGTAGCGTTCCGCAACCACCGCACCCGGGCAGACCCCACCCGTCCCCCTGATAGCTGCCGCCCTTGGCCGGTTCGGGTCGGGTCAAGGGCGCGTCAGCGTCGGCGGTAGCCGATGAAGCCCTTGACGCGGCCCGGACCGGCCTGACAATTCGGAAGAACTCAGGGGGACGGGTGCCCATCGAAAGACCGAACCAGCGTTGATGCCGAGCAGGCGATTAGCGTTGATTCGTCCGAATCCGCCCGCCTACGCCGGTGGCCAATCGACGCGCCGCGGAATGGGCGAGCGGATGCAGACGAATCAACGCAGAAGGGAAGGGGTTCGAGGGGTGAAGGGGGCGAGGGGTTAGGGGGTTTTGACCAGCGTGGGGGTGGGCGCGAGCTTCCGGGGGCGGGACCAGCGGGTCATGGTGGGGCGTTCTACTAGGGCGTAGAGGGCCCAGCCGGCTAGGAGGGTGGCTAGGAAGAGGGCGAGGGTTACGAGGAGTGCGACCGGGGTGGAGAAGGGGTCGGACGGGAAGAGCGTGCGGCCGTAGAAGATGACTACGCCTTGGCAGATGTAGAAGCCGAAGGAGATTTCGCCTAGCCAGCGCCACTTTCGGCCGTTTACGCCCGTGTTCTCGCCCCGGATATCCGCCGTCGCGAACGCCCCGATGACCAGCACGATCGGCAGAATCGTCGCCACCGAAAACCCGTAAACGAACGGCGCCTTCAGCGCAACGACGTACCCGAGAATCATCGCCGGAATCGACCATCGGATGTCGATGCGCGGGAAGCGGCCAGCCATCACGGCACGCGCGACCAACATCCCAACGATGAACTCGAACAAGCGCGGCACCGGGAAGATGTAGCCGAACCAGAACTGGGTCACCGAGATCGGCGTGATCGGCGACTTAGGCGAGTCGGAGATGACGTACTGCGTGACGATCTGGACGAGCACCATGCAGACCACCATCACGCCGGTCCACAGCCACAGCCGGTTCGCCGCGATCCGCCGGATCGGCCTGATCAGCAAGGGAAACGACAGGTAGAACAGCAATTCGCTGCACAACGTCCACGACGGCGGGTTCACGCTCACGTACACATCACCCTGCGGGAACATCGAGTGCAGCAGAAAGATGTTCGGGATCCACGCGCCCGGCCGCGTGATCGCCCCAGCGAAGAGCACCATCGCCAGCGCGAACATGACCAAATGGTTCGGGAAGATCTTCAGCAACCGCCGCCGGTAGAACGGCAACGCGCCCTCCCCCGGCGTCGCCGACCACGTGATGACGAAACCGCTCAGCACGAAGAAGAACGACACCCCGAGATAGCCGGCCTTGCTGAAGAGCACCTCCAGGAACGACGCGAGGCCCTCGTTGGCGAACGGGTTCACGGCGGTGTTCGGCGGCACCGGCGAGTTCGACAACGTGACGTGGAAGCAGAACACCAGCAGCGCCGCGATGAACCGCAACCCCGTCAGCGAATGCAGCGGCGGCCTCTTAGCGACGACTTCAGGAGCCATCGGACACCGCCTGCGGGGTCTCGTTGCGATAGACCATGACCTTCGCGTCCTTGGCGACGTAGTAGTTCTGCACCGAGTACGCGATGGTGGCGAAGTCGAGCCGCCCGTCCCCGTTGAAGTCGGCCGTCGCGATCCGGGCCACCGACTCGTCGGCAACTCGCCACTTCGCCCAGATCCCCTTCTGCGCGTCGATCGCCTTGTAGTAGATGACGCCCTGCCACGGCCACGGCCCACGCAGCGCGACCAGGAACTCGTCATCCCCGTCGCCGTCGAAGTCCGCGCACACGATCTGGTGACCCGGCCCCTCACCGTTCTCGTTGGGATCGCCGAAGACGTCCAGGATCGTGCGCTGCCAGACGCCCGCCTCGTCCTTCACGTAAACGCCGACGGTATTACCGTGGAATGGCTCCAGCGCCGCGACGTACGCGAAAGGATCGCCGCCGAGGGCGCCCGCGTTGAGGTCACCACTACCGCGGAAGCCGGTCTGCTCGAACTGGGTCAGCTCGCCGGTCCCGATCAGCTCCTTCTGCCATTCGCCGATGGCCTCGTCGAACCACAACCAGGTGACGCCTTCGTCCGAAGCGAGCAGGATCGACTCGAGGTCCGAACCGGGGATCAGACCCGAGCGCTTCTCCGCGCCGTGGATCATCCGGAACGACGTGTCGTCGATGACCGTCTTCTCCCACTCCTCGGCGGCGTACACGTCGTCGGGCTGGGTGAAGAGCACGACCGGCAGTAGGGCGTGGACGTCGGCCTTCGCGACGATGGGCAGGCCGATCACCTCGAGCCGTTCGGTCTGGGTGAAGTGCCCGACGCGCAGGCGGTGCATCCCGGTGGCGCGGCCGATGTAGTGCTTCTTCCAGCGTTCTTCGGACTTGCCGGCGTTGCCCGGGTTCTCGATCCAGTCGATCTTGCCGCCGGCCTCATCCGGGTCGTGGATGGTACCGATCGGGCCGTACAGCTCGTAGCAGACGACGACATCGGGATGACCGTTGCCGCTGATGTCCGCGTAGTCGGCGCCGA